>NZ_JBBOTE010000026.1:0-3134 GCF_038005385.1 Bacillus sp. FSL K6-2944 | reverse complement strand
GAAAGAAGTTCGTAAAAAAGCACGATGGGTATTAAATACAGCAGCATTAACAAAAATTGAAACGATGAAAACAGATGACGGTTTCCCATTACTTCGTCCGTTTAATCAAGCGGAAGGAGGAATTGGTTATACGTTATTAGGCTTCCCAGTTGAGGAAGAAGATGCGATTGACATGCCTGATTCACCAGATACACCTGTATTCTATTTTGGTGACTTTTCTAAATTCTACATTCAAGATGTCATTGGATCACTCGAAGTCCAAAAATTAGTGGAGTTATTCTCACGTACAAACCGTGTCGGTTTCCGTATTTGGAACTTACTTGATGCACAACTCATTCATTCCCCATTTGAAGTGCCAGTTTATAAATATATCTTGCAGGATGGAACGCAGACGAAACCCTGATGAACCGCTTCCAATTGGAGAAGCGGTGATTGGGAAGAGTTTGATACTTTCATAGGAGGGATGCCAGGATGGGAAAAACAAAAGAAGCAGTCAAAGCATTATTTGTGACGGGATATAAGCCAACGCAACAAGATTTTGCAGATTTAATTGATGTAGCAGGAGTCCAAGGGCCTAAAGGAGATAAAGGCGAAACGGGAAGCCCAGGTCTGAAAGGAGACAAAGGTGATACTGGTGCGAAAGGCGCTGATGGAAAAAATGGAACGAACGGTGCCAATGGTGTTGGTGTGAAATCTATTTCTTTAACTGTTGATGGTGCTGGAAAATTAACAGGTGGAACATGGATTGGAACGGATGATAAATCGAATGCTATTGCTATAAATAACTAGTGTGGGCGCTTAATATGGGTGATTTAACTGAGAAATTAAAATCGCATATTCATTGGGAAGAGGGCATGGATGATTCTATGCTCTCTTTTTATATCAATCAAGCAAAGACTTATGTAAGAAATGCGACAGGCAAGCAGACCGAGTATTTAATTATTATGGTCGCCGGTATTTACTATGATTACAGGATTGCTGAAAAAGAATTAGAACAAGCTCTTGATGCTTTAACGCCGATGTTTGTCCAGGAGGTTTATGCTGATGAAGAGAAAGACGAATAAACTCAAATGGATGGGTGAGCTACTTAAATTAGGAGAAACCATTGATTCGGAAAATGACCGTGTTGTGATGGGATATCCGTTAGAACGTAACATTCGTTATAATAATATTGGGGTTACAGCCACTGATAAATTTACAACGAAAGATACGAATGAAATTGTAAAGAAAATTGAAGTCCGTATCGATCGTGACATTGAAAATAATCAAAAGGATTATCGTGTAAAAGTTGGTGGCCGTATTTATGATATTGAGCGTATTTATGTGCGTGAAGAAGACCGATTGATGGAGGTGTCATTGTCCTATGCAAATTAATTTTGAGCAATTACGAACGCTTATGAAGCAATCGGGCCTTCCTGTATATCGTGATGAAGCTCCTACAACGGCGAAGTATCCTTATATTGTGTATGAGTTTGTGAATGAACAACAGAAAAGAGCTTCTAATAAGGTTCTAAAAGATATGCCACTTTATCAAATTGCAGTTATCACAAATGGAACTGAAAAAGATTACGAGCCGTTAAAGGTTGTTTTTAATGAAGCAGGTGTGTCTTATTCTCAATTTGATGGAATGGGTTATGACGAAAATGACGACACTATCACGCAGTTTATAACGTATGTGAGGTGTATCCAGTAATGGCTTCAAATAACAATGGTTTTGCTGAAGCTTTAGAAGATATTCATACGCTATTACGGGTGAATACAAAAGTAAGTTTGGATGTATTAGAGGAAGCAGCCAAGTATTTTGCAGCAGAATTAAAAAAGCGAATGAAAATGTCGGATAAGAACAAGCGAGTCCATTTAAAAAATAGCTTGAAAGTTGTTGTAAAGAATGATCATGTATCTGTGGAATTTGAAGATGCAGCATGGTATTGGTACTTAGCCGAACACGGGCATAAAAAAGCGAATGGAAAAGGGCGAGTAAAAGGTCTGCATTTTTCTCGAAATACGTTTGATGCAGAAAGTGACAACATTGCCGATAGGATGGCACAAAAAATAATGGATAGAATGTGAGGATGATATACATGACAATTGAAAATAAAGAAATTCAATACTCCGTAGGGATTGAAGATTTATATCTGTGCTTGATGAAGGGAAATGAAACTTCTAGTGCACTACCAACTTATGAGGATATTGTTTATAGACAAACGAATATTTCTGATTTAACGATTTCCACTACTTCTACTAATTTTACAAAGTGGGCATCTAACAAAAAAATGATTAACATTGTCAAAAATACAGCGTTTGGATTAGCTTTTAATCTTGCTGGTCTAAATCGTGAAGTGAAAGATAAAATCTTTGCTAAAACACGTAAAAAAGGCGTGTCTTTTGAAACAGCGAAGGCGAAGGCGTATCCAAAGTTCGCAGTAGGTGTTGTATTCCCTTTAAATGATGGAACTAAAATATTACGTTGGTATCCAAAATGTACAGTTGCGCCAGTAGAAGAATCTTGGAAAACACAAGGTGATGAAATGGCTGTGGATGACATTGCTTACACAATTACAGCAGATCCATTGTTATGTAACGATGTAACACAAGCTGAATTGGATACTGGCGATCCAGAGGCAAAAGGAATGAAAGCTGAAGATTTCCTAAAACAAGTCATTTGTGATGAATCTCAATTAACGCAACTTGGTGGAACATCGACACCAGGGAAATAAGGAGTGATAGTATGTCACGTTTAAGTGATTTAGTTAACGTTAATATAACTAGAAACAGCATTAAAATACAGGGTGTTACAATCCCTGTTGTTTTTACTTTTGAATCTTTTCCTTATGTGGAAGAGGCGTATGGAACACCCTATCATGAATTTGAACAAGAAATGAATGATATGTTAGGAAAAGGTCAATTTAGCCTGGGAGAAAATGAAGCGAAATTGATGCGTGCATTAATTTATGCGATGGTACGTAGCGGCGGTACAGAATGTACATTAGCTGAATTGAAAGGTGCCATTCCTATGAATGATTTACCTGATATCTTCATCGTTGTATACGAAATTTTCAGTGGACAAACTTTCCAAACTTCTGATATGGAGAAGCTGAAGCAAGAAAAAAAGTAAAAAACATACTGACTAAAAA
>NZ_JBBOTE010000025.1:0-4080 GCF_038005385.1 Bacillus sp. FSL K6-2944 | reverse complement strand
TTGTCACGTAGTGACTCGGCTATGCCGACAAGGGCCTCGCAGAGCCCTATATATTTTTGATGCGTAGCGTCAAAATATGTATAGGGTTACTTTAATTGACTCCATTTCGTTGCTTTGCTAGACTCATGGTATCAATCATTCTAGGGAAGTGGGTGTATGTTGTGTTACGTTCTATCTCATTTAATCAATCTCATAAAAGTTCAATCAGTCATAACAATCGAGAAAATGTACATGGAAATCCTGGTATTGATCCATCCAGGTTAGAAGAGAATCTGTATTTTGTTCAAAAGGATATAAGAGATGTATATCAAGAGGTATTTCAGGAAGCGGTAGATACATATAACAAGAAACAAAAACGGAAGGACCGCAAGATTCAAGACTACTATGAGAAAATCAGGAAAAGTGAAAAAGTACATGAGCAACGAGAATTGGTTGTAGCGATTGGGGAAGGTAAAGATGATCCAATGTGTAGGAAAGAGAAAAAAGAAACGCTACAGCGGTATGCAGAAGCGTTTCAAGAGCGGAATCCCAATCTAGCAGTCTATAACATGGTGTTACATGATGATGAAGCAAATCCGCATCTTCATATCAACTATGTGCCCCATTTTTCAATTCATCGAGGTTTAACGAAGCGTGTGGGAATGGATAGAGCTTTACAAGAACAAGGCGTAAATGGAAAAGGTATGGAACTGATTGCAAATTGGAGAGTGATAGAAACGGCATATATCGAAACATTGGCGAAAGAACATATTCCTGATTTTGAACGAGCAAATGTAGGGTCTCATAAGTACATGAAAGTAAAACAATATAAAGAATATGCGGAAACAAAGTCTGTTGTAGAAAAGCAGGTACAGGAAAAAGAAACCTATTTACAACGAGTAGACAAAGAAGTGAAACAGTCAGAGGGGAAAGTAGAAGAATTACACACCGTCCAAGGACAGTTAGAACAGATTGTGAGAAAACAACAACAAGAACAGAAAAATCTACAAAAACAAGTAGGAGATACGAAAGAAGAGATTACGAAACTAGAAGAAACAAAGGAACAGGTAGAAAAAGATATACAAGGATTTCCGTTGTTTGATATGAGAAGATTGAAAGCAGAAATAGAAAAAGTAGGATTGCTGAAAAAGAAAGAAGTAAAAACAGGAAACTATATCCTAACAAAAGAAGACGCTCAGAAGCTCTCTAACCGTCTTAGAGGTGTTTCTAGCATCAAAGAAGGGTTAAGTACTATAGAGAGATCTAAAAGATTACTAGAAGCTCAGGAGGCAGCTTTAAATGAAAGGGAAGAGTTTATTAATCAAAAGGAGTTGGATATCAGCTATAAAGAATTAGAAGTGAATCAAAGGGAACGAAGTTTGATTGGGAAAGAAGCAGCCATCGAGAATGGTCAAATATGGCGAGAAGAAAAGCAAGTATTACAAGAACAAGTAAATCTATTAACCGTAGAGAACAGTCGTTTGAAACGAACGCTGAACAAAGTGAATGAACTGTACGAAGGATTAAAAATGAGTTTTGCGAATGTAGCGAAAGCAGTTGGCATGATGAAATATAGCAAGAAGGAATATGAACAACCGCTAAATGAACGAGGGAATCGATTGGTAGATGGAATTGCAAATTATACAAGTTATTGGCTTCGAAAAATGGGAAGTGAGGATTTAGCGGAAAAAGTGGATAAGGAAATTGGATTGAGTAAAGGAATACAACAATCTGTACAAGCGTTAGAACCGAAAAAAGAACGCGATAGAGGGTTTGAACATGAAATGTAAAATAGGGGTATTACCCCTATTTTATTATTTTAAGGTGTTTTACTTCTTTTCTGACTTGTTCTAAATTTTTATCTCGTCCTCTAAAAGCAAAAGATGGATCTAAACGATATGTATTAGATGCGCCTACTTTTGGACCTTTTACCAAAATACCATGTTCAAATAGTTCTTTAATTGCTCTTGAGACATGTGGAGGATTCATATTCAATTCTTTAGCTATATCTTTTTGTCTAATTCTTAACCAATTTTCATAATCTAATTTTGCTAATAAAATCATATAGACACGTAATGTTTCACCTTTTAAGTTAAGTTTGGCAACATGTGTTAATCCTTCTTGAAACATCATAACCCAGTCCCCCTTATAAACTTTTTTCTGTTTTGTTGGAGTTAATAAATACTGTTGAATTTCCCCTGTTTTTTCATCAGGTACTTCAATAAAAATATCTTTATCTAATGATGACATTTTTAACCCTCCAATTATTTAATAATAGTTACCTATCTCGGTATCTATTATACATACCAAATATGGTAAGAACAATACCAAATATGGTAACTATTTATATAAAAAAAACCTTATATATCAAGGGTTTTTTTATATGCTCTTTGTGTCTTTTATAATAAGGGCTAAAAATTCCGCAAGGAATAGGTAGTATTTTTGAGTAAAAAACACTCAAAAATCTCCACCTTTTTCGCTTCGCTACATCCTTGCAAAATTTTTTTCGGCAGGGGATTGTTTTTCGCCAAGCCGAACATACCAAAAACGAGGATTTAAGTAGTACGACTTGGATTAGCAATTATACCTGCCGAATCGCCAGTTCATCCGTTTTTAGTATTCTTCTTTTACGATATGCATTTACGCATATTGAGGGGCTAGCCCCTCGCTTCGCTTCACCCCAGCCCCACCTCTCACCCAAAAACAAGATGTTTTTTATAATCTTCAAAACAGGAATGTTGTTAATTTTTAACTTAGTTAACTATTTGTTTCATTTTGTTAATAAAACCAATATTCTTTCTTTATTTTACCGATATTTGGTTTGTATTACCAGACTTGTTTAATTATTTAATGAGATATAAGGTTATTAAGGTATAAAATTTAAAAGAAATAGGTGGTTATAAAAATGAGCTTAAAAAATAAATTTTTATGTACTTCATTAGCATTATCTATAGGGATCGGTTTTGTAATGCCTAGTTTTTCTGTGTCTGCTGCAACAAACATTTCAGTTCAATCATTAGAGGAGGACAAACAAATTA
Organism: Bacillus sp. FSL K6-2944; assembly: GCF_038005385.1. Lineage (NCBI taxonomy): Bacteria > Bacillati > Bacillota > Bacilli > Caryophanales > Bacillaceae > Bacillus > Bacillus sp. FSL K6-2944. Next base: position 1,063 of record NZ_JBBOTE010000025.1, on the reverse strand, counting down.
ATGAATTAGCTGAACAATTAAAATTTTTAAATGAAGAAGCATTAGTGATTCAAAATGGTGAAAGAGTTTTCGATTTTAATAAAATTGAAAATAAATATGGAGCTAACTATGCTAATAATTTAAAAAACGATATTGTTATGATTGAAGAAATGAATGATGCGAAAGCTAAAAATCCATTTCATAGATATAAACGAAGTGCATGGACCGATTGTATGATTGATGCTATAAAAGATCATTTTGGAGTAGCGGCTGTTACTGCAGCTCTTGAAGGTGGATTGTGGGCATATCTTCAAAAAAAGGCATATAAAGAAGCAGCTAAATTATTGGTTAAATTTGCTGTTGGTTCAAACGCAGTTGGATTAGCGGGAACGCTTGTATATTATGGCGGAAAATGTACATATCAACATGGTTAAAATAATCAAATTTTAAAAAGGGGATTAGATTATGCATGTTCATAAATTTTTGTATGTAATGGTATATTTAGTTACTCCTCTTACATATTTCACCGTATCTATTCTTTGGAGTAATTTTATTTTAGAGAAATCTATGTGGACTAATTTATCAGACAATTTATCAATTATGGGGATTTATTATTTTTTTGTAAGTATTTTTTGGTTAATGAACATGAAAACTATTGATAGAGTAACAGAAAAAATAGAAAATAATAAAACAAAATAAAATTTTTAAAAAGCGTTGAGACATTCGTTCAACGCTTTTTTTATTGCGAAAACAAGGAAATAGTTATATTGCATATGACTAAGGTTCGATGAGCAATTGGAGTAACTCGCGAAACGACTATGGGGAGAAGAAAGATAAATGGTAAGAGTCCATGGTAAGCGGACTGAAATGGTGCAGCGGTTTGTGCTGATCCATGGAAGGAGCATTAAGGAATGGACTCGTGCAGCTGATTTATCATCCTCTTGGCAGGTTCTCAAAACGACACGTTTTGGGGACGCCAACCGGCGAGGAAGCCCCTCAAGGATTGAGGGGTTGGGGAGTTCGATAAAGGGGGTCTGGGGAAGAGTTCCCCAGTGGGTTTGGGCAACGCCCAAGGTGTGTTATT
>NZ_JBBOTE010000024.1:0-4482 GCF_038005385.1 Bacillus sp. FSL K6-2944 | reverse complement strand
GCGCTTATGTTCTTCACAGTAACGTCCTTTGCTTATCTTGTTATGGCAGCCATTGAAATCACAGTATTTCATGATAGTAAGTCAATGATGTCTTTTTTCTTTTTAACATCATCTGGAATCTCAATACCTAGCTCATCAGCATACTCACATAACTCCTTTATTGCCTTGTTATGTAAGATAAGCTCTGTACCTGCTTCACCAATTACCAACTTATCTTTAGTCAAATAGCCTCCTGTTGTAAATCCTTTATCAGCGATTATACTCTCATGATTAACTGTTACTTCAAATCCTGGTTCTTCACCAGTTGGCACAAATAAGCTTCGCTTTTCAGCTGTATCCCAGTATTCTGTACCCACTATTGTCTTTCTTGTCTCTACTACCATTCAGATTCATCCTTTCATTTTATCGTTATCAAAGGACATATTTAAAATTATCGTATGCAATTCATTATGTTATAGTATTCCTACTCTTTATCAATTCACTTTTAAAAATAAAAAGACAAACTTGATATATATCAAGTTTGTCTTTCTTAATTAAATAATTAATCCATTTAAAATACCTAAAATTATAAGGATTAAATATTTAAAATAACTCATGCTTAGTAGATTAGCATACTTATTTCGAAAGAGATATTTTATCCCTTCTATTCCACCTACAATAATAAAACTAGGTATTATTACATCTACTAAAAAATCAACTTTTGAATTAGTAATCCATGTTGGCATAACTATAAAAATACAAATAAAAATAATATCTACTACAATATTAAAATTAAAATCTTTACTACTATTTTTAATTTCAATATCATCTTTATAAGTTGTAATTGTATTTTTAAAGTATACTAATCCAGATATCAAAATACATATCCCAAATAAAACATTAATTCCAATAAGTATCAATTCCATTATAAAGCCCTACTTACATGCAGCCCAAACACCTGTAGCACCAGTTAATTCTCCAGCTAATCCTACAAGAGCTTGTCCACCTACACGCATTCTTTCTTCCCAAGTAGATGCTTGCACAAGAAGTTTTGCAGCTTCTCCAAAACCACCTAATGCATTAATATATTTTTTAATTTTAAGCAATTTAGAAACAGCAATTAAATTCCCACCTACAAAAGCGGCTAAAGCACCAGAACATTTACCTATTTTAATCCAATCAGGATCAGCAATCACTGGGAATGCAGTGTTCTCATCAAAATCAACCACTTGAATCAATTTATTTCCATCGACTTTATACTGTGTAGAAACTGATTTTCCATTTGCATCTTTCGCCCAAGCAGGCATAAAAACACTTTGAATTATATTTTCTCCATCAACTATAAATACTTCACCTGTATCATATTCTTCGCCTAAATATTCCGCAGCTGTAACTAGTTTACCACCATTTGGGATATCAATAACAAACTCGTATTCTTTTGGTGCAGTTTGATTTTTAATTTTAATTAATGATCGAACACCATCTTTAGTCGTTTGTACAGCTAAATCAGCTGGTTGCTTTTCATCTTGATAAACAAGAGTCCCATTATTTGTTTGAATAACTTCACTCGAATTTAAGTCTGGAAGAGAAATATGTAAAGATTCCGCTCTATCCTTAATAGTAATAGGGTTTGAGTTTAATGTAGTCGGAATTTCCACTGTACTTAATTCATTCTTAATAACTTTTTTCTCTTTAGAATCTATTTTAAAATCATTTAAAATATCATCAACCCCTGTGTTTTTTTCAATCATTAAAGCTGTCGAGTTCGCTTCTTTTTGTGCATTTTTACTTTCAGCATTAATTGAAGGTGTCATTATAGATATACTCATAGCACCTACAATTAACCCACTTAAAAATTTTTCAGATAAAATGTTCATAAAATCCTCCTAATAAGATACAAATTTTTATACCTTAATAAACTTATATCTTATTAAACAATTAAACAAGTCTGGTAATACAAAAAAATTCCTAATATAATAAAGATGAAACATGTGTTTCATTAACAAAATTAAACAAATATTTAATAAAATTAATAATTATTTTTTCAAAATTACTCCCGCCTTTTTGAATGAAAGGCAAAAAGGCTAGCCTCCAAAATTAAAGTAGCCCTTCGGCTAATACTTCCTAAATCATACGAAGAATGCGAAGTATAAGAAGATGAATGGCTATCACTGTCATAGCTTCCATACGTTACATTTGATGTCATTGTATGATGAAACCACATATTATTTGTTGTACAATCTTTATTTCTTTTTACAGGCTCTTGCTCCACTTCCTTATTCTGTTCTTTCTTTTGAAAAATAAAATGTTCCTCCGCCTCCTCCACATTTTAAGAATTCTTTTAATATAAGGTATTTGTCCTATCACTAACATTATTAAATTTTCATATAATGCTTTAGAATAATATCATTTCATTAGGAGGACAAGAATTTGAATTTTAAACGAATGTTTACAGCTTTAGCATGTAGCACACTCTTATTACTACCTTTCACTTCTATTCCTACACATGCACAAGAAGTGGATACACATCAACCCTCCATATCTAGCAAACTACCAGTTATAGGTGAGCCTTTGCCAAAGGTTAATCCCGCTAAAATCACAACTCCTCTAAATCCCTTCTCATCCTCAGACATCGAGATTTCTAATTCTCTGCTTCATGCTTTAGCTCCAACTCGTACGGTTACAATTTTAATTGCAGCTGATGAAGAATACCGTGCTGCTCATCCTGACTGGAAAACAATTACTGCACAAATGGTAGAAAAAGCAGATAATAGCTTTTGGGCAGAGCATAACATTAACTTTATTGTAAAAGGCTACGCGAATTGGAAATCTGACGGTGCAAATAGTAGTGCCATTTTAGCTGATTTAAATGCTGAATGGAAAAATAATACACAATATGACTTTGTCATTGGATTTACTAAGGATAGTAAATTTACAGCTGGTGGCATTGCTTATGTCTATTCTTCAGCGCCTCAAAGCGGTGTTAGCGTTGTGCTTGATCAAGGGACAACCTCTACTCCATATGCGATTCAGCATGAATGGTCTCACAATTACGGATTATCACATGATGCTTCTGGTAGTGATATTAAATGTATGATGAACTATGACTACGCTTACTCTGTGAATTATTGGGATGCTTCACACGATGCTTTAATTGAAAGCCACCGTAATTGGTACGGTTCTTAACTAAAGAACACTTGCAAAGGGTATGAAACATACTCTTTGCTACATAAAAGCAAAAAAGCATCTCAAAGGATGCTCTTTCTTTTCAACGGCTACATTCAATCTTGTACCATCGAAAGCTGGTTTCGGATTTTACGTATCATCACTATGGATCGTCTAGACAAAATAATAAAAATTTGTATGAGGTGTGTTTTCCGCCACTTCCCACCATACAAATATAACACGTTTCTTCCAAAACAACCGACACTTTTCCTGCCAAAAAGTGGTCACGACTCTGCCACTATTTATCCACTTATTTCAAACGTTTTAATTTCATTTGTTAATTCTACTGAAGCTCCTAAAAATGTTTGTTCCAAATTCATGATTTTCTTTTGAATTAGCCATTCTGGATATGCCAGTTGCTCAAGTATCATTCTATAATAATCTGGGTTTAATCTTAATGTGTTAGGGTTTCCTCTCTGTTGCATTTGAAATTGAACCAATGCTTGTAACAGTTCTTCACACGCCATTCGCTTCACCTCTCTTTTATTATATATAACTTGTATACGCAAGAGGACAAGTTTATGTGTTTCAATTACCCATATCTTATATTGTGTGTCATTCACTGCAACCTTAGAACCCTTGTTATCTATGATGTTATCAAACTTTCATTTTCCAATGCGACAGTCCGAAAGTTATGGTTCATTCCTAAAAAACACAAAAGAAAAAACAATGATTAGATTTTAAATCTGCTCATTGCTTTATCCATTGCGTCTTGATTGACTCCTATATACCGTAGCGTGACTTTCTCTGATGAATGATTGAATATCTCCATCAATAAAGCAATATTCTTCGTTTGCAAGTACATATGATATCCATAGGTTTTGCGTAATGTATGGGTACCGATTTCATCCAATCCAAACTCTCCAGCCGTACGCTTTAATATCTTATATGCCATACTACGACCAATTGGTCGATTCTTTCCTTTTCTACTCTTTAGTACATATTCCTCCTCTCCTCTTCCTTCGTTAAACCATTTCAATTCTCTTTTTAAAGATGATGTGATTTGAATCCGTTTTTGCTTCCCCGTCTTCATTTCACGCATGGAAATATGACTCCCTTGTACATCTCCCACTGTCAATTTTAGAATATCGCTTATGCGTAGCCCTGTATTAATCCCTAGAACAAACAACATATAGTTTCGTTCATTCTTTTCTTTTAAATATTCTTTGATTTGTTGGATTTGCTCTGGATCACGTATGGGCTGGACAAAATTCATGATTCATTCCCTCCAGTTTTTTCAGTTTCATAAACTTCTAATCTAAGAGCAAAAGACAGTTT
>NZ_JBBOTE010000023.1:0-4590 GCF_038005385.1 Bacillus sp. FSL K6-2944 | reverse complement strand
AAACTGTCGTAACTACTCAGCTTCTTCAAATAAAAAAACAGGCCAAATACATGTTTCCGATTCGAAAACATGAAAAGAAAATACTCCAATCAGAGAAAGAATCTATGCCAAATAGAGAAATTCTCTTATGAAGTCGTGTTATTCCAAGGAACCGTTCTAGTTTCTATGACTTGGTTTATCGCTTGTAAGACCGATTGTTTTTGTTTTTTCATGGTACTCATAAAGCTTCGTATCTGACAAAAAGATTCTGCGCCTTTCTTACTTCGGAAAGTCCCAGACACTTTCTGTTTTACTTTCGTCATCCGAATATCCCGTTCTGCTTGATTGTTATCAAATGGAATGGCTGGATGTTCTAAAAACGCTAGAATTCTGTCAGAATACTTGACGAAGCGATTCCATAAATTTTGAGAAGGCGTCTGCTTTCCTTTCTTCTTTTGTTTCGTGGAAAGAATCTGTTGTTCTTTCAATATGGATTGATACATAATAAACAGATTCTTTTGCGTCGCTTTTGGCATGGTACCTTCGGATTGCTTTTTCATCGTCAACGCTTGCGTTAGAAATTTCTGCATCTGTTGTGCCCATTGTTCTCCAGTACTATCTATAATTCCTTGTAAATCTCGTAAGAGATGGGCATTACATAAAACGTGACGACAATCTGTATACGCATCATACGATTTCCAACCATCATGCATCGCAATTCCAGAAAAAGATGGCAAGATTTCTCCAGCATCCATTGCTTCTTTTCCACGTTTTTGATGAATATGTTGCAATGTCACCTCCGGTGTACTGGCAGTATGTAACCATTGTGTTTTGTTTTCTACACGCATACCAGTTTCATCAAAATGGACAACAGGAGACTGCAGAATCTTTTCCTTTACTTCTTTTATGAATGGCTGCAATTGAGAAGCGAAAGCCTGTGTATGATTTACCAGGGTTCCTTCGCTTATAGAATGTCCAAAACAATCCTGAAAGAATTCTTTTGTTCGCTTCAAAGAAATGCATTGATAATGCGTTAAATAGGGAATCAGTCTTTTTATATTTGGACCATATTGAACAGGACGAGATACTGTCGAAGGAAATTGGGCTTCTTGGATAGAATGGCAATGTGGGCATTCTTTCTGTTCTACTTTATGTTCTGTCACTTCGATCTGAATAGGTGGTAAGTCATACACTTGGCGAATGCGATACCCTTTTACAGGCTCGTGGTTCAAGGAAGTATGACAACAAGTACAATATGTAGGAGAATGTGTAATCGTATGATCTGGAGTCGCTGTCAAACCAAGAGTATGTCCCTTGTGGCCCAACTGGCCACCCGTTTGACGATGAGACGGTTTGCGCAAACTTTTTGTAACGGGCTTACCCAAACCATCTGTAGAAGGTGGCTTATGACTATTTTTGGAGTTTTTTTTTGAAGCATTTTCTAGTTCTTGTATACGTTTTTCTAACTTAGAAAATGTTTCTTCAAATAAAGAAATAACAGCTTCAGGTCCTTTTTTATATGTATCTAAAATAATTTTTCGATCGACCATAAGATTCACCTCCCCTGTTTGATATACTCAGTATTTACAAATGGGAGGCATATGAAACTAGTAAAATTTAAAAAAGACACCGAAAGGTGGCTGAGTAGTTACTTTTCACCTCATTTCTTATAGGAATGGTGTTTGATCTAGCGTGTAAATTTGTTTCGGTTTCTGCTCATGTAATGCATCTGGATTGTTGTATCTGAGATGCATAATGAATTGTTTTAGAAAATGTGCCGGTGTGATTTTCCAAAAGTCATCCATGCTTAAACCAAGCAACGTATTACCGACATAAAAATAAAAATCCCAGTCCAATTCGGACTGAGATTCCTCGTTTTTCGTCAGTATGTTTTTTACTTTTTTTCTTGCTTCAACTTCTCCATATCAGAATGTTGGAAAGTTTGACCACTGAAAATTTCGTATACAACGATGAAAATATCAGGTAATTCATTCATAGGAATCGCACCTTTCAATTCATCTACTGTACATTCCGTACCACCACTACGTACCATCGCATAAATTAATGCACGCATCAATTTCGCTTCCTTTTCTCCCAGGCTAAATTGACCTTTTCTTAACATATCATTCATTTCTTTTTCAAATTCATGATAAGGTGTTCCAAATGCTTCTTCCACATAAGGAAAAGATTCAAAAGTAAAAATAACAGGGATTGAGACACCCTGTATCTTAATGCTATTTCTAGTTATATTTACATTTACTAAATCACTTAAACGTGCCATAATTACCCTCCTTATTTACCTGTTTGAGTCGTTCCACCTAGCTGCGCTAGTTGAGATTCATCACAGATGACTTGTTTTAGGAAATCTTCAGCTTTAATTCCTTTTGCCTCTGGATCACCAGTATCCAATTCAGCTTGTGTTACATCATTAAATAACAATGGATCTGCTGTAATTGTGTAAGCAATGTCATCCACAGTCATTTCATCACCTTGCGTTTTCCAAGATTCCTCTACTGGAGCAACTGTACATTTTGGGTACCAACGTAATATTTTAGTTCCATCATTTAAAGGGAATACAACACCTACTGCAAACTTTGGATACGCCTTTGCCTTCGCTGTTTCAAAAGACACGCCTTTTTTACGTGTTTTTGCAAAGATTTTATCTTTTACTTCACGATTTAGACCAGCAAGATTAAAAGCTAATCCAAACGCTGTATTTTTGACAATGTTAATAATTTTTTTGTTAGATGCCCACTTTGTAAAATTAGTAGAAGTAGTGGAAATCGTTAAATCAGAAATATTCGTTTGTCTATAAACGATATCCTCATAAGTTGGTAGTGCACTAGAAGTTTCATTTCCCTTCATCAAGCACAGATATAAATCTTCAATCCCTACGGAATATTGAATTTCTTTATTTTCAATTGTCATGTATATCATCCTCACATTCTATCTATTATTTTTTTGTGCCATAATATCAGCAATTTTGTCACCTTCTGCATCAAAGGTATCCTGAACAAAGTGTTTTCCCTTCACACGTCCCTTACCATTTGCTTTTTTATGGCCATGTTCAACTAAGTACCAATACCAGGCCTCATCTTTAAACTCCACAGATACACAATCATCTTTCACAACAACCTTTAGACTATCTCTTAAATGTGTCCGCTTGTTTTTACTGGATGCTTTAATTTTTGGTTTTAATTTACTAGCAAAATACTTTGCCGCTTCATCTAATACATCCAGTTCGACCTTTTTATTCACACGTAATAGCGTATTAATATCTTCTAAAGCTTCAGAAAAGCCATTGTTATTGGAAGCCATTACTGGATACACCTCACATACGTGATAAACTGCGTGATAGTGTCGTCATTCTCGTCATAACCCATTCCATCAAACTGAGAATAAGACACGCCTACTGCATTAAAAACAGCCTTTAACGGCTCATAATCTTTTTCAGTTCCATTTGTAATAACAGAAATTTGATAAAGTGGCATATCTTTTAGAACCTTATTTGAAGCCCGTTTATGCTGTTCATTCACAAATTCATACACAATGTAAGGATATTTTGCTGTTATAGGTGCACTATCACGATAAACTGGTATACCAGATTTCCTCATGATATCTCGTAACTCTTGAAAGCTAATTTGCATAGGACAATGACACCTCCATTAATCGATCTTCTTCACGTACATAAATACGCTCAATATCATAGATACGCCCACCCACTTTTACACGATAATTCTTTTGATCGGTTTCAATATCTCGATCCATACGAACTTCAATTTTCTTTACAATTTCATTCGTATCTTTCGTTGTAAATTTATCAGTGGCCGTAACTCCAATGTTGTTATAACGAATGTTACGTTCTAACGGATATCCCATCACAACACGGTCTGTTTCCGAATCAATTGTTTCTCCTAATTGAAGTAGCTCACCCATCCATTTGAGTTTATTCGTCTTCCTCTTCGGCATCATAAACCTCCTGGACAAAGAATGGTGTTAAAGCATCAAGTGCCTGTTCTAATTCTTTTTCAGAGACTCTGTAATCATAGATAATACCGGCGACCATAATAATTAAATACTCGGTCTGTTTGCCTGTCGCATTCTTTACATAAGTCTTTGCTTGTTCAATATAAAAAGAGAGCATAGAATCATCCATACCCTCTTCCCAATGAATATGAGATTTTAATTTCTCAATTAAATCTTCCATATTAAGCACCTGGTGTAGTTTGACCTTTCAAGACGTACTTATAAACTGGAACTTCAAATGGAGAATGAATTAATTGAGCATCTAGTAAGTTCCAGATACGGAAACCTACACGGTTTGTACGTGAGAATAACTCAACTAACTTTTGTACTTCTAGTGATCCAATAACATCTTGAATATAGAACTTAGAGAAATCACCGAAATAGAATACTGGTGTATCTGGTGAATCAGGAATATCAATTGCATCTTCTTCCTCAACAGGGAAGCCTAACAATGTATAACCAATGCCGCCCTCTGCTTGATTAAATGGACGAAGTAATGGGAAACCATCATCAGTTTTCATTGTTTCAATTTTTGTTAGTGCTGCTGTATTTAATACCCATCGTGCTTTTTTACGTACTTCTTTA
>NZ_JBBOTE010000022.1:0-5053 GCF_038005385.1 Bacillus sp. FSL K6-2944 | reverse complement strand
CTAGGCTTAATGACAGGGTGCTTGCTCTAATCTGCAGAATAGTTCCCATTAAAAGTAAAATAAACTCACAAAATTTGAAGCACATAGTATTTCATCAAAAGTCATTCAATTTACTGTTGTTTATAAACATAAGTTATGAAACCGAGTGACGCCCTAAATTTACTGAATACAAAATTTAAGTTCAAAACTTGTGAGTTATGACTCTTTTTGTCAAAAACAAACATTTATGTTAACAATAAAACTCCCGTTTTTACTATAATTGGAAAATATCTTGCGGATTACAGCAGCTACCCTGTCACTAAGCCAGCTAGAAAAGAAAGGTCGTTTAGTCCTGTTTAATCTGGAAAATGGACATGAACCGGAAAATCAAAAAGAAGGAGAACGATGGCTTTCTATCTTGGAAGAGAATAAAAAAGCACAGACAATCCCTCAGAAGCGCCTAGAAAGCTTTATAGAGCGTTTAAAAGTGTTTTTAGATAAAATACTAGGGAAAACAAGAGAATTCTCTCTAGAGGGGTTAAAACACTTATCAGAGCAATCCAAACAAGAGAGACAACCAAAGAAAAAAAGAGATAGAGGGATGGAACGTTAGAAAAGGCGATATCCATTACAATGGGTATCGCCTTTTTGTTTTATTTTTGTATAGATAACATGAATTTCATACCTTGTTTAAAGCCTTCTTCATAGGATTCTTTCTTTGTATCCAACATTTTTTGTAACATTGCTCGTTCGATTTCGTCATATTCTTGGAAAGTTAATTTATTTTGTAGATTGTTTAATTCTTGAAAATATTCGATTCTGTTTAATCCTTCTACACCTTGTTCAACAATTATTTCTAATGTTTGGTTTGCAGTTTTCATACTTTTTATCCTCCTTGTATTAAAAAAAGATTTATAGGACAATAAAAAGGCATATGTCGTGTGTGCAGATTCAAGGATGTAGGTGCTCCCTGGTCAGAGGGAGTGCCTTTTTATTTGGCCATTTTAGGCTTCAATTTTTGTTTCAATTTCTTTTAATTTGATGGTCTTTCCTTTAGAACTCAATTCAACTTCGTATCGGATTTTTGAAATATCTTTCCATTCACCTTTTCCAAAATATTGAGGGTTTAATAGAAAAACACCTACTTCTTTACGTATTAGAATCCCCTTTTTAGCTAATTGATTTATTGCATTTGTTACTGATTGCAACTTAATCCCTAAATTAGCAGCTATTATTCTTTTGTAACCAGCGTTTATTATTATGAATTGTCCTTTATCAGCATAAGAAACTGATTTTAATAATTCATACATAACTTTTCCTATCCAACCAGATATTTCAGCTAAAAACATAATGTTATCAAGATAAACTTTTATGTAATCAGGCTCTTTTCCATAGTTAAAGGTGACACTTTGTATTTCTTCAACGATTTCACCATTAGAATTTATGACTTTATTGTTTTCAATCATTGATATCTTAGGCATTTTGACACCTCCTTTTATTTTGTTGAGTTAATATTAACATCTATTTAGAGTTAAATCAACACTTATTTAATGTTAATAATAACTCTTTTTCTCGAGTTAATAAAAAATATACAAAGAGAGTTATTTTTAACACTTATTTAGAGTTATTTCTAACCGTTATAAGAGTTACTTTTAACTGCTATAAGAGTTAATTTTAACTGCTATAAGAGTTAATTTTAAAAATCAAAAAACCACTATAAACCCTTATGTATCAACCAATCTACTAAAAAAATATAAAGCTTCTCTCTTCTTTTATTTTTTAGTAATAATTTTTTATCTTTTTTCTTTAGATTACTAGAGTTAAAAATACTCTTAAAATATAAGCTTTTCTCCAAGCAATGGTCAGGTAGTATTTTTTGAAAAAACCACTCAAAAAATCTCCACCTTTCCTCCATTGCATTCCGAAATTCGGCGGGGATTGGTATGTCGCCAAGCCGAACAGACCAAAAACGAGGATGTAGGTTGCTCGACTTGGATTAGCAATTATACCCGCCGAACCGCCAGTTCTATCGTTCTAAGAAATAAACTTTTTCGAAATATAGTGACGTAAGTTCCTGGGGGCTAGCCCCCAAACCCCCAGCCAGCTCTCTCACCCAAAAACAAGGGGCATTTTAAACTCAAAAGAAAGGACCTTTCTGTTACTCTATATATTTTTATGTGTATCTAGGATTTAATTCGACAGGTACATATGCATCAAACAGAATCACAACAGTGCGCACTTACACAAACTTTTTAAGTTTGTACGTTTCTTCATAAAACATTGACATGTATTATGACCTGCTGGGGCTTTTTTGTTATACTTGTTATGAACCTTTCTAGAACTATTATTTCTACCTATCTAAAAAGAGCACTTCCCTTTTGGGAAGTGCTCTTTTTAGATAGGTAGTTTGTTGTTAATTTAGTTACATATTTTTTTGATTTAATAGCATTAATTATAAGTGCAATTAAATTGATAAATAAAACACATAATATTCAAATAATTAAATTGCGATTATCTTGAAACTGTGGTTTTAAAGGGAGTAAGCGTTGAATTTCATCATTTTTCCGCTTTCTGAAGGGTATATATTTTTATAGACTTATGTATTAAGATAGAAACATGCTAGAAAATACCGGTAAAAAAGAATAAATAAGGAAAAGGGATGGGATTAAAAATGAAGGCTATATTAAGAAATATTGTATCGATGGCTCTTGTACTTGCTTTGTTTACAACTTCTTTCGCTGGAATCTCAAAAGCTCAAGAGATTAATAGTGAAGAAGAAAAATTAGTGCAAGAAGTAGCTGCACAATTGAAATTTGTTGTTGAAGAAGCTGCAATTAAAGATAAACATGGAAGAGTAGTAGATATTGATATTGATATGATAGAAAACAAATATGGTAAAACCGAAGAATTAGAACAATTGAGACAAGAAATCCAACGTGTAAATACACCACCTGGTTATGAAGATCCATTCAAACAAGAAACGGAAGCTGTAGATAACTGTATAGAAAGAAAACTTATAGCAAATTATAAAGAATTTCTATCAGTAGGCTTTATAGGTTCTATTATTGCTAATATTACTAACAAAGAATATGAATTAGCAGCTAGAAAAATGATTAGATTAGGCGTCAAAGGTAATTTAATTGGTTTAGCTGGTCAGCTTGCTTGGTATCTAGGTACATGTATTTATGAAGAAGAAGGCTGGACAGGAAAAACATGGTGATTGATAAAAAACAACCTCTTATTTTCTAGAGGTTGTTTTTTTTGAAGAAAATAACCACATCATAATTTCAAAGAACATTACTATAAATAGTGTTTTTATAAGGTTTTCAAACCAATTAAATTGATTATGATTTGCATAGTTAAAAGCTATTAATACAATATACAGTAGGACTATAAAAATTAACGGTCTCTTATATGTCAAACTCAAATTATTCACCCCTTAAATACTTACTTAGGAAAGTTACCTTAATACTATGTTAACCCAAAGTGCAATGATTTTTAATTAATTTCTATATTTCTCCACATTTGTAACACCCCCCCTTTTTAACGTACTATCCGAAAGAATTATCCTTTCTCAAGGATGTGAGGGTGTAGATCAATGGTAAGTGGAAGATAAATTTTTTGGGGGAATAAAAGCAGTCGGTATGATGAAACCTATAAAGTTATTTTAAAAAATTTTCACGTAATTTTTTAAGTACTAAGTTTATTAATAAAAATTATAGTATGTGTCAACGGTACCGGACCGAACCCGTAAGGGATCGGGAGGATAAGGAGTTGACACACTCACTATGCGACCCTCTTGGATTGTCAAAACGGTAACCGTTTTGACCTGCCAACCGGCGAGGGAGTCCCTCAAGGATTGAGGGGTTGGGGAGTTGGATGAAGGGGGTCAAGGGGAAGAGTTCCCCTTGTAGGTTCGGACAAAGTCCGAGGTGTTTCTTTTCCATGCAGCGCATGGATTGGCGAAGCCAAAGAGCCTCGCAGAGCACGGGGCAAAGAATTTTGCCATAACGTGCTAGGGCAAATGGTTTTGCTCCCTCTCTATTCATGATACACTGGGAATACGAAATGGGGGTGCTTTGGCGTGGCTCACGTTCAAAAATATGCAAAAGGAAATGTACAAGGCTTATCAAACCATTGGGACAGAAAAACGGAAAAACATTCGAATTTGGATATTGATAAGGAACGGTCAGATTTAAATTATGATCTGTGTCAAAAAGAAGGAGATACACTTTCTCGGATGCAGGAGCGATTACATGAAGTACATTGTTTAAATCGAAAAGATGTCAAAGTGTGTGCTGATTGGGTTGTTACGTTACCAGAGAGCTTGAAGGGGATTTCAGAACAGGAACAAAGAGAATTCTTTGAGAAGACCTATGAATTCTTAGCAAATCGTTATGGTGGGGAAAAGAACGTACTTTCAGCCAATGTTCATATGGATGAGACAACACCACATATGCATTTTGCTTTTATGCCTGTTGTATGGGACGAGAAAAAACAACGGGAAAAAGTGTGTGCGAATGATGTGCTGACACGTAAAGAGTTAAAAACATTTCATCAAGATTTAGATACCTTTTTAAAACAAGAAATTCCTCATATCTACAAAGAAGGGATTTTGAACGATAAAACAATCGGTGTAGATACGGTGAAGGATTTAAAAAAGCATTCGGAGGAAATTCAAAAACAAAAAGACCAACAAAAAGCAGATGCGACCGCAGAAATGAAAGTGTTTAAAGAACCTAAGAAAGTGTTAAAAAGAATTGAAGACTCGGTCGAAAAAACATTATTTGGAGATAAGGTCAAATTGCCATCTAAAGATTTTGAGAAATTAAGAGAGTTATCTGTATCTGGAATGAAAGTAAAATATCAAGCTGAAAAAAGAATGGCTGCAGCAACCGAAAAAATTGAGGAGCTCGAAGAGAAGTATTACAAGGCAGATCGTAGGGCAGACCATGCTGAACTTCAATTTAGTTTACTAGAAAAAGAAGTAGACCAGCTGCAAAAACACCGAACAGACGCGATTGTATATAAAAGTATGTTGGAAGATACAAATAGAGGGGCAGACATTAGTGAG
>NZ_JBBOTE010000021.1:0-5167 GCF_038005385.1 Bacillus sp. FSL K6-2944 | reverse complement strand
GTCATCAGCTTAGCACCATAAACAAACGTGCCGAAAGAAGTTGGGCAAGGGCAACAAAATAAAAACCATTCTAAAATTAGAATGGTTTTTATTTTGTTGAAGGTGGAGATTTTCTGAAATGAAATGGAAGAAAATACAACCTGTTCCTTGCGGAACTTCTAGCAGTTAATGGTTATAAAAATATAACTTGTTGTTCACAATTCAGACACATTTATTCTCGGATTTTGAGCCCTATATATATAAGAGTAAGAAGGGAAAAAAAAAAAGTCAGTCATACCAAGGGTTTGTAAGGGGGGTACCGTCACCAAAAGGTGACACTAGTGTCACCTTTTGGTGACGAACTTTTGTTCGCTATCATGTAAAAAAAAGAAATGCAAGAGCATTTCTTAAAAAAAATAAATAGGTAGATTATGTACTTCGGAAGACCCTTCTACTTTAAAATTTCGTAACATATCTTTAAAAATATGTTTTGTCACTTTATCAATTCTTTCTTTTTTACCACAACAGATAATATTAGGATTCATTAACCAAGTTCGCTTCGCACAAATACGTCCAGTTTCATCTTTAAAACCACTTTCCGCACAAGCCAATATTCCCTTGTTTTTTAAACTCGTCATTAATGGACTCAATTTTTGACGAGAACGACTAAGCTCCCTAGCTAAATATTCAATTGAAGCACTATTAATTTGGTTGGGATCCGTATTTAAAAAATCAATCGTTTTTTCTACTAACACATTTGAACCAACTTCCAAAAAAACAGAAAGATCTAGTAAAATTGCTTTCTCAGAATTTGATAAAAATTTTATTTTAGTAATATATAACATATTAAAATGAATGACTTGAGAAAATTCAACCTTAGCAAATTTATCTCTTTTACGGCCAATATAATACTCATTACCCGTTAAACCTTGTAAAGTCTCTAATGCTTGTCCTAATTGTTCTTCTTGTAGATTTCTATAGTGATTATCATGTGTTTTCCCTTGTTTTTTTACATCTCTTTTTCTAGCATTACCTTCAGCTTGATTTAATATTTGTCTGAATTCCTCAGGATTTGTCATACAAAATTCTCCTCTTCCTAGTATTTACAACTAGCAAAGAGACTTTTTTTTTGATATTATGTAGTTAGAAAATAAATTCTTTAATTCTTAAAAACTCTAACAATCTAATAGCAATACAAAAAAGCCCTTGTGTATAGTTGTTGTGTGGTAACACAATTATAACATAAAGGGCTTTTTTTGTTATACTTTATCTAAAAATTCAAAAACAATGCTTAAATATCTTTTTCATAATTAATTCTAAAATATAAATTATCACACAAATACTAATTAATTTTAATGAAATATCCCAAATTATAACAAAATGCAAATTAGTTATAGTTTCGAAAATTTTATTCAATATAAACATTGATACGAAAGAACTACCGCCTACTATCAAACTAATTAAAATGATTTTTAAAAAAGAAAACTCCCTTACTGTTTTTACATAAGAGAAAATCATGCATACACCTAAAATAATAGGCAATAATTCTATTTTAAACAAACTATTTAAATAAAGAAAAGTACCTTCAGATAAAACAAAATATAAAATTCTTTTAATAGCAATCACATCCTTCCTTTATAAAATTAACATAACACATTTCTTTATTTTCTGAATATTGACGTTTTACAGAAAATAAAATAAACTTTTTGGATGTACTTAATCATAAAAAGAAAGAGGTTTCTTATGAAAAAAACAATTGCTAGCTCTTTATGTTCTGCATTATTATTAACCGGTTTAGGAACAAGTTCAGCCTTTGCTGCTGAAAATACCACCACATCAAATTTAGAAAACAAGCAATCCATACCATCAGAATTATTTGAATATAATTTGAATGGAATTCCTTTTTCAAGTCCCGAACCATTAACTGATCAACATATACAAAAAATATATTCTTTAGTCAATCCTACTTTAAAAAATAAAGAAAATTCTTCAATCCAATATGGACCAGCAAATCCGGGAGATAGTGGAATAATTGTAGATGGTCCATTCTATAAAACTTATTCTAATAAAGATGTTAGATTTGTAGTTTCTGCTGTATCTTGGTTAATTGCAGAAAGATTTGGTTTATCTAAAATTGCATCTGGAGCTTTAGCTGGTGGAACTTTCTGGGCTAGTGAAATGATTGGACCTACATATGTTGGAACATGGTCTTACAAAGTATGGGATGATAAAGCTAATAAATATAAACTATATGTTACAGTAGTTCATTATAAATATGGAAATTATACAAGTCCTATACGAGTATCAAGTCGACCAGTAGGATGGTTATAAAGTCCGCTTACTTAATACTCAAAAAAAGCCGTTTCCTTATGGGAGCGAGCCTCTACCCTTGTAACCCAAAGATGCAGGGGGCGGGGAAAATTCACTCCCGCCCCCCACACCTTCGGATTATATGACAAGGGTTCTCTCTTCTCCCAAAAGACTACGTTTTTTTCTCCGTCTTAACCGCTCTGTGTTATTCTTTTATTCTGGTTCTTTTCTTTCTTATTCCATGCTATACTTTTCTTGTACATGTAAAATGGTTTACAACTCTATTAGTGTTTCGTACTATTTACTCACTCAGCTTAGAAAAAAAGCCAATTCCCCGTGTAAGTGGAATTGGCTTTTTTCAGTTCATTCGTACAACAACCTGAACCCATTTTCATTTTCGAATGTAGCTGTATGAGTATACCATATATTTTGTTATTTACAGAACTCCTTATAAACTAAGACCCCTATCTTGTTCTCTTTCTTTTGTTTGTATTTGTACTTTCTCCTTTTGTTTTTGGTATTTCCATACCTTCGGTAATTCTTTTACCGGTGTTTCTACTAATCGTTCTAGATACGCTTCTTTATATTGTTCTGGTCGATACCCAATCCCTTTTATTAATTTTTGTCCTTCTTGAAATATAGGAGAAGATTTGTCCTTTTTCACTGAAAAAGCATACTGAATTTCTGTTATCGATGGATCTAGTTCTTCCACCATTTGTTCTAAACGATTCACAACTATTTCTGGATCTCTTTCAAACTCTTTTTCTACTTCTTTTCGAAATTGTTGTTCTTGATATTGCACTTGTCTCCAAATCTGCTGAAACGTTTCCCCATGAAGTGCAATATCTACATAGTATCCTTCTTGTAATCGTTTTTTATTTACTAACGCATCTACACAATATTCTTTTACTTTTTCTAAACTATGTCCTTCTCGAAAATACAGCGTATGATCTGTATTATCAACAACGGCCATTTCCTTTTCTTTTTTTTCTAGTACTGTTGGATTCCATCCAGAAAACCTAGGATATACTTTCGCTACCATCTCTTTTAAAACATGTACCGTTCTTTGTGGACGTTTTTGAAAATAGCGTTCTATTGTTTGTTTAAATTCCTTCATTCTTTTTTGAAATTGTTCCAGCATCTCATACAATCCTGCTTGTTTTACTATATTTCGTACTTCTTTTTCACTTTCTGTTGCAACTTCATATAACTGTTCCCACGTCTTACTTGTTTCTTTTGCTTTTTTATATTCTTCCGCTAAGCGTGTATTTTCTTGCTTTCCTATCCCTATTTCATTTTCCAATCCCTGAATTCTTACGTCTTTCTCTTGTATTGTTTGTGTTGTTCTTTCTTTCCATTGCTTCATTTCTTGTTTTTGTACAATCGACTCTTTCGCCCATTGTTTTAAATCCTGCACATCTTGTTGCCGTAATCGTACTGTTCCTTGTTCTAATAAATTCAACACCGGTAAATTTAATACAGCATGTTTTTCTACTGCTTCAATTTCATCTACTTTATGTATCTCTTTGTACATTTCCATTATCTCTCGTTTTAAGGTGTCTATTTCGCTTTCTAACGACTTTTTATCGTTTTCTAGTACTTTGGTATTCTCTAACACCCCCTTCACCTTCATGCGTCCCATTTCGACGTGTCTGCGTGAACTTGAAATTCCACGCTTTAATTCAAATCCATTTTCGACCATATGTTTTTGAAAATTGTCCTGCAGCGCAATCAATTGCTGTCGTTTTCCAAAGTATTCTTTTGCAGACAATCGTCCATCTTCTGTGATTGGTACAATGGCACAATGCATATGTGGTGTCATCTCATCTTTATGTACGGTTGCATGAATTACATTTTGTTCTCCATATTCTTGTTTAATAAAATCTAATGCTGTTTCAAAGAATTGTCTTTCTTTCTTCGGCTCTAATTCCTCAAAAAATTCTCTGTCACTTGTAATCAGAAATTCACACATGATGACAGCATCTCTTCGTACCGTTCGTGCGACTCGCTCTGCGATCTTTTCCTCAATGACCTTGTTATAATCAATATTTTGATTGTTTACTAAATCATAGTTTAATTCTTGCGCCCCAGGAATTATATCTGGATTTGTTTGACTCTCGCGTTCCCTTTGATGGTGAAACTGCAACCCCTTAATATCACCTTGCTTGAATTTTTGCATACGAATTATGGCATAGCTCATGACGAAATCATACCACCTTTCTCCCATTGACGAGGACTGTCGAATTAAGAGCAGTGTAACACACTACACTTTGCAAGCAAAGTTCCATGTGCAAAGGGGGTTTACCCCCTTTCAAAATCCCTTTGTTTTTGGCTAGCGCCAAAAGGGATCGCGTCGTCGCTTTTGCGACTTCCTCTCTCCCTGCGAAGAACAATTGTCTTCGACAATTCTTCGCCAAAAAAATCAAACCCAACAGACAAGATTCCCTATTCTTTTTTCTTTTCACGTTATTTTATATGTTTGCATAATTTATATAGACCAACAATTATTATGTTCATTTTTCATTTCATTTATAGTCACCTTTATACAAAAAAAGAGGTCTCCTACATTACGTAGAAGACCTCTTTTCTCATATGCACGACTTTTACAACTATACAGACTAGAAAGTACTCATTTATAGAATATCATATCTATTTATACTGTTACTAGAGAATATGCAACATTGCATATTTCCTAAGAACTTATGTTTAAGAGGGTTTCCCCTTACTTTTTTGGCGGAAGCTAGCTGGGGGTTTGGGGGCTAGCCCCCAAGGTTTACGTAACAATACAAAAAATAAGTGAAATATATGAACGATTACACAAGCGGTTCGGCACGTACAATAGTATGTGTAAGCTGAAGAATCTAACATTTCCTTTTTC
>NZ_JBBOTE010000020.1:0-5209 GCF_038005385.1 Bacillus sp. FSL K6-2944 | reverse complement strand
GTCATCAGCTTAGCACCATAAACAAACGTGCCGAAAGAAGTTGGGCAAGGGCAACAAAATAAAAACCATTCTAAAATTAGAATGGTTTTTATTTTGTTGAAGGTGGAGATTTTCTGAAATGAAATGAAAGAAAATACAACCTGTTCCTTGCGGAACTTCTAGCAGTTAATGATTATAAAAACAGAACTTGTTGTTCACAATTTAGACACATTTGTGAACAAGTTTTGATACCTATATATATAAGAGTAAGAAAGAAAAAAAAAAAAAGTCAGTCATATCAAGGGTTTGCAAGGGGGGGACCGTGTCGATATGGACACACTAGTGTGTCATTATCGACACGGTCATATGTTCGCATTAATGAAAAAAAAAAGAAATGCAAGAGCATTTCTTAAAAAAAGTAGATAGGTAAATTATGTATTTCCGAAGAGCCTTCAACCTTAAAATTTCGTAAAATATCTTTAAAAATATGTTTTGTCACTTTATCAATTCTTTCTTTTTTACCACAACAAATGATATTAGGATTCATTAACCAAGTTCGTTTTGTACAAATCCGCCCTGTTTCATCTCTAAAACCACTTTCAGCACATGCTAAAATCCCTTTTCTTTTTAAAATCTTCATCATTTTACTCAAAGCTTCTCTTTGTCGACCTAATTCATTAGCTAGATATTGAACAGATGCACTGTTGATTGCATCAGGATCTATTTGATTATCTAAAATATTTTTTTCAATTAAAACATTTGTCCCCACCTCTAAAAATAACATTAAATCTAATAACAATGCCTTTTCAGATGTTGTCAAATATTTAATTTTCACTAAATATAATAATGTTACATGTATAACTTGAGAAAATTCGACTTTAGCAAATTTATCTCTTTTACGCCCAATGTAATACTCATTACCCGTTAAATCTTGTAAAGTCTCTAATGCTTGTCCTAACTGTTCTTCTTGTAAACTAGTATAATGTTTATTATTTATTTTCTCTTGTTTTTTCACATCTCTTTTTCTTGCATTATCTTCAGCTTGATTTAATATTTGTCTAAATCCATCAGGATTTGTCATACAATTTTCTCCTCTTCCTAGTATTTACAACTAGCAAAGAGACTTTTCTTTTGATATTATATACTTAGAAACTAAATCTTAGGATTCTTAATTTCTTAAAACTCTAACAATCTAGTTAAAATGAAAAAAGCCTCTTTCCTATAATTGTAGTGTGGTAACTCAATTATAGCATAAAGGGCTTTTTTTGTTCTATTTTGTCTGAAAATTTCACATTTTAACTTTTAAAAAACTTACATATCTTTTTAAACCCATATCACATATAAAAAGTACTATACCAACAACCAACATTTCTAATAATATAATCAATATTTTTGATATCATAACAAATTCAATCCACTGTAAAATAGAATTAAGTATTAAAGTTCCAATTAAAACTACACTTGCAATACCTACGGTTACTAAAACAAAACTAAAATTATTAAATTCGTGAAAATCCATTTTTGCATAGGATAAAATAAATAAAAGTCCTAAAACAAACAATAAAACACTATAATCCCAAATAGTTGCCATAAAAAGAAAAATAAAACAAGAAATACATATATACATAATTCTTTTTATAAATAACAATACTCTCACCCTCCTTGTATATTAAATATAACATTTTTTCTTTATATTCTGAATATTGATTTTAAATTGAAAATACTGTAAAATCAATCTGGCTAATAAATAAAATAGGAGAGATTTTTATGAAAAAAATAATTACTAGTTCTTTATGTTCTGCATTACTATTAACCTGTTTAGGAACAAATTCGACCGTTGCTGCTGAAATTGCTAATACATCAAATTTAGAAATTCAATATCCTACCACAAACTTATTTGAATACAACTTTAATAATGTTTCTTTCTCAAGTCCCGAACCGTTAACAGAAACACACATTCAAACATTATATACTCTAATTAATCCCATAACTGAAAACAAAAAAACTTCTGTAATCCAATATGGACCAGCATATCCAGGGGATAGTGGAATAATTGTAGATGGACCATTTTATAAAACTTATACAAATAAAGATGTACGTGCAGTAATTTCTGCTGTTTCTTGGTTAGTAGCTGAAAGATTTAAATTACCAAAAGCTGTTTCTGGTATGTTAGCAGCTGGTACATTTCAAGCTACTGAACTAATTGGACCTACATATGTTGGTACTTGGACATATAAAGCTTACGACAACAAAGCAAATAAATATAGATTGTATGCTACTGTAGTTCACTATAAACATTCAAATTACACTGGACCGATAAAAGTTCAAACTTATCCAATAGGTTGGCTATAAAACTTTCTATCTCTTTATCCGCTACCTTAATACTCAAAAAAAGCCGTTTCCTTATGGGAGCGAGCCTCTACCCTTGTAACCCAAAGATGCAGGGGGCGGGGGGGAAATTCGCTCCCGCCCCCCACACCTTCGGATTATACGACAAGGGTTCTCTCTTCTCCCAAAAGACTACGTTTTTTTTTCCGTCTTAACCGCTCTGTAACATTCTTTTTATTCTCGTTCTTTTCTTTCTTGTTCCATGCTATACTTTTCTTGTACATGTAAAATGGTTTACAACTCTATTAGTGTTTCGTACTATTTACTCACTCAGCTTAAGAAAAAAGCCAATTCCCCGTGTAAGTGGAATTGGCTTTTTTTCGGTTCATTCGTACAACAACTTGAACCCATTTTCATTTTCGAATGTAGCTGTATAAGTATATCATATATTCTGTTATTTTCAGAACGCCTTATAAACTAAGGTCTCTATCTTGTTCTTTATCTTTTATTTGTATCTGTACTTTTTCCCTTTGTTTTTGTTGTTTCCATACCTTCGGTAACTCTTTTACTGGTGTTTCTACTAATCGTTCTAGATACGCTTCTTTATATTGTTCTGGTCGATATCCAATTCCTTTTATTAGGTTTTGTCCTTTTTGAAATAAAGGAGAGGGGTTATCTTTTTTTACTGAAAAAGCATATTGAATTTCTGTTACCGATGGATCTAATTTCTGCACCATTTGTTCTAAACGATTCACAACTATTTCTGGATCTCTTTCAAACTCCTCTTCTACTTTTTTTCGAAATTGTTGTTCTTGATATTGTACTTGTCTCCAAATTTGCTGAAAGATTTCTCCATGAAGTGAAACATCTACATAATATCCTTCTTGTAATCGTTTTTTATTGACTAACGCATCTACACAATACTCTTTTACTTTTTCTAAACTATATCCTTCTCGAAAATACAGCGTATGATCTGTATTATCAACAACAGCTATTTCCTTTTCTTTTTTTTCTAGTACTGTTGGATTCCATCCAGAAAATCTAGGGTACACTTTGGCTACCATCTCTTTTAAAACATGTACCGTTCTTTGTGGACGTTTTTGAAAATAGCGTTCTACTGTTTGTTTAAATTCTTTCATTCTTTTTTGAAATTGTTCCAGCAACTCATACAATCCTGCCTGTTTTACTATACCTCGTATTTCCTTTTCATTTTCTGTTGCTATTTCATATAACTGTTCCCAAGTCTTACTTGTTTCTTTTACTTTTTTATATTCTTCCGCTAAGCGTGTATTTTCTTGCTTTCCTATCCCTATTTCACTTTCTAATTCCTGAATTCTTACGTCTTTCTCTTGTATTGTTTGTGTTGTTCTTTCTTTCCAGTGCTTTATTTCCTGTTTTTGTACAATTGATTCTTTTGCCCATTGTTTCAAATCCTGCACATCTTGTTGCCGTAATCGTACTGTTCCTTGTTCTAGCAAATTCAACACCGGTAAATTTAATACAGCATGTTTTTCTACTGCTTCAATTTCATCTACTTTATGTATCTCTTTATATATTTCCATTATCTCTCGTTTTAAGGTGTCTATTTCACTTTCTAACGATTTTTTATCACTTTCTAGTACTTTGGTATTCTCTAACACTCCCTCAGCCTTCATGCGTCCCATTTCGACGTGTCTGCGTGAACTTGAAATCCCACGTTTTAATTCAAATCCATTTTCGACCATATGCTTTTGAAAATTGTCCTGCAGCGCAATCAATTGCTGTCGTTTTCCAAAGTATTCTTTTGCAGATAATCGTCCATCTTCTGTGATTGGTACGATGGCACAATGCATATGTGGTGTCATCTCATCTTTATGAACCGTTGCATGAATCACATTTTGTTCTCCATATTCCTGTTTGACAAAGTCTAATGCTGTTTCAAAGAATTTTCGTTCTCTGTCTGGTGTAAGCTCCTCGAAAAACTCCCTGTCACTTGTAATGAGAAACTCACACATAATGACAGCATCTCTTCGCACCGTTCGTGCGACTCGCTCCGCGATTTTCTCCTCAATGATCTTGTTATAATCAATATTTTGATTGTTTACTAAATCATAGTTTAATTCTTGCGCCCCAGGAATTATATCTGGATTTGTTTGACTCTCTCGTTCCCTTTGATGGTGAAACTGCAACCCCTTAATATCACCTTGCTTGAATTTTTGCATACGAATTATGGCATAGCTCATGACGAAATCATACCCACCTTTCTCCCATTGACGAGAACTGTCGAATTAAGAGCAGTGTAACACACTACACTTTGCAAGCAAAGTTCCATGTGTAAAGGGGGTAACCCCCCTTTCAAAATCCCCCTATTTTTGGCTAACGCCAAAAGGGATCGCGTCGTCGCTTTTGCGACTTTCTCTCTCCCTGCGAAGAACTCTTGTCTTCGACAATTCTTCGCCAAAAAAATCAAAACCAACAGACAAAATTCCCTACAATTCTCTTGACACCAATTTTCATTTTTTCACATATCTATATCTAAATCAGCGATCATTCTCACTATGGATATGTTTCATTTATAGTCACCTTTATACACAAAAAGAGGCCTCCTACATTTCATAGAAGACCTCTTTTTTCATATGCACGACTTTTAACAACTATACAGACTAGAAAGTACTCATATATAAGGTATCATATTTATTTATACTTTTGCTAGGAATTATGCAATATTGCATAATTCCTAAGAACTTATGTTTAAGAGGGTTTCCCTTTACTTTTTTGGAAGAAGCTAGCTGGGGGTTTGGGGGCTAGCCCCCATGATTTGCGTATCAAACTAAAATATACGTGAGATATTGGAACGATAGCATAAGCGGTTCGGCACGTATAATATTATGTGTAAGCTGAAGAATATAATATTTCCTTTTTT
>NZ_JBBOTE010000019.1:0-5236 GCF_038005385.1 Bacillus sp. FSL K6-2944 | reverse complement strand
AACAAGCCGAGGAAGAAGAAGGATAAGAAGAACATCTACCATCATGAGAACAAGCCATTCTATCGTACGGATGCATGGAAGTTTGTCAGGTCTCAAGTTTACGAAAGAGAGAATGGCTGCTGTCAACGATGTGGAAGGTTCGTCTTTGGCCGAAGTGCTCATGTTCATCATGTAATACCAATCAAAGAAGATCCAACTCTTAAATTAGAAGAGAATAACCTCAGATTACTTTGTCCAGTTTGCCATACAATTGAAGAAAATGAAGATAAACCAAAAAAAGTTTTTCCAAGTTATTTTGGAAGCCCCCCTATCAAAAATTAAAATTTCTCCTCTGGGGAGGATAGGTAGCGTAGGGGGCACGCAAATAGTTGCGCCATTTTTGAAAAAGGAAGGGGGTGTGAAAATGGCTCGTATGTCAAAGAAGAAAAGGTTGGAAATGCTAGACGTAGCAAGGGATGAAGAGCGAAATAGAATCATACAATTATTGAATGAGGAGGACAATTTCACACCTTCCTTAGAACCATTAATCGATAATTATGTAGATGCGTTTATTATTTATAAAACCATGTTTGAGGAGTGGAAAGATGATGGGCTTCCGCCTACAAAAACGCATAAGAACAAGGCTGGAGCGACAAATGAAATGAAGCATCCACTGGCACAACAGGTAGAAACTTGGAATGATAAAAAGAATAAAATGTTAGAAGCTCTAGGAATGACGAATAAGGGAAAAAGTGTGCAAAAAACACAAAAAAACAATGAAAATATTCAATCGAATGAACCCCAAGACGAATTAGCGGCTCATCGTGAGAAATGGCGGAAATCTAAATGATTATTACACCAGACGTTAACTATGCTGATATGTATGCGAGTAACGTCATGCGTAATAAAAAGAAATACCCAAAGTCGATCATTCTTGCTGTAGAACGTTATAAGAAGTGGAAAAAGCGTAAAGATATTTGGTTTGATGTAGATTGTGCAAATGAAATGCTAGATTTTGTTCAATCGTTTGTTCGACATGTTAAAGGACCGCTTGCAGGTCAATTAATGGAATTAGAGTTATGGGAAATGTTTGTTTTTGCGAATATGTACGGTTGGTATCATAAAAATGAAAAAGGTAAGACCGTTCGTGTTGTTCGTGAATCATATGTGCAAGTCCCAAAGAAAAACGGGAAAACCATTATTGCAGCAGGTGCATTGCTTTATGCGATGTATGGAGAAGGTGAACTTGGTGCGGATTGTTATTGTGCGGCATCGGATTATGAACAAGCACAAAATGCAGCTGAACCAATTGCACAAGCGATAGAAAACTCCGAACCTCTGGCACGACATACACAAATTTATAAAGGTGTGAATGGTACAGTCAGTGGTGCGATGTATCGTTATAACATTAATGGAATTGCATATCAAAATAAATTCAAAGTACTAACAAAAAATACAAAGGGTCTTGAAGGAAAGAACCCTTATTTTGTGTTGAATGATGAACTTCATGCGCAAGAGAATATGGATATGTATGATAAC
Source organism: Bacillus sp. FSL K6-2944 (assembly GCF_038005385.1). Taxonomy (NCBI): domain Bacteria; kingdom Bacillati; phylum Bacillota; class Bacilli; order Caryophanales; family Bacillaceae; genus Bacillus; species Bacillus sp. FSL K6-2944. The sequence goes on along the minus strand of NZ_JBBOTE010000019.1, from coordinate 3,718 downwards.
TTGAAATCAGCACAGATTTCTCGTGAACAGCCGATTATGTTAAATATTTCGACGGCTGGTAAAGGCTCATCTTCTGTTGGTATGCGTGTATATAAATATGCAAAACAAGTTCTTGAAAATGATAATGACGATTCTTTATTTGTTGCAATTTGGGAGCCGAATAAAAATTATGATTGGGAAAATCGTAAAGTTTGGGCGATGGTGAATCCAAACATTGGTGTTTCCGTCACCATGGAACAACTTGAAATAGAGTTTAAAAAGGCAAAACAATCCGCACATTCAAAAGCAGAATTTCTTTCCAAGCATCTAAATGTCTTTGTAAATAGTGCAGACAATTATTTTGAACACGATCAAGTTCAACATGTACTTGTAGAAGATTTAGGTGATCTCACAGGAGAAGTATGCTATATAGGATTGGATTTATCGAAAACAACGGATTTAACTTGTGTAAGTTTGAATTTCCCCACTCATGATGAGGAAGGTAATTCCATTTTAAAAGTGAAACAAATGTACTTTATTCCCACCGATAACATTGAATTTAGAGAAAAAGAAGATAATGTTCCTTATACCGATATGGTTGAACGTGGTTTTGTTACTTTTTGTGATGGCAAGATGATAAACCAAGATCAGGTTATGGACTACATTGTGGAATGTATGAATGTATATGACGTACAACAAATAAACTATGATCCAGCAATGTCCCAAAAGTTAATAGAGAAGCTTGAAAACCTCGGTTTAGAATGCATTGCAGTAAATCAGTATCCAAACGTTATGAATGCAATGCTTGACGATTCAGAAATACTAATTTATGAAAAGCGTTTAATTACAGACAATCCTTTATTTGTTTATTGCGCCCTTAATGTTGTAGTAGTAACGAATATTAACGGAATGAAAGCCCCAAGTAAGCGACAGTCCAAAAAGAAGATTGATGGATTTGTGGCTTTTTTAGTTGCTCATAAAGAAACAATGATGGTTATGGATAGCATAACTGAAGAAGGTATGGATGAATTGATTGGTGATATTTATCGATAGAGAGGCGGTGAAAAATTGGGTTTAAGGGATAGATTTTCAAATTACTTATTTAAAAAGGCTGAAAAGCGTGGTTATCTTGATGATGTTTTAGGAAAGAGTATTCGTTATGGTGGTGTGTATGTTACAGATTCAAACATCTTACAATCTAGCGATGTTTACGAGTTGTTACAAGATATCAGTAATCAAATGGTATTGGCTGATATCGTTGTGGAAGATGAATTCGGGAATGAAACTAAAGATGATATTGCACTTCGTATTTTAAAGAATCCGAATGATTATCTTACACAATCTGAATTCATTAAATTAATGACGAATACTTATTTACTCGAGGGAGAAACGTTTCCTATATTAAATGGCACTCAAATACATTTAGCTTCAAATGTTTTTACAGAGTTAGATGATCATTTAGTAGAGTATTTCAACATCGGTGGGGAAGAAATTCCTCCGTTTATGATTCGTCATGTGAAAAATATTGGCGCAGATCATCTAAGAGGAAAAGGTATTCTTGATTTAGGAAGAGATACACTTGAGGGTGTTATGTCAGCTGAGAAAACGTTAACAGACAAATATAAAAAGGGTGGACTATTAGCATTCTTGCTAAACTTGGATGCTCATATCAATCCACAGAATGGCGCGCAATCAAAGTTAATCAATGCCATTTTAGATCAACTGGAATCCATCGATGAATCACGATCTGTAAAAATGATTCCTCTTGGAAAAGGGTACTCAATAGAAACGCTTAAAAGCCCACTAGATGATGAAAAGACCCTAGCATATCTAAATGTATACAAAAAGGATTTGGGTAAGTTTTTAGGTATAAATGTGGATACATACACAGAGCTAATCAAAGAAGATATTGAGAAAGCAATGATGTATATCCACAATAAAGCGGTAAGACCCATCATGAAAAATTTTGAAGACCATTTGAGTCTTCTTTTTTATGGCCAAAATTCGGGGAAACGAATTAAGTTTAAGATTAATATTCTGGATTTTGTTACGTATAGCAACAAGACAAATATCGGTTACAACCTGGTACGTACAGCTATTACTTCACCTGATCATGTTGCTGATATGCTTGGATTCCCTAAACAAAATACAAAGGAATCACAGGCTATATACATTTCAAATGACTTGACTGAAATCGGTAAGAAAGAAGCGGCCGATGGTCCATTGGGAGGGGGTGAAGAGAATGAAAATTGAGGTCCGGGGGAACCAAGTCATACTTGATGGATATGTAAATGTTGTGGACAGAGAAAGTCGAATGTTGCCTTCTCCAAGGGGATATTTCAAAGAGAGAATTGTCCCTAAGGCGTTTGAAAAAGCGTTACAGAAAGCAAAGAATGTGGATTTACTTTTTAACCACGATAAAAATAGAAAGCTTGGTTCTATTGAAAACGGAAATCTGGAATTGTATGAAGACAATATTGGATTAAGAGCCATCGCTACAGTTACAGATGAACAAGTAATTGAGAAAGCAAGAGATAAAGAATTGCGTGGTTGGTCATTTGGCTTTGTTTCTGAAAAGGACTCATGGGAAGAGGGCGAAGCGGGTGTTCAAAAACGATCTATTGAAGAATTAGAACTCTTAGAAGTTTCTATTTTGGATATGACACCTGCATATGTTGCCACTTCCATTGAAACCAGGGGTGAAAATACAGCCATGGTTGAAATGAGAAGTGAAGAAGCAGCCGTAAAAACAGTTGTGGAAGATGATACAGAAGAAAGAAACAATCTTATCAAACAAATAAAAAAAGTTCTGGAGGACAACTAACATGGAATTAAAAGAAATCTTAAAAGCATCTCAAGCACGAAATAAAGCTCGATTAGCAGAATTACAAGGTAAAGTTGAAAAAGGTGAAGTTCGTTCAGAAGAATTAGCAGCGGTTAAGGCTGAAGTAGAAGCATTAACAAAAGAAGTGCAAACTCTTGCTGATGAAATTGCGAAATTGGAAGCAGACGAAAAGGAAGAAGATCCAGACAAAAAGAAAGATGACGATCCAGATAAAAAAGAAGATCCAGAAGTAAAAGAAGATCCAAATCAAACAAATGAAATTCCAAAAGAAGAACGTTCTGAAATCATGGCAGCTATTGCAACAGGTCTTTCTACTAAAGGTCATAAATCTACTAAAAACAAAGAAAAGGAAACTCGTTCAGCCTTTGCTAATTATATTGTGGGTAATATTGATGAAAGAGAAGCTCGTGCATTAGGATTAGTTACTGGAAATGGTTCTGTTACGATTCCAGATTTCTTAAGTAAAGAAATTATTACGTATGCTCAAGAAGAAAACTTCTTACGCCGATTAGGGACAGGGGTAAAAACAAAAGAGAACATTAAGTACCCTGTTTTAGTTAAAAAGGCAGAAGCTCAGGGTCATAAAAACGAGCGAACAAATAACGAAATTCCGGAAACGGATATTGAATTTGATGAAATCGAATTATCACCAACGGAGTTCGATGCACTTGCAACTGTAACGAAAAAATTATTAGCGCGTACAGGTTTACCAATTGAACAAATTGTTATGGACGAGTTGAAAAAAGCTTATGTTCGTAAGGAAACGCAATATATGGTGAATGGTGATGAAGCGAATAACATCAATGATGGTGCATTAGCAAAGAAAGCTGTCGAGTTTAAAACTGATGAAAAGAATCTTTATGATGCATTAGTGAAAATGAAAAATACACCTGT
>NZ_JBBOTE010000018.1:0-5463 GCF_038005385.1 Bacillus sp. FSL K6-2944 | reverse complement strand
GATTCCCTAAAATTAAACAAACTGTTAAACATTTGTTTAATAGTTTGTCGAAGAGCATTTTGTTAAATAGATGAGTAAAACAAGATTTTAATGTAAAGAGGATTCCCTTTAATAGCTTTTCAGCTTCGTCAAAATTTGCAGTTTCTTATTGCGCAGACCGAGCAAAGCTGAAAGGTCTGCGCAATTTAATTATGACCACTATCGTTAAGTAGAGAGTCATAATTAAATGGTCTGTCAACGGTAAGCGGACGGAATGAAGCGAAAGCGAAATGAAGGAGCATTAAGGAGTTGACAGACTCACAATGCAACCCTCTTGTTGGTTTCAAACGGTACCCGTTTGATCCTGCCAACCGGCGAGGGAGCCCCTCAAGGATTGAGGGGTTGGGGAGTTGGATGGAGGGGGTCTGGGGAAAAGTTCCCCAGTGGGTTTGGGCAACGCCCAAGGTATGGGGGAGTTTGTAGGGGGCTTGCCCCCTCAAGGTCTTATGGGACGTTTACGTCACATCAAGCAGTATTTGGGTACCAAATACGAAGCTTGCTCATCCGACTGATTTTTACTATAATGGGAGTACAAATGTACGACAATTATAGTAAAAATCTTATGCCCAGCGGGCATACTACGGAGGATGCGGGTTTTATGAGCGAGAAGAGATCAGAGCCGAAACAAATTAAATTTCGGGTAACAGAAAACGAATTCGAACGGTTGACGCTTATGGCGGATAACGTTGGAATGAGTGTGCCGGCTTTTGTGAAAGCCAAGGCACAAGGGATGAGAGTAAGACAACCAAAAATAGATAGACAAGGGGCATTGGAAATTGCACGGGAACTTCGAAAGGTGGGTACCAATGTTAATCAAATTGCGAGATGGTGTAACAAACGAACAGAAGTGAGCCAAGAAGAATTAAAAAGATTACATGTAAATTTGGAAGAAATAAAGAAAAGGTTGGAACAAGGATGGCAACAATTAAGTTAGGGAAAGCTTCTCAATCAGCAGTAGGCACATTAAAATATTGTGAACAAAAAGCAGTAGTGAAAAGTGGAAAAGATTGTGATGTAGAATTTGCACAAAGACAATTTAAAACAACGAGAGATTTATTTGGCCAAGATAAAGGAAGGCAAGCATATATGGTCATTCAATCATTTAAGCCTGGAGAAGTAACAGTTGAAAGTGCAAATGAAATAGGATTAGAATTTGCAGAGAAATGTTTTAAAGGACATGAGGTGGCAGTATATACTCATACAGATAAGGAACATATCCATAATCATTTAGTTGTGAATAGCGTTCATTTTGAGACGGGTAGAAAGCTCCAGATCAACAAGAAAGACATTTATGAGCTACAAGCCTATAACGACCAAATCGCGCGTAATAGAGGACTCTCTGTGCTTGATAATAAAGAAAAAGCGAAAGAGCGGTATGTAAGGACAGATTACGAGTTACATAACAAAGGGAAACTATCGTATAGAGAAGAGATTAAAAACAAAGTGTTAGATGAATTGCCAAAAGCAATGGATATGAATGAGTTTACAAGATTGTTATCACAAAGAAATATTAAAATCTATGAGTTTGGAAAAAAAGAGAAAAAAATCGGTTATAAGTTGACAGATAAAGAAGGGAACTTACTTTTAAAAGTAAGTGGGAAAAAATTAGGACAAGATTATGAAAGGGGAACGATTGTATATGCCATTGAACAGAATAGAGAACGTGGGGGAATTGTCGAGAGAACATTCGATTGGGGATCCGTTGCAGCTGAACTTGAAAATCAAGGAACTCGAATATCAGAACGTATTGTTGATGGAATCCCTTCAGAAATACAAGAACGAATCAGAGAAGCAAAACAACGAGTTGAGGGAAGAAGTCAAAAAGCATCTGGAATCAATGAACAAGTTGAGAACGGACATGATCAAAGCATTCAATCACATGTACAAGAACACAAATCAAGTCACGCAAGAAGTGAGCAACCAATTAGGACAAATCGTAAACCAGAACGAGATTTTGAAAGATAGTTTAAGTGAAGTATTACAAGAGGGAATTGGAGAGAAAGTAAAAAGTGTATCGGAAGAGATTGAAAGTTATGGGAAACAAGTCAATCAAACATTGAAAAATATGAATAGTGAAATACGAGAACCGATTCAGAAGCATGGTGTAAGGTTAAAAAGATTATCAGAGGAATTACAACAAAACTATACTACACATATGTGGAAAAGCACGTTTCGAGATGGATTGGTAACCGTAAATTTATTTGCAACACCTATTTTAATTATTAGTTTTCTTGTATGGTTTTTTTGGTTTAATTAATTTATGTTTGTAATCTATTAAATAGTCTCAGAGATATCTTAGAAGTATTACAATAAAAACCCATTCATTCAATAGTTAAAACGCAATAGAAGTGAGTTTGAGAGTTTTGAGAGGTATTTTGTTACAGTGTGGGATGTTTCAATGTTTTTTTGATGGCATATTATATAAAAAAATTACAGAAAAAAAGTCCATTTAGATGGACTTTTTTGTAACAAGGAAGTATTAACTTGTAAACCATTTTACATGTACACAATCATTATATCAAACCGAAAATACACTTGTTGGATTTTTTAGTTCTTTCTTAGAAAAATATAAGGAATAAGTGTTTTTATGATAAGATTAGATTGAAAATGGAAGTGGGTTCAAGTTGTTGTTTGAATGAACGGTATATAAAAAAACCAATTCTTTTACACGGGAATTGGTTTTTTTGGTGTGCAATTATTGGTTTAAGGAGATTAGTCTGTATCATGATTGAGCATATCATAAAAAGCAAGAAAATTCAAAATTTTAATAGAAGCTATTATATGATGTGAAAATGTAGGTTTTTTTATTTACTAATTAATAATTAGTAATCAGTAATCAGTATTATTCTTTTGCTAATCTAGAATAAAAAATAATTAATAATGTAATACCCGAACTTAAAATCATTGATATAAATATTATTAAATTATGTAATAGATAGAATGTTAATATGCTCCATGCTGTCAATATTAAAAATATTAAGAATAAAAACAAATTAGGTTTTTTATATTTTATTTTCTTGATATAAAGTAGTAACAGCATTATAGGAATAGTATATGCAATGAATAATAAAATATTTTTTTGATCATTTGGGTTTTTTATATCAAATCCCATAATAATAATTACTATTAAAATAATTAGCATAAATAGTATTTCATTTATTTTTTTCATGACTTAGCACTCCTTTATGAAAATTTTAAATATTACACAAATATACAATAAAATGATATGATTGAAAACAAGGATATTTCCAACTAAAGGTTAAAATTTAAAAATATGTAATTTTATATTTGTAGTTTTTTAGAAATGTTGGATATAGCCTATATATTACATAAAGGTGGAGGGTTTATTTTGAAAAAAGTTCTTGGTATTTTGTTTAGTTTAGTTTTAATGTTAGGTTTTAGTTTACCTTCTTACGCTAGTGCATCAATGCTTAATAAAGAAGATTGTCAGCAATGTAATAAGGAACCTTTAAGTAAAGAAGATATAAGAAAAGATGGTGGAATAGTTAAAGATGTTAAAATTAATGATGAAAATTATCAACTTGGAATAGAAATAGCTCAATCTAATTTAGAAGAAACAACTATTATTGATGAAAAAGGATTTGTAAAATCAGCGTATATTAATGCTGAACAAGCTGGCGTTAGTGAAAAAGCATATCAAGCATATTTACAAACTTTAGATTTTTTCAATGTTGAAATTAAAAAAGGTACTATAAAAATGGATAAGGGATTAACAATTGTAAGTTATGAACCTGCTAAGATGGAATTTGAGAAAAATGTAAATAGAGTAAAGGTTTTTGGGACTACTCATTTTTATCTTTCAAATTCTGATTTATCTAAAGTAAATAAAGTAATTGCATTTGGGGGCTCAGCTTCAGCGTTAGCAGCAGCTTTAGGAGTGGCTGTTGGAGTAGCAGCTCCTATTCTTGCAGCGGCAGCTTTTCTAGGTGCAGGGTTAAATCTATGTAATTGGAATGATAAGGGGATTATTTTGGCACATATTAATAATATGTGGTCATGCACTCCAGCTAAATAGATTGATTTAAGTTTTAGAAAAAACCTCTCAAATCTTTGAGAGGTTTTTTAAAATTTGACATCTATTTTTATAAATATAAAAAGTCAGACAAAATACAACAAAAAAAGCCATTCATGCTATAATTGAGTTGTCTACGCTACAACTATAGTGAAGAGGCTTTTTTTACTTTTAAAAGATTATTAGAGTATCAAACTTCAAAGAAAATAATTCTAATTACATAATAACAAAAGAAAAGTCTCTTCGCTAGTTGTAAATACTAGAAATGAGGAGAAGGACATGCCAAACACTATTGAATTTAAACAAGTTGAGAAAAGTGCAAAATTACGTGATTTTGAGAATGAAAAAGAAAAATTCAAACAAGATCATAATGGAATTAACGAAGAAGAAGTTAATAAAGCAATGCAAGTATTAAGCAAAGCGACAGGCGGTAAAGAAATATTTATAGGTACAAAACGCTCTTCAATTTCAAAAGTGAAATTTGTTCAATCAATGCAGGAAAATTTACATTTTTTATATGAAAAAGAGTACTTAACGGGTAGGGAGAAAATTTTCTTAATGGAAATTATGCCTTATATAGCTTTTTCAAGTAACTGTATTGTTCTTGATATAAAAATTAAAAATCCTGTTCCTGCAAATATTTCAGAGATTGCTAAACTAATTAAGAGTAATCGCTCAAATACAAGTACAGTTATCAATTCTTTAAAGAAAAAAGGGATTTTAGCTAAAGCAGAATCTGGTATTGAAGATAATAATGCTAAGGCATATGCGATTTATATAAATCCACATATCATGTATACCGGTGATAAAGATAATGTACATGATATTTTAAGAACAATGTTTTATAAATCCATGAAAATGCCAATATTGAAGAATCTTCCCAATAGATTTTTTTAAAAAAATGTACTTGACTTTCTTGTTAAGTACATTTTTTTATGTTTTCGTGTGTTGCATTTTTACAACACACCTGTTGCATTTTTACAACACACGAAAAACCGTATAAACACTGTTATATCAGTGTTTATTTAACTTTAAAAACATGCTCTCTTCTCACTCTCTATATAAGAGCTAAAAGTTCCGCAAGGAACAGGTTGTATTTTCTTTCGCTATGCTACAGAAAATCTCCACCTTTTGGGAAAGGCTACTCCACTTCGTTACATAACCATCCCAATCCTTGCCCAACTTTTTTCGGCACGTGTAATGTTATTACCAAGCCGACAGACGAAAAAGGAAATATTGTTTCATCAGCTTGGATTTGCAAGTATACGTGCCGAACCGCTTTTACTAGCGTTCTTAAATTGCTATTATTCTATTTTTTATGACGTAGATCATGGGGGCTAGCCCCCAAACCCCCAACCAGCCTCTGCCAAAAAAGAAAGGGAAACCTGTTG
>NZ_JBBOTE010000017.1:0-7259 GCF_038005385.1 Bacillus sp. FSL K6-2944 | reverse complement strand
TGATCGGCTTGGCGAAAGATAAATCCCTGCCGAAAAAAGTTAGGCAAGGACAAGAAAATAAGGTTATAAAAACATAATTATGTTTTTATAACCTTATTTTCTTGAAGGTGGAGATTTTCTGAAGCAAAGCGAAGGAAAATACTACCTGTTCCTTGCGGAACTTTTAACAATATATATAGAGTGAGAAGAGAGAGAGTCTTAAAAGTCGAAAAAAGCATTGATACTACTAGGTTTTTCATCTTTTTCAAGTGTGGCGTTTTTGCCACACTTCCGTGGCGTTTTTGCCACACTTGAAAAAGAGAAAAAAAAAGAATTGACTAATGTCAACTCTTAAATAATTTATTAGGTAATTGTTTTAATATAGACATTTTCATAGCTTTAAAAAAAATCACTTGTAAATGTTCAGGAACATTATCTTTATCACCTGCAAAAATAATATGCGGATTTACAAACAAAGAATAAGATTTTGCGTTACTTCCTTCAATACCACTTTCAGCTTTTGCTAATATTCCTTTTTTGACTAAGGCATTAACCAATTTACTAGTTCTATCCCTTGGTCTTTCTAATTCTTTAGCAAGATCTGAAATATTCATAGGTACAACATTTTTAGATTTAACATCTAAAACAATAGAATTACTATAAAAAGAAATATACGGTGTAATATCTATTAAAAATCCTTTTTCACTCAAAGTTAAATATCCTTGCTTACTTAAGAATTTCATGTTTTCTTGCATGAATTGAGCAAACCTCACTTTCGATTGAGGACTTTTTTTAGTACCTATGTAAAGTTCTTTACCAGTAGCTTTAGCCATAATTTCCATGGCTTGTTCTAATTCATTCTTTGAAACATTATTATATTCTTGTTGAAACATATTTTGTTCTAATTCAAAATCTCTTTTTCTAGCATTTTTTTCAGCTTCTACAAAATTAACAATCTTTTCACTCATTTTTCCACTCCTTATTTGTAGAAGGAGTTCATTCAATATGATAGAATAAACACTTAGAAGATATTACTCTAATAAAGAATAACTCCTTTCTATGTAGTAATAAAAAACTCCCTTAAGTTTCTGACGCTTGTGAGGGGGTTTTTTATTTTTCCAAAAGATTCTATCTCTGATTATAACATGGAAATATCATCTAAAAATAATAGAAAAACATCCCAAATATTAGATTTTCATTCCAATTAAAATGCTTATTTGTCTCTATCCATATCTTTAAAAACGCCGTTGACTTGTTTTATCTTTTACAAATGTAAACGCACAGATAAATGCCCAGAGGCCCATTCCACCCATGATAACTGCCATCACAAGCCAACCCCACTCAAATGTTTGCGACACTTTTCCATATAACTTTGCTAAGCCCAATACTTCCCATAATCCATATTTCATCCCTGTTACAAGAAGAACTGCAATCAAAGCATACAACAGAACTTGTACAACAGATACACATACTTCTTCAATCTTCTTTGTCTTAATCCTTATATTTTGTACTTCACTTGTTTTTTGCTCTATCTGATGTACTTTGTGATAAAAATCAGTAACAAGTTTATCTGTCTTTTTCTCAAAACTTTCCCCTACGCTCTTATTCATTTGCTGAAAATAGTGATTCAGCGTTTCCCTCAGATTATCTCTCAAGGCTTGGTCCGCTTCTTTCAATTGCTCGACTTTGTTGTTCAAGTTCTCGTTGTTTTTTCTGTTCATTTTGCTGACGGAGAGTATTTGCTCGCTCACGAGCTTGTTGTTCTTCTCGATACTTTCTGCTAATTGGTCGATACGTTGCGCAATCAGTTCGTTCTGATGTTCTATCTCCGACATTCTCACTCGATAATTGATTTGTTCGCTTGTGCTCATTTCCGTTGATAGATTGTGTTCTTGTTTTACCTTCTCCAATTTGTCGCTCAAAGCCACATTCCATCCCTCCTATTTCATAGTCATACCCTAACTTACTGCCTCGCACCCATTTTAAAGCCTCAGGATGCTTGTAAGAGATTGTTTCTCCTCTTAATCTAGTTTCAATACCTAGATGATCTAAAAACGCTGTAAGACCCTTTATATCGCTCGTACGAGTTTTCGCTATATCAACCGCTTGTCGTATTTCGTCTTTCCATGATGTTTTTCCTTTTTCTAACAATGACTTCTCCGCTGCCGTATACCGTACTGATGCTTGTTTTTCTACCACAACTGACAATCCTCGTGCCTGACAAATTCTATCATTCTCACTTTTTATCAAGTCTCGTTGTTTATTATTACTGTGATACTTTTTACCCGTTTCCATGTTAACGGAATTGATTACGATGTGATTATGAATGTGTTCTGTATCCGTATGCGTATAAATCACAACCTGATAATCTTTTGCAATAGATCGAGCTAACTCCAAGCCAATGCTATTGGCTTCCTCTGGTGTAATCTCTCCAGGTTTAAAGGACTGAATAATGGTATGCGCCTGAACTCCCTTATCTTTTCCATACAACATTCTTAATTCCTTAAAATTTGATTTCGCATACTCCACATCACAATTATGACCACTTTTTTCTACTGCTCGTTTTTCCGCATAATTGATCGTTTTGCTTGCTGATTTTGTGTTTCCTAGTTTAGTTGTTGCCATAACTCGTTCACTTCTTTTCGTAATTGCTCGATATTGTAATTTAAACGTGGCCAATCTACATTCCCCTCTTTATGCGCATGACAATATTTTGCAATTTGATTCATATTATTTCCCATCTGACCCAAATTCCTCGCAATCATTTGACTCGTCTCCTTATCAAATTTCGGAGAAATTAAACGACTGCCTTGTGCCTTCTTCTTTACGAAGTTTGGCACACTCATTCGCAATGTTTCAGCTGACTGCTGTAATTTTGCAAATTCCTCATCGCTCACACGAAAACTAATTTGTTTGCGCTCTTTTCGGTTCGGCTTCTTCCGAAAATCGCTAGCAAACTTGTTATCTTGTTCACTCATCAAGTCCCATCCCTTCATTCCGTTTGCAACGGAAGCGTCAATCAAAATTGGTCGTAATGTCTCCAATTTCATCATTGCCGCAAGGGATTTGGCAAGCGTCGCATTTGCTAGCCACTTCGTGGCGCAAATACAGCTTGTCGGGGGGTTCCCCCAATCCCCCTTTTGTTTTTGCTCACGCAAAAAACGGCTTGCTTTCGCTAGCCATTAAAAACCTTGGACGTTGTCCAAACCTACTGGGGAACACTTCCCCAGACCCCATATAAAAAAACACCCCCAACCCCCTCACCTTTTGAGGGGGCTCCCTCGCCGGTAGGCAGGTTCAAACGGGAGCCGTTTGAAACCATCAAGAGGGTCTGGGTATTGTGCAATATGTCAACTCCTTAATGCTCACTTCGTTCCGCTTACCGTTGACATATACTTTATATTATTTATAAATCAAAAATTATACATATAATAAAAAATACTTTAACTATAAAATATATGCTTATTATACTAAAAATCGCTATAAAACTACCTCTTCTTTTACATTGTATTTCTTTAATTAATTTTATAGAAAAGAAAATAGCTAATATAATTATTAATACATAATCAATAATTTGAAATATACTCATTATTTTTTCATCCTCTTTCTTTATTTTTTATGCTCTTTTTTATTAAAAGTAATAGAACATATATTTTCTTTACACTGTCCTATAGGTATTATTTTTCTTTTTTTAGCTATATATTTATATATTCGATCACCTACCCCTAATAATATAGAAATATATAGGAAGGGAACAAAAAACCATAATAACGGTATTCTTAAACAAATTTGATAAATAGCATGAATTCCCTTATAAAATTTTTGTTTTTTGATATTTTCACAGTACATTTCAAGTTCTAATTTATCAACAAGAATATCCAGATCCTGAATATTTTCTTGTTGTCTAAAAGATTTGAATTTAATCATCTGAAATACATCCATATTACTCCATTTTTGGGTTATTGACGTACACATAGGACAAAATCCATCGTAGTATACTATAATGTAATTATTTTTTATAACTTCAAGTTGTTGAAAATAAGTTTTTTTTTTCTCTTTTTTATTGAATTTAAATAAAATTGATATACCTTTTTATATTCTGCATCTTTAATTAATAATAAATCTAAAGCAATCATAGCAATACCAAATTGCACTAACCCCATTAATAATGCAATACTGATATGAAATCCAATTGATCCTATTAATAATGGCCATTTTAAATATTTATTCCATATTAAAAATGGAAATGCAATTTGAGAGATTATAGCACTATATGCTCCAATTACCATTAAATAAGGATTATTATAAATAAAGTGAGCTATACTAGGAAGTGTATATTCCTCGACATGTAAAATATAATAAAGTGCTGTTCCATTAATCCACATATTTCCTTGTGCTTTAAATAATCCAGAAAAGAAATATAATATACATAGTTGAGCAATACATGCATAAACCGCAAAATTATGTATTATATTTAAATATTTATTTTTCTTTATTTTATTATGTTTAGATTTTACCGAAAAATATTCACTCACATTTGCAAACATTAAAAAGAATAAACAAATAGATAAAACATTATTCCCTCCATCTAATGTAAATGGATTCCTTTCATATAAAGACCAAATAAATATAAAATTTAAAATACCTGTAATTCTTGTTTGAAAACCTACTAAATATAAAATAGCTATCAATAAACCTAAAAAGAAAATTATATCAAAATATAATTCACTGTTTGAAAATTTATATAAGCTCCATACATTTTTAGAATCAATATTTAATATCTTTAGTGGTAAGATACCTTCAGGTCCCCAAATATAATTCCTTTGAAATAAATGAACTAAATAAGAATAAACTATATGAAAACCAAAACCAATTCTAAGTACACTAGCTCCAATTAAATAATGTTCAACCTCTAAATAATTTTTCAATTTGAACCATAAATTTTTAAACATATATTAATTTCCTCTCAATTAAATAAAATATTATGTTTTCGGTAAATCGAATACTTGTTTTGGTAAATTATATTCATAATTTTTTTCAGTTTCTTTCCCTTTTCCGTATTCTGGGAACACATTAACTACAATTTTCTTTTCTATATCTACAAATTTATAATTCGGATAAATTTCATTTAAAACTTTAGATGAAAAACGATTTAATATTATTAATTCTACTGATTTATTAGGTTCTATTTTTTCTAAATAATCTTTTTTCCCATCCATTTGATTTAAAAGTTCGGTTGTTATAGAAGATCTTGTACTATTAACCAACCTTATAGGAGTAAATCTATTATTATGAACTGCCATATTAAAAGGTGTAGTAGCATCTATCCAATTTGTTTGTTTGATTTCTCCATATTCATCTGTATAGTTACCTCGAATATAAAGCATATTATTTGCACTAACAGGATTCGGCGCAAATAATTTCCAATTTTGTGTAAATAATGGATTCATGTAATTTTGAATCTGCGAATTATATTGATTACTAATAGGGTTTAACGGAAAATTGTAAAATAATGTGATTGCAAAATGAAATATAAATATACATGTCATTAATACAATTAATAAAGACGAACTATATTTTCTTATCATAATTATCACCATTTCTATACAAACTCAAGGAGGTTAATTCTTATGAATCATAAGAATTAACCTCCTTGTATTGTTTTAATTTTAATATTATCTTCCAAAAGAAACCGATTCGATTTTTTGATCATTAGAAGAAACATAACAAGCATATTTACCTTTTCCAGCAGCTGAATAAATTGATTGAGCATTAGCTTTTTGAGCCTGTTTACCTAACCAATTTCCCGCTGCATCAACAGCTTTTCCAGTTAAATAACCTCCAACAGCCCATGCTAAATTGGCTGTTGAATATGAAATTTCTTCATCACTTTTAATATTTGAAGCCATTTCTTTTCCTTTAGAATAATCCACTGTTGAAGCAGATGCTAAAACTGAATTTCCTAAAAGTCCAATCCCAACTACACTAGCAATTACTAACTTCTTCAAAAAAACACCCCTTGATTAAATATAGAAAATTTCGAACTGTAAAAGAATAATATAAATCCTATAAAACTTCAAGAAAAAATAACCAATTTAGTTCAAATATGCAATATTACATATTTGAACTAAATGTATACTCTATACATCCCTAGTAGACATAACGTCCTATTATCGGTAGTAATAAAAAAGCACAAACCTTTGATGTAATTAGGTTTGTGCTTTTTTTCTTTTTATCTTGATATGCATGATTTTATACAATACCGAAACATCGCAGGTTTGGTCGTCCCAATCTTTTGACAATCCTCCCTACTTTTTGCATACAATCCTGCATATTATTTGTTCTTCTAAAATTTAATGTACAGTAATTAAATTTTAGATTTTTCCCAAACAAATAGATATTTAGGTATTAAATATAAAAAATTCATACCTATCTGTGCCGATACTAGATTTCCTATCACTTCCCACCAAACATTCTACGAAGCCATTGCCAAGTCTTATTTTTTTGTTCGCTACTCACCGCTATCTGTTTTTTTGTATCCTGTATCTCTCTTAGCGTTGTCATTAGCACTCGATCTCGTTCTTCTAAACGTTTATTTAAGTACTCGTTTTGTTGTTGAATTGTCTTCGTTAGTCCTTCGATTATGTCGCGTAATTCCTCTTTTGTTACGTAATCTTTATCGTGATTATTATCGGTAGTGATTGCTACATCTTTATCGTTTGATAACGATAATTTTTTGGTATTATCGTTATCACTATGCGATAAGTCATTAATTGAATCCATAGCTACTACTACTTTTGCAGCGCTATCCATCGACATTTTGTTTTTCTGTACTAGATCAACATACTGACGTAAAGTAACGACGTCTTTATCGAAGAAAGCTCTATGTCCACGATCGTTTTTTAGGAATATGTAACCGTGTGTTTCTAGTGTCTGACAGTACTTACGTAAAGTGCTTTCTTTCACTTCCAAAAGTAATGCAATGTCTTTTGGTACATATATACGCTTATTATCACTCTTATTACCGTTCATTATCGATCACCTCTATGATACTATATTCTATCATTAGTGCCACGTTCCTTGCAGTTCTATGTACTCCCTTTTTATTAGTCTTCCTTGTTTTTGGGTGAGAGAGCTGGCTGGGGGTTTGGGGGCTAGCCCCCAGGAACTTGACGTCACTTACAATCGTGTAAACATAAAATGATAGACGATTGTACAAGGTGGTTCGGCAGGTATACTTGTAAATCCAAGTCGTATAACCTAATTCCTCGTTTTTGGTC
>NZ_JBBOTE010000016.1:0-7970 GCF_038005385.1 Bacillus sp. FSL K6-2944 | reverse complement strand
AGTCGTTTAATTTCTCCGAAATTTGATAAGGAGACGAGTCAAATGATTGCGAGGAATTTGGGTCAGATGGGAAATAATATGAATCAAATTGCAAAATATTGTCATGCGCATAAAGAGGGAAATGTAGATTGGCCACGTTTAAATTACAATATCGAGCAATTACGAAAAGAAGTGAATGAGTTATGGCAACAACTAAACTAGGAAACACAAAATCAGCAAGCAAAACGATCAATTATGCGGAAAAACGAGCAGTAGAAAAAAGTGGTCATAATTGTGATGTGGAGTATGTGAAATCAAATTTTAAGGAATTAAGAATGTTGTATGGAAAAGATAAGGGAGTTCAGGCGCATACCATTATTCAGTCCTTTAAACCTGGAGAGATTACACCAGAGGAAGCCAATAGCATTGGCTTAGAGTTAGCTCAATCTGTTGCCAAAGATTATCAAGTTGTGATTTATACGCATGCGGATACAGAACATATCCATAATCATATCGTGATAAACTCCGTTAATATCGAAACTGGTAAAAAGTATCATAGTAGTAACAAACAACGAGACTTGATAAAAAGTGAGAATGATAGGATTTGTCAGGCACGAGGATTGTCAGTCGTCGTAGAAAAACAAGCAGCAGTACGGTACACGGCAGCGGAGAAATCATTGTTAGAAAAAGGAAAAACATCATGGAAAGACGAAATACGACAAGCGGTTGATATAGGGAAAACGCGTACGAGCGATATAAAGGGCCTTACAGCGTTTCTAGATGATTTAGGTATCAAAACTAGATTAAGAGGCGAAACAATCTCCTATAAGCATCCTGAGTCCTTAAAATGGGTGCGAGGAAGTAAGTTAGGGTATGACTATGAAATAGGAGGGATGGAACGTGGCTTTGAGCGACAAATTGGAGAAAGCAAAACAAGAACACAATCTATCGACGGAAATGAGCACAAGCGAACAAATCAATTATCGGGTGAGAATGTCGGAGATAGAACATCAGAACGAACTGATCGCGCAACGTATCGACCAATTAGCAGAAAGTATCGAGAAGAACAACAAGCTCGTGAGCGAGCAAATACTCTCCGTCAGCAAAATGAACAGAAAAAACAACGAGAACTTGAACAACAAAGTCGAGCAATTGAAAGAAGTGGACCAAGCTTTGAGAGATAATCTGAGGGAAACGTTAAACCATTATTTTCAGCAAATGAATAAGAGTGTAGGGGAAAGTTTTGAGAAAAAGACAGATAGGCTTGTGACTGATTTTTATCACAAAGTACATCAGATAGAGCAAAAAACAAGTGAAGTACAAAATATACGGATTAAGACAAAGAAGATTGAAGAAGTATGTGTATCTGTTGTACAAGTTCTGTTGTATGCCTTGATTGCAGTTCTTCTTGTAACAGGGATGAAATATGGATTATGGGAAGTATTGGGTTTAGCAAAGCTATATGAAAAAGTGTCGCAAACATTTGAGTGGGGTTGGCTTGTGATGGCAGTTATCATGGGTGGAATGGGGCTGTGGGCATTTATCTTTGCATTTACATTTGTGAAAGATAAAACCAAACGTTATCGTTAGTAGAGTAGATAATAAATTGGTATAGGAAACCAGCATATGGAATGTTTTTCTATTATTTTTAGACAATATTTCCATGTTATAATGATAGATAGAATTTTTTGTAAAATAAAAAACTCCCTCACAAGCGTTGGAAACTTAAGGGAGTTTTTTATCAATAGATAGATTGGAGTTGTTCTTTATTAAGGATATTTTATTAGATAAAATATTATTCTAAGTATGTATTCTATCATATTGAACGAACTCCTTCTACACATAAGGAGTGGAACAATGAGTAAAAAGATTGTTAATTTTGTAGATGCTGAAAAAAAGGCAAAAATAAGAGATACTCGGATTGATAGTATTTATGAACAATTGCAAGTGGGTGGTTATTCGGAAGAAGAGAAAGTAATGCTTTTGCAGTTATTGAGTAAAGCTACTGGTGGAGAAAAGTATTTCATAGGTAAAAAGAAAAATCCTACGGATAGGGTGAGATTTGTGCAAATTATAATGGATAATATGGAATATTTAAACCGTATTGGATATTTTACAAATGCAGAGCAAGCATTTTTATTACAGATTTCTTCTTATTTAGAATTTAAAACTAATGTAATCATTGAAAAAAACAATGGTGATAATGAAATTGATACAAATGCTGCAACACCTAGTTATCTAGCTGAAAAGCTTGGTAAAACAAGAGAAAGTGTTTCTAAAATAATGAATTCTTTATTAAAGAAAGGTGTTTTAGGCGTTGCGGAATCAGGAATGACTACTGATGATGGAAGGATTTGTACTAGTCGTACATGGTTTGTGAATCCAAATATTATGTGTTGTTCGCCTAAAGATAGTATTGATAGGGCAACTCAACATATTTTTAAAAAGTCACTAAGGAATTTTAAAATAAATGGTGATACTAAAAAATATAAATTACCAATTTATTTATTTTAGATGTTAATTTAGTATTGACATCTTTTTTTTTTTGTGTTTTTCCGTTTTTTAGGTGTGAATTTTTTTTCACACAGGTGTGAAAAAAAATTCACACCTAATGTCTTATAAACCCTTGATATTATTGACTTTTTTTATTTCACCTATCTCACTCTTATATTTATAGTTAAAAGTTCCGCAAGGAACAGGTAGTATTTTCCTTCGCTTTGCTTCAGAAAATCTCCACCTTCAAGAAAAAAAGTTATAAAAACATAATTATGTTTTTATAACTTTTTTTCTTGTCCTTGCCTAACTTTTTTCGGCAGGGGGTTTTCTTTCGCCAAGCCGATCAGACCAAAAACGAGGAATTTGTGCATTCGACTTGGATTAGCAATTGTACCTGCCGAACCACTTTGTTCTATCGTTCTATGAAATAGACTTACTCTATATGTTGTTACGTTACATTCTTGGGGGCTAGCCCCCAAACCCCCAGCCAGCTCTCTCACCCAAAAACAAGGAAAATCGTTTTAAAAGGAACTGAGCACCCCCTGCTTGAATAAAAATAAAGAGGACTGAAATAGTAAGCAGGGGGTGCTCAGTTGGAAAAAGCATATTGGAATCATGAAGTGGCGGAACATTTACAAATGGGGAACAGTACATTGCGTCGGTGGTGTTTGGAGCTTGAAAAACAAGGATACATATTTTCAAAAGGGGAACAAGAAAGTAGGGCTTTTACAAAGCGGGACGTGCTCATATTAGAAAAAATAAAAGAATTACAAAGCCAAGGGGAAAAGTTAGAATATGCAATTAAACACGTATTAAGCAAGCAAGAACAAGTCTTGCCTACTCCACAGAGCACCCCCCGCTCAGTAGATATAGATTGGCAAACAGAGAGGGCGCAATTAAAACAAGAGTTATTGGCAGAAATAAAACGGGAGTTGTTTCGCAGTGAGCTACGCATTTTTCATAGATTAGAGGACCGAGATCAATTACTTATGCAATATGTTCGAGAAACGCAAGAGGTGAAGAAATGGATTGTAGCTACTCAATCAAAAAAGTGGTGGCAATTTTGGAAGTCATAATGTCGGAAAAAAGAGAATAGATATATAACATACATATAATAAGGGAATGCAGTACAAATCAGCATACAAGCATTCCCTTGCTATGAAAGATGTCAAATACATCGAAAAAATAAGGAATAAAAAATGGATATGTTTATGCAGGATTGTATGCAAAAAAGAGAAGAATGTGACGAGGCATAGGGAAGCCAAAAACCGCACGGTATAAGGAATGTATAAAAACGTGTATAAAGAAAAAAAGGTCGAAAGAAGGAAACCCCTTACAGGAGTAAGGGGAAGCCGTTGGATTCGCTACCGATAATAGGACATTATGTCTACTAGGAATGTATAATATATACATAGAGGGTTATTTACATTTATTTTTGATTTTAAGGAGTGATTTAAATGAAAATATTATTAAATATTTTACTAATGGTAATGGTTTTATTTGGAATAGGTTTGTTAACAATGGGATATAAAATAGGAGTAATTATTAATCTTATTTCATTAATTTGTATGATAATTTTATTTAAGAAAAGAAATTTAATAAGAGAATAAATTATATTAATAATCAACATTTGGTATTTAAAAGGAAATAAGTAAAGATATCTTTACTTATTTCCTTTTAATGTTATAATGTATTTAAATATATGTCTACAAAGATAGGTGATACTATGAATGTACAGAATTGTATTAAAATTTTAAGGCAGGAAAGACAAATTACACAAAATGAAATGGCAGATTATTTAGGAGTAAGTCGACAAACTATTATTGCGATTGAAAATCATCATTATAATCCTAGTTTAGAGCTGTCTTTAAAGATAGCTAAGTATTTCAATAAACATGTTGAGGAAATTTTTTTATTAGAGAGTAAGTAATTGGAGGTTATTAGCAATGAAAAAACCAGACGAGCTTTATGTACATCAAGCAACTATTGCAACTAAATTTATGGGTCATTTTTATTCACTTTCTTTATTAATTTGGTCTATATATAACCTTATAGAAAATGATAAACTTGGAATACCATTTATTATTTTTTCTACAGGACAGTTTATATTTTGGTTTTTATTAATGAAAAACCAAAGGAAAATAAAGAAATTAGAAAAACTAGACAAGTGATGTTTTAAGAAAAATAAAAGGGTGAACTTATAAAAGAGTTCACCCTTTTATTTGTTTTTTTTTTTGAAAATTTTTCTTGTTAATTTGGGAAATAGTGTTAGAATACTGGTAGATAGGGAGAAAATAGAAGGAGCGTAATATATTGTTATCTAGTATTAAAAGTAATAAAACGATTATGCTATTATTTGGTTTATCTAGTTTAGCTGTTGCATTTATTTTTCTAGTAAAAGGTCAGAATAATTTTGATATTACTTCTATTTTACAAGAAGCTGGAATGATGAATCCACCAAAATGGTTAGTTTATTCTTTAATGGGTGTAACTACGGCAGGTGCAGTCTTTGCTATTTTAGCTGGAGCTGGAATCTTCTTTTTACCTTTATGGGCAGGGGAAGCTCTTGCTGGAGCTGTAGGAGCTGCACAATAGTTTACTAACTTAAGTGATTTTTAAAAGGAGGAAATTTATTATGAATTTAACTAGTAAGTATAATAAAACGATTTTGTTATTATTTGGTTTAACAACTATTGCGATAATGTTTGCAATTTCAGTTAAAGGAAATGGTACCTTTGATGTATCAGCTATTTTGAGAGAATTTGGAATCATAAATCCTCCTAGTTGGCTAGTATGGTCAATATTAACTGCAGGTTCGGCTGCATTTGTTGTTTCTGTATTAGCTTCTGCTGGTATGGTTACTGTTCCAGCTGCAGCAATACCGGCTCTATTAGGAGCAGATGGTGCATTTGCTTAATAATTATTTTTAAAAAAAAATGACAATTCTCCCTATCATTTTTAGTTAATATTGAGGTATAAATATGGAATTTTTAAGAAGAAAATTAAATGGTACAAATATATTTTTTATATGTTTATCTGTTTTTGTACTTAGTATTTTATGTGGTTTTTTGATCACAGAGGTGTATCCTCATAAACCTAGTGTTAAAGAACTTAATCCAGATTTTTGGGGTATTTTTTTTCAAAATATTAAAGTTAGTTTGATGTTAATTTCTTTTGGAGTTTTTACTTTAGGATTTAGTACATTATTTTTATTAATAAATAATGGCGTTTCTCTTGGTATAGCTTTAAAAAGTTTAAGTTTTGATTGGGCATATATTTTATACTTATTACCACATGGAATTATTGAAATTCCAGCTATTTTATTAAGTGCTGTACTGGGAATTCAATTGATTTGTAATCTTATATTAGAGAGTGGTAAATATAAATTATCTTTTTTCTTGAAAAGATTAATAATTATTTTTTTATGTTTTTTTATAGCAGCATGTATAGAAACATATATTACTCCAGTATTATGTTCTAACTTTTTATAATTTCAAAAAAACAAGATAGGTGAGATGGAATTTGAACAACATAGTTTTATTTTTTACGAAACCAAGGGTATTTTTCCAAGGCAAAAATAAAGTTTTATTTCCTTTTTTAGTGTATGTATTATCTGCTATGGTGTATTTATATTCTGTTAAAGAATTAACAATACAAAAAATGGCTTTGTCTTTTAAAGATTTACCGCCTAACCTTGCTATTGATGTTCATAATACTACATTTTTTATGATTGTATATGGTTTTTCTTTAGTGTTTTTAATTTTAAGTTTTATTGTACTTAGTGTTATTGTATTTTTAGGTTTGAAAATATTTAAAAAGAAGATGAGTTATAGAGAAACTTTTTCTTTATTGATTCATATATATATTCCTATTGCAATTGGTAATTTTATAGTTGGATTGTTAAATTTATTAACAGGTAATCATTTTACAAATTTTTTATACTTTTTTGGTGTTCCTAGTGATTTTATCTCTTTGAATATTTTTATATTTTATTCATTGTTTATTCTATACATTGTATTGATTGAAAAGATTAAAGTTTCTAGTCTTATTTCTATTATTATTACTGTTTTTGTTGGTATAATGATGGCTATTAATAGTGTTGGTGGAAGCATTTAATCAATGAATCAAAATTAATAATGGGATATAAAGGGGAAAAAGAAGTGTAAATATTAGAAATTAGATACGAAAAGTATCCAGTATGTTATCTTTTTCTTCTTTATTGATTCCAATATATTTTAATGTGATTTGCGGTGTACTGTGATTTAAAATATCTTCTAATATTTATAATATCGTTTGTTTGTAAAACCAATAACCGAAGTTTTTTGTATAGTATGTGTACCATGCGATTTTATGTCGAAAAAATCTCCAGATTTTTGTAATTGTTGGGATGGTTTGATTTACTAATAGGTTGATTTCCTTTACGAGAAGGAAATAGCCAGGTACTTTCTATTGTTTTAGTGTACTTTAGTAATTCTTCAAAAATAGACGTTAAATTAATGACCCATTTTTTCTTGATTTTCCTCTCTTTTACTTTTTTCCTACGTGTTCGTTTCAATTTCAAAATCATATCAAATAAAATATAGTCTTAATTTGAATAGTGATGTTGTGGGATTCATTTTATTTTATTTGTTAAACTTCATAAAGTTTTTTGCCTTCTTATTATTAAACTTCTTATGTTGGGATAGAGTCCCGAAAATGCGGATTTATAATGTCAAGATTTTTGAGACAAGTTATATGAGATGCCATCAAGTCTGATTTTATTTTGTATCAATAGGAGTAAACTCTATTGATACAAAGATGTTTATCTTAATGTTGCAAATCCGCAAAATTCTGATTATGCTCCTAATACGACTGTTGGTAAAGGCCGAATAAGCGGTAAGTGTCAATGGTAAGCGGACTGGAATGGTTCAGCGGTTTGTGCTGATCCATGAAAAGAGCATTAAGGAATTGACGCGTGAAGTTGATTCTCCACCCTCTCGGCAGTCCCCAAAACGATTCGTTTTGGGGACGCCAACCGGCGAGGGAGCCCCCTCAAAAAAATGAGGGGGTTGGGGGTGTTTTTTATAGGGGGTCTGGGGAAGAGTTCCCCAGTGGGTTTGGGCAACGCCCAAGATTTTGATGGCTAGCAGTAGCGAGCCATTTTTTGCGTAAGCAAAAAATAAAAGGGGGATTGGGGGAAACCCCCGACAAGCTGTATTTGCGTCACGAAGTGGCTAGCAAATGCGACGCTTGCCAAATCCCTTGCGGCAATGATAAAATTGGAGATAACACGACCAATTTTGATTGGCGCTTCCGTTGCAAACGGAATGAAGGGATGGGACTTGATGAGTGAACAAGATAACAAGTTTGCTAGCGATTTTCGGAAGAATCCGAGCCGAAAAGAGCGCAAACAAATTAGTTTTCGTGTGAGCGATGAGGAATTCGCAAAATTACAGCAGTCAGCTGAAACGTTGCGAATGAGTGTGCCAAACTTCGTAAAGAAGAAGGCACAAGGG
>NZ_JBBOTE010000015.1:0-8923 GCF_038005385.1 Bacillus sp. FSL K6-2944 | reverse complement strand
GAATCCAACGGCTTCCCCTTACTCCTGTAAGGGGTTTCCTTCTTTCGACCTTTTTTTCTTTATACACGTTTTTATACATTCCTTATACCCTGCGGTTTTTGGCTTCCCTATGCCTCGTCACATTCTTCTCTTTTTTGCATACAATCCTGCATAAACATATCCATTTTTTATTCCTTATTTTTTTCGATGTATTTGACATATTTCATAGCAAGGGAATGCTTGTATACTGATTTGTCCTGCATTCCCTTATTGTATGTATGTTATATATCTATTCTTCTTTTTCCGACATTATGACCTCCAAAATTGCCACCACTTTTTATTTTTTTTAGTCCCTACATGTTCTAATTGTTTTTGTTCTTGTATAAACCTTATAACGCCCATTAAATCACTATCTCTCTTGTTTAAATGCTCTAATATATATGCATTTTTTTGCTCAATTTTAGAAAGTAATTCTTGATTAAATTTTATTTGTTGGTTTTTAAAATCCTGAAATTCTTTTAAAAGATCATCATAGGTTTGTATCGATTCTTCTGTAACCTCATGTTCTATATCGACACCTTGTATATCTCTTTTATTATTCATTGATACAACAGCTTTTGCGGCACTTTCAAGTGTCATATCAGGGTGTTTTGAATACCTTATTAAATCTCGCATAGCTATGACATCTTTATCATAATAACCACGATAACCATTGTCATTTTTATAAAACTTATAACCTGATTTTTCCAAGGTTTGAGCGTATTTTCTAACTGTTGAATCTTTCACTTCCAAAAGCTTAGCTACATCACCAGCATTATATATTCGTTGTGTTAAGTCTGTATTACCTGCCATAGCATGCACCCCCTACATTATAAACTTCAAGAGATATAAAACTGTTCCTCTTTTATACAAATTTCTTACAATAAATTTATATTCTTTCGAAGGTACTCCTTGTTTTTGGGTGAGAGAGCTGGCTGGGGGTTTGGGGGCTAGCCCCCAGGAACTTAACGTCACTACAATCCGTGTAAACATAAAATGATAGACGATTGTACAAGGTGGTTCGGCAGGTATACTTGTAAATCCAAGTCGTATAACCTAATTCCTCGTTTTTGGTTTGATCGGCTTGGCGAAAGATAAATCCCTGCCGAAAAAAGTTAGGCAAGGACAAGAAAATAAGGTTATAAAAACATAATTATGTTTTTATAACCTTATTTTCTTGAAGGTGGAGATTTTCTGAAGCAAAGCGAAGGAAAATACTACCTGTTCCTTGCGGAACTTTTAACTATAAATATAAGAGTGAGATAGAGAAAATGAACAAATCCTTTTATATCAAGGGTTTGCTCACTATTGAGTGTTGCCAAAAAGCCACACCTGTGTTGCCAAAAAGCCACACCTATTTTTTTCCATCTATCACAAAAAAAGAAAGATGTCAATATAAAATTAACATCTAAAATAAATAAATTGGTAGTTTATGTTTTTTTCCCTGTTCACAAATAAAATTACGTAATGATTTTTTAAAAATATGTTGAGTTACTCTATCAATCCCATCTTTAGGACTACAACACATTATATTAGGATTCATAAACCATGTCCTACTAGTACAAGTTCTACCATCTTCTGTAGTAGTACCTGACTCAGCAACAGCTAAAATCCCTTTATACATTAAACCATTCATCATCTTTGAAATTTTTGAGCGATCTCTACTTAATTCTTTAGCTAAATAACTAGGTGTAGCACTATCAGAAGAGAATTCATGTTGCTCATTAATTCTCTCTATTAAAATATTTGTTTTAAATTCTATATAAGGTACTAAATCCATTAAAAAAGCTTTTTCAGAATTAGAAAGATATCCTATTTTACACAAGTAATTAATATTATCTGTAATTATTTGCACAAATTTCACCCTATCACTTGGTTTTCTTTTTTTACCAATAAAATATTCTTCACCACCAGATATTTTATTTAAAACCTGTAACATCATAGCTTTTTCTTCTTTAGAAAAACCATTATTACTAGATAATTCCTCATAAATATAATTAATTTTACTATCTCTAATTTTAGCATTCTTTTCCACATCTTCAAAATTAATAATGTTTTTACTCATTTTTTCACTCCTTATTTTGTAGAAGGAGTACGTTCAATGTGATAGAATATATCCTTAGAATGATATTGTATTTTAAACATAATATTCTAAATAAAGAACAAAACTCCAATCTATTGTTTTAAAAATCCCCTGCAAGTTTCCTAGGCTCGAGGGGATTTTTATTTTTTTCTAATATTCTATCTATCATTATAACATGGAAATATTGTCTAAAAATAATAGAAAAACATTCCATATACTGGTTTCCTATACCAATTTATTGTCTACTCTACTAACGATAACGTTTGGTTTTATCTTTCACAAATGTAAATGCACAGATAAATGCCCAAAGACCCATGCCACCCATAATAACCGCCATCACAAGCCAACCCCACTCAAATGTTTGCGACACCTTTTCATATAGCTTTGCTAAACCCAATACTTCCCATAATCCATATTTCATCCCTGTTACAAGAAGAACTGCAATCAAAGCATACAACAGAACTTGTACAACAGATACACATACTTCTTCAATCTTCTTTGTCTTAATCCGTATATTTTGTACTTCACTTGTTTTTTGCTCTATCTGATGTACTTTGTGATAAAAATCAGTCACAAGCCTATCTGTCTTTTTCTCAAAACTTTCCCCTACACTCTTATTCATTTGCTGAAAATAATGGTTTAACGTTTCCCTCAGATTATCTCTCAAAGCTTGGTCCACTTCTTTCAATTGCTCGACTTTGTTGTTCAAGTTCTCGTTGTTTTTTCTGTTCATTTTGCTGACGGAGAGTATTTGCTCGCTCACGAGCTTGTTGTTCTTCTCGATACTTTCTGCTAATTGGTCGATACGTTGCGCGATCAGTTCGTTCTGATGTTCTATCTCCGACATTCTCACCCGATAATTGATTTGTTCGCTTGTGCTCATTTCCGTCGATAGATTGTGTTCTTGTTTTGCTTTCTCCAATTTGTCGCTCAAAGCCACGTTCCATCCCTCCTATTTCATAGTCATACCCTAACTTACTTCCTCGCACCCATTTTAAGGACTCAGGATGCTTATAGGAGATTGTTTCGCCTCTTAATCTAGTTTTGATACCTAAATCATCTAGAAACGCTGTAAGGCCCTTTATATCGCTCGTACGCGTTTTCCCTATATCAACCGCTTGTCGTATTTCGTCTTTCCATGATGTTTTTCCTTTTTCTAACAATGATTTCTCCGCTGCCGTGTACCGTACTGCTGCTTGTTTTTCTACGACGACTGACAATCCTCGTGCCTGACAAATCCTATCATTCTCACTTTTTATCAAGTCTCGTTGTTTGTTACTACTATGATACTTTTTACCAGTTTCGATATTAACGGAGTTTATCACGATATGATTATGGATATGTTCTGTATCCGCATGCGTATAAATCACAACTTGATAATCTTTGGCAACAGATTGAGCTAACTCTAAGCCAATGCTATTGGCTTCCTCTGGTGTAATCTCTCCAGGTTTAAAGGACTGAATAATGGTATGCGCCTGAACTCCCTTATCTTTTCCATACAACATTCTTAATTCCTTAAAATTTGATTTCGCATACTCCACATCACAATTATGACCACTTTTTTCTACTGCTCGTTTTTCCGCATAATTGATCGTTTTGCTTGCTGATTTTGTATTTCCTAGTTTAGTTGTTGCCATAACTCATTCACTTCTTTTCGTAATTTCTCGATATTGTAATTTAAACGTGGCCAATCTACATTTCCCTCTTTATGCGCATGACAATATTTTGCAATTTGATTCATATTATTTCCCATCTGACTCAAATTCCTCGCAATCATTTGACTCGTCTCCTTATCAAATTTCGGAGAAATTAAACGACTCCCTTGTGCCTTCTTCTTTACGAAGTTTGGCACACTCATTCGCAATGTTTCAGCTGACTGCTGTAATTTTGCAAATTCCTCATCGCTCACACGAAAACTAATTTGTTTGCGCTCTTTTCGGTTCGGATTCTTCCGAAAATCGCTAGCAAACTTGTTATCTTGTTCACTCATCAAGTCCCATCCCTTCATTCCGTTTGCAACGGAAGCGTCATTCCAAATTGGTCGTAGTATCTCCAATTTTATCATTGACGCAAGGGGTTTGGCAAGCGTCGCATTTGCTAGCCACTTCGTGGCGCAAATACAGCTTGTCGGGGGTTTCCCCCAATCCCCCTTTTATTTTTTGCTATCGCAAAAAATGGCTCGCTACTGCTAGCCATAAAAAATAAATACCTTGGGCGTTGCCCAATCCCACTGGGGAACTTTTCCCCAGCCCCCATATAAAAAACACCCCCAACCCCCTCACTTTTTGAGGGGGCTCCCTCGCCGGTTGGCAGGTTCAAACGGGTAGCGTTTGAACACATCAAGAGGGTTTGGGTGTTGTGAGTATGTCAACTCCTTAATGCTCACTTCGTTCCGCTTACCGTTGACATAAAACTTAATTTTATTTTTTTATTAATGATTTATTAAACATTTATAAATTGAGTTTTATTTACAAAATACAAGAAATATTTTATTGTGCAAATCTTTTTATTATCTTTTAAAATATAAAAATATAGAACTAAATAGGTTTATAAGAAAAACTAGAAATAACAATGGAATAATTATTTTTTTACTTTTACCTAAAGGTTTAATCTTCGGTAAAAATATTGCTATATAAATAGAAGCTACTCCAAATGTAGCTACAGGAAATAAATAGTTATAAGAATTCCCTAAAAATACCCCGATAAATAAAACTATGGGGAAAGTAAAATAAAATATTTTTTGCATATATATTAACTCCTATTTTAGTAATGGGGTAAAATACGTTTCTATAATGGCTCCTATTATGAGAAGAATAATAATTGTAACAAATAAAATACTAATATCTTTAAGATCCCTTTTTATTATGTTTTTATCTTTTGATATTGTTAATTTTACAATCATATCTATTGATTTCAAACCAATTATACCACTTAAAATTAATGCAGGAACTTCAGCAAGACCATGGGGAATTAATAAAGAAAGTATTTCAAATACAGATCTTCCTTTTTCTAATTGTAGAGTTATTGAATATCCAACAATCATACCGTTTATACTAAGATATAGTACAGTCGAAAATCCAAATGTTACAAAACCAGACATAATAATAATACTTACAATAAAATTATTGAAAAACAACCCCAATAGATTTGTAGATATATTTTGTTCCCCTGGTGTTATAGAAGTAATTCCAAAAAAAACATTCCATATTAAGGGGATGAAAAAAAATAATAATGAGCAGATAGAAATTATTTTGTTTCGTTTTAGACAATTAGTTAGTATTTTCAAGGTAAATATTCTCCACTTTTTTTTCTAATTCAGCTAAGGTATATTCTGAAATATAAAATTCACTTGCAAGTAAACCATTGTGAATAATACCTATTTTGTCGCAAAATGAATGTGCTAATTCTAAAAGATGAGTAGATAATAAAACTATATTTCCTTTTTTTACATACTCTTTTAGTGTATTTTTAATTATTCTAGTACTTATTAAATCTATGCCTGTAAGTGGTTCGTCCAAAATTAATAGTTTAGGATTATGAATTAATCCTGATGCAATAGATATTTTTTGCTTCATTCCATGTGAATAGTTTTTTATTAATTGATGAGATGAATCAGTTAATTTGAATTGGAATAAAATGTTTTTAACAAATACATTTATTTCTTCATCTGTTAGGTAATAAAGTTTACCTACAAATCTTAGATATTCTTCACCGGTTAAATATTCATATAAATCAGATTTGTCAGGCACGAATCCAACTTCTTGAAGTAAACTTCCTGAGGTTAGATCTTGAGATTTCCCATTTAAGTAAATTTCTCCTTTTGTAGGTGCTAGAAGTCCTGAAATGATTTTTAGAGTTGTAGTTTTTCCTACACCATTAGTCCCTAAAATTCCATAAATTACGTTTGATTCAATAGAAAAGTTAATATTATTTAATATTTGTTTTTCATCATATGTTTTATTAAGATGTTTAACGTTTAACATTTTGAACAAACCTTTCATAGAAAGATATTTTTTTTAGAAATAACCTCAATATTATATGATTTAATATACAAATAACAATCATTATAGTAGCAGAGGAAAATAATATAATATCAGTACTGTATCCTTTTGTAACGAGATAAGAAGATAATGTACCTATTTGTAGAAAGAAAATAAAGATGATTCCTCCACTAATATTAGCGTACGTTTTAGCTTTTGATGATTCACCTATTTCTTGATAATTTTCCCAATTTAATTTTGGATAAAGACCGGTACTAGTAATTTGATAAATACCATTTAAAAATCCTGATGTCATAAAGACTATTATAAAAAATAAAATATTTGAAAATGAAATATCTAATATAAAATATAATATAAGAGCTAATAATAAAGAAATAAATGTTACAAAAATATAATAAACATTCGTTTTAGGAGACACTATATCCCATAAATTCCTTATGTTATTTGTAAAAATATGTGAATTTTTAGATTCTGAATCTACAGAAAGTATTGTTTTAAAAGAATCACCTATGATAGTAAAAAAGAAATTAGCTATGATAAAGGAAGAAATAATAAGTGTTTGTATTGGATAAATTTTAATAAATTGAGATCCTAATGGTAGTAAAAAACCTAAAAGTAACATAAAAAGAAATAACATATTAGAAATATTATTAAAGAACCAACTGTTTATACGTACAATAAAAGTAATATCTTTAGCCATAATAGCTAAAGTTCTATTACGATATTTACGAGTGAGTAAACTTGTAGTTTTATATGTTGTATTACGACTGTTAAAATAAGAAATTAAATCATGTTTCTTTAATACTAAATTCCAAATCAAAATTATCATAGTTGAAATTATAAACATAAAAAACATCAATAAGGTTATCATAAAGAGATTGAATTTTTTGTAAATAAATAGATATGGTGTATAATCAGCAGTTAAATTAAAAGCATCAGTTTTAAAAAAGTTTAAAATCGTATTAAAGCTGTTTATTGAAATATTTGTTATATAACCAATAGAAAAACCAATAATCATTGTTAACAACAAGATTAAAAAGTTTTGAATGAATGAAAATTTTTGTATTAGATTATTTAAGGATTTAGTATATATAAAATTTAACAAGCTAAATATGGTTAATAAAATATAACTAAATAATCCGTATAATATAATTAATATGGATAAATATACATAAGGGAAATTAGTAGTAGAAATTATGAAAGGAACATACAAAAGAATTAATATCAAAATTTTTTTTAAGCTTTCTCTAAAAAAAATTGCGTGTATTTGAATAATTCTATTTTGCTTGTTTTGATTTATAAATTTAGATAAATCAAGTATGAAAAATTTTGTTTTATTTTTAAAAAAAGTTAAAGACCAAAAAAATTGTTCAAGAAATAAGAACAGTAAAATAAAAGAAATAGTGGTATCAGAGGATATTTTAAATGTTTTATTTACTATTATACCCATAGAATAACTAGAAATTGTTATTAATATAAAAATTGAAAATAGAAGAAGCCATATTTTTTTGATTTTTAAGTTCCAATCTTCAAATGTTTTCCTTGAAGTAGATATATAATAAACTTTATTTATTTCATAAATTTTAGTTAAAATCAATTTCATTTTGATCCCTCAATTGAAAATTATTAAACTATAAATACTATGATATATATCATAGTATTTATAGTTATTATGTTTACCAAGATGCTGCATAAGCTTTACCATATTTTTTTGCTAATGTTTTTGCTGTTACTACAATGCCATATCCAATTGCTCCAACACCAGTCACTACACCAAGTAATCCAATAATAGCGTATAAGTCACCAGCTGCAGAAATAATATCCACTGCTTTTTTTGCCGCATAACCTGATATACCTAATGTAGATGAGAATTCAGCTTGTCCAATAAAAACTTTGGAGGATGCAAATTGTATTGTCGTACTATTAATTGTAGATACGTACAATAAAAATGCTCCAATAAGTGCCGATGTTCCACCAATAAGAAATAAAAACTTGTTTTTATTATTTGCTAGATTCATTTTTTTCACCTCCTTTAAAATTATAATAAAGTTAATATAATCAGTTAAAAACTGTTTATATTAAAGTACGGATGATTTGTTGAATAATAGTACTTGAACATAAAATAATATAATAAATAATTGATATTATTAGAGAGTTTGTTTTATTCAAATCTGTTTTCTTAAATAAAAGTACGAAAACAGTTACAGTTGATATCCAAATAAAAGGATCAAAATATTGTAAAATGATATTATTACTAAAAATGTATAATGTTTCGTAATTACCCATTAAATAATTTATAATTGCTAAAATAATTCCTTTAATTGATAGAATAGCAATTCCTATTGATGAAATAATTATAAATTTTGATTTTTTTTCTTTTGAATCTAATAAAAAGGAAACAAACCATAATATTAGACCACATACAAATACTGACAATAGTGTAACTATTAAGTTATAAACTTGTATTGAATATAATATTATTTCAAAATTTGCCATAGATAATGTTGAATTAGCATGAAAATCGGAATTAGAAAATGTCCGTTTTAGTTCTGAATTTATACTTAAATATAAAATAATGTTTGAAAAGGTAATGAATAACAAACAAATTAAGCTAAGTTTTTTATTTAGATTTAAAGACATATTTGTTACACCAACACTTTCTTTGAATACATAATATACCAATAGAAAGTTAACATAATATACCAAAATAATCAAGTTTTAAAAAGATTCAAAAAACACATTAACCTAGTACACTTCCTGAAAATTGCAAAACGCATATGATATACATCCCTAGTTACCATAACGTCTCATTATCGGTAGC
>NZ_JBBOTE010000014.1:0-10719 GCF_038005385.1 Bacillus sp. FSL K6-2944 | reverse complement strand
CCCTTCCTTCATCCAACTCCCCAACCCCTCAATCCTTGAGGGGCTCCCTCGCCGGTTGGCAGGTCAAAACGATTACCGTTTTGACAATCCAAGAGGGTCGCATAGTGAGTGTGTCAACTCCTTATCCTCCCGTACCCTTTCGGGTTCGGTCCGGTACCGTTGACACACACGATGCAACTACCTCTTATCACATTCTTGAATGCTCCTTAAATTGTCAGAAAATAATTTCTCAAAAACCTTTCCTGTAAATTTCGGTATAGTGATTAAAAGCTTGTTCTTAATTTTGCAAAAGGAATGGTGGCTATGAATCAATTTCTAAAAAAGATGGATACGCTTATATTTTCAAAAATGACAACAGCAAAAAATTTATCTTATGAAACTCAAGTTCCTGAACCAACTATTTCAAAATGGATTCATCAAGGTACTGAAATATCCGCATTTTATTTTTATAAAATCGCACATACTCTTGAAGAAAATAAACATGACCAAGAACAACTTAAAATGGAGTACTTACAAAATTTGAAAACGGGGAGCTGTAGCAATATAAAGATTTTATTTATATTGTCCTATTTAAATCGAGATACCGTGTTATTTACAGAACTTCTTCAGCATTGTAGTACACATAAATATTTAATTGTTTGCAAATATGCTAAAGCTTTTCAATTTTATCAAAGACGATTACAAGGAGAAGACATACATGAAATTTATTTAGACCTTAAAACATTTCAAAGTAATATCAACAAAAAAGAAAAAGACTTAGCAATTTTATGTGACCTCTTAAGCATTATGATTCTACTTGATCTAGGAGACATCAAACTTGTTCCAACCTATCGTAATCGAATTAAACGAAATTTAATAAAAATAGGTGATAGTCACTTAAAGATGATTTATCATTTTCTTTTTATTGAATTACATAGTTATTATTTACTTCGTAGAAATCAAATCACTTTATTCCAACGACATAATCAATCCCTTCAAAAATTAAAGAACTTAAATTTTTTCCCTGTTATGAAAGGTGCTTTGCATTTAAAAGCAGGAGAAGGTTACTTACTATCGAATTACGATATGGCAATTTATCACTTAGAAAAATCTCTAGAAATATTTCACTTATATCAAGATGAATCAAGATATAAGCAGGCATTACATGACATTCATTTTTTGAGAATCAGTCATTGGAGAGACATTGATAAAATTGATTTCAAACAACTTCATCCCGCCGAACAAGCTTTATTTTATATTGAATTAGGTCAATATGATAAAGCAATTATTCTACTTAATGATTTAGAAAGAAAAAATGGTAAGCTTACAGCTTTACAGATGTGCTATAAGGGCATGGCAACTTTAAATCTCTCTCTTATTCAACAGTCGATTCAAATGTTTCAATCCAATAATGATTTCTTTTTTGTTCAATATGCAGAAAAAGCATATCAAAAAGTTTTAAATCAAGAACAAACAATCAAATCATAAAAGTGAGGAGTTTCCTAATGAAAAGAATGTTAACGACCATATTTATGTTTTCTTTTCTTTTACTGTCAGTACCAGAAAATCTTGATATAATAAAGCCTATAAAAATAACAAATAAGATTGAAATACAAAGATTACATGCGGATCCTGGTGGGGCCGGTCATTAAATATAGTGCACAAAAGACATCGTTTATACGGTGTCTTTTGTGCGTTTTATAAGAATTTCTTAAATACCTCATGAGGAAAATAAGAAATTAGCCCCTTGTTTTTGGGTGTAAGTGCTGGCTGGGGGTTTGGGGGCTAGCCCCCAGGAACTTCACGTAACTGAATAGGGAATAAGGTCATTTTTTGGAACGATAGAACTTGCGGTTCGGCGGGTATACTTGCTAATCCAAGTCGAGCAACCTACATCCTCGTTTTTGGTCTGTTCGGCTTGGCGATATACCAACCCCCGCCGAATTTCATAATACAAGGGCAAAAGAGTGGAGATTT
This sequence comes from Bacillus sp. FSL K6-2944, assembly GCF_038005385.1. Classification (NCBI taxonomy): domain Bacteria; kingdom Bacillati; phylum Bacillota; class Bacilli; order Caryophanales; family Bacillaceae; genus Bacillus; species Bacillus sp. FSL K6-2944. The sequence continues at coordinate 8,763 of NZ_JBBOTE010000014.1, read as the reverse complement.
TTTGAATGGGGTTCTCAAAAAATACGACTCGACCCTTGTATTATGAAAAGCCTTATTAGAGATATAGAAAGAAAATAAAATGAATAAATACACCTTTCAAATTTTCATAAGATAATAGAATAGAAGAGAGAGTATAGCTTGAACCCTTGATATGACTGGTTTTTCAAGAATAAACTATAATTTGTGGGATTATAGTTTATAATTTGTGGGATTATAACCGTAATTTGCGGGATTATAGTTTATAATTTGTGGAGTTATAAATTATTTTTTTTGAAATTATAAATATAAAAAAAATAAAAAATATTGCACTCAATTAATATATGGTTTATAATTTATTTAAATTATAAAAAGAGTAGGAGGTGAATTTATTGCAACAGAATAGACCTTTAAAAAAAGTCTCTAAAGTTACAAAAAGTAAAATAATTGATGTGAATACTGGAGAAATTCAAGAAGAAGAAGAGATTATAGACGCGTATATCGATAAAGAACCAGATTATGTGAAATTATATTTGAAAGATATTATTGCCTTAAATGATCTCCCTAAAGGCTTAGATAAAGTAATTAATGTCTTATTAAAAACAATGTCATACGACAATATGATTATTCTAAATAGCTTTATAAAAAAACAAATGACGGAAGAACTAGGATATAAAACGGTACAAGTTCTTAATAACAATATAAATAAACTTGTAAACGCTGAAATTCTCTTTAGAAAAGGTACTGGTACATATCAAGTAAACGCCCGTTATTTCGGACGTGGCCATTGGCATGACATACAAGAGATTCGATTAGAACAAATTTATTCAAGTAAAGGAAGAGATTTTAAAACAGAAATAACATATAAAAACGAGGGAGTACCCCAGAATTAAGTTAAAATAAAAAGGCACTCCCTCTGACCAGGGAGCACCTACATCATTGCATCTGCACACACGACGTATGCCTTTTTATTTTCCTATACATTTTTCTTAAAAACAAGGAGGATAAAGAGTATGACTGCAAACCAAATGTTAGAAATGATTGTGGAACAAAGTGTAGAAGAATTAGACAGACACGAAGAATTTCAAGAATTATATCCCCATCAAAACAAGTTCACACTGGAAGAGTTTAACCAATTTGAGCTTGCGATTTATCTCAAAATGTCAAATATAAAAAAGGAGTCCTATAAAGAGGGGTTTAAACAAGGCATTAATTTCATTCTATCCATGCAAAAGTAAAGCAAAAAAGCGATGCAGCTTGTAAAGGCGATCGCTTTTTTATCTATCCATCCCTCTATTTTTTCGTTTCTTCGGTTGTCCCTCTTGTTTCGATTGCTCTGACAAGCGTTTTAAACCCCCTAGAGAGAATTCTCTGCTTTTCCCTAGTATTTTATCTAGAAACACCTTTAAACGTTCTATAAAGCCTTCTAGGCGCCTGCGAGGGATTGTCTGTGCTTTTTCATTCTCTTCCAAGATAGAAAGCCATCGTTCCCCTTCTTTTTGATTTTCCGGTTCCTGTCCATTTTCCAGATTAAACAGAATTAATCGACCTTTCTTTTCTAGTTCACTAATGTCTACCTCTCTATTTGTATCTTCCAACATACTTTTATACACAATCGCGTCTGTTCGATGTTTCTTCAGCTGCTCTACTTCTTTTTCTAATAAACCAAATTGAAGCTCCACATGGTCTGCCCTTCTATCTGCCTTATAATACTTCTCTTCCCATTCCTTCATTTTTTCAGTTGCTTCATCCATTCTTTTCCCAGCTTGATATTGCACTTTCATACTCGATACAGACAATTCTTTTAATTTTTCAAAATCCTGAGACGGCAATTTCACCTTATCTCCAAAGAACGTTTTTTCAACCGAATCTTCAATTCTTCTCAAGATTCGTTTCGGTTCTTTAAACACTTTCATTTCTGCCGTTGCATTTGCCTTTTGTTGGTCTTTTTGTTTTTTTATTTCGTCAGCATGTTTTTTTAACTCTTTCACCGTATCTATACCAATTGTTTTGTCGTTTAGAATCCCACCTTGATAGATATGAGGAATTTCAGCCTTTAAAAAAACATCTAAATCGCTATGGAAAGATTGTAAATCCTTCCTACTCACGACCTTTTTTGCACAGACTCGGTCTCTATTCTTTTTAGCGTCATAGGCCACTGGAACAAAGGCAAAGTGCATATGCGGTGTTGTTTCGTCATTATGAACGTTGGCAGCAATCACATTCTTTTCTCCGCCATACCGATCCGTTAGGAACGCATACGTTTTCTCAAAGAATACACGCTGTTCCATTTCTGATTTTCCTTTTAATTCTTCTGGTAGTGTAACAATCCAACTGGCACATTGTTTTACATCCTTTCGATTCAAACAATGTACTTCTTGCAATCGGTTATTCAATCTAGAAAGGGAGTCACCTTTCTTCTCACACAAATCATAATTCAAGTGGGAACGCTCCACATCAATGTCTGTATTTGCATGCCTCTCTGTTTTTCTGTCCCAATGAGTCGACAATCCTTGTATGTTTGCTTTTGTGTATTTTTGTACATGTGCCATAGGGAAATCTCCCCTTTTTGATATCATCATAACACATCAGGGATAGCTACACACATAAATGGTGTAGCACGTTATACCAAATTTACATTTGGACGTGCTCTGCGAGGCTCTTTGGCTTCGCCAATCCATGCGCTGCATGGAAAAAAAACACCTCGGACTTTGTCCGAACCTACAAGGGGAACTCTTCCCCTTGACCTCCTTCATCCAACTCCCCAACCCCTCAATCCTTGAGGGGCTCCCTCGCCGGTTGGCAGGTCAAAACGATTACCGTTTTGACAATCCAAGAAAGGTCGCATAGTGAGTGTGTCAACTCCTTATCCTCCCGTACCCTTTCGGGTTCGGTCCGGTACCGTTGACACACACGATGCAACTTACCTCTTATCACATTCTTGAATGCTCCTTAAATTGTCAGAAAATAATTTCTCAAAAACCTTTCCTGTAAATTTCGGTATAGTGATTAAAAGCTTGTTCTTAATTTTGCAAAAGGAATGGTGGCTATGAATCAATTTCTAAAAAAGATGGATACGCTTATATTTTCAAAAATGACAACAGCAAAAAATTTATCTTATGAAACTCAAGTTCCTGAACCAACTATTTCAAAATGGATTCATCAAGGTACTGAAATATCCGCATTTTATTTTTATAAAATCGCACATACTCTTGAAGAAAATAAACATGACCAAGAACAACTTAAAATGGAGTACTTACAAATTTGAAAACGGGGAGCTGTAGCAATATAAAGATTTTATTTATATTGTCCTATTTAAATCGAGATACCGTGTTATTTACAGAACTTCTTCAGCATTGTAGTACACATAAATATTTAATTGTTTGCAAATATGCTAAAGCTTTTCAATTTTATCAAAGACGATTACAAGGAGAGACATACATGAAATTTATTTAGACCTTAAAACATTTCAAAGTAATATCAACAAAAAAGAAAAAGACTTAGCAATTTTATGTGACCTCTTAAGCATTATGATTCTACTTGATCTAGGAGACATCAAACTTGTTCCAACCTATCGTAATCGAATTAAACGAAATTTAATAAAAATAGGTGATAGTCACTTAAAGATGATTTATCATTTTCTTTTTATTGAATTACATAGTTATTATTTACTTCGTAGAAATCAAATCACTTTATTCCAACGACATAATCAATCCCTTCAAAAATTAAAGAACTTAAATTTTTCCCTGTTATGAAAGGTGCTTTGCATTTAAAAGCAGGAGAAGGTTACTTACTATCGAATTACGATATGGCAATTTATCACTTAGAAAAATCTCTAGAAATATTTCACTTATATCAAGATGAATCAAGATATAAGCAGGCATTACATGACATTCATTTTTGAGAATCAGTCATTGGAGAGACATTGATAAAATTGATTTCAAACAACTTCATCCCGCCGAACAAGCTTTATTTTATATTGAATTAGGTCAATATGATAAAGCAATTATTCTACTTAATGATTTAGAAAGAAAAAATGGTAAGCTTACAGCTTTACAGATGTGCTATAAGGGCATGGCAACTTTAAATCTCTCTTATTCAACAGTCGATTCAAATGTTTCAATCCAATAATGATTTCTTTTTTGTTCAATATGCAGAAAAAGCATATCAAAAAGTTTTAAATCAAGAACAAACAATCAAATCATAAAAGTGAGGAGTTTCCTAATGAAAAGAATGTTAACGACCATATTTATGTTTTCTTTTCTTTTACTGTCAGTACCAGAAAATCTTGATATAATAAAGCCTATAAAAATAACAAATAAGATTGAAATACAAAGATTACATGCGGATCCTGGTGGGGCCGGTCATTAAATATAGTGCACAAAAGACATCGTTTATACGGTGTCTTTTGTGCGTTTTATAAGAATTTCTTAAATACCTCATGAGGAAAATAAGAAATTAGCCCCTTGTTTTTGGGTGTAAGTGCTGGCTGGGGGTTTGGGGGCTAGCCCCCAGAACTCACGTAACTGAATAGGGAATAAGGTCATTTTTTGGAACGATAGAACTTGCGGTTCGGCGGGTATACTTGCTAATCCAAGTCGAGCAACCTACATCCTCGTTTTTGGTCTGTTCGGCTTGGCGATATACCACTCCCGCCGAATTCCATAATACAAGGGCAAAAGAGTGGAGATTTTTTGAGTGGGGTTCTCAAAAAATACTACTCGACCCTTGTATTATGGAAAGCCACTTATATAGATATAGAAAGGGAATTGATAGAAATGTAGTAATATCAATAGTTTTAGAGTTTAGTATGTTTCATGAGGGTTTACATTAATGTTTCATGTGGCGCAACATAGTTGCAACTTTCTGTTTCTTTTTTGAAACAAGTTGTTGCAATGGTAAATTACAGATGGTAAAATTAGGACATGAAACAAGTTGTTTCAAAAACTACACATTAATGTATAGTGGGAGGTTACATATGTTTGCAGGAAAAGAAAAAGATACAGAAGTTAAATACGTAGCCTTAGAAGATGCTGAAATTTTTAATAGTGCTAGTGAAGCCCTAGAAGCTAAAAGAGCGAAAGAAAGCCAAAAGAACAAGAATTTCATACAAATCAGTAGAGGTTTAGGAACAAAAGCATTAGCCTATATCATTTCCGAAAATGCAGTTGCAGGACAACTTTACATGTTCTTTATAGAAAATATGGACGTTAATAGCAATAGCATAATGGCCTCACATAAAATTTTAGAAGAGGTTACTGGAAAATCAAGAACAACGATATTTAGAGCAATTTCATGTTTAGAAGAAAACGGATTGATCGCTATTGGTAAAGTCGGAAATACAAACGTGTATATCTTAAATCCAGAAGTAGCTTGGGCTACAAGTAGAGATAAAAAAGACTTCGTTAATTTCAAAGGTAATATTCTTCTTGGACGTACAGAAAACAAAGACCTATTTAATAAATTTGAACGTTCAAAATACATTAAAACAAATGTTTTAAGATAAAAGACAAATAAAAAAGCACTCCCTATTGCCCAGGGAGCACCTACATCTTTAAATCTGCACACAGAACATATGCCTTTTTATTTTCCTATAAATCTTTTTTAAATACAAGGAGGATGAAAAGTATGACTGCAAACCAAATTATAGAGAAGAATTCAAACAAGGGATAAATTTTATTCTATCCATGCAAAAATAGAGCAAAAAAGCGATGCTTTTTACAATGAGTATCGCTTTTTTTAACGCTCCATCCCTCTATCTCTTTTTGTTTTTGGTTCACTCTTTTGTTTCAATTGCTCTGAAAGACGTTTTAAGCCCTCTAGTGAGAATTCTTTCCCTTTCCCTAATATTTTATCTAAAAACGCTTTTAAACGCTCTATAAAAGCTTCTAAACGCTTTTGAGGGATTGTCTGTGCCTTTTTATTCTCTTCCAAGATAGAAAGCCAATTTTCGCCTTCTTTTTGGTTCTTCGGTTCATGTCCATTTTCTAGATTAAATAGGACTAAACGTCCTTTCTTTTCTAGTTCACTAATTTGTATATGTCTGTTTGTATCTTGCAAAATGCTTTTATATACAATAGCGTCTGTTCGGTGTTTCTTCAGTTGGTCTACTTCTTTTTCTAATAAACCAAATTGAAGTTCAGCATGGTCTGCCCTTCGATCCGCATCATAATATTTCTCTTCCCATTCCTTAATCTTTTCCGCTGCTTCATCGATTCTTTTTCCAGCTTGATATTGGACCTTCATACTCGATACAGATAACACTTTTAATTTCTCAAACTCCTGAGATGGCAATGTAACCTTATCTCCAAACATCGTTTTCTTTGCTGATGCTTCGATTTTCTTCAATACTTGTTTTGGTTCTTTAAACACTTTCATTTCTGCGATCGCATCTGCTTTTTGTTGGTCTTTTTGGTTTTGAATTTCCTCAGAATGCTTTTTTAAATCTTTCACCGTATCTATACCAATCGTTTTATCGTTCAAAATACCTTCTTTGTAGATATGCGGAATTTCTTGTTTTAAAAATGTATTTAAATCTTGATGAAATGTTTTTAACTCTTTACGTGTTAGCACTTCTTTTGCTGAAACCTTTTCCCTATGCTTTTTCTCGTCCCATACAACAGGCATAAAAGCAAAATGCATATGTGGTGTTGTTTCATCCATATGAACATTCGCTGAAAGTACGTTCTTTTCCCCACCATAACGATTTGCTAAAAATTCATAAGTCTTCTCAAAGAATTCACGTTGTTCCTTTTCTGAAATCCTCTTCAAATTTTCTGGTAACGTAACAACCCAATCTGCACACACTTTTAAATCATTTCGCTTCAAAGCATGTACTTCACTTAAACGCTGATTCATACGAGAAAGTGTATCTCCTTCTTTTTCGCATAAATCATAATTCAAATCCGACCGCTCATTATCAATGTCTAGATTCGAATGATTTTCTGTTTTTCTGTCCCAGTGAATAGATAGTCCTTGTACATTTCCTTTTGTGTATTTTTGAACGTGAGCCATGAGCGAGAACCCCTTTTTTGATAACTAGTATAACATGGGGATCAGCTAGACTCATAGAATTTGGTCTAGCACGTTATACCAAATTTTATTTGGACGTGCTCTGCGAGGCTCTTTGGCTTCGCCAATCCATGCGCTGCATGGACAAAAAACACCTCGGACTTTGTCCGAACCTACAAGGGGAACTCTTCCCCTTGACCCCCTTCATCCAACTCCCCAACCCCTCAATCCTTGAGGGACTCCCTCGCCGGTTGGCGTCCCCAAAACGTATCGTTTTGAGAAACTGCCAAGAGGATGATGAATCCGCCGCACGAGTCCATTCCTTAATGCTCCTTTCATGGATCAGCACAAACCGCTGAGCCATTCCAGTCCGCTTACCATGGACACTTACCTATTTTTTCTTTTATTATTTATTTTAAATCTTTATTTTTATTCTATTTAGAAAACGTTTTTTGCGCAATAACTTCCATAGAACCATTAAATTTAGACGAAACATGATAATCTATTACTTTAAAATGATATTTATTAAGAATATATTGTAAAGAATTAAATGAAAAATAATTAATATGTTCAGTCACCCACCACATAGGATCTTTATCTTTCATAATAGTTGGATAAGCACTATCAAAATTCGGCGTAGAAATCCATAATATCCCTTCATCCGATAATAAATTATATGTTTTTTCAATCATTTTCACAGGATTAACAACATGTTCAAGTACATCTCCCATTACAATTACGTCATATTGTTTTTCAACTAAAAAATCATGATAATCTATTGAATGAACTATAGTATTACTTAAACGAGATGCTTGTTCTGCATAAAAAGATCTTATATCAATTCCTTCTACATTAAAACCATATTCTTTTGCAATAAGTAACATAACTCCAGTTCCAACACCTACTTCTAAATAAGAATTTCCTTTAACTATTTTTTTTAATTTACTAATTATATTAGCTGCTGGTTGAATTTCATATGTTTTAGGCTCTATATACAGATTTGAACAATCATTTGAAAGTATTTGTTGAATATTTTTAGGATAACTATTTGTATATATATGATGACATTTTTTACAATACATCCATACTTTCACAGGATTAAAACCTTTAATAAAACCAAAATCTTGAGCCACATTATAACAACTGTGTAAAACACCTTTTTTACTACAAAGTGGACAATCTGTAATTAATGTTTCTTCTTCTTTTGAATAAATATAATTTATATTAGGATGATCTTCTGATACAATTTTTCTAATTAAAGCTGGATTGGTATGAAATGCCATTTCATGATAAATTATTGAATCATCAATTCTACCCATTCGATTATAAATTTGTCCTAATCGGTAACATACAACTGCTTTAATATCATCAAATTGTATAAGTTCTAATAAAATTTGTTCAGATTCAATATCTTTGCCTTGTACTATATATTTTTCAGATTGATTAAATTTTTCTACTAATATGTTCAAAATAACGCCTCCTATAAATTGTTTATTTAAGTTTAATAATAAAATAACTATTATAGTCCATAAAATTTTCCGTATTTTAATTCTAAACATTCAAATAAACAGTTATTTAGAATTAAACCCCCTTGTTTTTGGGTGTAAGTGCTGGCTGGGGGTTTGGGGGCTAGCCCCCAAGAACTTCACGTAAATAAATAGGGAGTAAGCTTATTTTTTGGGACGATAGAACTCGCGGTTCGGCGGGTATAATTGCTAGTCCAAGTCGAGCAACTAAGTCCTCGTTTTTGGTCTGTTCGGCTTGGCAACATACCAG
>NZ_JBBOTE010000013.1:0-15325 GCF_038005385.1 Bacillus sp. FSL K6-2944 | reverse complement strand
TGTAGTGGGTGTAGCATCTTTGTTATTAGAAAATGATAGAATGATGTCTAACCAAAAATTAAGAGCGTTATTAAAGAAATCGGCAACGCCTTTAGGAAATCCACTTGAATATGGAAATGGGAAAGTGGATATAAGTCATGCTTTGCAAATAATGAACCAAAAATAAAAGAGAGCCAACTGTAAGAGTTGGTTCTCTTTTTGTATATTTTTAGGGTTATATCAGGGTGGATTTAAAAGGGTGAAAAAAGGACTGTATATTTAAAATAGAAAAGGGGGCTTTAAAGGGATATAATAAAGGGGTGAAAATATACCTTAAGGAGATTCTAAGAATGGTGAAAGAACAAATTAAATTATATGTTTCTGAAGAAGAAAAAGGACGTTTAGAGGTGTTAGCTAAAATGAACAGTACAAGCGTTTCCAATTATGTCAGAATGACGGCATTAGGTGTTCGGATTAGACCACCTAAAGAGATTCCCATAATTGTTGAAAAGGACAGTGTAGAAGAAGAGGATAAATTGGTGTTACAAGAATTGCTTGAACGGACACAAGGGAAGAAAGATTTTATTACGCTAGATAGAGAGTTTAATATGCGATTGATTGCGGTCGCAAAACGATTACTGGAGTAGGGAAAGATTTAGAGATAAGTGTCAACGGTACCGGACCGAACCCGAAAGGGAGCGGGAGGATAAGGAGTGGACACGTGCGTCGGATGTTTCACCCTCTTGGCAGTTCCCCCAAACAATTTGTTTGGGGAACGCCTACCGGCGAGGGAGCCTCCCAGGATTGGGAGGTTGGTGGGTGGATGTTTGTATGGCAATCCAAGAGGCATCCCTTGGTCGACGTTTGGGGGCGAAACCCCAAGGTCTTTGTTGCGCTGTGGCGTAACTTGGCGAAGCCAAAGAGCCTCGCAGAGCCTTTTCGTTTTGATGCGTAGTGTCAAAATACAGAAAAGGTTACTTTGCTAAAGTAACAAAGCTTCTGGTATAGTGGTAATAAGGAGTTGAGTGGGTATGAGCATGTCGGTTTCTCTCAAAAAGGCAACGAATAAAACGAATATTAAACACAACAATAGGGTGATGAACGAGAAGGAAAAGGAGCGAAATTCGCATATTAATCAATCCCGTTCTCATGAAAATAAATATCTTGTCCAGAAAGATATAAAGGAATTGTACCAAGAAGAATTTGGAGAAGTGTTGGAGAAATATAATGCCAAACAAAAACGAAATGATCGAAAAATTGATGATTATTACAAACACATTCAATCTAGTAAAAAAACTTCATTGCAGCAAGAAATGATTGTGCAAGTTGGTGACATGAAAGATTTTAATTATCGTACTGATTATGAAAAAGCGAATGAAATTTTATTGGAGTGGTTCAAGGGTTTTGAAAAGAGAAATCCTAATTTGAAAGTGTATAATGCGGTGATTCACAATGATGAGGCAAGTCCTCATATGCATGTAAATTTTGTGCCTGTGGCGAGTGGCTATAAACGAGGGCTCGAAAAGCAAGTATCGTTTGATCGAGCTATTATGCAACAAGATGTAAAACTAGATAAAACGCGTCCCTTTGATGATTGGCGAGAAAAAGAGGTTCGGTCGTTAGAAAAAATATTACAAGAGCATGGTATTGAACGAAAATTAGTTGGTACAAATGAGTATAAAGATGTGAATGAGTACAAAGAGAAAAAAGATTTAGAAAGAGAAATTCAATGGCTAGAAAAAGAAATGGCGAAAAAGAAAGAGGAACTTGTAAAAGTCAGTGAGCATGTTCCTGAAAAGAAAATGAATCTAAGAAGCAAAAAGAAAGAGATTAAGACCGAGGTAAAGCCAAAATTTATTGGGAAACCAGAAATTATTGAAAAAGAAACAGGGAATTATGTTTATACACCAAAACAAATTACTTACCTGGAAGATTTGGTAAGTGCAGCTGTCACTGTAAAAAAAGATTATGAGCGTTTGCAGACAACAGATCTCGTTCAGGAAAATGAAAATTTTCGTGAAGAAGTTTATCAAAAAACGAAAGAAAATGAACAGTTAAAAAAGGAATTGGTGTCAGCTACGCTTGAAATCGGTTCGTTAAAGGGCGATATACACTATTTAAAGGCTCATATAAGAGATTTGCAGACGAATATAAGGGTTTTATACGAAAATACGAAAAAAGTCTTTAAAGAGCAATTTAAGGCGTTTAGAGGGCTTATTAAGAATGAATTGGATATGAAGGGGGTAGACAATCAATTTGAACGTGAGCATGAACGTGAAAATAAGAGGGCAGTGAGTAAAAATCGTGGGTATGACATGGAACGTTGAAAAGCAAACACCTGATATCGACATGTTGTTACATGCCAATATCAGGTGTTTTGTACTTGTTGTGACGATGTGGATGATTTGCCTTCTGAATCAAAAACAATTGAACACTTTCAGAAAAAGAATCGACTTGAACGATCACCTTTTGTCTTTTGTGCCATAACGAGTGAGTAGCAAGTTACGGTACAAAAGACATTCTATCACATCGTTTGAAAAAAAGCAGAAAATAGTTCCCAAGCGATTAGGCGCCCTAACGTTCGTTTTAAGGTATCTAACAACTCGAATAAGTGTAGATAGAAGTTATATAATACAAAAAGACGTCAGTTTTATAAAATCTCTTAAAACAGCCGGTAGGCACCTTAAAACAAAAAAATGTATTTTTAGATAGATTAGATATGAGTGTAAGTGAATAAAAAAAAGTGGGGTAGTGAGTATATTTTTTGAATTTGAAATGTGTGTTTGATTTTGATGTGGAATTTGGGTTTAGAAAAGTGACTAAAAAAATGGGGTTAAAAGGCTCTGTTTTTTTTGAGGTTTTTTCGACCGGTTTTTGGTCGTTTTTTAGAGCAAAATTTAGCCGTTTTTTTGGGCTAAATTTTCTATCTTGATACATAGGTAACTATTTCCGCAAGGAAATAGTTACCTATGTATGTTTTTATCCTTGCGGTTGTAAGGTTTTAAACAAAAAAGACTTGCTTTTTCGGGTGGGTAGATTTATTGTTTTAAGTGTCGAGTTCAAAACAATAAATTTCCATGAAAGGAGCAAGTCTTTTGCAAAGGGTTTTTGGCACCCTTTTGTATGGTGAATTGAGGTTCACTATACACATGTCTGGGACTAATATAGCAAATATGACAAATAAAAAGCAAGACGTAATTGTTGGTAAATACCAACCGAAGAAAAAACAGAATTTAAAAATCTATGAATTTATTGAGAAACGATTAAGTGAAGGTGGGCGTGAATTGTTTAAAGAGTGTGGGACATTTAATCAATTTATTGCTACGAGAGATAAAGAGAAAATGAAACGAACAAAGGGAAATGATTGTAAAAATCGCTTTTGTCCACTTTGCGCTTGGAGAAAGGCATGTAAAGATGCGATGAAGATAGCTACGATGATGGAAGTTATTAAACTTGAGGAAAAGAAAGAGTTTTTATTTCTTACTTTGACTACGCCGAATGTTAAAGGTGATGCAGTAAAAAGTGAAATTGATAGATTTAATAAGGCTTTTAATAAACTATTTAAAAGACGAAATGTAGCAAGGTCTATTAAAGGTTATATTAGAAAATTAGAGATGACTTATAATAAAGAGCGTGATGATTATAATCCGCACTTTCATGTGTTGCTTTGTGTAGATAAGAGTTATTTTAAGAAAAAAGAATTGTATATCAAGCAAAAAGAGTGGCTTTTGATGTGGCAAGAAGCTACGGATCTACCAGGAATAACACAAGTACATATTCAGAAAGTGGAATTAATTAAAGAGGGAAATGCAGTTGCGGAGGTTGCGAAGTATTCGGCAAAAGATTATGAGTTGTCAACGAGTCAAGACGTGTTTGATGTGTTTTATTCGGGTTTAAAAGGGCGTCAACTGATTGTGTATAGCGGTATGCTTAAAAAGTACGCTTCAAAATATGAAAATGGTGAATTGGATAAGTATAAGAGTAAAGATAAGAGTGAGTATTTTTATAAAATTATTGCAAAATGGAATCCTGATTTGCTGAAATTTCATCAGGATTGTGTAGAGTTAACAGAAGAGGAAAAGTTGCAATATAACGGTAGTTTACAAGAGGATATGGAAGTGGAAAATTGATAATAAGGAAGTATCCATTTGTTAAGAATGGATACTTCTTTTGTTTGAAAGAACATAATTCATTTTATTAACTATTAATTTCATTGATGATTTCTTTTATTTGGTTAACAAAACCAATGTTACTTTTTAAATATATCTAATTTTGGTTTGAATAACCAGACTTGTTTATTCTTCCATTGAGATATAGAGTTGTTAAGGTGTAAAAAAATAAAAGTTTTTGGAGGAATTATACATGTTACATATTAAATCTAAACTTAAGAGAATTATTCCAGTAACAATGGCATTTGCAGCACTTTTAACAGTTGCGCCTTTATCTTCTTTTGCAGCTGAAATAGAAACACCTGTAAAAAATAATGTGGTGAATTTCCCACAAACAAATGTTCAAGCGACTGACTTAAATCAATCAGTTTCTTTAGATGATGATGGTGAAGTGACAGCTCAAGGTTGGAAAAAACAAGGCTTAATTTATGGATTGAAATGGGGAGGAGAAGCTTTAGAAAGTCTTCTTGGATATCTTGGGAAAGCATCTTATAAAAATGCAGTAAAAGAAAACCGTTTATCAATTGCTCATTATTTAGAGTATACAGAGAATGTAGCTAAAAGAGGTTTGAAAAACTATTTAATTGATGAATGTGGCATTTCAGCTTCTACAGCAGATGTAGTAGCTGAGGGGATTTTATTTGTTATTTTATAATAAGTGGAGGTAGTTAGAATTGGGAGAAAATGAATATGAGTTTTTAAAATATAAGATTGAAATTTTACACAAGATGGTAGATATGGATGCTAATCCTTTGTATGATTATATACTAGATTATGATATTAGTAGGGAACAACATACATTTTTTATTAATGTATTAACGGCTTTCTCTGTAAGAAGTACAGAAAAAACGCATGATAGTGATAAGTATATGGATGCCCATAAAGATTCTATGATCTCAAAATACTCCCATCTTGATATTCCGGATTTAGAAAGTCTATTTTTAGATAATAAACCTTCTTTTAAAGAGTTTGAAACTTTAATTTCAAAGGTTTTACCAAAAGAAGTAAATCCTTTAAGTTTATTAAAACGTACTAAGCAACAAAAAATATATGTAGAACTTTGCGAATATTTAATTGCAGATTCAGAAAAACAAGACGTTTAAATCGTCTTGTTTTTCTGTGTAATGGGGAGAATAAACGGATGAGAAAATGGATGATGGTAGTTGTATTGTTATTTGGAGCATGTGGTGGAAATGTAACGTCTTTTGCGAGTGAGTTAGTAAAGAAAGATGAGTATTTAATTCTGTTTCAAGATAATGTTGATAAGAGTTTAATTGAAAAACAAGGCGGAGTAGTAAAAGAAGTGTATTCCAATTTACCAATTGTAAAAGCGGAATTTTCTTATGATCCAAGTGATAATTTGAAACAATACTCTGAAGTTGTGGGAATAGAAGAAGATGGAAATGTAAAAGCAAATGGAACAGAAGATTCTTTACATAATGGGATGTCTAATGTGTTACATACGAAAGAAAAAGGAGTGTCTCCCTTAACGGGAAAAGGAACTTCTGTTGCGATTTTAGATACTGGGATTGATCGAGAGCATCCAGATGTAAAGATAAAAGATGGGATTTCATTTGTTGAGAATGTTTCAGATTTTGATGATGATAATGGGCATGGAACACATTTAGCAGGGATTATTGGGGCGCAAAAAAATAATATGGGTATGACAGGGATTGCACCCGATACGGATTTATATGCAGTAAAAGTGTTAGATAAATACGCCAATGGAAAATACAGTACGGTTGTAAAGGGAATAGATTGGGCGATTGAACATAAGGCAAATATTATTTTAATGAGTCTAGGTGGAAAAAAGGAATCTGTATTTTTTGAGAAAGCGATGAATAAGGCGTATGAGAAAGGGATCTTACTTGTTGCATCCGCAGGGAATGAAGGATATAAAGAAGAGAATTCGATTACCTATCCAGCTAAATTTGATTCTGTAATGGCGGTTGGAGCGTTGGATAATAAAAATCAACGGGGGTTCTTATCTAGTAAAGGGGAACAGTTAGAATTAATGGCTCCAGGCGTTGATATATGGAGTACATGGAATAACGGTGATTATAAGCTAGATAGTGGAACTTCAATGGCAGCGGCCCATGTAGTGGGTGTAGCATCTTTGTTATTAGAAAATGATAGAATGATGTCTAACCAAAAATTAAGAGCGTTATTAAAGAAATCGGCAACGCCTTTAGGAAATCCACTTGAATATGGAAATGGGAAAGTGGATATAAGTCATGCTTTGCAAATAATGAACCAAAAATAAAAGAGAGCCAACTGTAAGAGTTGGTTCTCTTTTGTATATTTTAAGGGTTATATCAGGGTGGATTTAAAAGGGTGAAAAAAGGACTGTATATTTAAAATAGAAAAGGGGGCTTTAAAGGGATATAATAAAGGGGTGAAAATATACCTTAAGGAGATTCTAAGAATGGTGAAAGAACAAATTAAATTATATGTTTCTGAAGAAGAAAAAGGACGTTTAGAGGTGTTAGCTAAAATGAACAGTACAAGCGTTTCCAATTATGTCAGAATGACGGCATTAGGTGTTCGGATTAGACCACCTAAAGAGATTCCCATAATTGTTGAAAAGGACAGTGTAGAAGAAGAGGATAAATTGGTGTTACAAGAATTGCTTGAACGGACACAAGGGAAGAAAGATTTTATTACGCTAGATAGAGAGTTTAATATGCGATTGATTGCGGTCGCAAAACGATTACTGGAGTAGGGAAAGATTTAGAGATAAGTGTCAACGGTACCGGACCGAACCCGAAAGGGAGCGGGAGGATAAGGAGTGGACACGTGCGTCGGATGTTTCACCCTCTTGGCAGTTCCCCCCAAACAATTTGTTTGGGGAACGCCTACCGGCGAGGGAGCCTCCCAGGATTGGGAGGTTGGTGGGTGGATGTTTGTATGGCAATCCAAGAGGCATCCCTTGGTCGACGTTTGGGGGCGAAACCCCAAGGTCTTTGTTGCGCTGTGGCGCAACTTGGCGAAGCCAAAGAGCCTCGCAGAGCCTTTTTTCGTTTTGATGCGTAGTGTCAAAATACAGAAAAGGTTACTTTGCTAAAGTAACAAAGCTTCTGGTATAGTGGTAATAAGGAGTTGAGTGGGTATGAGCATGTCGGTTTCTCTCAAAAAGGCAACGAATAAAACGAATATTAAACACAACAATAGGGTGATGAACGAGAAGGAAAAGGAGCGAAATTCGCATATTAATCAATCCCGTTCTCATGAAAATAAATATCTTGTCCAGAAAGATATAAAGGAATTGTACCAAGAAGAATTTGGAGAAGTGTTGGAGAAATATAATGCCAAACAAAAACGAAATGATCGAAAAATTGATGATTATTACAAACACATTCAATCTAGTAAAAAAACTTCATTGCAGCAAGAAATGATTGTGCAAGTTGGTGACATGAAAGATTTTAATTATCGTACTGATTATGAAAAAGCGAATGAAATTTTATTGGAGTGGTTCAAGGGTTTTGAAAAGAGAAATCCTAATTTGAAAGTGTATAATGCGGTGATTCACAATGATGAGGCAAGTCCTCATATGCATGTAAATTTTGTGCCTGTGGCGAGTGGCTATAAACGAGGGCTCAAAAGCAAGTATCGTTTGATCGAGCTATTATGCAACAAGATGTAAAACTAGATAAAACGCGTCCCTTTGATGATTGGCGAGAAAAAGAGGTTCGGTCGTTAGAAAAAATATTACAAGAGCATGGTATTGAACGAAAATTAGTTGGTACAAATGAGTATAAAGATGTGAATGAGTACAAAAGAAAAAAGATTTAGAAGAGAAATTCAATGGCTAGAAAAAGAAATGGCGAAAAAGAAGAGGAACTTGTAAAAGTCAGTGAGCATGTTCCTGAAAAGAAAATGAATCTAAGAAGCAAAAAGAAAGAGATTAAGACCGAGGTAAAGCCAAAATTTATTGGGAAACCAGAAATTATTGAAAAAGAAACAGGGAATTATGTTTATACACCAAAACAAATTACTTACCTGGAAGATTTGGTAAGTGCAGCTGTCACTGTAAAAAAGATTATGAGCGTTTGCAGACAACAGATCTCGTTCAGGAAAATGAAAATTTTCGTGAAGAAGTTTATCAAAAAACGAAAGAAAATGAACAGTTAAAAAAGGAATTGGTGTCAGCTACGCTTGAAATCGGTTCGTTAAAGGGCGATATACACTATTTAAAGGCTCATATAAGAGATTTGCAGACGAATATAAGGGTTTTATACGAAAATACGAAAAAAGTCTTTAAAGAGCAATTTAAGGCGTTTAGAGGGCTTATTAAGAATGAATTGGATATGAAGGGGGTAGACAATCAATTTGAACGTGAGCATGAACGTGAAAATAAGAGGGCAGTGAGTAAAAATCGTGGGTATGACATGGAACGTTGAAAAGCAAACACCTGATATCGACATGTTGTTACATGCCAATATCAGGTGTTTTGTACTTGTTGTGACGATGTGGATGATTTGCCTTCTGAATCAAAAACAATTGAACACTTTCAGAAAAAGAATCGACTTGAACGATCACCTTTTGTCTTTTGTGCCATAACGAGTGAGTAGCAAGTTACGGTACAAAAGACATTCTATCACATCGTTTGAAAAAAAGCAGAAAATAGTTCCCAAGCGATTAGGCGCCCTAACGTTCGTTTTAAGGTATCTAACAACTCGAATAAGTGTAGATAGAAGTTATATAATACAAAAAGACGTCAGTTTTATAAAATCTCTTAAAACAGCCGGTAGGCACCTTAAAACAAAAAAATGTATTTTTAGATAGATTAGATATGAGTGTAAGTGAATAAAAAAAAGTGGGGTAGTGAGTATATTTTTTGAATTTGAAATGTGTGTTTGATTTTGATGTGGAATTTGGGTTTAGAAAAGTGACTAAAAAAATGGGGTTAAAAGGCTCTGTTTTTTTTGAGGTTTTTTCGACCGGTTTTTGGTCGTTTTTTAGAGCAAAATTTAGCCGTTTTTTGGGCTAAATTTTCTATCTTGATACATAGGTAACTATTTCCGCAAGGAAATAGTTACCTATGTATGTTTTTATCCTTGCGGTTGTAAGGTTTTAAACAAAAAAGACTTGCTTTTTCGGGTGGGTAGATTTATTGTTTTAAGTGTCGAGTTCAAAACAATAAATTTCCATGAAAGGAGCAAGTCTTTTGCAAAGGGTTTTTGGCACCCTTTTGTATGGTGAATTGAGGTTCACTATACACATGTCTGGGACTAATATAGCAAATATGACAAATAAAAAGCAAGACGTAATTGTTGGAAAGTATCAACCGAAGAAAAAGCAGAATTTAAAAATTTATGGATTTATTGAGGATAAATTGAGTGAAGGTGGGCGTGAATTGTTTAAGGATTGTAGTACGTTCAATCAATTCATTTCAACTCGTGATAAAGAGAAAAACAAATTAATCGCTTCAAATCCTTGTAAAAATCGATTTTGTCCGATTTGTGCTTGGAGAAAAGCTTGTAAGGATGCGCTGAAAATTTCAACGATGATGGAAGCCATCAAAGTTGAGGAAAAGAAAGTGTTTTTGTTTCTTACATTGACGACTCCAAATATTAAGGATGAATTTGTTAAAAGTGAGATTGATAGGTTTAATAAGGCTTTTAAAAAGTTATTTGATAGAGCGAAGGTGAAGAAATCTATCAAAGGGTATATCCGAAAATTAGAAATGACGTATAACAAAGAGCGTGATGATTATAATCCGCATTTTCATGTGTTACTTTGTGTTGATAAAAGTTATTTTAAGAAAAAAGAATTATATATTAAGCAGAATGAGTGGCTTTCGATGTGGAGAGAATCTACGGATCTAATAGAGATAACACAAGTACATATTCAAAAGGTCGAGTTAATTAGAGAAGGGAATGCGGTTGCGGAGGTTGCGAAATATTCGGCGAAAGATTACGAAATGGCAAGTAGTCAAGATGTGTTTGATGTGTTTTATTCAGGATTAAAAGGGCGTCAACTGATTGTGTATAGCGGTATGTTTAAAGAATATGCTTTGAAATATGAAAATGGTGAATTGGACAAGTATAAGAGTAAAGATGAAAACGAGTATTTTTATAAAATTATTGCAAAATGGAATCCTAATTTGTTGAGGTTTCATCAGGATTGTGTGGAGTTAACAGAAGAAGAAAAGTTGCAATATAACGGTAGTTTACAAGAAGACATGGAAGTGGAAAATTGATAATGAGGAAGCATCCATTTGTAAGAGATGGATGCTTTTTTTGATTTGAAAGAACATAATTCATTTTATTAACTATTAATTATGTTGATAATTTCTTTTATTTGGTTAACAAAACCAATTCTACTTTTTAAATATACCTAATTTTGGTTTGAATAACCAGACTTGTTTATTTTTTTATCGAGATATAAGGTTGTTAAGGTATAAAAAATAAAAGTTTTTGGAGGAATTATATATGTTACATATTAAATCTAAATTTAAGAAAATCATTCCAGCAACAATGGCATTTGCAGCACTTTTAACAGTTGCGCCTTTACCTTCTTTTGCAGCTGAAACAGAAACATCCGTAAAAAATAATGTGGTGAATTTCCCACAAACAAATTATAACGTTACTAACTTAAACTCTAATCAAACCGTTTCATTAGATGAAGACGGTGAGGTATCAGCTCAAGGGTGGAAAAAATCAGCTGTTGTTTGGGGTTTAAGAAATGGTGGAGATGCATTACATAAGGCTACTAAATGGTTGGGTGCTGGAACTAAAGAAGCAAAATATTTGAATCAGCATGCGAAAAGTATTGCTAATGCATTAGATGAATTTGAGGATCATATTGAAAATAGATTAATTGATTATATGATTGGTCAATGTGGTATTCCTGGTGGGTCAGCTAGAGTCATTGCAAGTGTAATTACTGGTCTTGTTTTATAATTCCTGAATGGTGGGTGTTTAAATATGAATGTTGAACAGGAAATTTCTAAGTTAAAATATCATAAAGAATTAATGTTAACTATGCTCTTACATGAGAATCCTGATAGATTCTTTTTTTATCATCAAATAATTAATTATGATTTAGAAAGAAAAGATGAGAAAGCGATTTTGAATATTATCTCTTTATTTAATACAAGGTTATCTAACGAAAGCACATTCGATTTTGAAAAAGTTTTTTTTGATTCTATTAATTTGCAAGCGATTTATGATTGTAGTATAAAGCCAACTATTGAAGAGTATGAAACATATTTAAAAGCAATTAATATTCCAATAGAGCCAAAATACTTATTAATGGCAATTAATAAGCAAAGAGAATCAGATGGTGCTTGCGAATTTTTATTAGAACAATACAGTAAAAGACAAGGTGCTTAAAGCGCCTTGTTTTTTCTGTGTAATGGGGAGAATAAACGAATGAGAAAATGGATGATGATAGTTCTATTGTTATTTGGAGTATGTGGTGGAAGTGTAACGTCTTTTGCGAGTGAGTTAGTAAAGAAAGATGAGTATTTAATTATCTTTCAAGATAATATTGATAAGAGTTTGATTGAAAAACAAGGTGGAGAAGTAAAAGAAGTGTATTCCCATTTACCCATTGTAAAAGCGGAATTTTCTTATGATCCCACGGATCATTTGAAACAGTATGCGGAAATTGTGGAAGTAGAAGAAGATGGGAATGTCAAAGTAAATGGAACAGTAGATTCTTTACAGAATGGGATGTCTAATGTGTTACATACGAAAGAAAAAGGAGTGTCTCCCTTAACGGGAAAAGGAACTTCTGTTGCGATTTTAGATACTGGGATTGATAGAGAGCATCCAGATGTAAAAATAAAAGAGGGTATTTCATTTGTTGAGAATGTTTCAGATTTTGATGATGATAATGGGCATGGAACACATTTAGCAGGGATTATTGGGGCACAAAAAAATAATATGGGTATGACAGGGGTTGCACCTGATACGGATTTATATGCAGTAAAAGTATTAGACAAATATGCAAACGGAAAATACAGTACGGTTGTAAAGGGAATTGATTGGGCGATTGAACATAAGGCGAATATTATTTTAATGAGTCTAGGTGGAAAAAAGGAATCTGTATTTTTTGAAGAAGCTATGAATAAAGCGTATGAAAAAGGGATTTTACTTGTTGCATCCGCAGGGAATGAAGGATATAAAGAAGGGAATTCGATTACCTATCCAGCTAAATTTGATGCTGTAATGGCGGTTGGAGCGTTGGATAATAAGAATCAACGTGGGTTCTTATCTAGTAAAGGGGAACAGTTAGAAGTAATGGCTCCAGGCGTTGATATATGGAGTACATGGAATAACGGTGATTACAGGTTAGATAGTGGAACTTCAATGGCAGCGGCCCATGTAGTGGGTGTAGCATCTTTGTTATTAGAAAATGATAGAATGATGTCTAACCAACAAGTAAGAGAGTTATTAAAGAAATCGGCAAAGCCTTTAGGGAATCCACTTGAATATGGAAATGGGAAAGTGAATGTAAGTCGTGCTTTGCAAATATATAGGTAAATGAAAAAAGAGCATTCTCCTTTTTGAGAATGCTCTTTTTTGGGTAGATAATAGAGAATTAATTACGAAATGTTTGAGAAAAGTATACCAAAAAAGAATCAAAACGGGAAAGGGAATTTAAAAAAACATTTTGTTTTAGGAAAAAAATTATTCATGGTGTAGTTCTTTTTTTATTCGTTTATTGTATGAAAAAAATGATTTTTTGAAAAAACTTGAGTCGACCTCGAGTGAACCTCAGATGATTTTGTGTGTACCTTGACTAAACCTTGAGTCAACCTTTGATAAAAATGAGTGTACCTTGAGTCGACTTTTCGAGAATTCTTTTGTACCCAAGATTTCACTAGGCTTTGCCTAGCTTCACATCCTTGGTGGGAACAAAAACTCCTTATGCTCTTCTCTCCTTTTTTCTGACGAAATTGTGTGGTGTTCTGTTTTTGAGGTTTGTTTATTGTTTGATAAAACTTGATTGAAAATTTTCAGCAGCTAGTGAAAAAACGTTAAAGTTATTTTGAAAGAAAAAAAGCCCCGCGGGGAACAAAACATGTCGATGTTTTGGGAGGGGAACGGACAAACTTTTTGAGTTTGTGTAAGTGCGCACTGTTGTGATTCTTTTTGATAGGGTAGTAGCGAATTCGCATAGTCACCTGTTAGGTGTATAGATGCGCACTTGCTGAATATTGTTTTCTTTTTTCTTTAGATAACGGATTGGATTAGGATGCTAACGGCCCTGTTGGAAGGGGCAAATGGCAAGCTACGGGTTTACCCGGGTAAACCCCAAAAACGTTGTTTTTGACTTGCTAGGAAAATTCCTAGTATCTTTACCATTTTTTATTCTTGGGATTTCATTCCCTCGTTAAAAAAAGTGGTTGTCGCTTTGCTCGATTCTTCGTGTTTGGGTACAGGACTAATCACGAAGTGACCCAGTTATACGCACCAAAAGAAATGTGTGTTACGGGATATTTAAATGATTCCTCAAGGGTGTTTTAAAAGTTTTAAAAGTTTTAAAAGTTTAAAATACAAGTGTGAATAAATCTCGGGGAGATTTAAAAAAAGATAGCAAAGTTTTGGGAGATAGAGCGAAGCGTGGTAAATAGGGTTTTTCTTTTTGACGAGGCATAGGGAGGCTTGTTAGAAAGCAGGGAATGATGTTGTATTATGTTTTCGGTTATGTAGGTGTACGATGTGGCGAGGGATACCAAAATGGATTTAACCTTATTAATATTCGTTTTAAGGCACCTAACAAGCTCGTGTAACGTTTTTAGAAGTTCATGCATACAAAAATGTCAAAAGGTATTCTTTTGTTTTACAAGGCTAATACGAGGCGTTAAAAAGCAAACACCTGATATCGGCATGTTGTTGCATGTCAGTATCAGGTGTTTGTGCTTGTTGTGACGATGAGAATGGTTTGCCCTCCTAATCAAAAACATTCGAACACTTTCAGAAAAATAATCGACTTGAACGATCACCTTTAGTTTGATGCCATAGCGAGTGAGTGACAAGATATGGCATAAGTGAGTATATCACAAGAAAATTACATAGGGAACCATGATTACACTAACAAGCTGTTCTATCATCCTTTTTAAGGAACTAATAACCCCGCACAAGATGTTTTAAAAACATTTCGGTGCAAATAGACGTTTAGATAAAACAAGCCGTTAAAACGAACCTCAGACGCCTTAAAGTGAATTTGTCGTTTTTAGCTGCGTGTAGATGTCAACTGATAAAGGGGAGAAGTGCTTGCAACGGGATGGTTATCCCCTGAGTAGTGATACTGTTTATCTGTGGTCAAATGGTAGCGGAACCGGAGGTGAGCATAAGGAATTGACCACTCCACAAGCCCAGTATCCTCGTGTTCCCTCCAAAACAACCGTTTTGGGGGTGCCTACCGGCGAGGGAGTCCCCTTTTTGCTAAAAGGGGGTTGGGGGATTAGAAGTTTTTATAAAGGGGTCAAGGGGACGAGTTCCCTTGTAGGTTCGGACAAAGTCCGAGGTTTTGTTGTAAGTTTTGTTTGTAAGTCTTGAAAAAAGGAGAGAGAAACGAATGGAGAAGGGAAGTTCGAGATTTCGACGTGACACATGGATGAAACTGATTGCATTAGGGGGAAGTGAAGATGAATTTGAAGTGGCGTATGCAAGAGTCATTGGGACGTTGGTGCGTTATCGAATCGAAAAAGAGTTAACGCAAAGTGAGTTGGCAGAAAGAAGTGGATTATCTGTTACTACGATTTCGAACATAGAAAGTTTACATAGTGTTCCCTCTTTGAAAAATTATTTGAAATATGTGCGAGGTCTGGATGTGGAATTTGGGTTTAGAAAAAGGGGCTAAAAAAACTCCGATTTTTGGGGTTGTTTTTCGACCGGTTTTTGGTCGTTTTTGAGAGCAAATTTTAGCCGGTTTTTTGGGCTAAAATTTCGATTTTAATACAAGGGTAACTATTTCGGTGACGAAATCGGTGCTCTTGTATGTCTTTATGCCTTGTCGTTGTAGGGTTTATACAAAAAAAAGACTTGCTTTTTCAGGTGGGTAATTTTATTATTTTTAGTAACGACACTAAAACAATAAAATTACTTAGAAAGGAGCAAGTCTTTTTCAAAGGGTTTTGTGTACCCTTTTGCGTAGTCAATATACAATTGTCTGAGACTAATATATCAAATATGACAAATAAAAAGCAAGATGTAGTTGTT
>NZ_JBBOTE010000012.1:0-25220 GCF_038005385.1 Bacillus sp. FSL K6-2944 | reverse complement strand
GGCTTAGTGACAGGGTAGCTGATCTAGTCCGCAGGACTTTTTCCATTAAAAGTAAAAAGGTGGATGAATGCTATGATGTAACTGTAATTTCTTTGGCGCACTCTTTTTTAAATTGCCTCTTTGCTCTGATTAATGTACTTTTTGAAATCCCCATTTTTTCTTCCACTTCTTTGTAAGAATGATTATGTAAAAGAAATAAAGCATGTTCTATTTGTTTCTTATTATATTTCTTTGGTCGCCCTTCTTTAAAATTAGGATTTAGCTTTGCAATTGCTTTTCCTTCTTGCGTACGTTCTACAATCATATCTCTTTCGAATTCAGCAAATGCGCTCATTACATTAAATACAAGCCTACCTGTTGGTGTATCTTCAACTAATCCCATATTGAGTATATGAACCTTTACACCTTTTTCAAATAGGGTTCTAATTATATGTATCGCATCAACTGTTGAACGTGCAAAACGATCTAGTTTTGTCACAACAAGCGTATCCCCTGTTTTTAATATAGATAATAATTCCTGAAACTTTGGACGAGCTGTTTTTGTTCCAGTAAACTTTTCAGAATAAATTTCTTCACAGCCTTCATTTTGCAATGTTTGAATTTGGGACCTCAGGCCCTGGTGTAATGTACTTACGCGTGCATAGCCATATTTCATAAAAATCGCTCCTTTTTCCCTGTAACTTTAGACCTTAAGTTATGACACCTGTCTACATACTGATATTACAGCATTCCAAAAACAGAGTCAAAACTTAAAGTTATGACTCTGTTTGTACAAGAATGATAACTTTTAAGCTACTTGTAATTTAATTGGTATTCTTTGATTCATATTTAATTTAAAAATTCCATATGGATTCACATGATGATAAAATAACGGGGTTAAACCTCGGAAATCTTCTATTGTCATTTTTTTCAACCAATATTGTTGGTTATCGTATAGAATTTCTTGTACCATTAAGGTATTCATATAGACCAAACAATTTTGAAGTAGCTGTAGTGATAAGGCCGATACTTCTTGATCCTCTAGTGAATTGGAGCGTAATTCACTATTTTTTCCATAGAAAATATAAGTAGTTACTGAATTCCATTGCTCTACAGTATTTAATCCCTCTTGAATTTCTCTACGAATATCTTCGGAGTGTAAATATTCACATAAAAAAATGGTTTTCATTGCTTTTCCAAGTTCACATAATGCTAAATATGTTGGATGCTTTGTATCCCTTGTGAATCGTTTTAAAATAGATTCGGCAGAAGCTGGTCCCAATCTTAGAGCAGTTGCAAACTTAACAATTTCTTCATATTGTTGTTGAATAAGATCCCAGTTAATCGGTCTACTTAAAACAGGATGTAACTGAGGGTATTCTTCGTTCATCCCAGCTTCAGGACGATACAATTTTTGAGAACCAATATTCTTGAAACGTGGCATAAGTTTGAAGCCTAACAAGTGACAAAAGGCAAATGCAATCACACTTTGCCCATGCGTATCTACATAGTTTCGATCAATTTCCATATCTGTGCAGTGGCGCAATACACCTTCCATCATTACAGCTACTTCAGAAGATAAACAAGATTTAATTTGAGAATACACACATGCAGAATTTCGATCTGTGTGCCAATAAATCATAATTCCATGTTTTCTATAACGAGGATGCCACTCTGTTAGTAGGTTTTGATCCCAAGCGCCATAATGTTTAGAATCCGAGGCACAAGCAGTGGTAGCTTCTCCCCATACATTTTTCTCTCGATGATTCATAATTTGATTGATTACTTCTGCATTCGCTTTTCTTAAATGATCTTTATGTATAAATTTCTGACGCATATATCGAAGCTCTCGATAATTATCAATGGGGTTTCCAGCAGCTACTGCTTTTAACCCAGTGTTTGTTCCTAATCCAAATAAACAAAGAAGTAAACGACGTTGAATCGTTTCTGAATCTAATATTTCTCGGTTAGCTGTAGTTTTAAAATGTTTGGTGAATCCTGTATGAAAGTCGGTTTCTTTTAATAAATCTAATAAATTAATATCCTTCCATCTATTTTTAACTTCTTGTTTAATAGTTGGTACAAGTGGAGGTTCCAGTTGTTTATCAAGGGGAGTAACTTGAATCCATCCTTTATTACTTTTAGTAGTAATCACTATTTTTTTATTACTTTGACTCTCTAATCCTTGATGAAGCATTTGTAGTTTCCCTTTCATTAACAGCTTTATATTTTCAATAAAAGGCTTCACATCAAGTGGTATCTTTAATGCTTCAAAATATTCTTCCTTATTTTCTTCAAAATCTTGTGGAAGATCTTCATCTGGGTTACGGTATCGATTTGCTCCTTCAATCCAGATTTCTTTACACCGAAGTTGCGTACGAAGAGATTGAATTACTGCAATTTCATAGTTAATTCGATTGACTCTTTCAACTCCCTGACTATCCGCTTCGATAATGATATTTTTCCATTTAGGTTGAATGACACCCTCAATTGGAACAGTATCTTCAATTGCAAAATAACGTTGGCCACTTTCTTTATATTTTCGGATAAGTTGGATAGATTCAATTACAGGTTGATGTAATTGGTTATTAGACCGAAAGGTAAGATTCATCAAAATATCAATAAATGTCCGTCGATAATGTCCGCCATAAGAAGCATGCATCTTAGTATAAATCTTTTCTTTATATTCACGATCATTTTTTGTCATCTCTTTTATTATATCTTGAATTGTGTTAGCGCTAACAATTGGAAATAAGGTATCTTGAATAATCCCTTCGGGATGTTCTACAGTTGCTTTTAATAAGCTTATAATATGTTTATTTTTTCCTTTTACCCGTTCCAATTCTGCAATGGCTTCTTTCCGAGTTGTATTTTTAGCTCTATTTTTGATTTTAAGTGTAATTTCATCTAATAAATCTGCTATGCTGAAATATTCTAGGAGGAATTTCTAATTGTTGGATGGCTAACAGTTTTTTTAATTCTGTTTCCATAGTATTTACACTCGGTTTACATGCAGACGATAAAAGATATCGAAAAGATAACTGATTTGAATTTGTTTTTTCATACATGATGTCCACAATTTCTAAATCCTCATTTGAT
Organism: Bacillus sp. FSL K6-2944; assembly: GCF_038005385.1. Lineage (NCBI taxonomy): Bacteria > Bacillati > Bacillota > Bacilli > Caryophanales > Bacillaceae > Bacillus > Bacillus sp. FSL K6-2944. Next base: position 22,142 of record NZ_JBBOTE010000012.1, on the reverse strand, counting down.
TGCACATTTAATAATGCATCTAATCGACAACAAGTTTCAGCGGATAATTGTTCGGAAATTGTATAATATAGATCTTTCTCATACATATCAATAGCGGAATGAATCATTCGTTTTAAACTACCTTTAGAAGGTGGTTCTACTTTCCATTTGCGAAATAAATGATAAGCTTGACCAGATAAATCTTCCATATCATGTGTAAGTTGTACTTGTTCTTTTAGCCATTGTATCAATTGGAGATTATCTTTTGAAGTGATCTCTCTGAAACCAAAGAGATCACGAATGATTTTTCGATGATCTGTATAACTTCTTTCTTTTCCGCCCCATCTATAATGTTCAAAAAAATCTTCAGGTAACGCATCTATTTGATGTGCTAAATGTTGAACAATATCTTTTGAGATATCTTGTTTTTCGCTTGGAAAACGAGCTTCCTTTTGAAAATATTTTAGTAAGACAGCAAATCCCAGCCGATTGGCGTTTGTTTTTTTACTCAATACTAAATGACGTTCATTTGGTAACAGCATATAGTTCTCTAATAATTCTTCTTCAGTCCAACTTTTTTTCAATATTTCCCCTCATCTCATTACGTTTATTTAATAAATAGTATAATTGAGAGAGAGCATAACCTTCAAGAACACCCTGTTTTACTATTAATGGAAAAAGTCCTGCGGACTAGAGCAGCTACCCTGTCACTAAGCCTAGTAATTGTCGTATAATCTGTAAACGTACAGGATGTGCAAGTACCTTAAATATTTCTGAAACACGTTCATAATTACCGGATTCTCTGTAAAATTCATGTGTCATAGAATAGTTCCTCCTATAGATTTTTATAAAAATAATAAGAATAAATAATATTATAATGCAAAGATTTACGTTTGAATATTTATAAAATAATAAAAATATAGCAAGGGAAACGATATGAAAAAAATAAAAAGGAAATTACCAGAGTATGATCTGGCGTATATTTGTTATTACGCGGAAAAAATTGAATTATCAGCGATTGCAGCAGGATTTGATGCGGAAATCTCTACGTCAGGCTTAGCAATATTATTACAGGAACTAAAAGAAAATGGCCAGTTTGAATGTTATAAAAAAAAATATCAGGAATTATTAGCATTAGAAAATTAAAAAAAATTTTTTTATCCAAAGATATTGACCTTAAATTGACTGGAGGAAATGTACAGAGCGATTAAGACGGAGAAAAAAACGTAGTCTTTTGGAAGAAGAGAGAACCCTTGTCGTACAATCCGAAGGTCGTGGGGGCGGAAGCGTTTTTCTTCCGTCCCCATGTCCTTTGGGTTGCAAGGGTAGAGGCTCGCTTCCAAAAGGAAACGGCTTTTTTTGAGTATTAAATAGCGGGTTTTATTAACTACAGTTTGCAATAACGTTTGTTAAATTAAAAAAATCTAGTAATGAACTTTGTAAATCTTTAGCTAGTCCACTAGAAGCATTATTTAAAGCTTTCTTTAGAGAATCATTTCTAGAAAAACCATTAAAACGATATTTATCGTAATATTTTTTTATTTTTTTTACTGCATTTGCTGTACCACCAAGAGCATTTAAAGCTGATTTTACTTTTGTTATTTTTGTAAGCGGAATACCATTAGTAACTAAAGCAATTCCAATTGCACTTATACAGCCAGTAGTATTAAATCCATACATTTGCATTTGTGAAGTGTCTTTAAATTTTAGTATGTCATTTTCTATATAAACTTGTAATCCTGTTTCTATTTTAAACCATTGAATTATTTCTTCATTTCCTTGATTTAAAACATCATTTGGTATGTTTTCAATAGCATATAGAGCTGTTTCAATTTCTTTAAAATTATATTCTGAGTTAGATAGAGTATTAGTTGAAGATTCTATTGGTGTGGAAGACTCTGCGGCTTTAGAAATTGGAACTGAAATTGAACTAAATAGTAAAAGTGAAGCAGTAATAGCTAATGTTTTTCTTTTGAACATAATAACTTTCTCCTTTATAATTTTATGTAATAGGTTAATAATAACATAAATTGAATACGCTTACAAAAAAAGAATTTTTCGGAAAGGAAGAGGGTTCATGAAAGAAAAAATAAAGAAGACATTGCCTTTCATTGGTGCATTTTGTTTATTAGTACTAACTTTAGTGAATTATTTTATAGAAAATAATTTTTTTAAGAATTGTATAAACATAAGTTTATTTTTGTTTGTCTTAATTTTATATTTTGTTTCTAGAGATTATAAAAAGATGAATTAAAACTTTTTGTTTTTTTAGATAAAAGAAGTTGTAAAAATACGGTATAAAAAAATCGACTTCAAAAATGAGGTCGATTTTTTTATACCTTTTGAAATAAATATTAAATGTAGAATTAGTTCCTTTTTTTATTTTGATAAGTTAATTTCACCATTTTAGAAGCAAATAAATGAACATTGTATTCGTGTTCTAAAAAATTTACAATACGTTTTATTTCGTGAATACGTATTAAAGGTGCATTTTGTTTTTCTAAGTGTTTTTGTATTCGTTTTGCTTCGTTTAATCGTTTTTCAAACTTATTTATTTTTGTAAGCATTTTGTTTTCGGTTTGCAAAAAATCACTCACCTTTTCTATATCTAATAAGAACTTCTAGACGATTTTCTTTACCACCTTTAAACATTATATCTGGGTTGAGTCTGTAATACCCATTTCTTATTTTTTTTATAAAATTACTTTCTTGTAATGCTTTCATAGTTTCTGTAATTGTTTTTGTCGATATGCCTGTTTTCTCAGATATTATACGATATGTCATAATAAATTCGTTATCTGTATTAATATTATTAAGGATAAACATAGCAACTCTAATTTTTTGATTACCTATCATGTCAAGGCTTTCTAACATATGACCTAACCATATCTTATGAAAATTAGCATCTCGTTCTTCTATATCTGTAACTTGCATTTTATGTACTTCACCAGTTTCAGGATCTATAAATTCTTTTGTACCTAAAAATTTTACTTTTTTTCTTGTGGATTTTGGTTTTTTATAATCATTTATTTTTGTAACATTACTTCTTTTAACCTCCATATATATCCATATCCCCTCTTACTATTCTAAAACTAATTTGTTGTAGTTATATTACTACAAATGTATTACTTCGTCAATTTAATCTTTTTAAATTTTAAACGGGTATTACACAATTTGTAGTAATAAGATTACAACAAATTGTGTAATAAATTACTACAAACGTATTCTAAAATTACAACAAGCAAAACTGCTGTAAACCTTGATATATAAACGTTTTTTTAAGTTAATGTATTAATTTCACTCTTATCTATATATTAAGAGGCTATCCACAACATAAAGGGACAGGTAGTATTTTCTTTTGCTTTGCTTCAGAAAATCTCCACCTTCTTCGCATTCGCTCGCCCTTTACGTTTGGATTTCGGCACGTGTAGGAACTTTGCCAAGCCGACAGACGAAAAAGAAACTATGACTCTATCAGCTTGGATTTACGAGTATACGTGCCGAACCGCCTGTGCTATCGTTCTTTATTTTCTTTTACTCTAGGTTTCAGATACGCAAACCCTGGGGGCTAGCCCCCAAACCCCCAGCCAGCCTCTGCCAAAAAAGAAAGAGAAACCCCCAAATTGATTATTTCAATGAGGGGGTTATAAGCTAGGGCCATCATAGGACCGCTCTGATTGGCGTTGAATTTGTTTTGGGATGTTGGGTTCAATCGAGAGGCTAGGGCGGTCTAATTCTTGTGCTAGAACGTTTAAATGACGTTTTAGTTCTTGTTGTACAGTCAGTTTTGGTTCTCTTTCACGAGTTCTTGAGATTTCTTCTTGTGCGTAAGACTGCAATTCTTTTAAATGTTTGGGATACAAACCAACCTGTTTTCCACCTTCGTTATAGCCCCGTATGATGACATGAACATGAGGATGCCCTTCATCATCATGGATGGCTGCGGTCCAATCTAATTTTTGATTTGTCTTGATTTCAAATCGATTGAGAATTTGTCTCGTCCAGATTTTAAGATCTGAACCATACTTTTGATGTTCATCTTCAGACAAGGTAAATACAAGTTTATGCGCCACAACACCTTGTTTGGGTTGTTCTCGTATTTTTTGTAAGAAGGTTTGTCGTTGGATTTGATTTTCATGTTCGGTAAATAAGTGCGGGGTATTCCGATGATGTTCTTTTTCAGCTTCGATATATTTGATATGGTCTTTAATAGCTGAAATGGGTTTATTCTTCCCAAAATGCTTTTCAAATCCAATTGATTTCACATGTGTCATAGAATACCTCCTATAACGCTCCAGATTCTTCTATATGCGTTTCTAATAGTTTTTTAGGCCTATCCATCAAACCGGAGTTTTCTATTCGTTTTACGAGCTTACGAGACCATTTGCGGACATGGTTGATTTCAAGCTGTTGTCTAGCAACGGTAGATTCTAATTGTTGGATACGTTGTTCGAGCTGTTTATTTTTGATTTGACTTGTTTCTAATTCCGCACGTGTTTCGGTTGTGGTTTTTTCCCAAAGTGCCCATTGTTTATGTGCTTTTGTATATTTTGTTGTCATTTCTTCTAGTTGTTTGGTAAGGTCATAAATTTGAGATTTTTGTTGGAAAAGAAGACTGTCTCCAAATTCTTTATATCGTTTTGAGACAATTTCCGTTGTTTGTTTATAAGCTTCGTTTTGTAGTTGGACAGCATTTTTTATACCTACCTTGTGAAGTTGTTCCACTAGTAAGGATTGTTTAACCGTATCAAATGTATTTGTAAAAAGAAGTCCTGCCATACGTTCGATGGTACGCTTTGACATCTCATCAAAACGAGATTCCAGCCGGTTGATCAGAGCGGATTCTGTTTCAGACAGAATCCCTTCTACATCAGTAGATTTAATCTGTCTAGCGTTATAGGACTTAATGGCATGCTCAATAAGCATGCCGAATTTTTGTTCTGAGCCAAAGTCTACTTTGGCAAGTCGGCGTCCTAAGCCGACAATTTCCGAGTCTAATCGCACGGAAATTTTTTCACGAGCTGTCATAAGAAAAAGCACCTCCGAAATTAAGATTTATCTTAATTATAGGAGCGTGCGACGGTGGGGGTCAAGGGGGAGGGCAACCTCACCATTGCGGAGTGTGTGGTAGACGTGAAACGTCGGACACTTTTAACTCCGCCTCCCCCTAGTTGAACGTGGCTTCGCCCGTGAAACTGCGGGGTCGGTTTTGGGGGATTTCCGCACAGAACAAGCAGAGCGATGTTCGAGCAGGAATCCCCCTGACTTGGCATGGAGGGTTATGGATTCAATCCGAAGGGAGAATCCATACACGGAATAGAAAGTCAGCATATGAGGGGAGTGAAAAAATAGGGAAGAGAACCGAGGCTCACCCTATTTTTAAACGACTCGAATCGGAAAACACGAAGTAAAAGGAAACCTGTCAGCTTCGTGTTTATATGACAAAAAATTTCAACGGAAAAATGGGTACTAAAAAGAACCTTGTAAAAACAAAGTATTGATACCCTTTTGAGGGAGTAAGTTTTCTGATAATTTTTTATAAAATTTAAATTCTATCTTATTACATTTATTTTCTGATAATATGAATATAACTATATATAATTTGAAATATCAGAAAATAAAGGGGGATATTATGAGTATTCAAGTAAAAGGAAATGAAAAAATTACTCAGCTTTTAAATACATGGTATTTGGAAATTCGTTCTCAACACATAATAAAAGCACAACAATTAAAAGCAGAAATTGATGGGATGATTGGAAACATTGAAGAAGATCAAAATTTATTACTATATTACGCACTTCTTGATTTCCGATTTAAGGTATTAATTGATAACTTGAGTATTACTCCGGCAAGTTTTGAAAAAATTGATTCACTTAACGCTGAAACAGATGATTTCTTATCGTATTACTATCATTTCTTTAAAGCGATTCATGCAACACTTATTACAAATAATAATGAAGCTAGAGAGTATTATGAAAAAGCGGAAGGTTTATTAAAATATGTGCCAGATGAACTGGAACAAGCTGAATTTTATTATCGTTTTGCTAATTTTTATCTGCATACATATCAACCGTTATTAGCAATTCAATATATAAGCAAAGCAAAAGAAATATTCTCTAAACATCCTGGTTATGAAAATAATACAGCAGGTTGTGAGAATATTTTTGGATTGGCGTGTGTCGACATAAAACAGTTCTCACAAGCCGAAGAAAGTTTTAACGCAGCAATAAATATCTTACACAAAAAAAAGGAAGATATGTTGATTGTAAGAGTACGTAATAATTTAGGATTTCTATATGCGAGTCAAAATTTATCTACATTAGCCATTCGTCATTTAGGTGAGGTTATAGAGAAAATTCCGAATCACTTTAAAGCTATTTTTTTGAAAGCGAGAGAACACTTTAAACTAGGAGAATCAAACATTACGGAAGAATTAATTCAAAGAGGACTAATGATTTGTAAACAAGTAGAAAATCAAGAATATCAGTATCATTTTTCAATTTTAGATTTACTGAATACAGGTGTACCCGCTAATGTTTTGGAAAAAACGATTCTTGAAGTAATCTCATATTTTGATAAGGAACAATTATTTAATTATACGCAAGAATATACGGAAAAATTAGCAATTGCATTTTATCAGGAAAATGATCATGCGAAAGCGAGTCAATATTTTTATCAAAGTCACCAAGCAAAAGAAAAAACTTTTGAAAAAGGAGCATTAAAATAATGAAAAAAATTACAGGAATGATAATAGGATTATCTCTTTCAGCTATTTTGTCTTTTGGATTAGTTCCTTCTCAATCAGAACAAGCAACACATGGTGATGTATCTAAAACAAATTATATAATGATTCAATCTAGTCATGGTGATACGTGGTAAATGTATAATTTCATAGAAAAACCCCTGTTCTCAATTTAGAGAACAGGGGTTTTTCTGAATGAGCAACCATAAACAGGTTAAACTATTTTACATGTACAGAATATTTAGAATATCAATATTCCCATTGTTTGTTGTACTTGTATATCTTCTACTCGATAAAATACCTCTAAGCCTTTTCTATTATGGGTAACAATTTTATGTTGTTTTAATTTTGTCAGGTGTTGAGAGACAGTAGATTGTGGAAGATTAAGAGATTTTTGTAAATTAGAAACATTTAAAGTTTGTGTCTCTAGTAGGCTTAGTGACAGGGTAGCTGATCTAGTCCGCAGGACTTTTTCCATTAAAAGTAAAAAGGTGGATGAATGCTATGATGTAACTGTAATTTCTTTGGCGCACTCTTTTTTAAATTGCCTCTTTGCTCTGATTAATGTACTTTTTGAAATCCCCATTTTTTCTTCCACTTCTTTGTAAGAATGATTATGTAAAAGAAATAAAGCATGTTCTATTTGTTTCTTATTATATTTCTTTGGTCGCCCTTCTTTAAAATTAGGATTTAGCTTTGCAATTGCTTTTCCTTCTTGCGTACGTTCTACAATCATATCTCTTTCGAATTCAGCAAATGCGCTCATTACATTAAATACAAGCCTACCTGTTGGTGTATCTTCAACTAATCCCATATTGAGTATATGAACCTTTACACCTTTTTCAAATAGGGTTCTAATTATATGTATCGCATCAACTGTTGAACGTGCAAAACGATCTAGTTTTGTCACAACAAGCGTATCCCCTGTTTTTAATATAGATAATAATTCCTGAAACTTTGGACGAGCTGTTTTTGTTCCAGTAAACTTTTCAGAATAAATTTCTTCACAGCCTTCATTTTGCAATGTTTGAATTTGGGACCTCAGGCCCTGGTGTAATGTACTTACGCGTGCATAGCCATATTTCATAAAAATCGCTCCTTTTTCCCTGTAACTTTAGACCTTAAGTTATGACACCTGTCTACATACTGATATTACAGCATTCCAAAAACAGAGTCAAAACTTAAAGTTATGACTCTGTTTGTACAAGAATGATAACTTTTAAGCTACTTGTAATTTAATTGGTATTCTTTGATTCATATTTAATTTAAAAATTCCATATGGATTCACATGATGATAAAATAACGGGGTTAAACCTCGGAAATCTTCTATTGTCATTTTTTTCAACCAATATTGTTGGTTATCGTATAGAATTTCTTGTACCATTAAGGTATTCATATAGACCAAACAATTTTGAAGTAGCTGTAGTGATAAGGCCGATACTTCTTGATCCTCTAGTGAATTGGAGCGTAATTCACTATTTTTTCCATAGAAAATATAAGTAGTTACTGAATTCCATTGCTCTACAGTATTTAATCCCTCTTGAATTTCTCTACGAATATCTTCGGAGTGTAAATATTCACATAAAAAAATGGTTTTCATTGCTTTTCCAAGTTCACATAATGCTAAATATGTTGGATGCTTTGTATCCCTTGTGAATCGTTTTAAAATAGATTCGGCAGAAGCTGGTCCCAATCTTAGAGCAGTTGCAAACTTAACAATTTCTTCATATTGTTGTTGAATAAGATCCCAGTTAATCGGTCTACTTAAAACAGGATGTAACTGAGGGTATTCTTCGTTCATCCCAGCTTCAGGACGATACAATTTTTGAGAACCAATATTCTTGAAACGTGGCATAAGTTTGAAGCCTAACAAGTGACAAAAGGCAAATGCAATCACACTTTGCCCATGCGTATCTACATAGTTTCGATCAATTTCCATATCTGTGCAGTGGCGCAATACACCTTCCATCATTACAGCTACTTCAGAAGATAAACAAGATTTAATTTGAGAATACACACATGCAGAATTTCGATCTGTGTGCCAATAAATCATAATTCCATGTTTTCTATAACGAGGATGCCACTCTGTTAGTAGGTTTTGATCCCAAGCGCCATAATGTTTAGAATCCGAGGCACAAGCAGTGGTAGCTTCTCCCCATACATTTTTCTCTCGATGATTCATAATTTGATTGATTACTTCTGCATTCGCTTTTCTTAAATGATCTTTATGTATAAATTTCTGACGCATATATCGAAGCTCTCGATAATTATCAATGGGGTTTCCAGCAGCTACTGCTTTTAACCCAGTGTTTGTTCCTAATCCAAATAAACAAAGAAGTAAACGACGTTGAATCGTTTCTGAATCTAATATTTCTCGGTTAGCTGTAGTTTTAAAATGTTTGGTGAATCCTGTATGAAAGTCGGTTTCTTTTAATAAATCTAATAAATTAATATCCTTCCATCTATTTTTAACTTCTTGTTTAATAGTTGGTACAAGTGGAGGTTCCAGTTGTTTATCAAGGGGAGTAACTTGAATCCATCCTTTATTACTTTTAGTAGTAATCACTATTTTTTTATTACTTTGACTCTCTAATCCTTGATGAAGCATTTGTAGTTTCCCTTTCATTAACAGCTTTATATTTTCAATAAAAGGCTTCACATCAAGTGGTATCTTTAATGCTTCAAAATATTCTTCCTTATTTTCTTCAAAATCTTGTGGAAGATCTTCATCTGGGTTACGGTATCGATTTGCTCCTTCAATCCAGATTTCTTTACACCGAAGTTGCGTACGAAGAGATTGAATTACTGCAATTTCATAGTTAATTCGATTGACTCTTTCAACTCCCTGACTATCCGCTTCGATAATGATATTTTTCCATTTAGGTTGAATGACACCCTCAATTGGAACAGTATCTTCAATTGCAAAATAACGTTGGCCACTTTCTTTATATTTTCGGATAAGTTGGATAGATTCAATTACAGGTTGATGTAATTGGTTATTAGACCGAAAGGTAAGATTCATCAAAATATCAATAAATGTCCGTCGATAATGTCCGCCATAAGAAGCATGCATCTTAGTATAAATCTTTTCTTTATATTCACGATCATTTTTTGTCATCTCTTTTATTATATCTTGAATTGTGTTAGCGCTAACAATTGGAAATAAGGTATCTTGAATAATCCCTTCGGGATGTTCTACAGTTGCTTTTAATAAGCTTATAATATGTTTATTTTTTCCTTTTACCCGTTCCAATTCTGCAATGGCTTCTTTCCGAGTTGTATTTTTAGCTCTATTTTTGATTTTAAGTGTAATTTCATCTAATAAATCTGCTATGCTGAAATATTCTAGGAGGAATTTCTAATTGTTGGATGGCTAACAGTTTTTTTAATTCTGTTTCCATAGTATTTACACTCGGTTTACATGCAGACGATAAAAGATATCGAAAAGATAACTGATTTGAATTTGTTTTTTCATACATGATGTCCACAATTTCTAAATCCTCATTTGATTGCACATTTAATAATGCATCTAATCGACAACAAGTTTCAGCGGATAATTGTTCGGAAATTGTATAATATAGATCTTTCTCATACATATCAATAGCGGAATGAATCATTCGTTTTAAACTACCTTTAGAAGGTGGTTCTACTTTCCATTTGCGAAATAAATGATAAGCTTGACCAGATAAATCTTCCATATCATGTGTAAGTTGTACTTGTTCTTTTAGCCATTGTATCAATTGGAGATTATCTTTTGAAGTGATCTCTCTGAAACCAAAGAGATCACGAATGATTTTTCGATGATCTGTATAACTTCTTTCTTTTCCGCCCCATCTATAATGTTCAAAAAAATCTTCAGGTAACGCATCTATTTGATGTGCTAAATGTTGAACAATATCTTTTGAGATATCTTGTTTTTCGCTTGGAAAACGAGCTTCCTTTTGAAAATATTTTAGTAAGACAGCAAATCCCAGCCGATTGGCGTTTGTTTTTTTACTCAATACTAAATGACGTTCATTTGGTAACAGCATATAGTTCTCTAATAATTCTTCTTCAGTCCAACTTTTTTTCAATATTTCCCCTCATCTCATTACGTTTATTTAATAAATAGTATAATTGAGAGAGAGCATAACCTTCAAGAACACCCTGTTTTACTATTAATGGAAAAAGTCCTGCGGACTAGAGCAGCTACCCTGTCACTAAGCCTTAATGAAACTATAAATGAAATTTTAGAAATACACATGATAGTATTGGTTGTTTTTTATCAACTTTAGTATTAACTAATAGTTGATTGTTTTTTATGGTGATATTTTGGTATTTTGCTAAGCATAAACGATAAATATCAATGGTAAGTGGGACGGTTTAATGGTTTGTGAATCTTCGTAAATACTCAATAAAAAGACGAATCTTAAAATAAAATAGATTCGTCTTTTTTATTTTATTTGGAAAAACATATCCTAAAAAACAATAATAATATAATTCAATTATTGTTTTTTAAAACAGTTTTACGACTGATACGTTCTCTTGCTTGCTGAATTGTAAAGAAGATTGCAATAGCACCAAATACATCACAAATTATCATACCTAAGAGAAAATGACTTTCAATCGAGGCACTTCCTCCTCCAACCATGCTTGTAAGAAAATATATATAAAACCAATCTATATAATTTCTATATCGAATGACTATTATAATACTTGTAAAAATCATACTGTATGTCAGTACATCCATTAGTAAATTCATAAATTATTGATCTCCTTATTAAAATATAGATCTTTTCCTTTAAAAAAAAGAATATGTTGTTTTAAATAAATTTCTTTATTGATTATAAATCAGTTTGTTTATTTTGATCTTAAAGTTATTGTCCTTTGTCAAACCCAAAAAGTGATGATAATTCTTGCTATGAAATATGTCAAATAGATTAAAAAAGATAAGGAATAAAAAATGGATATGTTTATGCAGGATTGTATGCAAAAAAGAGAAGAATGTGACGAGGCATAGGGAAGCCAAAAACCGCAGGGTATAAGGAATGTATAAAAACGTGTATAAAGAAAAAAAGGTCGAAAGAAGGAAACCCCTTACAGGAGTAAGGGGAAGCCGTTGGATTCGCTACCGATAATAGGACGTTATGTCTACTAGGGATGTATAGAATATACAGATAGAGTGAATTACTTCTCCACTTCAAACAGTCCGTTAGGACGTTAAGTGGCGGGTAATTCACTTAGTCTATATTTTTCATTAAGATGTAAATACTGCTTTTAATTCACTCATTTTTTTTGTTTATCATATTTGTTTACTAAATTTGATATTGTATCAACAATAAAAATTATAATAAAGCTTATTAATGAAAATACAATTAAATTTTTTAAAGCATTTATTAAATCCCTATCCTCAAAGAATTTAAATAAAACTGTTGGGAAGATAAATATAAAGAGGAATAGGAATTTTTTTCTTAATGGAGATTTACTATTGATGATAAATATTCCTCCTTTTTATTCATATGAATAAATAGATTAATCATTTAATTCATTATTCATTTTTAAAGATTTTTTGGCATTTGTTTTATTTATCAAGTAGATTGCTATACCGAAAAATATACTAGTAATTATATTTGAAGTCCATGAAAACGGACTATTTATGAGATAACCTGATCCACTAAAAACAATAAAAAAGATTATACTTTGTAAAATTGTATTTTTTAAAAGTTTCTTTTTGTTTTTCTCTAAGTTTGTCATTGAAGTAATATTAATGAAGTCAATGTTACTGTTAGAAATTCTAATAGTTATATATCCACAAAAAATTATAAATAGTGTTAAGCAAACAATAATATCAGTGGAAATCTCTTTCAAATATATAGTTTTTATAGTTAAGTATAAAAAATTTATTAACATAACTAAAATACCTGCTTCTGCTATATATTTTGTATATGCTTTTTCTTGATACTCATCATTTGATTTTTGACCTAAGATGATTTTTTCTATAATTTTTTTCATTTAATTTCTCCTTCCCAAAATAAATCGTTTAATGTTTTATCTAAGGCTATACAGATAGATATACAGAGTTTTAAAGATGGATTATATTCTTCTTTTTCAATTAATCCAATGGTTTGTCTACTTATATTGACTAAGTCAGCAAGTTGTTTTTGTGTTAAACCTTTTTCAATACGCGTTAATTTCATTTTCATATTCAATATAAGATTCCTCCAATGGAATGTATATATGCCCTTGTGTTATTTATATATTACATATCATTCTACATAAATGTCAAATGATTGTTATCGAACATTATTTTTATTGGTCGAATTATATTAAATTTTATTTTAAGTAATATAAGTAAATCCCCCTAATTAAAAATAATTAGGGGGATTTACTTATATTACTTAATCATTTAAATAGCATAATGCAGCGCCTGTTACTCCGCCACCTAGAGCACCCCATGGGCCTCCCATAGAACCAATGATAATTCCACCAGCAGCTTCAGCAGCAGCTTTTTTCCAAGTGCAGCCTCCGCCATTAATGTTTTCTAATTCTTCTTCTGATAGTTGTGTAAGTGTATTATTAATTTCTTTCATTTATATCAGTCCTTTTATTTTTTATTCTCCAAGACAAGTAATTGCGCCAGCAGCAGCTCCGATATGAGCTCCAACAAATGCGCCGCCTGCTGTACCTAATCCCATTGTTGCAGCAGCACCAGCAGCACCACCTGCGAAAATACCTTTAACAACGCCTGCTCCAATTTTATTAAGGCAGCTTCCACCTGCTGAGATTTCTAGAAGTTCTTTTTGAGTTAATGTTTCAAAGTTTAATTTTTCAGTTTTCATAATTTTATCTCCTTAATATTTTGAATTATTGATTCATTTTTATTATACTGATAATAGGTAAGATGTCCAACCTTTTTTGAGAAAATTTGTTTTTTTAGGAAAATTTTTTGTTGAATAGAAAGTAGGAACTAGTTTGAAAAAAATAAAGTGTATCAGGCAACAAGATTTAAAAGATTGTGGTCCGGCGTGTCTTACCATGATTTCTCGTTACTATGGATGGAAAACATCCATTTCAAAGATTAGAGAGGTAGCGGGTACAGATTTACAAGGGACAAACGTACAAGGTTTAATAGAATCAGGTGAAAAGTTAGGATTTGATGTAAAAGGAGTAAAAGCAACGAATAAAAATGCTTTACATGAAATCTCTTTACCCGCGATTGCGCATGTAGTAATAGAAGATGGACTATTACATTATGTTGTCATTCATAAAGTAAAAAAGAATAAAATATATATCGTTGATCCAGGGAAAGGACATATGGTGTATGCGTTAGAAGAGTTTTGTAAAATGTGGACGGGAATCCTTGTTTTACTGACGCCAACATCAAAATTCCAAAAAGGAAATGAGTCGCAAGGGACATTTTCTCGTTTTGTAGGATTAGTAAAACAACAAACAAATATCATAATACCTTTGTTTATTGCGTCTATCTTCTTTAATTTGTTTGGGTTATTAGGAGCATTTTATTTTAAATTTTTAATCGATGATATTGTGACAAACCAATTATTACAAACACTTCATATGGTATCCATTGGGATTATTGTTTTATATATCTTTAAAGTTCTTCTTTCCTATTTTCGGACACATCTGATTTTATATATGAGTAGACGAATCGATATTCAATTAATGCTGGGATATTATCGTCATGTGGTTGGTTTACCAATGAACTTTTTTGAAACAAGAAAAGTGGGAGAAATTATTTCTCGATTTATGGATGCCAGTAAAATTCGTGAGGCGTTATCAACGATTACAGTAACCTTAATGATCGATACAGTGATGGTTATGGTAGGAGCGATTTTATTATACATACATAGTCCTATTTTATTTGGTGTAACATTAGTCTTAATACCTTTTTATATGGGGATTATTATTGTATTTCATAAACCGTATCAATCTATTAATCGAAAAGAGATGGAAAGTAATGCGAAATTAAATGCTTATTTAGTAGAATCTTTAAATGGAATTGGAACAATCAAATCGTATAATGCAGAAAAAGAAGTATTTTTTCAAACAGAGAATCGTTTTGTAAACTTGTTACATCATGTATTTAAACGAGGAATGTTATCGAATTTGCAAGGTTCTATGAAGATGGGATTGGAACTTATTGGGGGAACGGTTATTCTTTGGGTCGGTGCAATCCAAGTGTTAAAAGGGAATATGACAATAGGAGAATTGATTACATATAATGCATTATTAGCATATTTTTTAAATCCAATTGAAAATATAATTGGAATCCAACCAACGATGCAGTCTGCTTTAGTAGCTGGGGAACGATTGAATGAAATTTTTGACTTAGAAGTAGAAAAAAATGAGAAGGAAGAAAAGAAAGTATCTCCCCAGAAACTTTCTGGCCAAATACAATGTTCCAACGTAACATTTCGTTATGGAACAAGAAAAAATGTATTAGAAGATATAAGTTTTAAAATTCAATCAGGAAGCCAAGTTGCTTTTGTAGGAGAAAGTGGTTCTGGAAAAACAACGATTTCAAAGTTATTAATGGGATACTATGAATCGCAACAAGGCGATATGTATTATGATGATTATCATATCCAAGAAATGAATCGAACAGCATTAAGAGAACGAATTGCCTATGTATCACAAGAATCTTTTTTCTTTAGTGCATCTATCTATGAAAATTTATGTTTCGGATTAACACGTACGGTAACATTAGAAGAAATGATACAAGTATGTAAGCAAGCAGCTATTCACGATATGATAAGTGAATTACCACTGAGATATGAAACAATGTTAGAGGAAAATGCATCGAATTTGTCCGGAGGACAAAGACAACGATTAGCAATCGCTCGTGCATTGTTAAAACAACCGGATATTTTAATAATGGATGAAGCAACGAGTAATTTAGATTCTACAACAGAAAAAGAAATTACAGATATGTTGAAAGAATTAGGAAAACAAGGAGTAACGATTATTATGATTGCGCATCGATTAAGTACGATTCAACATGCACATCAAATTTTTGTAATGGAAAAAGGAAAAATCATAGAACAAGGTTCTCATGAAGAATTGTTAGTTCTTAAGAATGAATATTATCGTTTATGGAAGAATCAAACAGTTCATATAGAATATATAGAACAGGAAAAGTATGCGATGCAAGGTGGTCAGTATGAGTAAAATATATTCTTTTGATCAAATAACAGATAGCGTAGAATTATTAGAAAAGAAACCACCTCGTTTTATTGCGATATTATTAAGTTTTTTAGGATGTATGATAATAGGTTGTATCATATGGGCATGGGTAGGAACGATGGATATTGTGAACAAAGGAACAGCCATCATACAAGAAAGTGACAGTGCAAATATAATCCGTCTTCCTATAGGAGGAACGGTAGAAACGATTTGTGTGAAAAATGGAGAAGAAGTAAAACAAGGAGATACATTGCTCCAATTAAAAAATATAGAATTAGATAGTAAACAACAACAATTGGAACAAGTGATACAACAAAAAAACGAACAGAAAAACATGTTAGAAGAATTCAAGAAAAGTATACAGATACATAAACCTTCTTTTAGTAAACAGATAGATGTGAAAATCAAAGAAGAATATAAAGCCTATGACCAAGGGTATCAAGCACTACAAGTAGAAAAAGAGAATGAAATACAAATAGTTTCAGATAGTAAGGTATCAAACGAACAAGATGATCGTTTACAAGGATTATTAGCACAAAAAGAAAATGTACAAAGAGAAATAGACACAAGTCAAAAACAAGTAGAACAATCAAATATAGGAGAAGAACAAAAGCAAATAGAACAAGAAAAAAGAGCGACATTAGAGTCTCAAAAAACGATTGTAGAGAAACAAATCAAACAACGAACAGAGACATTAGAAAGTGATCAAAAGAAAATAGAAAACATGAAAAAAGGGAAAGAACAACAAAAGCAGCATGCATTAGAGCAATATAAAGAAAGTGCAATTGTAGCAGTGAATCAACGAATACAAACAGTAGAACAAGAAACAATGATGCAAAAGAACGAATTAATCGCCATACAAAAACAAAAAGAAAGATTAGAAATAAAAGCACCGAAAGGTGGCATTATTCAATTTGAAAAACAGGTAGAACAAGGGGAGTTAATAGATGTAGGACAAGAAATGTTATCTATTGTATCGAAGGAAAACAAGAAAAAGGTGAAACTGTTTCTATCGCCAGATGAGATGAATGGAATCAAAAAAGGGAATCAAGTACAATATAGATTTCAATTAAAGAGTACCGACAAACAAAAAGGAACAATCACATATATAGCAAAACAGCCTATATTCGATAAAAGTACGAAGATGTATGTATATGAATTAGAAGCAACGATTGAAAATAAACAAGTAGCAGAGCTACAAACAGGAATGATCGGAAAGGTTTCAATTGTAACAGGAACAGAACCAATATGGAAATTCTTCTTAAAAAAATTAAATTTGCATACAAAATAAAAGGAAATACAGATGATAAATCGGATACACGAAGTAGTAAAAATCATAACCATCATGAATGAAAATCAAATCATGTATGTAGTAGAAATAATAGGAATGATATGGTTTGTATTATTTGTATGTGCATACTTGAAATAGAGTGTAGAAATAGGGTATTTGTCAACGGTAAGCGGAACGAAGTGAGCATTAAGGAGTTGACAAATTGCACAATACTTAAACCCTCTTGATGGTTTCAAACGGCACCCGTTTGAACCTGCCAACCGGCGAGGGAGCCCCCTCAAAAAGTGAGGGGGTTGGGGGTGTTTTTTTATATGGGGTCTGGGGAAAATTTCCCCAGTAGGTTTGGACAACGTCCAAGGTTTTTATATTTTATGGCTAGCGAAAGTAAGCCATTTTTTGCGAAAGCAAAAACGAAAAGGGGGATTGGGGGAAACCCCCGACAAGCTGTATTTGCGGCACGAAGTGGCTAGCAAATGCGACGCTTGCCAAATCCCTTGCGTCAATGATAAAATTGGAGATACTACGACCAATTTGGAATGACGCTTCCGTTGCAAACGGAATGAAGGGATGGGATTTGATGAGTGAACAAGATAACGATATGGCTAGCAATTTACAGAGAGGGCCGAATCGGAAAGAGCCTAGACAAATTAGTTTTCGTGTGAGCGAGGACGAATTTGCAAAGTTGCAACAGTCAGCTGAAACTTTGCAGTTAAGTGTGCCAAACTTCGTAAAAAAGAAGGCACAAGGAAGTCGCTTGGTTTCTCCGAAATTTGATAAAGAGACGAGACAAACTATTGCTAGGAATTTAAGTCAGATGGGAAACAATATGAATCAAATTGCAAAATATTGTCATACGCATAAGGAGGGCAATATAGACTGGGAGCGTTTAAATTATAATATCGAGCAATTACGAAAAGAAGTGAGTGAGTTATGGCAACGACTAAATTAGGAAACACAAAATCAGCAAGCAAAACAATCAATTATGCGAAAAAAAGAGCAGTCGAAAAAAGTGGTCATAATTGTGATATTGAGTATGCCAAATCGAACTTTAAGGAATTGAGAATGCTGTATGGCAAGGATAATGGTATTCAGGCGCACACAATCATTCAATCTTTCAAACCTGGAGAAGTAACACCAGAGGAAGCAAATCAAATTGGTTTAGAGCTAGCTCAATCTATTGCAAAAGACTATCAAGTTGCTATTTATACGCATGCAGATACAGAACACATACATAATCACATCGTTATAAACTCCGTCAATATTGAAAATGGTAAGAAGTATCATAGCAATAATAAACAGCGTGATTGTATAAAAAATGAGAATGATAGAATTTGTCAGGAACGAGGATTTTCAGTCGTGCTAGAGAAAACAGCTTGTGTCCGTTATAGCGCAGCTGAAAAATCATTGTTAGAAAAAGGAAAAACATCTTGGAAAGATGAAATACGACAAGCCGTTGATATAGTGAAAACTCGTACAATCGATTTAAAGGCTTTCTCAGAGGTTTTGAATGATTTTGGTATCGAAACTAAAGTAAGAGGAGAAACAATCTCCTACAAGCACCCTGAGGCTTTAAAATGGGTACGAGGAAGTAAGTTAGGATATGACTATGAAATAGGAGGCATTGAACGTGGCTTTGAGCGACAAATTAGAAAAAGTCAAACAAGAACACCATCCATTGGTGATGAATACAAGCGAACAAATCAATTACAGGGTACGCATGTCGGAGATCGAACATCAGAACGAACTGATAGCACAGCGTATCGATCAATTAGCAGAAAGTATCGAGAAGAACAACAAGCTCGTGAGCGATCAAATACGGTCCGTGAACAAAATGAGCAAAAACAACAACGAGATCTTGAACAACAAAGTCAAACAATTACAAGAAGTGAACCAAGTTTTGAGAGATAGTTTCAATGAAACGTTGAACCATTATTTCAAGCAAATGAATGAGAGTGTCGGGAAGAATTTTGAGAAAAAGACAGATACACTTGTTACTGATTTTTATCACAAAATGTACCGAATAGAGCAAAAAACGTATGAAGTACAGAACATGCGAATTAAGACAAAGAAAATCGAAGAAGTGTGTGTCTCTGTGGTACAAGTCTTGTTATATGCTCTGATTGCAGTAATAATGGTAACAGGGTTAAAATGGGGAATTTGGAACGTACTAGGTTTATCAAAACTGTATGAAAAAGTGGCGCAAACATTCGAGTGGGGATGGATTGTAATGGCGATTATAATGGGTGTAATTGTACTTGGTTCATTTATTTCTGCTTTTACATTTATAAAAGACAAAGCTAATCTTCATCAGTTTTAATAATAAAAAGTTTAATTTTTTGGTTTTGAAATTGGTATATACTGTGAATGTATGGAATATTTTTTCGTTATTTTAGGTAATACCTTCATGTTATAATGATAGATAGAATTTTTAGCAAAATAAAAAACTCCCTGGAAGCCTCGGAAACTTTAGGGGAGCTTTTTATCAATACATAGAACGGAATTGTTCTTTAATAGATTTATTACATATCCATCTAAATATGTATTCTATCATATTGAATGAACTCCTTCTATAATTAAGGAGTGGAAATGTGAGCAAAAATATTATTAATTTTGAAGATGCGGAAAAAAATGCCAGAAAAAGAGATTTAGAAATAGAATATAAAAATTTTGAGAAAAAATATAATAATGTTTCTAAAACAGAGTTAGAAACAGCAATGGAAACAGTTGCTAAAGCTACTGGTAAAGAATTATATATAGGAACTAAAAAAAGTTCTCAATCAAAAGTGAGGTTTGCACAATTTTTACAAAGAAACTGGGAGTTTTTAAGAAATGAGAAGTATTTTACAAGTGAAGAGAAAATCTTTTTAACTGATGTTCAACCAAATATTAGTATGCATTCAAATGCTATTGTAGATGACATAATGAGAAAACCTGCAAATGCTTTGACAATTCAAGGGTTAGCTGATTGTTTAAATACGTCTAGAACAAAAATTAGTAGGATAGTAAATTCTTTAATTAAAAAAGGTATCTTGGCTAAAGCTGTTTCAGGAGATACTACAAATGTTAATCAAGCTAAAGACTATGTATTATTTATTAATCCAAATATTATTTATGTTGGGGATAAAAATGAAATAGGAGAACACTTAATCTTGATGTTTAAAAAACAAATGAAAGATAATCCAATATTAAAAAAATTACCTCAAAAGTTATTTTAAGTAAGAGCCATTAATGGCTCTTTTTTTTATTTTAGTACCGTATCAAATTTGATACGGTACCGTATCAAATTTGATACGGTACTAAAACGCTTAAACCATTGATATAACAACGTTTTTAGCACTTTTCAAAGTCCTTCTCTTCTCACTCTATATATATAGGGTTAAAAGTTCCGCAAGGAACAGGTAGTATTTTCCTCCGCTCTGCTCCTGAAAATCTCCACCTTCACGAACCAAAAAAGTTATAAAATATAACTTTTTTGGTTCGTGCCCTTGCGGAACTTTTTTCGGCAGGGAATTATCTTTCGCCAAGCCGAACAGACCAAAAACGAGGAATTAGTGCATTCGACTTGGATTAGCAATTATACCTGCCGAACCACCTGTTCTATCGTTCGAAAACTTCACCTATTTTAAAAATAGATACGTAAACCATGGGTGCTAGCCCCCATACCCCCAGCCAGCACTCTCACCCAAAAACAAGGGGGAATAAGAAAAAAGCAGTGAGTGCCTAGAACAGCAAGGAACGAGGCACTCATGATAGAATATATTGTCGTGGAGGTGATCGGTAATGAGCGGTAACACGAGCGATAATAAGCGTATATATGTACCGAAGGACATTGCATTACTTTTGGAAGTAAAAGAAAGCACTTTACGTAAGTATTTTCAGACACTAGAAGCACATGGTTACATATTCCTAAAAAATGATCGTGGACATAGAGCTTTCTTCGATAAAGACGTAGTTGCTTTACGCCAATATGTTGATCTAGTACAGAAAAACAAAATGTCGATGGATAGCGCTGCAAAAGTAGTATTAGCAATGGATTCAAGCAATGACTTATCACACAGTGATAACGATAATAAAAAAAAATTACCGATAATAAGCGATAATGATCACGATAAAGACTATGTAACAAAAGAGGAATTACGCGACATAATCGAAGGACTAACGAAGACAATTCAGCAACAAAACGAGTACTTAAACAAACGTTTAGAAGAACGAGATCAAATGCTTCTACAACATATAAGAGAGATACAAGAAACAAAAAAGTTAGTAGTAGCTGATCAAGTTAAAAAGTGGTGGCAATTTTGGAAGTCATAATGTCGGAAAAAGAAGAATAGATATATAGCATACATACAATAAGGGAATGCAGTACAAATTAGCATACAAGCATTCCCTTGCTATTGATATGTTATGTTTTCTTATTAAGAGATTATTATATCCATGATATATTGATAAAACATATTTAAAATTACTATACAACTTAACATGAATAAAGATATCCAAAGAGATATAAAGTAACTTTTTTTAATTATATAACGATATAAACTAAAAAATGTAGAGAATGCAAAGATTAAGATACATATAAAAAGAATCCATGTTCCTCGCCCGTGTCCAAACATAAAAAATTGAGATTTTATTATGATGAATAAAACAAAAAGAGTAAATAAAGAAGTACACAATATAAAATATTTGAGTGTTTTTAAACGAATGTTTTTTAAAGAAAGTTGGTTTTGTAATTCTTTATCTGCCTTAATTAAATAATCTAAACTAACATTATATAAATCACTTAATTGAACAAGATTAATAATATCTGGAGCACATTTATCATTTTCCCATTTGGAAATAGCTTGAGCCGTAACGTTTAATTTTTCAGCTAATTGATTTTGAGAATAATTATGATCTTTACGTAATTTCTTTAATTTGTTTCCTAATTCCACTTGAATTCCCTCCTTTAAT
>NZ_JBBOTE010000011.1:0-33209 GCF_038005385.1 Bacillus sp. FSL K6-2944 | reverse complement strand
TAAGAAAAACCGGGAAAATCACCCGGTCCTTTTGAGCATAGTGCATACTTGATATATTACTCACAAACCCTTATATAGCAAGCTTTCCAAAGAAGCACTTCGTGCTCAAAAACTTATACTTTCTTATCTTATTAAGAAAAACCGGGGAAATCACCCGGTCCTTTTGAGTATAGTGCGTACGCCACATATTGTTCACAAACCCTTATATAGCAAGCTTTCCAAGGACGCACTTCGTGCTCAAAAACTTATACTTTCTTATCTTATTAAAAAAGCACCTTATTAGGTGCCTATATTACGTCTTGTTTATTTTGTTGAAGTAAACCTATGTTTCTCTTACACTGTATAACATCCTTTTCCGTTCCTGATAACTCAAACTTATACAAAACAGGCACCTGGTACATCCTCGCAATTATATCCGCACTTTTTGCAAAGTTTTGACCCCAATTACGATTCCCACTCGCAGCCACGGCCAACAACTTCTGATAATTACTTTTTAAAAACCTCAATGTCCTCTCTGGCCCTTCCCCAAATCCTGTTGTATACGTAACAAAGATAAAATCATCTTCTATTCTCATATTTTCCTTTATCTTGATCGCTTTCATCCCTAATTTAGAAATAAAACGTTCTACATTTCCTGTTTGCGAATCATAACAAACTAAGACGCCTTTCATGATGTAATTCCTCCTTATAATTTGAAAAAACATATGAAATTTATTGAACTATAACGTTTATTTGTTATACGATTAAAGAAAGAATTTAGTGGACCAGACTAAATTCTTTCGGTGAAAAGTTATTTACCAACAGAATACCCTATAGTAAATTCACTCTATATCTTTATATATAGGGTGTTTTTACTGTGCTTTTAACATGAAATTTAATACTGTATATGCCATTTTCCTAGCTGAGCAACCATGTCTTAAAGCTAATTCATTCAGTATTTGTTGTTCGAAATACGGTAATTCAATTTCTACAAAATGTTCATACGCTTGATACTCATATACCGGAATATCTTCCATATATGAAAACTCTACCCCTTCTCGTATTAATTCAGAAGCAATTTCATTCAAATCCTCACCATAGCACGCTAATCCTTTCAATGTGCTATATTGCTTAGGTTCTAATGAGATAATAAATTTTTTCACTTTATTTATTTGAGGTATTTTCCCCGTATTATAAACTATTTGCTCATCTAATACAGTATTTATCATTTTAATTATCCCCTCTCAACAATTAGACTGAATATTCAATTTATTTTAATCTAGATAATCCTAAAACTCTTCTAAATCAGTTTCTATGACTGTCACACTTTCTTTATACTCTTCATTCAATATCTCTTGGACTTCATTCTTCATCTGAAAACCTTCTTCGGGCCATGCTAATAACCAAGATTTTTTATGTTCTTTTCCATTAACTTTGTAATACACATCAAACACGTACACTTTATTCACCCCCAGGAAACTATTACACCGGCTTTCTCACTGTATTAATAGCTGCCAAACATACCACTATCCCCAAACGCTCTTCCGTATATATCTTTCCATCCACTGTAAGGTACCAGCAACCTTGTTCCTTCATAGTAAAAATGTCATACTTTCTACCTAGTCTTTCTAAGATCAAATCAGATTCATGAATTGCATCGAAATATTCAATGTACATGTTTACAAATGGCGTATTATCCTTCCCCCAATAATCACCGCATTTTTCTAATCCGAAAAACTCTCTAGCAATCACATCATTTAATTTTTGCGTTACACCCAAATCTTTATATGGTACCCACCATCCCGCGGAATTCATTGCAACAAATTCTTTTGTGACCCCGTTATAAAGAATTTGACAGATACTAACCCCTTCAAAATCGTCCTCTGTTATCACAAAATCAAATTGTTTTAATGGATTACCAAGTTTATCAGCTGTACCAATTTCCAGTTCTTCACTTTTTAAAACCTTCACAGATTTCATCACCAAAAATTCCTCCTTTTCTCCCTAAGAATCTCATCCTTTTACCATTCATTACGCTCACGAATAATTTTTAATTCCTCTGGTGTTAATTCAACTTCCATTGGATCATAATTATTTTTAATAAATTCCACTTCAATAGACATCGGCAGACTTGCTATAAATTTATAAAAGTTTTGCAAATCCTCTTCGGTTGGCTTTTTCAAATCATTTCGTATGACAAACAACGCATCTGTAAATACTTGAGTATCTAAATGCTCATCTGTCCAATCCCCACAATCGGGACCATCACATAAATATCGATTTTCTTTATTTTTAGCCTTAAATGCGATTACTGATATCTTCATTTTTCATTCTCCTTTGCTTAAAAAATTACAGCCAATTAATTTACTAAGCTAACAGCGATCAAAGCGCTCAATAATACCAACCCAATAAATTGCGTTGTACTTTTAACTTTTGGCACCATTGTTCTGTCCCCTTTCTTCTGGTTAAAATCGAAAATATAGGCTTCCTCACAAATCTGATTCTTTTATTTTTGCCATTTGTTATTCCTCTTTTTAAAATCCGTATAGGGTTCCTGTAATGAGATAAGTGAAAAGGAGCATAAAAATACATACAGCATAAAAACCGTAAAATAAAACTTGATCGGAAATATTTTCTTCAATACCAAAATAAGCGTTTGACTTTTTATAATTTTCTGAAATAAGAATGTAAAATTTTTTGAGAGGTTTTAATTTGTGGTGAGGGTATGTTAAAATGGACTCACCACTTTTGATTCTTAAAAGTTTTTTTGTCAACACAAATCATCCTTTCTAAGTTATCAAGAGTTTCGTACTAGAAAAAGTCCTGTCGAAGTTTCCCGACCAAGCCAGGGCTTTTTCTTTTGCTTTTATTTCACTCGCTTATACTCCACTTCCATATTCATTAAAAACAAAATCGTAAAATACATCCGCAATATTTTCCAAATCATGTTCAGAAACAAAAGTTGATAGTGCCTTGATTAACATAGGTTTTTCACCATTAAAATCAATTGCGTAATCCATTAAAAAACTCCAGTTTAACGAAGGAAGAGCAATTAAACAGCTATGCTTCATATTATGTTCGCAAAAGTATACTGTAGGTGATCCATAACGCTGTAGGACTTCAAATTCTACACATTTCATATATAACTCTCCTTACTCAAAGCGTAAAACGATCCATTGTTTTTCTCATCTCATCTTGTTCAATTCCAATATATCGTAATGTTTCGGATTGTGTTTGATGTCCAAAAAGTTTCATTAAAGCATATACATCTTTTTCTTGTTTGTAGTAATGATATCCAAATGTCTTTCGCATACTATGCGTTCCCCAATGATCTTTATCGATCCCACAAGCAACCGCAGCTTCTCGTAGGATAGAGTCTGCCATCTGTCTCGTAATTGGCTTATTTCCTACACGACTTGGAAACAACCAGTCAGAATCCGCCATTTCTTTTGTGTATTTCTGAATTTCTCGCTGCAAAACAGGATTCAGAAATACTTCAACCGTATGTTCTGTTTTCTCCATTTTCAATTTCATCATTTCTTTTCCTCTGACGTCTTTGACCCGCAAACGTAAAATATCACTAATTCGTAACCCTGTGTTAATACCCAAATAAAACAAAAAATAGTTTCGATACGATGAGTGACGTAATAACCAATCTTTCATTTCGTTGATTTTTTCTAATGATCGAATCGGTTCCTTCGCTCCAGGTTGTCGTCCTCCTTTCGTCATTTCCAATGCCCTCCTCATGAACTTCTTTTGATGTTTTTGTAAAGATTAATCATATCATAATATGTTTTTGTAAAATTGGCAAGTTTTTCTTTGGCATTTTTTTCATCAAAAAACCAGCTATTTCAGCATGAACAGCACCGTATAGCTGGTTTGTGTCAATTTGCTATTTCCTTACTTTTGTAAACTTCATAGTTCGTAACGGGTTGGCATTTTTTATCCTGTATTAACGAACAGGATATCTCCCACATCAAAATTTAATGGTCTTTGGTATTGAAAAATCATTGTAATAGCCCTTTCAAAACTTCTAATTCATATTCTTTAATGTGAATTTCTCTTTTAACTTGTTCTTGTTCCCAATTTTTAGCGATTACTCTATGCATATACTTTATACGGTAATAATCCCTTTGACAAACATAACAAACCCTTTTATTTCGTGGCTTACCATTCTCGTAAACAATATCAAAATTTGATAATGATTGTTCTTCTCCGCAATGTGTGCAACGACGAGTGATTCTCGAACTTTCGTTTTTTCTCAGTCCATACTTTTTAGATAGATATTTTAATCTTCTAATGCTAATGTTTAATACTTCAGCTACTATGGCTTGCGTACCCCATTTATATATGGCTTCAAGTATCTCGAATTCTGTTTTCCCTTGTTCCTTTAATCGGACAACATAGCGTTTTATAGATTGAATATCTTCTTGAACATCCATTAAAGCAACTCCTACTTCATTTGTACTTTTTAATACCAAAAGTACAGATTTATATTGGTATTAGTTTAACCGATAAATCATAAAAAGATACTGAAATGAATGCATACCAAAAATGTTTTATTTCAAAAAGTTACTTTGCAGGCTAGAGCAACGCTGTCACTACCTCTATTATGTCCGCTGATGCTTTAAACAGACTATAAAATCTCGATTGATTCAAATGAAAATACAAGTGAGTGTTTTCCTGCCGTATGGTATGATGGACTTGCGGTTTCTATTTGTACAATAAGCCTTAGTAGGGATAATATAGGTTTCAAATCGCACATTTTCTGAAAGGAGCATGTCTTACCACTCATAAGATGTGCTCTGTTTTTATGCATAAGACAAGAAAGAGGGATGATACCAATGCGTGATGTGTATCCAGTCAAATATTATAGTACAGAAGGTTTTGTGGAACGAAAAATAGAGATTAATGAGGAAGATTTACAACAAATTATTGAAGATTATTTAGATAGACATGTGGATTTTGACTTTGATGAAATTGAAGTGGTCAATAATCGTCCGATGAATATTTGGTTATACGCCAAGTGTAGAAAATATGTAGATGATGAAAATCCTGAAGAAGATGAAACGATATTTGAAGCTGAGGTGGAGATCCCAGGGGAATATGACGGAAATCTGTGAAAAAATTTATATTTCTCGTATAAAACAAATATGCCTCATCATGCAGTGGAATTTGCAATCAATTTTGAAAATGCTATAATATAAGTATCAACTTAAAGCATAAGTATTTCCTAGAACACATAAAATAAAAGGAGAGATGCGACAACATCTCTCCTGGTAACTGTAGTCGCAAGACGATTGGTTACTAAATACTATTTTCTTTTTTTCGAACCTCTCTTAAGCTTCCGACGGCGTAGGGAGGTTCTTTTACGTTTTTTGCTCATATCGCTAACCAGTCTATTTCCAAAACCAGTAACAAGGATTGTTAAAAAAACTTTCAACAGATCCTGTAGCAAAGACAGTAAATATTCCATCATAGGAGTCACCTCCTTTCTCTCTAACATATAAGAGAAAGGACAGCAACCAACCACCCCACGTTATACAGTTGTACTCATTCTATCATAATTCCATGGACTTACCAATATAAACAAAGAGACAGCACTGCCTAGCTGTCTCTTCATCCTTTGTGATTTTGCTACATTGTGCATTCAAAGTATAACAGTTCGTCTAAAATCCGTGAACCTTTTGTACATAAAGAAAAAAGATTCTCCTTCCCCCAATCCTTATCCCTACAAAACAAAAATAACAATTTTTAACATCATGTTATAATTTTTTAAAACTTATTTAGATTATAATTAATGTAACAACAACTTGTTACGACATGAATCTTATCAATCATTTGGTGGTGACGTATGAAGTATACAAATGAAAAGTCAATAAGATTAAAACAAGAAGTTTTATGTAGTCAGAGTGAATTATTAAAGCATGTAAAAGAGGTTTTAGCGAAAGAAGACGTTAAAACTGCGGAAGTATATGATGCAAAGAAAGGTGAATTGCATTATACAAGTGAGACATTGCGTAAAAAATTCAATTTAACTTTCCCTCAAATTGTTGTCAAATCTGGTCTATATGATTTAAATAACCATTTAAAGTACATTCCGAGAGAGATAATCTATGAACAACTGAATTACGAATTTAATCGTATAGGCTCCACAAGAAAGAATGTTTATAACACGAAAAGAAATAAGAGCCGTTTTCCTTATAGCGATACGTTAAAAGTACGATTAAATCAAAGTTGGCCAGAAATTTTATTCTGTTGTAAACAGCTAATTGAAGTCAAAAAATATGATGATATTTCAAGAGAACTACTGCGACATGAATATACAATGATTAGTAAAAAATTAGGGCGTGCCGCTACTATGCGTGAGCTAACTGAGCAGACTGAATTTTCACTTGATGTATATCGTCAATACTTTTCGACAATTAAAAAATTAAGGGAAGAATGCGGATTTCGCCATGATTATAAAGGTGGAAAAAAGCCTATTGAATTAAGTGCTTGTAAAAGAGAATTAGTTCGGATATACAAAAAACACAATAGAAGGTTAACTTATAATGAATTAAAAAACGAGAGTACAATTAGTTTATCAACCCTATTTAGACGCTTTGAAACTACAAAAATTAATGTTATTTGGGAGACAATTGAAGATTACATGTGAGAAATAAAGTGTACTTTTTGTCACTAGGTACAATATCGAAATAACGTAAGCTTATTCTCCGTTTCTGGGATTTGGACAAAAATCTATTTATGAGCAAATCAGGGGAAAATTTAATGTTTTTATATTTTTTGGTAAATTATAAATCAAATGTATCATTTACCCCATAACAAGAAAGAGCCCGCATAAAAGCAGGCTCTTTTTTGTCCCCATTAAATACCTCTTCCATGTTCATATTGAACAGGAATTACATTGTTTTTTTCTAATGATTTGAACTCCTTTGAAATCATCTCATGTAAGCCAACAGATACAACAGCCACAGTCATTAAAACTAATAAACCTGATTTCATTTTTTTCATTTTAATGATCCCCTCTTTTTCAATATTTTTTTAGCTTCATAACTCATATAAAAATATCGACTTGCTTTCCCCTCATTGCCTACCTCATACCATTTGATCGCTAATTCTTCGGCATAAGATTGTACATCTTTCCATAATTCTTGACTTTTAAAATATGAAATGGCGTCTGATATCATAAGATCTAAACTTTCAACAGGCCATTTTTCGTTTAAAGCTTTTAAAATCGAAAAGTGATAATAATACTCCTTATCACATGATTTTAGCCCTTTTTCAATGTATTCTCTTACTTCTTCATAATGGCTTAAGCGGAAATGTTCTCTTGCCAATAGGTAATTTGTTTTAATATGTAGATCTTCTTGGAAAACCTCAGACAAATATCGTATCGCTAGTTCTGAAAGATCTTGGTCGGCATATAGCAAACCTAAGTTATGTCGTACTTTTAAAATTGATGCATATTCATCTGCTTTTGTGAAAGTATCTAACGCTGAGATTAAGTATTCTTCTGCCAACTCAAACTGTCCTAACGTTATACAAGACATTCCTAACGTATTTTTACATGCTCCCGTTTTAACCTCATACCCTTTATTTTTAGAGAAAAACTCCTGGGCTTTTGTAGCGTAATGAATAGCTAACAAAGGCTGAGATACGTAATAATGAAATAGAGATACACGATAATTAAACTCAGCTTTTTCAGCTTCATCAGGAACTGCTATAAGTAATTTTTCAGCTAGTTCACAGTGTTTCTTTGCATCGCTGTAATTTCCTACTTCCGTAGCATAAATAAATGTAAAGAAATGATAATAATACTTTAAAAAAGCATCCATTTTATCCAAATTTCCCAAACTAATTAAATCTTGTTCGAAGTTACCCGTCAGCATCTTATATCTAAAATCTAATAGTGAATAATAAATAAGAATGTCTTGGTTTTCTTCAATCTTATCAATCTTACTATCAATATCTTTTTTTAATTGACCTGCTTTAAGTACGTGTTGTACACGCATTTCTTGATACCAATCATGTAATAATTTTGTGATTTCTTCCTTAGAAACTACTTGTACGCTCATCATATCCCCTTCTCTATTTTATTTTTTAAAATATTCAAATAAATATTATCATGTAATTATAAATATATAAATTGAACTCCTTACTTTCTCAACATAGTTGCAAAAACTCCTATATTTTTGTAGTTTAGTTGCAATCTCACATTAATCTCCGTTGCTTTCATAAAGCATATAAATTTCGTTTTACTTTTTTGCTAATGTATAAATTCTTAACATATGAAAGTAGTACTCTTCATGAGAAGATGTATTTATTTTCTTTTTGTAAAACAAAATCCATTTTCTTAAAAAATATGGTTTTTTACTAATTTTAACGCCCTCTTCTTTTAATTTTCGAAATACCAATAACCAATATTGAAAATGATTTTTTCCTTCCTGATAAAACGTAGGGTAAACTACATCCTCCAAAACAGTAATAAGCTGATGATGATTAGAAAATATAGCAATAGTCTGTTTAGAACTATTGTATTCAGTCACAAAACCTAATTCCTTAATAATACTTTCTAATTGATGTAACTGTTCTCTAAATAATTTTTGCTCTTTTTCCAGATGACCATTAGACTTATATACTTCAATTCTAGCCATCATGTAATCAATGTTTAAAACTTTTGCTATAACACTCCGATGTGTTCCGCCCTCTTCCACATAATAAACATCTAAATCTTCATAGTAATTAAAAACAACATCTGCATTTTTTCTTATTATCAAATCTTTAAATTGTTGGATACCACCCTGTTGAATCCTTTTTAAATTTTGTGTAGTTCTATTCAAACCATATAACTGATTTAACCAATTTCCCTCACTTCTTTTCGTATTCGCAACTCCCATAAATTTTCCCATTGGAACTAAAACATATTTTTCCGTATCCCCTGTATTTTCTTCTGCAAACCACCGTTTTAATGGTAATGGTGGTACATTTGTTTGTTTCATCTTCTGCAATTGTTGTGAGTTGATAAATTGAAGGAGAAATTCGTCTGTGTATACATCTAATTGTTGCTTTGACTCAATCAATTGCGTTTTCACTTCTACGGGTTTATTTTCTGGATTAACCTCTGGGATGGGTTCTTCTTTTATTTCTCGTTTAACTTCTGCAAGAGAAGATTCTTGTAGTATTTCTTGTTGTGAAGATTGCTTGTCTGGCTTATATTCATACTTTCGATATTTAATATCAATATCTTTTACATGTAATACGATAATTTTCTTTTCCTCATAAAAATTAACAATATTCCCTTTTATAAGAGCAAGCTTTCTCCTTCCTTCTACTTCTTTATCAATCCATTCAATTAAACTTTTCACAGTTTGTTGAAATCGTTTTTTACCGTTCCCATTATAAACCAACATAATTCGAATATCATTGTCCGCTTTTTTACTTTTATAGGCTGAAAAGGCATATACATACCCTTTTTCCTCTAACAAATTCAATCCACCTTGATCGAGATATCCCTCAACAATAAAAGAATGTTCTGGCCGTTTATTCCATATTTCTTCATAATTTCCTCTGCTATAAAGCATATTTGTAGTATATAGCTGTTTTAATGTATATTTAATCATTGTTTCATCTTTACTATTCAATAATTCTATAAGATCCCCAACTGTCCGAATGTAGGTGTTCCTGGTCCCAGCGACCTGTCTTGTAATAATGTTTTCTGGAACTGTTAATACCTTGCCTGCTTTTTTAGGATTATTTCCGTTCTCTTCGGTTTTGATTACTTTTTCCCTAACTTCAAACATATCACTCTCGTCAATTTTAAGTACTATTTTTTTGTCTTTTGGTACATTTCGGATTCGATCCTTAATCGAAACAGTATCTAAAAGATACGAACAATCAGGACAATGCCCTTCATTCGCCTTCAAATAAAACGCCTGCTTCTCTGTTCTATTTACAACCTTCACATTAGCTGTACAATCGCATTTTAAGTAGTTCTCACAGTAAAGTGTATATCCAGAAGTTTCACCCAATTGACGCATCAATATAGCCTCTGGAGGTTCAATATACCGCGTCTCATTTTCCGAAACATACACTGCTCTAGGCATCGATTCTGTACTTCTTGCCATATTTACACCTCGCTACTATTAACATTTATTTTAACCCCCTTAACGCCTCTATATATCTATTTTACTACAAATAACACCTATTATATTTAACACAAATTCAACCCCCCTTAAAATTGATTTTTAAGGGGGGGTTTCACCTTCGTTGAAATGGGAATCTTCTATTTTTATAATCGTATATAGTTTGTTTCAACAAAAAGGCTGCTGCAATCCCAACTGTACATAAAGCTATAATTGTCGCAATCACTTGTAATATCAAATAGGCTGCTAATAATTTTTTTACAAGGTACATACATGCTATTCCTATAATTAAAATTGAAAATCCATACTCATCATATTTTTTTCGATATAGCTTATCTTCTGAAAATGAAAATTTACGATAAAAGATAAATGTAGCACCCACAACTACCAACCAAACGAACACACCTATTATAATATCTAACATCCTATACATTCCTCACCATACTCAGCAATGAGATATATCTCATTGTCCTGGTCAAGAAGAAAATGGTAACAGTATGCAAATTCTTCATAAGGATAATACGGAATTTGCATACTTAAATCCTGTTTCATATCCAGTAAACGATTCTCCATTCTCACTACTTGTGAATGAAAATATTCTTCATTTTCCATATGTTCCTTAAAATATTCATCATTTGTATATACCCTTAAAACTGTGTACATCATATGCTTTTCCTTTTTCTTACGAAATTTAACAAGCGATTCATCTACATTTTTGTTATAACAGAAAGCTGCTAAAATCCACGTTAATCCAAAGATAACAACAGCTAGAAAGCTACTATACGTAAATCTATAAAGCCAAATTGATAACAAGAGCATGACAGAAATTGAAATGACAAACCAGTGTCTTATCATATATGATTTAATAACATTCCAGGCATCCATCTTCCATTTTGCAAAATCCACTTTATCACCCCTTCAATTTATGGCCCTTCTGTTCCAGAATTGATTTGAAATGTGTAATCTTCCACTAACCACTCTTTATCATCCTGTAGTAACAAATTAAGTTTCATCGTATGTTTTTCCCTTTGCACGGTACCATTTGTATCAACAATATAATCATATTTGACGGTTACATCCGCTTTATTATCTGCTGTTTTTGTATAATACATATCTGTTACTTCTGCATTTGTAATAACATGAATCCCAGGAACTTGTGCGTTGCCATGTGCATCTTGAGGCGTTTCAAATAACTTTTGTTTTGCCTTATCTGTTACCATCTTTTTAATTTTATCAATATTAGGGTTCTGCTTTTGGCTGTTATCGTATTTTAACAACATTTCTACAAATGTTTTGGCAACCCCTTGCGCTTTATCTTGTGTATTTTCCTTTAAATCTTCAATACGCTTTTCCAGTTCCTTATTATTTTGCTTTAACATCGTGATTTCAACTGTTAATTTTCGCTTTTCTTTTTCAGAAGTATTTCTAAGATTTTTGTTTTGTACCCACATTACAACACTTAACAAACAAGCTAGAATAAACACAATAACTACTACAATTTGAACATTTCTGTTCTCCATAACGCTCAACCCCCTATATTAATTTGGTAAATATGGTCCCGGGTCTACTTGCCCAAATTTGAAAGATGTTTTAATTTCAAAGTGTAGGTGTGGTCCTGTGACCTGCCCTGTCTTCCCACAAACACCTACTTGCTGGCCGACACCAATGTTTTGCCCTTCCTGGACTGTAATAGACGACATATGACCATATAAACTCCAATATCCGTTTTGATGGTTAATGACAACGACGTTTCCGTATCCGCCAAAGCCACTGCCGCCCTCGCCAAATTTCGCCAATTCCACAATGCCACCTTTCGACGCGGCAATTGCGGTGGCACCGTCCTGACAAGAATAATCAATTCCTTTATGAATTGTACCCCACCGTGGACCAAATGGACTTGTGACTGTTGTTTGAGCAATTGGTTTAATAAAACCATACGAACTTGCTGTTCCAGTGTCTACAACACCTCCACCATCTGGCTTATTTGGTTCACAATTAAAGGATAAACCGCCCATTTCACTAACGAATTTCGTTACAAGCTTAGGCCACATTCCGTTTGTTCCAAATGGATCATTCGCTGCTCCTGGCGGGGCATACTTCGCACCAATAGCATCAATCGTTATAATACCCATCCCAATATAGTTTTTATATAAATTTCGTGCCATCGCATTAATGCCTTCCTCGAGTGTTCCAAACTTCATAAAACCTTTCATTTGTGAACTTCCTGGATCCATCAAACCGCCTGGATTATTATAATTTTTCACTGCATTTGAAGTACCATTCCCTGTTTCCAATTTCGCAATAGATGCTAGTAAAACAGGATCAATTTGGTTTTGTGTTCCAGCATTCAAAAAAGCTTGCGCTTGCCCACTAAATACGCCACCTAGATGTGGCTGCAAATCTTCAGCTGCCACTGTTTTTCCACCTGGTCGACAAACCGTCAATCCGTTACTGCTAATAATAGGTGACGCACCTTCTTTTTTTCCTTCCTCTTCCTCTTGAAGAGCACCAGTAAAAAAGTAAATAAAAATTAGGGAGCAAACTATAAAAAGTATGGCTCCCAAAACTCCGATTCCTATAAACCATTTTTTCATTAGTATCACCTACTGATCATCAGCTTTAGAATCTTCATTAGACTGCTTTCTCATCTTCTCTATTTCTCGACTTCTATCAATCTTTGAGTCTTCAAGTGTTGTATCTTGATTTTGTGTTAACTTAATAACATTAGATCTGTTAATACGTTTCTCGTCTTCATTTCGACTTTCTGATTGTTTTTTCTGTAGTTGATTAGTAACTTGATTGGAGGATGAATCATTCTCATCTTGATGATAATGTCCTGGTGGTTTCGGCTGTTTTTTCAATGGAGCATTTTCTTGTGATAAGTGACCTTGCTGTTTCTTCTGTAACTGATTAGCAACTTGATTGGAGGATGAATCATTCTCATCTTGACGATAATTTCCTGGTGGTTTCGGTTGTTTTTTCAATGGAGCATTTTCTTGTGAAAGATGTCTTTGTTGTTTTTTCTGTATCTGATTAGTATCTGTATTAGATGTATCTTGCGGATTATTGCTGAATTCTCGTTGCTCTTCTTTTTTTATAGGCGTATTACTCATTTCGTGTTTTTTATTTTTCAGTAACAATGGATTTCTTGAAGTCTGGTCATTTGAGGTAGATGTATTGTTCTTGTTTCTCTTTAGAGGAGCCACTTTAGAATTTTGATTTTGTTTCTGCATTAAGTCTTGCACTCTAGAGATACGACGTTGGTCATGAGCATTCGCAACTCGCGGACTTTGTGCTCCATTCCATCCACCAGTACTATTTGCATACGCTGGCGAATAAGTTCCTGGACTATATCCATGCTGTTGCTCTTCTTGCCTGCGTTTACCTCTAATTTCATCAACTCGTTCTCGTATAAAACTTTTAGCTTGATCTTTGTGTTTGCGATACAATTTATAACCAAATAGTTTTTTCTGTAAAAAGAATGCTGTTGCATAGATAATTAAAATCGCTATCACTGTCTGTCCGTATGACCAAAAGTTTCCTTCTGCTACTTTATACGCTATGTTCGTAAAACTAAACATTAATATTAACAAAAATGTATAAACTACACGCATGGATAGAAAAGCAAGTAATTTTCCACCCCACTGTTTTACATAGCCTCGCCATGCTGGAAAAATTCCTAGCAATAAGATAAACACACCCATTACAGCCGTAATTAAAAATGCAATACCGAAAATTTGTGTTAATACGGATAAATAGCCGACCATAACTAAAATTACGATAGCTGGAATCCATACTAGGAAAGCTAATACAATACGTTGACTGGTGTTTTCTGGTGAAAAAAGTGAATCTTTCACATTTTTTTCAACAAAATCTGTACGATCATTACTATTCGGCTTTTCTTTCAACAGCGATTTTACTTTTTCTTTTCCGGCATCGATATTCTGGCTGTTATACTCATTTTTATTTTTCGCTCCACCAATCACCGCTAAATTAGTTGTACCGAACTCCAACATAAGATAAGGTTTCACAATCAGAAGATCATGCATTAAATTCCGAATACGTGATAATCCATATTTAGCGGACTGAGCATCCTTATATTGCGATTCCCTCAGTATTTCATTATTCGTTGGTGTTCGTTCTGACTTCGCCGCTGACTCATCTAATGAATACGTGGAAGAAGATAGGATAGTGTTAGAAATAGTGTTCGCTGTATCATTTAATTCTCGAATAACAGAATCACTATTTTGCACATAAACCGTAAAAAACGCTGATAAAAGGGCCGCTACAATTAGGCTTGTAAATGTATTTCGAATTTCACGTTTTGCGAATGAGTAAACTAACCATCCAGCGGTTAAAATCAACATAAAAGATAAAAATTGTCCTACCCCTGACTTCCCTCCAATTTGTGAAATAAAAACTGAAACATACTCTAAGGTAGACCCCACTAAATCAAAGGTAAACGCTTGCTCCATAAGATAAATCCCAAAGTTTACTGTAACTAAATACGCATACCATATCCCCTTTAATATTTCATACTGCATCGTTTGAATGTTACTATATACTTTTTCATCGAGTTTAAAAATATTAATCTTATCTAAAAAACCTTCTTCTTTTTTTTCTTTATCTATATAAACATCTAATTCGTAATGATCAATTGGATATTCATTGTATTTTACAATGGGAGCCGAAGTTTCAGGCAAATCACTTTTAGGTGTTAATTCATCCATTACATTAGGACTTTCAGCTGATACATCAGAAATATTAAGAGATATAAAACAAATGGCAAATATTAACAAAATCCTAAGAAATCGAGACTGCTTTTTCATAACTACACCTCTTATTCTTTTTCAATTGGTTTCGGCTCTAACTCTTCTTTTGCTTGTAGACTCATACCTTTAGCATAATATTTTACATAAGGAACTATTTTATCTCCTCTAGTAATCGTAGAATTTGGAACAAAATTATTGTATCGTTTAACCAAATACTTACCATCTATCTTTTCTACCCTTAGGTAACGGTTAATTACTTTATTTTCGCGAAGATTTTTAAATCTAAATTTGTATATAAACACTTTATTAGTTATTGTTTCATATTCCAATACAGCATAATTTGTAATCTTTTTATCTTTAAACTTTTCATAATCTGGTTTGATATGCTCGTTTGCATCAGCTTCATTTTTATATCGTTGACTATCTTTATCATTTTCATCTGTCAATTGCATTTCAAATAATTTATGAGCTGCCCCTTGCTCATCATAAGTAACATATTTTAACGCTGTACTACAGGCCTTTGAATCTTCACATCTTGCTTCCTTTCTTTCAGGATGTGTGGATGATTCATCCACACATCCTGACAACAATACTACTATTATCATTACAAAAAACTTTTTCATATGTTATACCCCTTTGTGCTTTATTGCATAACTTCTTCTCTATTTTCCAACTCTTCATTTTCTCGTTTGGCAATTTCTCTTATATCCTTAGATGTATCAAAAGCATCAAATAAATGATCTTGTAAAACACGCATTTGCATAATTCCTGTGCGCTTTTGTAAATCTCGAAATACACAATATCCAGATGCCAACTTTGGTAATACTCCTTCCAGTCCACTTGAATCATCTAACCTTAAAAACTGATTAATCGCTTCAATATCACGAGATTCATCAGTACGAAAATGAAATGACATCCCAATCTGCCCTCTCATACTTTCTGGAATATCCGTCAAATTCTGAGTCATTAATAGGATTGGAGATAATAAACTTCGCCCTTCACGGAATAATTTATCTATTAAACGTTCTCCAGCTGGGTTTTGGAAGAAGTTCCAAGCTTCATCTATTGCAATCATAGTTAAATCATTGGGAAACATTTTCATAAATCTGATCATATACGCTGTTAAACTAAAGAGAATCGCAACAGAGATAATATTATCCTCCGAATATTCTTCTGGAGGTGTGTCTTTGTTCGGTAAGTGTAAATTATCAACTTGAAGGACGTTTAATTGGTTAGCATAATTTAATACATTATCGGTATTCGTTGGTT
Organism: Bacillus sp. FSL K6-2944; assembly: GCF_038005385.1. Lineage (NCBI taxonomy): Bacteria > Bacillati > Bacillota > Bacilli > Caryophanales > Bacillaceae > Bacillus > Bacillus sp. FSL K6-2944. The sequence continues at coordinate 17,044 of NZ_JBBOTE010000011.1, read as the reverse complement.
CTGCAAAAATAAGACGCGCTAGTGAGATAGATTCTAATTCTTCTAAAGTACTCGCTAAGTTTAAGGCAATATTTCTCTTTTCTTCTGTCATTTCTGTATCTGTAGCAATTATTCTTAATTCTTCTTTTACAAAACGAATAGAAGGCTTCTTACGTTGAGATACTTGTCGTACAGCTCTTGCTACAACAGAACTTTGCATACTGTTGTTTCGTATATTAATGTTTAAAAGATAATTAATGATTTCTCGTGCAATGTCTCCTGCATCTTGTCGATTTTCAAACAGAAGGTATGGATCTAATTTTCCTGCGTCTTCATCTTTATTGGTAAAGGAAATAAAATTTAATTCTGTCCCTAACTCGGTTAATTTCTCGTCCCAATGACATAGATTTTTCCTTTCCGCTTTCGGATCCAACAACATAACTTTCGCACCGGCAAGAGCTGATTCATAGGTAATATGATTCCCACCAACAGATTTTCCACCACCAGTTTTCCCTGTAGCAACCATAACAAGAGACTGCGTAGCTACTGTACCTGAAGCTGCCAAACCAGGCATGTAATACACTGGTTTCCCTTCTAAAGTCCTTGCAAGATACGCTCCATAGTCATCCCCTAACTCTTGACGATTCCCAAAAAAGCTTGCGGTGACCGCATTCACGTCTACATCCTGTATAAATTCCGTTACATATCTTTTCGATCCCGGAAGACATTCCATCAAACTACGTAGTTGTAAACCATAAGTATTTTGTAATCGAAAGCCAATCGATGCATATTCTTCAATTAAATCCTTCACACGTACAGACAGTAAATCCAGATTTGGCGCACTAACTGCAAAAATTGCACTCATTAAATAACTTCCATCTCGTTCTTTTTCCACATTACTAATAACTTCTTCAGCTAATGCCAGCCCTTCATATACGTTGGAACTTGCCTCATCATTAAATTGTCTAAGATGTTCTACTTGGTCCTTTAAGTTATCCTTCTGGCGTCTTAATTTCGCTATCCTTTTGTCTGGACTTTGATATGTCATTTTCAAACTAACACCTACGCCAAAGGGTAAATTCCTAAGATTTTCAAGCCATCTTATGTCCGGAAAATAGATTGTATCCGGCATTTTTACGAGGTGTAAATAAGAGACGTGTGTTTGATGATTCCCCCCTTTAGCATCTGTTTGATGCAAAGTAAGATGTCGTCTACCTTTTGGATTTTCAATTCCTGTCATCTGTAAATTCAAAACTTCTTCTTTCGTTTGTACACGTGCAATAATTTCACCTTTTTTATTTGTAATAGGTGTAAATCTTTCTTCCCAGCCCTTCCAACCTTGCGGATAACGTACACCTAAATTAAACATCCAAGGAATTAATTTCCCCATTTCTTCACAGCTTAATTTTTTAAAATGAAAAGGAAAAGCCTTTAATACATTATCCACTTCTCTTCCCGCTCGCAAAGCTCTTTGAAGACGTTCTACCGTTAGATATGTGCTTTTCCCTCGCACCTTGTGAAATTTCTCTTTGAACCAATCCGAAATATATTCAAAGATTTCACCAAATGACATTTCATCGTCTTCATCAGTTACAGTTCCTTTTGTAAGTTCAATTCCGATATAAAATTTACTCTTATTCTCTTCTGCTCCCAATTCCGAACTTGTTTTTAAATAATCAAAAATTGCATCTACATGTTCTTTAGCAACTACACGAAGATTGCCACGTACCGCTTCTAAATATTGATCCCTTACATCATCGAGTGATTGCCTCACCGGAACAATCAAACAATGAATTTCCCTATTTATTTCCTTAAATAAACGACGTAAATCTTGAAAATGAAGGGCTAGCTGGTTTTCAGAATCAAAACTTGTATGAAATCCTGAAAATTCGTACCATTTCTGTTCTCGTTTATCTTCTGTAAAAATTGTATTCCCACACACTGCGGCAATGTCACTTTGAAAATTCATACGATCCATCCCCTTCTTTTACAATTTCCCACGTTGCAAACGAATTTCTCCTTTGATATGAATCATCTTTGTTTGTTCTACTTCCTCAAAACGTATCATTTCTTTCGGTTCTTGTCTGGTTCTTCGCTTAATGTAGTAATAGCGTAAAATATTCATATTCTCTTTTGTTTGCCCACCAATCAAATATCCCCAGAAACTAGGCAAAATCAAACTTACTACAACGAATCGAGCCACCTTATTATCAATTACAGGTGCTGCTATAATAAAAATCGGTAAACTTACGAAGAATAAAACCAAAATAATTAAAATTTGCGTCACAGTAAGAGAAAAGGGAAGTTGAAATCCTTCCCTCCCTCCTGCAAATCCCCGAATCAAGTTTGGTATACGCCACAAAGTACTTGTACAATACCCTTTGTATCTATGCATTTTCTGACACCCTTAACCTTTCAGTCCGAAGAACTTCAATAGGCTATCTCCTAAAGAAATAATATTATCTGGACCATATACAAATACTCCAAGAATACTACCAACCACTAATATCCCAACTGCTGCACGAAACTTTTTAAACAACACTAATCCCACAATAATAATTAACACTGCCCACACGTAAATTGTTTGAATCGTACTTAAAACGTTACTATTCCCACTCCCTTTAACACCTGTTATATCAATATTTCCTAACATTAATACGTCTAATAAATGTTGCATTTTACATCATCCTCCTTTTTATTTCACTTCATAGGATACTGGTTGCATTTTTAAAATTTCAAACTTCCCCTCCCCCTTACGATCTATTGTAAATTCAAAGCTATGTTCTGATATTACTCCTGAAACTGGTTGTTTCAGTTTTACACTACACTGTACAAGGAACTGTTTTTCTTTTTGCATCGGGTACACTTTTACATCTTCAACTTTTACATATTCCATCAAACCTTGTAGAGATTGAATGTCAGCTGCATTTCGGAAAAAGAATTTAATTTCATCTCCACGATCTTTTGCTGTGTACGTCTTGAAAAACGATTCAAGAAATTTTCGTACTTCTTGTTCAGATTTCATGTCTTTCGAAAGACTAGCATATCTATCTTGAATGGATTTATTAGCACCATTCTTTGGCATATAAGGTTGCGGTAAATCTACAATTGTATATCCATCTGATGAACCATAAACTCGAATGAGATAATACACTCGACTTTGTTTTTTATCTGGTGAGTCTTTTGGTGCAAACTCCGTGGTAACATCTACATATACATTTGCTTGATTTTTCCCCGCACTTTCAACCTCTAAAATGCGGCTACCTTTGTAAATTTGCTCACCATTTAAAGATTGATAATCGACACCAGCATCTTTATCTAATCCTTGTGCTAGATATTTACTCAGTATCTTCTGTCTCCCCTTTTGTGCTTCGTCTCCTGGCTTAACAGTCACATACTCTTTTATAAAATTTTGTACAAAATATTCAACTCCTGAACGCATCGCTAAATTTTCCTGTACGCCTTCTGCATTCACCTTTTTAGTTGCTGTAATTTGATTTTGAAGATTTTCAAGTTTACCATTGTGGCGAAATGCGTTATACACTCCTAAAGCAACAATACAAAGCGAAAAAATAGCCAAAATATTCCAAATACGTTTTACAACAGGTTTTTTTAATGTTGCACGTTTAATCATTTTGACTTCTTGAGCCTTTTCTTTCTCATCTCGTTTTAACAATTTAGCTGAGTAAATATTCTTTTTTTCTTTCCATTTTGCTATTCTTTCTCGAAATGACAGTTTATTCGAAGATTCCGACTTTTGTTTTGCTACTTTTCCCCACTTTTGCAAAGTGTCATCACCTCTTCCCCTGTAATAGAAACACAAGGCTTGCAATGATAATAAGAGTTCCTATCATCCCAAACTGCGCAACTCCTAAATTGTAAAACGCTGAAAACTGTTGTTTTGCAAATTCCCAAACACCCCTTGTTTCGGGGAAAGCTGATAAAATAAAGCTTCCCACGAAACAAATGCCAGCTATATATATAAGTGATTTAAAAATAGATCGAAGCATAACCCTCCCCCTATAATTCTTTTTTAGTTTTTGGATCTTTTAGTACATCAATATAGATTTCTCCAAACGGATTTTTTTCAATATCTCCACGACTAGCTACTAATATAGGGATATTAAGTTGCATTTTTTCTATTGTTTCTACACTTAAAATATCTCGAATTGTCTTTTGCGAATTAGGTTCGTTCCCACCTATAAATAAAACTCTCCAGTCCGTTACAGGTGCTTCAAAACACACATGCATATCATAGTCATCCAGTGTCTCTTGTCCCCTATTCAAAAAATCATTGTAACGAATCGTCTTTTGAACTGTATTTTGTCGCTTTGCTACACTACGCTCCAATTCAATAAATAAACCGAAATTTTGGGAACTTCCTTTTGGACCAATGATCATTAACCCATCTGGTTTAATCACATCTGGTTTATCTTTTGAATATTGCCATGTTGCACGCGATTCTGGAATCCAATCTTTAAATTCCAATTCGTATTCACTGACCTTATTTTGATAACATACAACAATCCGATTAAGCATTAATTGATGTTGATACCAAGGAGCAATTCTCGTTGTCCAGTGTCGATTCCATTTTACAACCCCTTGAATTTGTTCTACAATTTCCACTCCAAACATCGTTAAGGTATACACATTTACTGGTTTTGTTGCAAATTCTATGGGAACTGTAAAACTCTTAATATACCCTGCATCTTCTAGTGTTCTAAGCCTATGCATAACAGCGGGTTTCCCATAATAATTTGTGAGTACATGCTCTACAATAAATTCTGAATCTAAATAAATAAAATCATGTAATTTTACAAGTAAATCCTTATCTTGATCTGATAAAACTAAATACTTTACCAATTTGTTTCCCCCTTTTCTTTATGGGAGAATACCTAGTACACGTTATTTCCCCTCTTTTATTAAGGTTCTATCTTTTTTTGTTCTCTTACTCGCTGCATCAAAGATCCTGTTGATGCTTTCTCGACTACTTTTTGTTCTTGTTGCTCTTGTATTTGTTCTACATTCTTTTCCTCTTTTTTATCTTTTTCATTAATTAGAGTTGGTTTAACATTTGAGATTTCCATTTCTTTTTCCAACTCGACTTTCGGTTTCTTCCTTAAGTGTTCAGGTGTTTGAGGTTGCTTAGAAATGGGTGCCTTTTTCTTTCTAATAGGGCTAGTGCTTGTTAACACTGGTGTTTTCTTAGGTTCATATTCTTGATCACGCATATACGCTTGAATCATTAAATCAATTTCAGACTGATGATACCCATTTTTAGATGACAATTCCGCTGCTTTCTTCAAGGTCCAAGCATTAGACTTTTTAACATCCTCATCATCACGAAAATCAGCTTTTGTTCCATCAGCATGATAACGATCTAGCGGAGGAACTTTTACAACTGCCTGGACTGTCTGATCTACACCATCAATATGATCTTGTGTACGGATAACAGCAACGCGATCAGATAAACTACTTAAAAATCCTTCCGTATATGTGGACTCATCCTTGTCTTTACCAGCCACTTTAAAGAATTTCGTTGATACTTGCGCATCATCCGAACCTTGCCGGCATACGAAAAAGTTTCCTTGTACGTTAATTAATGCACTTTGAAGCTCTTTATCTAAATCTTTAATTGACTGTGTTGCAATCCCCAAAGAAAGCCCTTTTTTGCGTTGTTCACGTATCATATATGGAAAAATAGAAGCTTTTACTTTTGCTGCTTCATCAATTACAAACTGATGGAGTAAAGGCTTTCCTTGACGATTATCAGCTACCCGGTAATATAAATACGTCAATACACTACCTATCACACTAATTTCTCTTTCACTCATACCGCTGAAATCATAAAAAATAATATGCCCCTCATCAAGCCATTTCCTCACTGGTAAAGCAAACTCTTTCTGCCCAAACATTCGCTTAAATAGTGTGTTAGATGTAAATATATCTAGACGATTCAAAATAGGAGTCGTGGAGACTTCTAATAAATCTGGCGCTTCCATAATCCAGAAATCATATAATTCTGCTGTTTCTGGGTTGTTTTTCAACCGTGAAATAATACGTTTTCGAAACGTATAGTCTCTAAGCAAACGTTTTACACCTAGAAGTGTGTGTGTTTCCACAGGATCAGCTAGTAAAGTCTCAATACAATATCGAAGTAAACGTTCCGCCTGTTGAGCAACCTGGAAATTTTCACGGATAATTCTCATAATGATATCCGTTACAAACTCATTGGTTTCACCAGGAAGTTTATACAGTAAATTCATAGCTAAAGGATATTCAGTATTCTTAAAAGAAATCCAATGAACGCAACTCCAATCAACGGTTTCGCCTTTTAATTCAGCTAGTAACATCTGATTAAGCAAAACTAGAGCTGTATCTTGTGCTGGATCAGCAAAAGAAAAACCTGGAGACTTTTCACCTTTCTTTCTCTTAAGAAGTCCATAAATAATATCCATTAAAACTTTATTAATCAAGGTCGATTTCCCCGACCCGTTAACTCCTAAAAGCAACCAGTGTTTTCCTAATACAGACGGAAGAACACGTACTTCTCGATTTTCCACAAAAGGATGAGCAAGAACCCCAAATGGAATCCCCTCAGGATTACTCAGCACTTTTTCTGGTAATAATTCTGCGCCACGAGCTGAATGTGGAATTTGCTTCGAAAGCTTTTTCATTAAACCTTTATCATCAAAATGTGGTAAATGAAGTAAATTCGCTAATTCACTCCCGGTCCAAATCATACGATAAGGCTTTGTTGTTGGGTACCACTGAACCGCCCTTCGCCAACGGCGATATCTTAGTTCATTAACATCATGTAACACGGAGTTAATAGCATTCGCCATATCTTTAACGATTGGAACACCTGGATAATGCTCAGAAGCAAGTGAAACCGCACAATCAAAAGCAACCTCATTCCCAGCATATCGATGTTTTAAACCCGATAATTCTTCTTTGTCAAACGCGGTCCGTTCACTTGCTTTTTTATCATCACGAATGTCTTCTTCTAATTCTGTAATCGATTTTTTTAATCTCCATCCATCATTCGCACTAAACGCCAGTTGTAACCACGTCCCAGGTTGCATATGCGATAAAATACCCGGAAGTTGATCCGATTTATAACGAGAAAGCGGAAGAGCTTTTTTTACACTGTTATTTTTCAGCTTTAAGCGACCTCCCACAGCCTTTTTACCTGGAAACTCCATATCATCTGCTGGGAAAAATTCAAGACGCGGATAGATACTCTTGAAGTTCGCTTGTAATGAATGTAATTTAGAACGTTCCGCACCTAAATAAAAGCAATATTGAGCACCCTTTTTATCATCAATTTTGTAATGGACAATAAAAGAATACCATTCCCGCCCAAAAATAAGACGTTCAATCCATTTACGCTTTGTTCCATGAATCCGACGCATAAGCTGCCCAATCATTTCTTTTGAAACACCGTCATCTTCATGAGGAAGAAACTGTGCGTATTCAAAATTCCGTTGAATACGCAAAATAGAGAATATCCAACGAACAAACCACATAATAGCCAGAATTACAAATAACAACTTCGCATACAGCAAAACTGAACTGTACCAAATTTCAACATCTTTGAACGAAAACGGAAGATGAGATAAAATCCAATCTTTCCTCCAAACAAAAAGTCCAATAGAAGCGACACCAAACAATGCCGATGTTTCTTTTGGATGCTCTCCAATCCAATCAAAGATATTATCCAGATCCGTATCATTCGATTTTTTGCTCATGTAACAGCCTCCCTCAACGGAAAAGCAAGAACAAATACAAGGGTTCAATTTTCAAAGAACAATAAGAGAACAACCAGCATTTTGACTTTTTTCTGCGATTTTTGGTTTTTGTTTTGAAGTGTGAAATTTTCATTTTCTGGTAGTTTATCTTTTGAGATTTTTAGTTTTACTGGCAATAGTGGAGTCTAAGATGAAATGAGATTTGACGACAATAAGGTATGCCGCCCCCCACAATAAATCTAAGGTAGTAGAAGAAGTATCTGTTTACTCATCTGATATGATTTGAAAAATCAATCATCTGAGTAAAAGAATCTTGTTAATTAGTGGGTAATTTAATTATATTCAAAATTTACTTAGAAATCAATGGTTTTATGACCAATTTATAGTAATATTTTATATAGTATTTAACCCACTCATAAAAAATTTGTATAACATCCCTATCTTAGACACTAAAACACTATATTAAATACTAGTATATGCACCAAAATAAGTAATACTACGAAAGTGCATAGCACACAGGGGAAATTACCCTAGTACACACTAGAAGCCAGGAGAAATTCTTGGCTCTTTTTTGATCCTAGGTTCGTCATTCGCAAGCTCATTTCCTCGCCTTCGGACTACGCCCCTTACCAACCAAAAAATCCTAGTTATCCCACATCTTGGTAGTAATTTTGGATCTCATAAAACACATACGACAATAGATCCTCTATTCGTGTAAACAGATATAAACTACCTGTTGTAAATAACTCGAATAAATAAACATGTGAAATATCTGGAAACTCCTCCAGGACAAAAGAGTAGACATAAGCTAATAAATCCAGAGGAAAAGAAGTAACAGCCGAAACTTTATGTATAAAGTCCAAGTGAGAAGCAGATAACGAATAGATAAGCGTAGTGTTATATGTTAAAGGATCAATAGCTATAACAGGAGAAACAAAACACCCACCCACCACCAGATCCTTAAGTGTATACGGATTTGGCTCATTTTTTTCAGACTCCAATATAGGCGCATCGATCATAACCGGCACTGAATCTGTATTTCTGTTATTCTCTTGCTCTATTTGTTCTGTAGATTGCTCCTCGGCTACTAATTCAATTGTTGTTTTTGCTCCACGACCTTTACCTTCAACAACCAAATTGATTCGTCCAGCGGTTTGTAAACGTCCAATAACGACCTTAAACGAAGAAAACGGTATTCCCATCGCTTCTGCTAGTTTGCGTTGAGATCCAGATACCTCCCCTTTGTGCTTCTCTAAATATGCTAAAATATCAGCTTCCCATTCTTCCATATGACTATATTGACGAAATTCACGGTCCTTTTTACCTACAAATGGTCGATAAAAAAACGGCATACCCGATAATTCGCGTATATAGCTAGCTGCTGGACCATTCTTTGTTCCCTGGAAAGCACTACGTACTTTTTGTTTAATTGTAAATGTAGCCAATGGCTGCTCTAATCTTGTATTCCATTCTTGAAGATGCTTTTCAGCTTCTTCTCTTGTATATTCAGACGCTTTAAAAGCTAAAGCAAGCGTATAGCAAGTGTTATCCCTCTTCCCTTTCTCTACACCTTGTAGAAGCTTTCTGACAGCTGGATGAGATAATAAATTACACTGGCCAACTGCAACCTTTCTATGTGAAACACGGTCTTCTTGTTGTAGAATCATCCAATCTACAAGATCCTGGAACGCTACACGACTATTAGACTCATAAACTGTATTTTCAGCTGTCACCACACGAAAATAACGTTCTGCACCAATAGCAATGGCATCCCCACCGATTTGTTCAGCAATTTCACTTTGAATACGCTCATAAAACTCGATTGTTTTTACATACGCTCTTTTGGCTACAGAAAAGTAAAAATATACATGAAATCCACCAGACGGTGTTTTTACGATTAAAGAAGGCAGCGGAAGTCCAGCTTCTTCAATACGATCTAACACATCTGGAACTGTTAAACCTTTGTTTTCTTCATTACTACCTTTCACATCAATATCAATAACCATTGCGTTTAGCCAACGTAAAGACGCCTTATCTCGCTTATCATTGCGATAAAACGTATTAGGTGTGTAATATGTAGTGTCTCGAACCATTGCAAACAAAGTTTTATAAGTACGAACAGCTTTAAAATTCTTGCAATTATTACTTAAAAACGTCCAGCCATGCTCAGTATCATAGCCATTTGTTTGCTTATCATTTTGACGTTTTGCTACTTCTGTAAATTGATTTTGAAATATTCGACGAAATTCACTCATCTTCGTTCCTCCTCCCCGGAGAAACAAAAAAGGCAGGTACCAAGCTATCTCGGTACCTGCCTTGAAACACATATAGGTATATTGATCACTGAACTGATCAAAAACCTATTTTATCAATATTGTTTGTCGAAAAACCCCTATAAATACAGTTGCGCATTAGACAAATTTCATGTTACAATGCAACTGTATTTAATTACAATATTAATAACTAGTCAAACGAACTGTAATTCGTTCGACTTGGTTTCAAGCTATGGTTATGATAGCTTGATATAAAGTTTTGAGAAAAAGTCGGTGCGACCAACACTGACTTTTTCTTTTTTTATTTGCCTTTTTTATTCCTCGTTCTATCTCGTTAATAATCTATGTATTTAAAATTATGTTAATTTTTCGAAATTATCCTAAATTTGAAAACTCTTATTGACAACTTCACTATACAGCAATTCTTTCCATTCTTCAATATTTTTTCGGTTTGCCATTAACAAATTTCTGTCCTAAGCAGAATAAATTTATAATAAATCTATTCAAATATCATTAAAAGTCAATACAAATACATACAAATCAATACAAAAAATAGCTGTTTTTTTATGATTCCAGGGTGTTTTACCCCTCGATTTGTATTGATTTGTATTGACTTGTATTTATTTGTATGGAATAGTGTTGACTTATTTGATGTATTTAGCATATAATGGAATTAAGTTAATCGATGAAAAAGAATCTTTAGGAGGTTTTATATATGACAATTCTTGAAGCTGGTGCAGACGCGGGGAACAGTGGTTTAAAATTAATGGTTCAAGGTCAAGGCCCTTTATTTATACCAAGTATCTATTCACATCATATTGGAGAAGCAACAAACATATTAAGTGATGAAGATATCCCATTTGAAGAATTAGAAAATAATATTGATGTTACCATTTCATCACCAGCCTTAACAGTAAACAATATGCGTTATATCGTTGGACAAAAGGTGATCGAAGAAAACATCAAAGGAATTGAAATGGAAAAGAAATCTGATAAATCTAAGGATGATCTTGTGGTTCTTGTGACTTTAGCTGGTTTAGCAGTTAGTGCAATTAAAAAGCACCCAGACAAAAATACAATCAATGCAAAGTATGATCTTTCTGTTGCATTACCAGTCGCAACGATTACGCCAGAAACAGCAACAAAGTATGCAGAACGTTATATGAATCATCATACAGTAAAATTCCATCATCCAAGTGGACGTGAAGTAACAGTTAATATCCAGGTAGAATATTGCAAATGCTTACCAGAGGGTGCCTCTGGTGCATGGGGAATTGTTTATGATGAAAAGGGTAAGACCATTAAACGTAAAGTAGAAACTACAGAAGATAAAGTTACAGAAACAGACTTTGTTGATAAAACATTATTATCTTTTGATATTGGCGCTGGTACTACAGAAGAAGTAGTTTCCCAAGGTGTTAGTTTTAAACATAAGATGAGTAGAGGTTTACCTTATGGTGTTAAAGAAACCTTGCTTGATATTATCAAAGTTTGGAACTTAAACAACAAACAAAAAACAATTGATAGCATCGCTGAATTTAATGCTATTTATCTAGATTCAGAACATCCTCGTCATACTCGATTGAAAGAAGCCTCACGCGGTGCATTATTAGGTTTAGCCAATCGAATTGCAACTGATATCATTAATAAAATCGATGATATGAAAGATGATCCATATGTATTCATTTATGGTGGTGGTGCCGCAATCGTAAAAGAAAGCCTACAGCAAATTTTAGAACAAAAAGAACGTTTAACAAATGTTATCTTCTTAAAAGATCCGCTTTTCATAAATGCACGTGGTTTGCTTGTATACACTTGCTCTCCAAGATTTAAAGCATTAAAAGAAACAGCATTGACTCCTGCCGGTGAAAAATAATGGCTCGTAAAGTATACAAGGCGGGAGACAGAGCAAATGTCTATATCAAAAAAGACATTTCACAAGAAATGCTTGATTTTATTAACACACAAAGCGATTTAACAATGTTCTTTTTGTATGCGGCACAGCAACTTCATAAACAAATCGGCGATACAGATGTAGCGGAAATTCTGCCGCGGAAATATACTTTTTCATTAGATGCACAGACGAAACATCTGAAGACAGTGCTAGAAGAACAAGAACAACAAATTTCTGTTCCCTCAGTCGCTTTAGCTCAACCACTTGTCGAATCTAATGATAAAATAGCGGAGATGAGGGAATCTCACGAAGAACCACAAAAAACTTCCTGGGAATCGCTCGATGAGATTGATGATCCATACGCTTAGTAAACCCAATTAAATTTGATAAACCAAAGAAAAAGGGTGCACCAAACGCACCCTTTTTCCTATTCTTGAACATCTCATCATCACCTATGCAGGATAACCCCATCACTTCATCGTATTAGAAATGAAAGAAAAACTATGTATTCAAAAGGTGGTGTTGTGGTGGAGAAGTGGTATTCAATTCAAGAATTAGCTGATATGTTAGGAATTAGCCATACCTCAATCTCTCGATATATTAACCATTTCCCGCACTTCTTTGAAATAAAAAAGACTGGTAAAAGGAAGATGGTTTCAGCAAGTGGTGTGAAAGTGTTAAGACGTGTTAAGGAACTGTTTGAGGAAGGAAAAACGAAAGAAGAAGTCCGCGCAATCCTGGAAGGGGACTCCCCCGTTGTACATGTTGTAGATGAAAATGAACAACTGTTAACGTACTTAAATCGAATTGAAGAACAAAATGTATTACTTTTAAAAGAGATACAAGAACAAAGAACATTCTTACAAGAACGAGATAAAAAATTTATTGAAATTCTAAATAATGTATTAGAAACAAGACAAGAAGTTGCAAGCGATGTACAACAAACAAAGAAAAGAAGATGGTTTAATTTTTTTCAAAATAAGAAGTAAAACAAACATAACCAGTTCGCTTTACTTCTTATAAAACATTATATAATTAGAATGCTTCTAAGCTGTCATAATCACTTTATATAAGCTATAGGTATCTTATGTATTCCCATCTCTTTTGCCGCTAAATATCGAGCATAACCATCCTCTAATACACTACTTTTTTCATTGATTGTAATCGGTCTATCAAAGCCGTTTTCCTTCTCAAAATAAGAAACGATACTTTGTATTTTTTCTGCTCTTGGTAGCCGTTGCTGAAAATCATTTGGAATCACAACAGCATCAATATCTATAATTTTTTGTGTCCCTTTTGGATATTGCATTGGGGCACTTTTTATTTTTTCCTTTTTCTCTTGATCATTTTGATTTCCTTGTGCATCTGTTTTTTCTGGTAAAACCTGAATCTGAAAACAAACTACTCCTATTTCTCCCTGACAAATATCTAATGGTACATCAAGAGTTGGTTCTCCCTGAATCAATAACTTCTGATGAGGTTTTTTATTTAACTCAATCCCCATCTTCTTTAATTGTTTTTTGTTAGCAAATACAGTGTATGAAATCCTGGTGCTTTTGGGTAATCCCTTAGGTGGATTATCAGAGCCTTTCTCCTCCATTTCAAACGCACATAACACATCATCTACCACTCTGACCTTGTTAATCGCATATCCTGTTAAAGTGATTTTATGCATCCAATCCCCCTCATTCCTCTCTAAAATAAACAAAATATTCTTAAAAATATTATACTAAATCTCTATGCTAGGCACTAAAGAAAACAAATTTCTCACATCTCATACGGTATGTGATATTTTCCATAAAATCAAATAAAAAACACCGCTAAATTTTTTAGTGGTGTTCCCCTATAATCGACTATTTCTCTATTAAAATCCAAATCTTTTCGCGAAACCCGTTATGCAACACTTGTCATTAGACATGTTTTTATCAACAAGTGTTGCAATGTATATGTATTCCATATTCCACAAAATAATTACAAAAATCTTTTAAGCTCTCTGTCTATTTTAAATATATGCACCATCAAGAAGACGTATGCACCATTCGTGGCTAAAATGTATAAACAAGATTAAAAGTGTCCAAAATAACAGTTAAATAGAGAAGAAGAAAGGAAGACACTTTTATGAAAGGAAAACGAAAAAATCGTACAAAATTAGGCAAGTGGTTGGATCGGCATGGAATAGAACAGCAGGAATTAGAACAAGAAACTGGAGTTAGTCGAAATACAATTTCTAGACTATGTAATAATAAAACTCACATTCCGAGTTTCCCTGTTGTTCAAAAGATTATCCGAGCAATAAGAAAAGTTGAACGGAACGCTAAAATAACCGATTTTTGGGATATGTGAAAGGCACAAGAAACAGTATCTTGTACTTTTATAATTTTGCTTTGACTGAACCTATTTGAACCGAAATATCTTTAGGTTGCTGTACTTGTGTAAGAAAATGCTGAATAGAGGGCGCTTGAAAAATACGGAAATTAGAACTAGAGATTGGATATTTGAAGTCAGTAAGGATTAAAAGTGAGGGGAATATCATATTATGTTTCGGTTGCCAAGATTCTTTTTTCCATTCCATGCTACGAAAATACGATTCATAACGTTTTATTTTCGTTTGGATCGTAGCCTTATTATAAATGGAGTTCTGGACTTCTATAAAAAATGGACTTTTACGCCAAATGGTAAATATATCGGGTTCCATATAACCTTTCTTATACTTAGGTTCTACTTGAAATATCTTTGGTCTTTCGGTTCGTAATAACTGCTTATATACATCTACAATCGCTAAAAAATGACGTATCTTTTGGCTTCCTTTACGAATGGTATTTGGATAAGAAAAATACACGTATGGACGTTGCGATGTATCTACATCAATATATCCTTCGCGGCTTAACCGCTTTGTAACAGTATTACAGCATGTTACTGCATTTTTCACATTTCTAAAATGAAGATCAATAATATCATCACGTGACATACATCTAAATTGCTGTAAATGCCCTATAATTTGCTTATCTCTATTCGTTAGCATCATCTAACACCCCAAAGATTTTGTCTTCTTGATGCTCTGACTCTTCTTTCTTTACACTTTGCTCTTTAGATAAACGATACGGTTCAATTATTTCTTTTGCCTGGTCCAATGACAAAAAAGGAGCCTGCACCTTTTTTAAACCATCTAATTTTAAAATCATTTGGCCCGATTGATTTAAGTTTTCTGATCCAGGCGTCCCCACAATGTTACTGTTAATTAAATCTGCACATTTAAAGCCCATTCTTACCGTTAAATTGAGCTTTAACTTACCATCAAGTATTTTTGCATCTGGACGTTGCATACTTAGCATAAGGAAGATACCAAGCGATCTGCCAACAGCTGATATTTTTTCTATTATGGTGACACATTCCTTTTCGTCCTGTAGCATTGCTACTTCATCAATGGCAAGAAAAATGTAGGGTAAAGGTTTATCTTTTGTGATTTGATTGTATTCATCAATATGACCCAGCTCATATTCTTCCATTATCTTTCTTCTATACAATACCTCTTTCCATAATTTTGATAACATATTTGTCATTTCATGTTCTTCCATGCAAACGTACTTCACGTGCTTCACTCTTCTTAAAAAATGAAACTCTGAATTTTTTAAGTCACCCAGGTACAAATGTAAATGCTCTGGTGACATATGTTGGATTAATGTGGCTAAAATCACGCGCACCATACTACTTTTTCCGCTTCCTGTTTCTCCCGCAATCAGTAAATGCGGTGTATTTGAATCAACCATATCATACACAATCGCATTTCCGAATTGGTCCCGCCCTACTACAACAGGAAGACGATATTGTTTTAATAATGGTTGCCATTGTTTATAACTGTAATCGTAAGGCTGTAAACTTGCATTAGAATGAAATACATGGAGTACAAACTTTTTAATACTACCTTCCATCATAAGATTTTCACCTAGTATTTGCTGAAAACAAAACCATTTCTTATGAATTTGAGCTGGATCAACGCCGTTTGGCAATGTAAAAGTGTACCGTACACTTTCCTTTCCTTCGAAAACATCATGAATCGTAGGATAAATGGGGACCTTTCCACCTCGTGTCATGTGCTCATCGTATAGTTTCGCTTTCTTAAATACTTCTTCTAACTGATATTTATATTTTTTCTTTTTTAACCATCCTTTCATTGTTCACCCTCCTTACAACATGAGTAAAATGCGAATAAATACATAACCAATGAACCCAATCCCTCCAATTCTTACACCGTAATATAGACCATTAGAAAGGATATTGGATGCAAAAACATAATCATTTCGTACTAAGTATTTTTCCAACAAAACAGCTCCAATTGTAAGGCCGCCTACTATTCCTAAGGCTACATACGTATGAACAAGCGGTGATGACATATGAAAAAATGCGAACGGGCTAATAGGGCCAATGCTATATATTTTTGTTTGCTTTTTCTTCTTATAAGATTGGTCCATAAAGGCTTGAAAAGAAATTGTTTCTTTTCGATTTAGCATGTTTTCCCTCCTAAAAAAAGAATATCGTTAACAAATTGGGTACCCAGTCCAATACAAAGCATATACAATCTAACACCATATGAGAGGTATTCTTAATGAGTTCAAATGTATCAACAGATACATTTGTTATGAAACTCGCAAGTTCATCTGGTAACTTTCGTATTTCTTGTGCTGTACTGTCTAATGGTTCTGTCGCATACCAACTAATCCATCTATATAAGAAATCTGTTGTATCCGTTGTACTCATAGCATTTTGATTGAGCGCATCCCACACACACATAATTTCGTTTGTTGAACTTCCACACCATTCTGTCATTTCTTTCACATTTCGAAATTGCGGACTAGGTATGTTGTTCCACCCTCTCGTTGGATCATCCCGCAAATAATATTTAATTTGATTCCCAATAATTTCATAAGAATTATTCATTGCTCCCTCTCCTTTTTCTCATTCCGTTCTTCCTACTATAAACAAAACTCAAAATCCCCTAAAAACATGTGATAATCGAAGATGTCTTTTGATAGTACTATCATGATAGATTCTTTGGTTACAAACATGGTAATGACTTTGATAGTTACTTTGGTAAAACGTATTCCTCTCTGATTGTCTAATATTCCGTTTCAAAATTTGTCTTATTAAAT
>NZ_JBBOTE010000010.1:0-63985 GCF_038005385.1 Bacillus sp. FSL K6-2944 | reverse complement strand
GCGATTCGCTATGTAGGAGAAACGTATCCAGAGCTGAAAGACTTGTATACGAATCGTCATTTACTGAGTCAAAAAGAGCGACAAGTATTGGTTCAAATGAAACAGTGGAATGAAGAAAGTGGAACGGTGTACGATTTTGTGAATCGTCAAGGGAACTTGGAAGACCTACAAGATAAAATTATTCGTAAAAAATTGCACGTGAAGCACAGTATTTCGCATGTATCAGCGGTGGTACAAAAATTTGCGAAAGTACATCAGGCAGAACAAATCTTAGCGCAAGCGGAAGAAAAGAAGAAAGAGTTAGAAACAAAAGGAAATACGTTCAAGCGAGTGGTACTACGAGATCAAACATTACTCAAAGAGTATCAGGCTGTACAGGAGCGCATTGAAAAAGCGAAAGAGGTTCTACAACTCAAGCAAGAGTTAGTCAAAGAAAATGGGGAAGCACGCCAAGCAGAGTTGGAAGAACTGAAGTTGTCGTATCATCAATTCCAAGAGAAAGAAAATCGTTTAGATGGCTTGCTGGAAGTATCAGATATTCTGGAGCGTACGCGTCAAAAAATGCGCCAAGAAGCTAAAGAAAGAGAATATGAGCACCAACAAGAAATCAGAAGGCAAAAAATGAAAAACAGAGGATTGGAACTATAATGAGAAAGGGTGAATAGTTTGAAACAGACAAAGGTATTATATAGTGTCATTGGTGTGTTGTTAGTTGTAGTGGGGGTTATGGTTGGAATCATCGTAGCTAAAAACGGTGCTTCCCCGAATGCCCAGCAGGCAGCAAAACAGGAAGTGCAACAAACATCAAAAAAGACCGAGTCTAAAAAGAAAGTAACAGCAGAAGATGTGAAGGTAGTTGAGCAACGTACAAAAGAATATTTAAATCCGTATGTGTTTAAAGAAGGCTATAAAGTATCTGATGAAAAGGTGCGCGAAATTCAACAAACATATTTAACGAAACGTGTGCAGGAAGAGTTGTTGCCGAAGTATTCGTACCTTGCAGACTGGAGAGATGCAACAAAAGAAGGAGGGATTCAAACATTTCAAGTGCTAGACAAATACAGCCAAATCGATCAGCCTAATCAAACGGTCACTACATATGTGAAGTACAATGATCCTCCCAGTGTATACGGGCAAAACGTAGATATTGAAACTTGGATCGAGTGGATAGAAGAAAATAAAGAATGGCGCATCAATAGTTGTTCGAACTGGATTAATCGTTCTACTGGAGAAATGCTTCCTGAAGCAAAACCGATATCTGATAATAAGAGGAGCCTTTCAGGCGGAAGAGATATTCGCTTCCCTATCAATCATTGATGAAAAAATATAACCTTGAGTAGAAACGCTATTTTAGAAAATGGCGTTTTTTTCTGTGTACAACTTTATTTTGCTACTATCTCTTCATATATATTTAAAGAACCTAGAATCTTATCGGGATGGTGAGGATATATGAATCAATACCAAATGTTGTATAGTACGCCTTATTTGTATTCTTCTCGAACGTTACAGGAAATGTATAGGGGGGCGAGAAAAGAGGAGGATATCACTGCGATACAGGAGCATATGCTGCGGCATGAGGTGTATTTAGATCGACAATACCGAGGGTACTACTATTTGAGTGAAAAAATTGAAGGTGATTTATACGGAACAGAGCATCCGGTATCTTGGAATGAATTATTAGAAGATTATCAGTTGTTTAAGGATGCCCAAGGGAATTTATCCATTCAACCGAAAGGATGGCGATAACATGACCATTATAGGCGAATTAGGGATTGTATATGGCGTGACAGGAGCAACCGTTATGGGTATTAAATTGCTGAAAAGAAAAGGGCTTCACCTTCCTGATTGGATGCTACGTACGGGTCTCAAATGCTTGTTAATTGGTACGGTGTGGTATGTGCTACGTGATATGCTCGATGTATTTCTACGCTAGTATTTTATCGGGTAGTTGAAGGGAGCTGTCGCAATGCATGGAAACAACTTCTTTCTTATGTACTACATAACCCCAACTACCTCTAGGGAGGTATGGAGTATATGTTTTCGCTTTTATTCGTACCAATTACGTTTTTGACAGTGGCGTATTTTTATAAGGGAAAAGAGCTAAGTGATAAAAAGAAAATCAAAGCGTTTTTTGAAATTACGAAAGTGTGCGTACAACATAAAGGAGAAATGCAGTACCCTGTATTTTTGAAACAAACAGAGGACGATATCAGTACGACGTTTATCTATCGGCTGCCATTAGGTGTGCCGAGTCAGCTCATACAGAAATTAGCGCAAGTATTAGAGGAAGGGTTGTATAAACCCGTGATGATTTCCTTTCAACAACGGGAGTTGTTTATACGAGTATTCCAGCAATGTATTCCTGAAAAATGGCATTGGTCCAGTGAATTGTTACGAGAGAAGACATGGAACGTCATCATGGGAAGAGCGTTAGATCGAATGATTTATCATGATTTTGAAAAAACACCGCATATGTGCGTGAGTGGGATGACTCGTTTTGGCAAGACAGTTTTTCTCAAAAATATGATGACGAACTTAATTTTACAGCAACCCAATCATGTGAAATTCTATGTGATTGACTTAAAAGAAGGTCTAGAGTTTAGTCCCTACAGGGACTTATTGCAAGTAGAAGAAGTGGCGGAGAATCCCATGCAAGCATTTGGCGCGACACGTTTCTCTATAAGCGTTTAGACGTGAAGTGAGAGTGTTGCTGGAATTTATCTTAAGCAACAATAACTAATATATCGAGAGTTGGAATGAAAATCGTCATGTTGAATTGAAACAACTCCATTAATACTCCTACATGCATGACTTGTTAGTAGACAGTTTGTGTATGAAGCTAGGTGAAGTCGGCTGAACGAGCCTAAGTGATTTTTAATCATATGGTGTAGGATAGGTCGGATGGCTGAAAAGATAACTATGGTGAGAATGGCTCTTATGGGTCTGACGAATTTGCGAATGTACGGGTCTAAAATTGCACTATACCGAAAGGTATAGCACACAAGAGTGTGGTAGAGCACCGAAAAGTAAGGGTCGGATGGCAGAAATTCGGGATAAGCAACGATGAGCTTATAAACTCTACAGGCTTATAGCAAACACCTACGGTTATCATGAATAGCTAGATATATTGGAACGTGGGAAGCAAAAAACTGCTACATGAAAACAGCTACTACTGGGCAGGTGGATATAAGGTGATGAGCCGAAATTCCTTTATTTTTGTGAAGGTAGGGGCACAGTACCGTTGAAGCGTCTAATGAACGTGGAGGGATAGCCCCAAGTCTGGTTTGTTTTATGTTTAATTTTAAGAAAATGAAGCTCAATGGTCAGGTAGGAATGTGGGCAAAAACCGAGGAGGTTTCCACAGTTGAGCACAACAATGAGATATTGGGAATATTACAATATGCAAGAAATATTTGATAGGTTATATGAAAAAAGTCTGATGAATAAATCATTTCATGGTCTATATGAATTGATTGTTTCGGAGAACAATATTCTTTTAGCATACCGAACAATAAAATCTAATAAGGGATCCAAAACTGCTGGCACGGATTTGTTCACGATAGATAATTATAAGCCAATGTATAAAAAAGAGTTTTTATCATTAGTTTGTAAACAACTAGAGTTATATAAACCAAAAGCAGTAAAGAGAGTTTTTATTCCTAAGCCCAATGGAGATAGAAGACCTTTAGGAATTCCAACAATGTTTGATCGGTTAATTCAACAAATGATTAGGCAAATTTTGGAGCCAATTTGTGAGGCGAAGTTTTACGAACATAGTTATGGATTTCGTCCGATAAGAGGAGCAAAACATGCCATTTCTAGAGTAATGTTTTTGATAAGTAGAAATACTTTTCATTACGCGGTAGATATAGATATAAAAGGATTCTTTGACAACGTCAATCACACATTACTTTTAAAACAATTGTGGAATATGGGGATTAAGGATAAGCGAGTGTTAAAACTTATCTATTTAATTCTAAAAGCACCAATTAAGGGGTTTGGAATTCCAAAAAAGGGAACACCACAAGGTGGAATACTCTCGCCATTACTATCCAATGTAGTGTTAAATGATTTAGACCAATGGATAGCAAGCCAATGGCACCATTTTGAAACATCATATCCATATACAAATAATGCAAATCAAAAGCGAGCGATGAAAGGTACTAAACTGAAACAAGGATTTATTGTTCGTTATGCAGATGATTGTGCGCCACGAAAGTGTGCGTGAGTAGCTAGACTGCTCAAAGCAACTATGCTGTACAAATGATGACGGTGGGCCCGTCGAAGTCGCCATGCAGGTGGAGATTTCAAACCACCTTAAGGTGCTGTAGTCAAAAGCTATGGTATTGAGCGTTAAGGAAAAGGCAATCAAGAATTGTCAGGTGTGTGTTATGGAGATGAACGAACATGTGAACCACTTACGGAAATGTCGAAAGCGTAGAGATTCCATCAAAACTAGGGGGTAGTCGTTAACCTAGGATAAGCTTAGAGGAAACCTGTTTACTGTCTAAGTGGTGGGCGGCATAAAGGTGGCATGAACATAACACAGGCATTTGTATGGAACGTGGGAACCTACGGACTGATGTTAAGGGAGTATTTCAAGTGGAAGAACCACAAGAAAAGAGTACCGATGCAGTCATAGGGGCAGATTGGATTGTAGTAGTGAAGAAGCTTCTGTAATGGAAGTGGAGCGAAGAATCCAGGTTATTCAGTTTCAAGGATAAGCCAACTTTGAAAGGAGGAGGAGCTTATGCAAGAAACAAAACCGTTTGGTATTTCAAAGAATGTTGTAATGATGGCATTTGAGCGAGTAAAAGCCAATAAAGGGACATATGGAATGGATGAACAGTCCATCGAAATGTATGAAATGGACCTGAAGAATAATTTGTACAAATTATGGAATCGTATGTCCTCAGGAAGTTATTTTCCAAAACCAGTGAAAGCAGTAGCTATTCCTAAAAAGAATGGAGGAACAAGAACATTAGGTATTCCAACAGTTGAAGACCGGGTGGCACAGATGGTAGCGAAACTCTATTTTGAACCGAACGTGGAGAGATTGTTCTATGAAGATTCTTATGGATACCGACCAAATAAGTCAGCGATTCAAGCAATTGAAGCGACAAGGAAAAGGTGTTGGCGGAAGGATTGGGTGTTAGAGTTCGATATTAAAGGATTATTTGATAACATTCGACATGACTATCTAATAGAAATGGTAAAGCGTCATACCAACCAAGAATGGGTTACGCTCTATGTACAAAGATGGTTAATAACACCTTTCCAAATGGAAGATGGAAGCTTAATAGAAAGAACAGCCGGCACACCGCAAGGTGGAGTCATCAGTCCAGTTCTTGCGAACTTGTTTCTCCACTACACATTTGATGATTTTATGGTAAAAGAATTTTCAAGTATTCCTTGGGCAAGATACGCAGATGACGGAATAGCACATTGCACTTCATTGAAACAAGCAAAATATCTTCAACGAAGACTGGAAGAAAGATTTAAATTGTTTGGACTAGAGCTAAACTTAGAGAAAACGAAAATTGCCTATTGTAAAGATGATGATAGACAACTGAACTATCCGAACACTTCTTTTGATTTTCTTGGGTATACGTTTCGACCAAGGCACTCAAAGAACAGACATGGAAAATTCTTCACAAACTTCTCACCAGCTATTGCTGATAAAGCTAAGAAAGCAATTAGGAAAGAAGTGAGAAGTTGGCGATTACAGCTGAAAGCAGATAAAACATTACAGGATATTTCCAACATGTTTAATAAGAAAATCCAGGGATGGATTAATTATTATGGACATTTCTATAAATCAGAAATGTATAGTGTATTGCGGTATATCAATAGCGGCTTAGTAAAATGGGTTCGGCGGAAATATAAGAAGCGAAAACATCGAAGGAAAGCAGAATATTGGTTAGGCGCTATTGCACAACGAGAGCGTAAGCTATTTGCGCATTGGAAATATGGAATACTACCGGCAATGAATAATGGGAGCCGTATGAGCTGAGAGGTTCACGTACGGTTCTGAGAGAGACTGAGGGGGAGGTTCCCTCGGTCTACTCACTTTAAAAATTATGGCAAAGGATTTCCGAACGGCACAAAAATGGTTTTTCGCGACAAAAATGTATCTCAAGGAACGATTGAAGTTGGATATTTCACCAGAAAAATCTAGAATAATCAACCTTAGGAAAAATAAATCTGAGTTCTTAGGATATTCATTATATGTAGTACCCAAAAGAAACAAATGGGTGTGTAACTCTAGGATATCAAATAAGAAAAAGAAGCAAATCAAACTTGAGATTAAAAAGCGAATAAAAGCTATTCAATTGTCATCAACTCGGAAAAATGTGCAATTATATAATGCCTATGTACTTGGACTGCGTAACTATTTTAGGTACGTTACACATGTAAATATTGAAATGAAACAGCTTGCATTTAACCTATCATTAGTAATATTCAATCGATTAAAAGGTGTCGGAAAATATGAAGTTCCAATCAATGCACCTCCGGTGTATACAAAATTCTTTAAAAATAATTATCGAACATTTAAAGTATGTGGTATTTACTTATTTCCACTAGCGGATATACAAACAGCAACTATATGGAATTACACGCAAACTCAAACGCCTTACACTCAAAAAGGCCGAAGGATTGCCAAACATATTGAGTTAAATAAATTGGTGTTAAGCGAAATGAAGAAACTATTAACTGCAAATATCCCTAATGAAAGTATAGAATACTTGGATAATCGAATGGCAAGGTATTCTATGTTGAATGGAAAATGTGAGATACTTAAAGAATTTTTACCAGCAAGTGAGCTGCATTGCCACCATTATATTCCGAAGGAATTAGGTGGAACAGATGAATACGCAAATCTTAGAATCATTCATAAAGAACTTCATAGATTAATTCATATGACAAATAAACAAACGATTGAATCTTACTTTCAAAAACATTCGTTGACTGTGGAACAAGTTAAACGAATAAACCAATATCGAAGAGTTTGTAATTTAGAAAAAATTAAACAATAAACAAATTAGATGGAGCGCCGTATGAGATGAAAGTCTCACGTACGGTGTGGAGTGGGGGAAAAGGTAGAGATAACTTCAAATCCTTACCTATCACTAACATATGTTGACAAGAATTCGTGAAAAGATGGTGGAACAGGTAGTACGCATGAAAGATTCTTATTTTACCAACATTGTAGATACGCCGATCAAAGAACGCTATTTCATTATAGTTGATGAATCAGCGAACTTGTGTCCAACACAGGGATTGCCAAAACAAAAGAGAGATATGCTCTATATGTGTCAAGAAATGTTATCGGAAATAGCGAGGATTGGCGGAGCATTGGGGTTTCGCTTGATTTTTTGTACCCAGTACCCGACTTCTGATACATTACCGAGACAGATTAAACAAAATAGTGATGCCAAGATTGGATTCCGCTTACCGACCGTAGTGGCTTCACAGGTGGCGATAGATGAAAGTGGATTAGAAGAACTTCCATCCATACCAGGGCGAGCGCTTTTCAAAACAGATCGTGTAGAAGAAATTCAAGTGCCTTATCTGTCCAATAAGGAAATGTGGAATACATTAAAACAGTATAAGTCTAGTGGTAATAAGTCAAGAGTAAAACAAGACTGATTTTTTCTAGGTGCAATTTTTTAAAGCATACGGAAATAGACCCGACCAAAAATGCAATTTTTTCGGGCCGTTTTCCAAGGGTGCATCAATAACCAAGGGTTATTTTTCTATCACGCTCCTTGGTGGCGTGTAGAGTTGATGGTTACGTAGTAGCGTATCCACCAGACGCACAAATTTTCTTGCGGTTAAGACGATGGCTCTTTTGTGTTGATGTTTGGGTGTTTCGTTGTATTTCTTTTGATAAAACACTTGATATTCAGGCAAATATCTTCTTACTGAATTGGCAGCCTCAACTAAGTAATAGCGAAGATAACGATTGCCTTGTTTGGTTAATGGTGTATTCTCAGACTGATAATTGCCTGATTGCTTGATTTTCCAACTTAATCCGGCGTATTTAGCTAGTTTTGTTTGATCTTCAAAGCGTTGAATTTGTCCAATTTCGGCAAGTAATCCCGCAGCGTAAACTTTGCCAATACCCGGAATACTTGTCAGACATTGATACTCTGGTAAGACAATGACGAGCTGTTCAATTGCCTTATCAAGGTCTTTGATACTAGCTTCTAGTGCACGGATTTCACGGGCAAGAACACTCAAAATAATATTGACAGATTGTTGAGCCACTTCACCTAAGCGGTAAGACATCGTAATGGCGCGTTGAATTGTTTTCGCTAATCCTTCCGGATTTTTAAATCGACCGTTTCCTTTTTCTTGAAGTAAAGAAGCGAAATCTGTTAAAGGCATATGGGCTAACTCATCCAATCCATAATCTTCTGTCATTAAAGACAGTAAGGTTGCGCCAAATACAGAAGAAGTCGTTTTACTATTTTTCAATTCGCGCGTGAGCGCGTTACATTTGTAAGTTAAATTTTCAAGAAAATGCTGTTTCGTTTCTACAAGCTGTCCAATTAGTTGATAACGTGTTCGAGTTAAGCGTTGTAGCGCCATATATTTCTCTTCTTTAATTGGAGAGGTAGTATACCGTTGGATTCTTAAAAAGTCAGCGATTCGCATCGCATCATTTTTATCGGTTTTATCTTCATCAAATATTCGGCTGAATTGTTTGATTCGAAAAGGATTTTCAATTGTAACGACGGTATTGATACGTTGTAGTTCTCGATCCTCGTTAAAAAATGTTGCAGGGTGAAAACTATACATAGAGGTGGACTCCATACCAATCACAATTTGAGAAAACGAGTAGACCTTTTGAAATGTCAAGATTTTTTGTTTGATTTGGCTGGCACCTTCTATGTCATTACCTAGACTCTCTTCCAGAAGGATTGTCAACTTATCATCGTCTGATAAAAAACAAACATCTAGTTTTTCAGAGCTGACATCTAAACCAACAAATAATTTCATTTGGAAGGACCTCCTTTCATGAATAATTTAGAAAATGCTTCGATACTGTGGGATTTCCCAGAAGCTCATTGCGTAACCACAACCTCGCCTACAAGAATACAATGACAGCTTTTTGGGGGCTACCTTTTGAACTACTATTCAAAAGCCCAATTCGCTATCGAAACAGCTAGTGTGTTGGTAGTGATAACAATGGCTCGGGTAACAGACTTAGTATCGTAGACACTGCTACAGGGGTGATAAGCAAATTCCCGATGGATCCTTTCCATACATCCATTGTATCTGAGAAATTCAACAGTATCGAAACAAATTCCGTAAGGAATCTTTTGGTATAGTTTAAGCTTTACATGAGGGTGATTTAAAAACAGAAAGCTTTATCTAAACTATATTTTACGAGGTGGTGAAACAAATTGAAACATCAAAAACTGAAACAAAAATCGAGACAAATCGAGATTTTATCGAGTTTAAGTAAATTAGAATTTGCGTCTAGACGACAGTTGCAAGCCATTCATTGTCTAGGTAGCATTCGGAATGCCAATCGTATTCTGAAGGATTTACGCTCCTACTGTCATGTGACTTCGCACAACCGAGAGTATGTGTATTATCTCAATAAAAAAGGGATGGCACTACTCGGCATACAGGCAAAAGAAAGAAAAAAGAAGCATCAATTAGAACATATCTTATTACGTAATGAAGCATGGATGTGGCTAGATTTTCCTGATTGGAAAACAGAGCAAGTCATCACGCTGCGCTATCAAGGAGAAGAAAAAACAATTGTCCCAGACGCATTTTTCACAAAAGATAATGTCCCCCACTTTGTAGAAATAGATCGGCTTCAGCACATGAAAGTGAATGAAAAGAAAATACAGTATTATGCTTATTTAACTAACATTTATCAGAAGCAACAGAAAATTAAGCCCATCATCATCTTTTGTACGATATCTGACTGTAGGGAGAAGCAATTAATGAATTATGCGCTGAAACATAATGTGTATGTGCAGACATATTTAATGAAAGACGTATGGTAAGCATATACGCTACTCTAAAAAAAATCTTCATATTTAACGTCTTTTTTCAATATCCTTAATCCTTTGTTAATCTTAAAAATTGTAGAATATTTAGGTTGATAGGATTCTTCATTGCATATTCTAGAAATCGTTCCTCTACTTAATTTTGAAGTATTTTCTAAATCTAATTGAGTGATGTCTGACTGTTTGTCTATCCAACGTCCAAATTTGCTTCGCTTTTTACCTAAATTAAACCAGTTCATAATTAACACCCTTATATTTTAATAGTTGCTACAAGGTTGTCCAAGATGTCCAATTTTTATACAGAAGAAACATTTGGACATAAAAGTGAATGCTGATGAATAGATTAATAATAGTAAAATGGATAATTAAAATGTAATTATTTTGCGGAATATAGCATACATATTAATAGCTACAAGTTGCGACTACACTGAAGTATAAATTGCAACTTGTTGTAAAGGGTATGCTAGTAAAATAAAAAAGCGAAAACTCTTACTCTCGCAAGGGGTTTCGCTTTTTGTATGAAGTGAGGGATTGGAGATGGTTAAAAAGAAAAGTAATAATTTCACGTACTATAATGTAAAAGCATGTAAAACAAAAGGGAAACATTTGAAATAAGGGGTTTTCTCTGTCATCCCGTCGATATTTGCTGTATAATAGGGAAGATCAATTAATATGACTTCCAATTATGCGGAGTTTAACATGTTTTACTTTTTTCATAGTAGCTTCAATACAAATCAAAATCCCTATGGATAGCAGGCACACAATACTGACGTTGTATTGTATGCCTGCTCTTTTTTTTAGTATAGGTAAGGCGTAGCAAAGCAAAGCACGCAGTCTTGGCAACGGAATGGCTATAGAATAAGAGAGTAGTGGCGAGGTGTGTAAAGGGAATCCCCTTGAGAGTCAGATGCATGTTTCATGCGATTCCAAGGGGGTTTTGTGTAGGAATACATGATGAATTTTCCAGTATTCCTCTATATGAGTATATGATACAATCAAGGTGTTCCATATATTCCATTATATTGAACACCCATAGCAAATGCCTACAAGCAGGAGGCATTTGTTTCGATTTTTCCCTTCAGGTAAGCTAACGACCTGAAGGGTTTTTATCGTTAGAAAAGGGACAGTTGGATGGGTTCGTGTTCTTCTTTTTCTTGATTTGTACAAGAGATATGTCGATTGTATCCCTTCCCTAATCTTCGCTGCATTTCATCATCTAGTAATTGAATCGCACGCTCTTGTGAGGCTGTATACATGACTACTTCTTGTGTCGGGTATATTTCTCCACTTGGTGCTACGATGGTATAAGAAAGTGTATAGGCACTAATTTTCAAAAAAACGCCTCCTTATTGCGCATAATAGTGAAAGCAATAGAATACATACGTGATGAGGACACCTACAAATATGATACCGTATAATTTTAATCCGATCAGTGCGCATTTAGAAAAAATAGATAATCCTTTTTTTAGAAATGTAAATAAAACACCAGCCAAGAATAAGACAACAGAACCACTTATGAGAAAACTAATCAATATTTTCACCTCTTTTTTTGTGTATGCTGTATGATCGGTTATAGTTCTTCCAAATCTGTTTCCATCATGTATACAGGTGCAACGTGTTCTTGTTCCAGCAAGGTTTGCAACTGTTGTTGGAGTTCAAATCCATCTCCCGACTCAGCCAGCAGAAAAGACTTTGAAAAGTTGTTTCCATCCACAGAATAGCTCACATCAAATAGGTACATACTCACTGTGCCACTTTTTACAGGATTTGAATGGAACGGGTTTATATTGCTCATGTCGAACAACTTGGCGTCCATCAATTCCAAGTTGGAAAAAGGATTCCATTTCAGAAATATCTACCATACTAGTATGTTCAAGTACCTTTACAATGTATCCTGTTACTTGCAGAGGTGGGTTATGACGGTAAGAAAATGTTACATAATCCCCAACGTTAATTTTGTTAATGCTTCCATTAGAAGCCATAGTAGACACCTCCCATCACGTACGTTATTGTGAATAGAATAATAGGTGCAAGAAAAGTACCGAAAAAGTATAGTTGAGACTCGTTACAACCATCAATTCCAAACCATTCACACAGTGCGTAATATTTGGTAAGTAGCTTATTTTTTGGCGTCTGAGGTGTCTGTTGTGGTCTTTCAGAATGTGATACAATAGCTTCATCATTTTTAATTTGTAAAGCGTTTGACATATTTGTCATCCTTTCTGAATGGAAATGATATTGTGGAAAGTCCTCGCAGTCTTGGTGGGTGCTGAGGGCTTTCTATTACCTTCTTTTTTCTTTACCATAAAGACGTTCCATCGCTTCAACAGTGAATAAATATTCTCCACGTTTGTTTCCGGGTTTCAGGAAATACTTAATTAATCCTTGTGTTTTTAACTCGTCGATTATAGGACTATTTTTAATCCGCATTCGTAAGGTGGATTCGTTAATATTCCATCGATAGCTTGCTTCGTTAGTGGTCATAACATCTTGTAGTTTCATGTCATTCATATGCATCTCCTATATGTTGTAAAGGTCTAATGTCCTCTTTTTCCTATATTATAGGTCTATTGTAATGACTTATAAGTCAATTGTAAATTGATATTTTCAAAAAAATATATTTTTAATTGAACGAACTTGAATATCGAGATAAAATAATGCAATGTGACAAAATGTTCAAACAGAAATGGAGAGAGGCATCGCATGTATCCCAAATGGGTTGACAAAATGGCATTTTCAAAAGCACATCAAGAGTTATTAATTCAGTTGTATAGAAAGCAAATCACACGAAGAGAATATGATTCTTTGGTGAATGAGCTATATGTTTTAGAAACAAAGGGGATCTCAAAATAAAACATAAAAAAATTATTTTGAGAGGTTTTTGATATGGAAATAGAATGGAGTGAACTGTAATGAGGGGCAATAAAAAAGAAGAGCAAATACAGAAATTCATACTTATGCAAGAAGAAATCCGGCTATGGATTCAATATGTATTTCAGCAATGGGAGAGCAAGAAACAAGAACAGCACAATTCATTTCCGAAATTAGCATATATAGAGACAGTAGCATTTGAAAGTTCAGAATCATATCAAGAAATAAAAAGACTTTCTGTAGGAATGGTGCGTGAGATGAAAACATATAAAAGAGAAAAATTATTGCTACAAATAATGGAATTGCATCAACATATGCAAAGTATTGTGTCAGCTGTCCTAGAAACGATACAAAAATATTCTGCATCCTAATTAATATATATGGTGATATCCCATTTGAAAAAGTATTGTAAGTGAACAGTAAGTAATAAAAAAGAGTAGCTAATAATGGCTACTCAAAATGGAATACATATTATGGATGATTAACAGTTTTCTCATACAAGCTGTACTTTATACAAAAGGTTAAGAAAATTATAGGTGTTTGCATCCTTTGTCTGTTTTTATTTTAAACATGTTGTTTCAATTTGAATCGAGAACTGGTATTGCTCGTGTGATTCTTCTTCTAGCAGAGTAACAAGGGTTTGTAATTGATGAATGACCTTTTGTTTAGACTTACGTCCTGCATAATGGATATGAAAGGACTCTGAAATAGAGGATTCTACCTGTTCTATAGGTTCTAATGGAATCGTTGTGGGTTCAGATTCTGGAATTACGGGTGCATCTTGCATTGGGATAGTGGGTGCAATTGATTGCGTTTGGACAGGTTCGGTGATAGGAGAAAGTTTTGAATCAGTTGGTGTTTCTTCTTTCCTTTTCGCTTTGGATGCGCTGTTCCTTGCGTTGGAATTTTATGCTTTTTGTACAAATCGTATAGTTTGCTATTATATGTGCCTAAACCTGCGGTAATTTCTTTGTTTGTGAAATGTTCTTTCCAATATTGCAGCCGCATTTTTTGTTCTTCCGCAGGTAGAGATTCGAAAGAAGCTAAGGGAATCCATGTATTCAGTTCTTCGATACGTACTTTTTCCGGCAATGGGAATCACTCCTTGAAAGATGGTATGTTGTATAGATTCTATAGGAAAGAGGGATTCCCCTTGAAAAGAATTGTATAGACCGTTATTTTTCGAAAAATTCTTTATTACTTTAACCCTCTTTTTTGAATTGCTGATTGGGGTTTCTCTGTACCCATCGCATCCAAAAGGGACATTAATGATTAATTTTATACAAAGGAATGTCTTTAGATCCATCTATCCTACCCAATTCATGAATATTTAGGTATTGCTATTTGCAAAGATAGATACAGCAAAGTTAAACTTTCCTCAGTAGCTCACGTTTTTCGATTTCACGATATAACGCTGATTTTGTTACAGCCATCTTTTTCTCAAGTTGCTTAAATTTAGGGAGAATAAATAGGGAGTGTTCTAAACTAGAAAAATCAGGGTTCCTAATCGTTTCCCTAAAATTAGGATTTTAGGGAATATAACAAGCTAATATACCTTTTGGGGGGGGGGGGGGGGTTAGGCAAGAAACCCCAAAATATATTAAAGTATTTGAAATTAATTGAAGGGGAGATTTTAATGAAAAAGAATATAACAATTACTCTAGTATTTGTTCTCCTATTTTTACTGATAAATGGTATAAATGACATTATTGATGGGGCGACCGGAATATTTGACTATACATGGGTTGTATTAGTTGCATTCGCCATGTTGTACAACTTATTTGCTTTATATACATTATATATAAATAAAAATAAATGATTTTTTGTTTATTTTTATATTGCATTGTTAAGATGGCTATTATATACTTCAAATGTCCTTATACATTGGATAAAAAAACATAAATAGAAAGAGGTACAATTAATGGAATTAGATGTTATGTTTGAGATTGCGAAAAATTTTAATCTTCCTGAAAGCACAGCAAAGAAGGTATACAATGCAGTGAATAATGGAGCGGATGCATGGGCAGTAGCTTCTATTATCATTGCGGCGACAGGACCTTTTGCACTTGGAGTAGGCGCAGTTTATATGTTAATTAAGAATCAAATGAAAAAAACTGCTGCTACAGCTGCTATTGCTTGGTAATTAACTTTAAAAAATAAGACTGTCTCCTTTCTTGAGATGGTCTTATTTTTTATTAAAATAATTAGTGCAGGAAAATCATGAGAATAGTAGCCTTTCTTATATTATAGTTTTAAAGGAGTTCTTAGATGAGTAAAGTTAACAATATATTTACAATTATATTTATGCAACATATTTTACATTTTCGCTGGCTTGTATCTCGTTATAACCCTTATGCAGTTTTAAATAAAAAGATGGTTCTTCAAATTATTATTACACTTTCAATTGTATTGGGTTTCGTTTTTTATTTTACATTTTTATCTAGTTTTCATTTTGTTCAAATAAGTGGTATTACACTATCAGTAAGTTTAATGAAAAAGATGTATGCCATTTTCTATATTTTGTTATTTATTTCTTTAATAAAAGGTTCTTTTAATGATGTGTATCTTCGTGCATTTTTTTCTCATGACATTCAACTTTTAAAGTTAAGAAATTTAAGTACTTTTAACATTCAATTTTCTAAATTGATTGATACCTATTTTTTAAATATATTAATTTTTGTACTACCTTTACATAGTGGTATGTTTTACGCAATGATAAAAATTTCAGGTGTGAAAATGTCTGGGTATAGTTTTTGTACTATTTTTGGTGTGGTGATCTTTGCACTGTTTTTTAGAATGACAATACTATTACTGACATATATTTTTGGGAAAGGTAATTCTAATTCCTCTATAGTTACAAGTAGTTTTATTTTTCTGTTTAAGTTACTTATTTTTGGTTGTATAACTTTTATAGTCGTAAGATATTTTTTTGATAGAAATTTACTTAATGTTTGGATTAACGTATTGAATCAGTCAGATTATTTTATTAATTTTTTTGATTATTGGTATCAGTGGCTACCCATATTAATCATAGTCTCTTTAGTTTTTAATATATTTTTATTAAGAAAATATGAATGTCATTTTAATGTATACAAAATAGAAGATAAACAAATTAAGGATAAAAAAAAGGATTCAATATTCACTGAATTATTTATTTCTGAAAAGGTTTATTCAAAAGTTCTTAATATCTTTTTTAAAGACTTACTTTTATTAATTAGAGGGGAAAGTCTATCTTTAGGCTTTATTAAGGGAGGACTTATTGCTTCTGCTTGTTCTTTAGGAGTAATAACTGCTTTTTCTATGAATTTTTCACAGGAACATCATCAAGGTATTTTTATAATAATAGTTTTATCCCATCAAATAGTTTTAGCTGGATTATTATCAGCTAAAATAGGGAAATTATCTAGTATTGATTTAGAAAAGAGTTGGATTGTTTTATACCAAGCTAGATTAAAAAATCCATATTTTATTTATATAGCTAAATTTCATTTACATTTTCTAACGATATTCCCAATCATTCTTATCTCAACTTTTATTTTATTATTCTTTATAAAAGTATCATTTTTCTTAATAGTATGCTTCTTGTTAAGTGCTTTATGTATTTGTTTAACAGTAACTCTGAGTTTTATTTTAGGGAGCGCCTGTTTTCCAGATTTTAATTGGGAAAGTAAAGATAAGGTTAATACATCGATTCTTGGACATTTAACTGAAAATCTGTTCATACGTTCTTATGAAGTAATAAATATTGCTTTTATAGGTACAAAAGTAGCATTTTTATATGCTGGGAAGATAGAGATACAGGATTTTCTATACAGTTATATACAGGTAATTTTAATTACTACATTAATTTGGAATGTTATAATCCTAATTATTTTAAGGGCACCATTATGGAAAGGTTGGAAATTTAAATGATAGTTGTAAAAGATTTAATATATCAATATGAAAGTACAGAAATGGATACATTAAAATCCATTTCATTATCCTTAAAAGAAGGAGAGATTATTGGATTACTGGGGCACAATGGTGCAGGTAAAACTACTTTATTAGAGTGTTTAAGTGGTATTCGTAAGATAAAAAGTGGAGATATACATATTGATAATATAGATGATAATTCGTATAAAAATATAAGTTATATACCCAACGATTTGTACCTATATAATATGTTAACTATTCAAGAAACATTAATTTTTATGGGAAGGCTATATTCGTTGAGTACTAAAGACATACTGAGAAAGGTTGAACCGCTGTTAAAATTATTTTCATTGGAAGAGAAGCGAAATGAATATATAAAAAATTTATCTTATGGCATGAAACAAAAAGTAGCCCTTATATTAGGAATAATTGATTCCCCTAAGTATGTATTGTTAGATGAACCAATGAATGGCTACGATGCCTTGTCTACCAAAACTACAAAAGATTTTTTGTTGAATTATTCCAGAAATAATTCAGCGGGTATTTTACTGTCTTCTCACCGATTAGATATTGTGGAAGATATTTGCGATCGTGTTTATGTAATTAATCAAGGGAATGTAATCTTTGAGGGACTAGTATCAACTTTAAAAAATGATCGTTCTTTTGAAGAGGCCTTAATAGGTATTGTTCAGGGTGAAGATATAAATGAAGAAAAATAATAAAAGAGATGAATTTAAGAAGCGAGTTATGGGGGTTAAAAGCTTTAATAAGTGGATTTCAAAAAAACATTTTTGGAAATTATTTTTTTCTTCAGCATGTATTTATGTATTTGCCTTGATTTTGGGACTAATACTCTCAAAATATATGGGGATTGAAGTGGGGAAAACTGTAGGTGTACAGAATAGCGTCATTAACTATATAGATCATAACTTGAAAAGTGCTCTATTTGTGGCTAGTGGGTTAGTTACTATGTCATTGAGCACGATATATTATTTGTTCTTAAATGGTTTTTTTCTCGGTGTAACATTTATTGCGGTGGGTGATTTTCATTCGTATGGTGTAGCATTTACAAGTGTTTTAGTGCATGGTATTTTTGAAATTCCAGCTATTATATTAGTGGGGGGGATAGGTTTATATCCTGTATGTATAATTTATTATTTATTAAGAAATAAAAAGATAAATATAAAATTACACTTAAGGAATGGCATTTTTATGGCTGTCATTTCTATTGTTTTGTTTATAATTGCAGCAATCTTAGAAGCTTATATTTCCCCGATACTTATTAGTTGGACAACTTAATTGTGTAGCTCTAAGTAATTTTTTGAATATTGTAAAACATGAGGATTAATTTTAATTTCTTATATTATAATTATCAGATATAATTAAAGGAGAATTTGTTTATGAAAATTAATAGTTTTATTCATATTTTCTTCTCTCCGAAAAAAATATTAGAAGAGAATATGAAAAAGTTTGATTTGATATTACCTGTTATTGTAATAGGGTTATGTTCAGCAATTTTAGCAGCTTTAGCAGTACTTGCTTTGCCTAGTGTTGACACTGGAGGAGAATTACAGTATTTAAAAACAATAATGTTAATTTTTGCAGTATTTTTAGGAGTAATTTCACCTTTATTAGGTGTAGTTATAAATTCACTTATTAATTATATTTTATTAACAATTGTCGATTCTTATGTGGAGTTCAGGAAACTAATGATAATTGGTTTTTATGCATATATGCCTGTACTAGTGGATTCATTATTAAAATTAATTATTTCTATAAACATAGGTAAAATATTTCCCTATTCACCAACCTCCATTGCAATATTGTCATCAAAACATGACTCTTTGTTTTCGACGTTAGCGAATAGCTTTAGTATTTGTGGGATTTGGAGTTTGTTTATATATGCCTTAGGAGTCTTTTTAGCTGTAAAAGAAAGTAATTATAATAAAAGAAATAAAGCGGTAATTATAATTGTATGTACAAATATAATTTTTACAGTACTTGTAGGTATATTATTTTCGCAGTCTTAATACTAAGTAGAGGGTGTTGCAAAACTAAAATAAATATGCAATGTTATGAATCAGAAAAACTAGCTGAACATGCAGTAGATAGCGATTTTGACCATACCAACGAGGTTGTTCCAGCCCTCTATCTTTGGGTTTACTAAATTGCTGTTCAATTTTCCCACGCTCTTTCATTAACTGTTTCCCAAAGGTTGTAGTTACAAAATGTGATAACCCACGACGATGTGAACTTTTAATTTGTTCGCCATTTCGTGGGTTAATGGAATTTACCGGAAAGATATCACACATACCTGTAATTTTATAAATATGTTGACTATCATAAGCAGCGTCTGCAATAGAAAACAATACATGTTTGTCTGCTATGTCTTGAAATAATACAGGGGCCATCTTGCTATCGTGTACATTTGCTGTTGTAAACGCGTAAGATAACACAACACCTTCTGGTGTTGAACAAACATGAGCCTTATATCCTTTATACCAACCATAACGAGTCGATTTCCCCCACCTTGCTTGTGAATCATACAAACTACTCCGTAAGGCCGTGCTATCAATTAAAACGCACGGAATTAGTTCCAAGTTAAGTTCCTGAAGAACCTTTTCATGAATGACTGGAATACCTTCTTCACGAAACCAAGTTCCTACACGTGAAAAAGTAGAAATATGAGGAACAAAAGATAGCCCACAAGATGCACGAAAGGAAGGAAATTGATGTGAAAAACGAGTTAATTTGTGTAAAGAATCAATTTGGAATACAATTTTCAGGAAAAAACATTTCAGTAAAGCTTTTCTGCAGATTGGTGGGCGACCTGTAACAGGCGGAACGCCTCCAAGTGTTAAACTGTCTACGTACGCAAATAAAATATGTAAAATCGATTGATTTTCCTCAAAATTGGTTATCATACTAGTAAATCCGTCCTTTCTGGAGATAGTTTGGGATACTATCATTCTTCCAGGAAGACGGCTTTCTTTATGCATGTATGTTTGGATATTTATGAGTTTTGCAACACCCTCAAGTTATCTTATTAAATGTTATAGAATCTTTAAGAAAAATTAAATTAAACAATAGTATAGGTTCTGTTCTAACCTTTTTACAGGTAGAGAGTTAGGGTGAGGTATAGCTGAATTCTATACAAGTGTGAGTAATTTCTGTAATTCATTGTACGTTGAATCGTTTTGATTCCTTTTGTATTTTCGTGCGATATTAAATAATTACCATATGTTTAGTGGTATTTAATTTTGAAAGGAGCAAGTTTATGTTACCAAATACGGTTCGTACTCCAAACAAGAAGAAATGGGTTATTATCGGAGTTATTGCACTAATTGTTATTGTAGCAGCAGTTAATATTTTTATTATGCAAGGTAAGAAGAAGGCTGCATCAACAACGGCTGATGCTGTAAGTTTTGAGAAAGTGACAGAGCGTAAGCTGAATAATACGAAGTTAGTTTCTGGTCAGGTGAAGCCTGGGAATATTGAAAGTTTCTATGCGGATCCGGCCAAAGGGAAAGTGAAAGATATTGAGGTAAAAGAGGGACAAGAGGTAGAGAAAGGTACGAAGTTATTCTCTTATGATAATGAAGAGATTAATCTTCAAATGAAGCAAGCTGAGCTTGATCAGAAGATGGCAGATATGCGTTATGATCAAGGGAAAAAGAAGATTGATTCGCTCAAGAAAGAAATTAAGAAGGTGAAAGATAGCGGAGCTGGGAAAGAAGTAACAGATGGTTCTGTTGCAAAGTTTTTTAAATGAAGCTAAACTGTAGAGAAAATGTACTGAGGAGAATGTTGCATGGGATATTTTAAAGGAAAACAGTTCAAGAAGGACATTATTTTAGTAGCCGTTGGCTACTATTGTCGTTTTTCTTTAAGCTATCGGGATGTATCTGAAATCTTGAAAGAACGTGGTGTTTCCGTTCATCCAACAACTATTATGCGTTGGGTGCATGAATATGGCAATCTCATCTATCAAATGTGGAAGAAGAAAATGAAATCTGCATACCATGTTTGGCATTTAGATGAGACTTATATAAAGGTGAAAGGAGAGTGGTGTTATCTATATCGTGCTATTGATGGTGATGGACACACACTGGACTTTCAACTTCGAAAAACACGTAATCATCAAGCCGCTTACATGTTTATGAAACGATTAGTAAACGCTTTTGGAGAACCAACGGTTCTCACCACAGACAAGGCACCGGCTTTACTTTGTGCATTTAAAAAATTACAAAAAGATGATTTTTATACACATACAAGACACTGTACCGTTAAACATCTCAATAACCTCATTGAACAGGATCATAGACACGTAAAACGACGTTTTGTCAAATCTTCGGGATTTCAAAGTATCCGTCATGCTTCACGTACGATAAAAGGAATTGAAACAATTCAGGCCTTATATAAACAAAACAGAAGTTTGCAGCAATCAAACTTCTGTTTTTCGACGTACAATGAATTACAGAAATTATTCAGAACTGCTTAAACTACAACCGTATTTTGTAGGCAGGTTTATGTTTTCTCAAACTTTGCAACAGAACCGAAATTCCTCTAACACATCATTCATGCTACGACCTAATCTTGTTAAAGAATCAAAAACAATGGTATCCCCCGTACGAGCCAATCTTTTTAACATTTGATAATTTTCTCTCTTCATATTTTTACCAGATTGCTTATCAATAAAAATATCCCGATCTTCTATTCCAAGATATTTCATATTTTCAATCTGACGTTCTTCATTTTGGTCTTTACTGGAAACTCTGACATATCCAAACTTTTTATCTTGCAATCCTTTCACCTCGACCACAATTATAGCTCATTTATATCTGTAAAGGTATATAAAAATTAAAGATGTCTGTAAAAAGGAAAACTAACTTTTATGGACGTGTCTTTCCCTATGTTTCTATGCATCTGTAAAAGTACACCTTTACGGACCGTGTAATTCCACTTTTAATATTTATATAATTTAATAAATAGGTGTTGTATTTGAAAAAATCTTGCTATATTTCATAGCAAGATTTTTGTTTGTTATACAGTTGGAACTACTACAAAAATCAAATGGATTGATTTTTTCAAAGTTTATGAAACAAAGGATTTAGCGAAACGTATTAAATTTTTATTGATTTTTTAGTAAATTCATTATATATTAATTATAAGTTCTTAATACAAGGTCAAATGAACTTGTATTAAGAACTTATATAATCCTTGTGTTTATATTAAGGTATAAACTTTAAAGTAAGCATGGGAATGTTATATACATAATTTTATTGGAATAGAATGGGGGAGGTTATGTCATGCAATCAAATGTAAAATTAGAAGAATGGGAGAAAAAACCATCATTATTGGGAATGTTTACTTCTCCGGGCCTACAATTTGAAAGAATCAAAACAAAGGAAAAAATTTGGGGTATATTCTTTTTAGTAGCAATACTACAAGGTCTTTTAGGAGGTTTAAGTGCGTACGTGATGTATACATCACCTGAGGTGGTCCAAATGCGAGAAAAGTTTGGGGAAGTTGCTGGACAAAGTAATCTCACTGGAGAAATCATTTCTGGAATCGTTTCTAATTTTATTGGGACAATGATTGGAGCACTATTTATTGCAGGAGTTTACAAAGTTTTTATGATATTTTTAGGAAATGATACCACTTATAAAAAATTATTAAGTATCGTTGTATATACAAATGTTATTTTTATTATTGGTGGACTTATAAATATAGTGATCAGTTTTTTAGTGGGTGGTGGCTCAACTCAATATACAGGTTTAGGTGCAATACTTTCTGAGGGTACAATTGCATTTGGAATTGCCAATACAATTGAAGTATTTTACATATGGAATTTAATTTTAATATGGTTAGGCTTGCAAATTACAGCAGGGTTAAGTAAAGGAAAAGCAGCTATACCCATTATTATTTTATTGATCATGAAAGTAACATTTTTAACCGCAATTATGATGTTAATTACAAGTTTCTTACCTGGTGTACCTATGTAATCAAAGGGGATAAGAATGAGTGTCATAAGGAAGGAGACATCTTATGTTTTCATTGGCAGTTGGTGTTGTATTATTAGTGATGATTTTATCGCTCGTTTGGTTCGTAGCTGAAAAGTTAGGCGTTTTTGAATGGATAGGTAATGTTGCCTTACAAATAAAAAATATCTTCAAGGAGGAAGACAATAAGTGAAAAAGAAAATGGGTGCAATTATAGTAGGGATAGGGCTTGTAATAGTTGTCGGATTAATCGCGATGAGTGTAAAAGTAATTGAGCAGGGACACGCAGGTGTAGTTTATAATAGAAGTACAGGTGTTGAAAAAGAAACATTGGGACAAGGGTGGCATCTTGTCTCACCATTTAAACGTGTAACAGAATATCCAGTTTCTACGGAAACGGTACGAGTAAAAAATTTCAATGTACAAACAAAAGACGGTAAACCACTAGCAGTTAGTTTATCTTATGACTATGCAAATGAGCTAGAAAAGCTACCTAAAATATATAATAAATT
Source organism: Bacillus sp. FSL K6-2944 (assembly GCF_038005385.1). Classification (NCBI taxonomy): domain Bacteria; kingdom Bacillati; phylum Bacillota; class Bacilli; order Caryophanales; family Bacillaceae; genus Bacillus; species Bacillus sp. FSL K6-2944. The sequence continues at coordinate 40,654 of NZ_JBBOTE010000010.1, read as the reverse complement.
TAAAGGACAATCGCCTGATGTAATTGAGAACGGCTGGTTACAAACTCGTATTAAAAAAGCAACACTTCATGTATTTTCAAAATACTCCGTTTTAGAAGTATTTCAACATCAAGGAGAAATAAATGCAGCAATCGAAAAAGAATTTCGGGGAATGGTAGATGATACTGGATTTATGGTTGATTCAGTTACACTAGAGGCACCAAAGCCAGATGAGAATACAGCAAAAGCAATACAAGGCGTTGTGGATGCACAACAGCAATTAGAAAAACTAGAAATTGAGAAAAAACAGGCTATTGTTGCTGCAGAACGAGATATAGAAGAAGCAAAGGGAAAAGCACAGGCAAACGAAATCTTGAAACAATCACTTTCTCCTGAGATAGTAGAGATTAAAAAGATTGAAAAGTGGGATGGTAAATTACCACAAGTAAGCGGCGGTGCTACACCATTTGTACAAATTAAATAATAGCTTTTATTGTTCCGTCGAATGATTTATATACAAATCCATTTTCTAAAGGGATGCAAAAAGGCATAAACATAAAGGAATCAGAAATATCTAGACCAATTGGAATGAAATAATGAATTGAAATGTGAAGCCATACAGTTATATAATAAACATACACCTTTTTGAAATTCAGTCGAGGAAGTTGGGGAATTAGGTATAATCATGTCCTCAACTTTCTATTATCTACTACTATAGTGCACATGAAGTGCAAAAGGACGTGCTATATACATGATTTTCTTATATCGGTTTGATTTAAAGGAGAATGGAATCGATTTTGTGCTAAATGAGCAAATCGCTGCGGATATGCTTCCACACTACGATGCTCTGTTGAGGCCATTAGTGGCATCTTTAGCTGATACGTTACGATTGTATCGTTCACTAAGTAAACATCCCACCATTTTAACGGGGAAAATACTGGATAATGGGCAATTAGAAGTGATGTTAAGTGAAGGATTAGGACAATATATAGATGTATATACAAAGAATCAAATTATTTTTGAAAATGGAAAATGTATTGCGGATATCTTAGTAAACGTAATGGACTCTCATACGAGTAAAACATTGAGAAGAATGCATTGACGAGATGAAAAGACAGAAGATAAAGAATGCTATGGTAAAAATGGTAGTTTCAAATGATTCCTTTTTGCCCATTCCCTGGAAAAGGGGTGTTTATGAAAAATATTCCAGTTCCCTGTTTTTTAATGTTTGGAGTTTCTTTGGATCAGGTGGTGCTAGCAAAACAATCTTAGTTATACTTAGAGCGGTTGATTTTCATCCAATCAAAGGATTAACTGGGCTAAACGGATTTGGGTTCCGTTGCAAAGTTTAAAAATCACTCAAATTTATGAATGAACTATACATTTTTCCGTATATTACTGAGCATTTATTCTGAATGAGTGCATGTTAATTCGTATTTTTTTACGAAATTAAAACTTTGCAACAGAACCCGGATTTGTAACATAAACGTTTGTTTTTGTTACGTTGACCATTTATTAATTGGTAGTTTCTGTGTTATTTACCTTTTTCAGGGTATAAACAAAAACCAGGTAGTGTATCGTTTGAATTGTCATAGTGGCATCTTTTTTCGAAAAGAGACGTGATGATATGATTCAAACCTCCAGTAAAAAAGATGATGTAGCAATATCCGTAAATTTGAAATCAATCATAAGAGTTTGTGATAGGTATAGTTGATGAAGACGGGAAGTGGATGGTAGTGGACAAATCACGGTCTGGAAATTCTACACAATTATTACAAGAAATTGATTGGAAAATGCGCCGAATTGAGTCTATCCTTCAGCAGGTTTCTGTAGACGGGTTGATAGAAGAAGCATATGAGATTCACGAGATGCTTATAAAGGTGTCCCAGTTATTGCTCATCTTACAACAAGACCCCAAAATGACACCACTGGCAAAAGGACTTAGTTTACAACTCCAAAGTATACAGGAACAGTACAATCGATTGTTTGGTAAGGGGAAATACCCCGAAAAATTTCTGAATATTCAGAAATAAAAGGTGGACATCTTATGAGATGTCCACCTTTTATTGTCCTAAAATATGGCGTATATCCGACAGTTCCATATTCGTAAATTTCGCAATATCTTCGATATCCATGCCATTTTTATGCATGCCCTGAATCAATTGAATTTTTCCTTTTTCCATTCCTTTTGCTATACCCTCTTGAAGCCCTTCTTCTTTTCCCACTTGCTTCCCTTTTTCCATTCCTTCTTCTATACCAACTTCACGAGCATGTGCTAATTTCGCTTGCTCATCAAATAACACTTTTTCCCGCGCTTCATATGCAAGACGGAAAGAACTACTCTGACTCATATTTTCCCATTTATAGATTGCCTTTTGTAACATCGGGTCTTGTTTCATAGCGATGTCCTCCAGTGTATGGGTCAAATGTTTATCTTCATGCGCTGGTAGTAAAAGTAACCAACGAGCAAATTCATTTTCCCACGGATTAATTTTTTCTTCTCTCCATTGCTGTAGCAATTTCGGAATTTCAATAAAATGGATTTCCAAATCTTCGAGTAACACTTCCTTGTGTTGCCTGCTCCAAAATTGTCCGACTGTATGCATATCATCATATTGAGGAAAGAGATCAAAATCTAATAGATTAATCGCAATCGTTTTCCGTAAAGAACGATAGGGCATTCCTTGCTCTAATTGAGATGTATACAATTTACTCCAATAATACAGGGAACGTTTTACTATTTCTTGTGTATTTCGTAACTGTATTTCTACATTTATCTTCGTCCCATCTTGAAGTGTAGCTAATATATCTAGTATGGATAATTTATCTTCTTCGTATTCTTTATGGAGGTGTGGGTCTTCAATTTTTAGCGATACTATCGGTATAGATAAGGATTCATGCAAGATTGCATTTAAAAAAGAAACCAATAATTCCTCTTGTCCTTGTACACCAAATAATTGCTTAAAAGCAAAATCCACTCGTAAATTGACTAAAGGTTGATTCATAGAGTGAGTCACCTTTCTTATTTCATATTCTGTCTTTTTTGGGGGAATGGGCAAAGAAAGTATATATCTATTGTAGCGGAGGAAGGAGAGAAGAAGCAACCTTTGTTTTGGGTGTTTTATTTTATTCTTTTTATTATGGTACGTGAAATTTTATAAACCTCTTGTATATGCACTTATTCTCACTGATTTATATCCCTTTCTACCTTAAATATTTACTATCCATCTTTTCATACCCTTATCTATTTGTATGGGGGCTTTTTATCTTTCAAGACCTAAATGTATTCGACACTCTCTTCTCTTTCGTTATAGAGGAATCTGAGCGTTCGTTTTTTATCACCCTCGGCTAATAAATTGGATTTCTTTTCCATTTGCTAGGTGGTATTCAAGTGAACAGAACATTATCCTGTACATCCTGAATTACATGTGAATCGTCAAATGGGCCGAACAGTAAGACACCGCTCGTTGCTTCAACTCTTCGTACGTGCATAATCTTTGTTTCTCAAATAATTTCGGATGTTTCTGTCTATAGTATTGGAACAATTCTTCTCCATTATTCCGTATACGATACTGACGTGTTTCTCTAATTGTGCCTGGGATTTCTTCCGGATCAAATTGTCCTAGAATTTGTAATGCTTGTGAAGAGGGAATTTCTTTCCCTGTCACATAGGCATGGATAAAAAGGATTTCTTTTATTGTTATATACGTGTAATATGAATTCACATCCATAAAAGAATCCCCTCCTCGTTCTATTTTTGTATCTGTACATGACTAGGCAGATACAAAAAGCTATCTGTTTATCCCATCAGTATGTGAACCGTTTGTTTCACTTGTTTATCGTCCACTCGATAAAATACTTCTGTTCCTTTGCGTTCATGTGATAACACTTTATGATTTCTCATTTTATGAAGATGTTGTGAAACCGTAGATTGCGGTAATGTTAAAATCTGTTGTAATTGGGTAACATTTAAAGTCTTTTTCCCTAATAATTGATGTACAATTTGTAGACGGACAGGATGTGCTAATACTCTCAGTATTTCCGCACTTCGTTCGAGTTCATAGTGAAGATCATTGAGCTCCATATAAAAAACATTTGTCATCTTCTTTCGCCTCATTCTTTCTTATTTCTTTAATCACCACCACCGCAGCTACCTCCACTATCTCCACCAAAAGACCCACCGCAATCATATGAACTACCATCATACACGCTATCATGATTTGAACCCGAACAGGAAAATAATGGTGATGAATTATGTGTGTTATTTTGTTTCGTCAAGTTTACTTTCTTTTTGTTTAATGGGACAGCTGTTAAGATTGTTCCAATTACAACAAATAGTATGATAACAATAAATTCCATATAATAACCTCCCCCTACTTCGTTTCTTTTATAATCGGATTGTTGAAATGGCATGTTTATACACAAGCTGTTGTTTCCCGTCCACTTCTACCAAAATCGAATATACATCATATCCTTTTATTGTTCCTTTGATATGAAATCCATTAACTAAAATCATTGTCATGTTCTTTTTTCTTTGCACTGCTTCTTGTAGTACTTGTTCCTGAAAGGATAGCATATCTTTTGTTCTTTCCTTTTGAGGTACGTGTGGTTTTCTTTCCAATGTTTCCTTCCCCCTTCTTCTCAGGCTCTTACAAGATATTGTTCTAATTCTTTCCTCAATTGTTTCGCCCCTTCTGGACTCAACGCTAGCTTTCCATCTCCTAGTTTCATATGCTGGGAGGATACTTCTCCTGTAATGGGACAAACGTCATATCCCTTATATTTCTGCAGAATAATCTCTTCTCCCTCTACAAATATTTCTACCCAGTCTTTTTCTGCTATTTCCAGTACTCTTCTTGTTTCTCTCGGTATGACAATTCTTCCTAAATGGTCTATTTTGCGTAAAATTCCTGTTGATTTCAACTGTCATTTCCTCCTCCATTTTCTATGTATAACATTCCAACCTTATTTTTATCTTTCTTGTTCTTCTATCACTAATTGTACTCGAAACATGGTTTCTTCTCCTTCTAATACAGCACCCATTTTCAATAGACGATTGATTAATTCTTCGGAACTGTATACACCTGATAAGGTCGTGCGATATCCTTGTATTGGTGCAGCTACTGGTATCCGGTGCACCACTTCAGAATCTGTATCAAAAAGAGAAATTTGTTCTATTGGTGGCAACACTTCTCTTTGTTTTGGTTTCGTTTGTTTCCCTGTTTTTCGGTTTTTCTGACGTGATTCTTTTCGTTTTGCCACTACATTTTCCTTAGGAAGAGCGGGCAATTCTAGCTCCTTAATTAAGCTATACAACTTCGTTGTACTCATTTTCCAGTGCTTTACGATATCCTTCATATGAAAATGCATCCGGTAGCCCTGTAACATTTGTTTTTGCTGTTCTACAGGCAACATTTCAAATTCTGTCCGGCTCATCATTGTTTCATACATATTTGAAATCTCCACCTTCGATGCTTTTTGGTAGCTTCGTTTCTCTTTTCCTTTCAGCATGTCAGTCGGAAATAACATCTTTCCGACATATCCTCGTTTTCCTGTTTTATGATGAACGCCTGAAGCAATTCGCTTTCTTTCACGAATTTCTTCTTGCAGCACTCGCTGTACTTCCATTTCTTCACCCCGTACATTTCACATTTTATATATCGCTAACAATAGATATCAGGCTTATAAAAAGAATCCCAACTCATTTTCTAAAAGAATTGGAATTAATGTATACATATGTCATATTTCAATCTTACCACATTTTTACCCTACATCGAGGAAAGAATCGAATGTTCTGACTATAAAAAATGTTTGAACCATCTATAAGAACGGCAATATATGGATTCCATTACAATCTTTCTTTACATGAATGACCAATATATGATTATTAAATCATAATACACATGTAACCAATATGCCATGTGTATATTTCTAGTATGAACAAACCATAAAAGATGCAGAGCAGCTGGCATTCCCACAAGCAAAATACACTGTAATACATTAAAATGGTATGCTGTTAGATGCATCATACCAAATGTAACACCCGCTACTAACATAGCTAGAAGAACGATAGCTGTATTTCCTTTCTTTATGCATGTTATACACTTATACCAGAAAAAGAAAAACACAACAAACATGAGGTTCTCCCCCAACAATTGAACGAGCAAACCAGGTATGCTCAACATTCTTTCTACTTTACTCGTGTTATCCATAACATGTGGAGATATATCCATAGAAATGAGACTTTCTACAATATGTCCCCACAAATAGGCTAACCATAGTAGTAAACATGCTAACAACAGACATTTCATATGCTGGAGAATGGTCATTCTTTGAAACAATTGTTTCATGGAATCTCGAAATACATAGCAAAAACTAGCCGCAATGGGTACTGTATATACGAGTGCTTTTATCCAAGCTTGTATGATAATAGGGGTATGTTGTAGCCATGCATGTAGAAGCAATTCGTAAGGTACATACACCATCGCAATACTAATTAGAACCAGCATACCCAAACTCCATATACTTTTCGATTGTACATGACGATGTAAGTAAGAATCTATTTGCTGAAAATCAAACACTGGTTCTTCTTTTATAACAGGTGAGATTGTCTCTTTTTGCATTCTCAATCTATCATTCCTACTTTCTATCCATCACATAGCATTTCCATCCTGTATTCCTACAGCAAAATGATGAAACAACTTCCCTATTCATGAGTCATTTTTCCCATTCTTTCGCTCTTTATATACATTTGTTCTTCTTTTCTTCTATCTTCAAACTCATTTTCTAATTTCCGATACCATTTGCCTTTTTTACATGCAAAGTACGCTTTTACTTCTCCATATGGTATCCAAATACCACGTGCGTGTATCCGTTCCATCACGCTATCTACTATATATTCTTCTTCATAACGTTTCGGTTTTCGTAAATACAAGATAATGAAACTTCGATATTCTTCTCGTAACCATTCTGCTATCAAATTCTTCTGATTTTGTGTGAGATGTGACCACTTCTTATTGGTTTGGAGAATTTGATGATCCTCGATAATATGATGTTCCACAGTTCTTCCCCCACTCTTCTCAAATAGATAGATATGATTATTATAACATATATTGCAAGCCTTTCCGCTTATTCCATCACCGTTCCTGATTACATATATGTGGTAAAAGAGGGAATAAAAGAAGCTATACGCAAAAGGCTAAAAGTTCCGCCAGGAACAGGTCGTATTTTCTTCCGTTTCTCTCCAGAAAATCTCCACCTTTGAAGATGGCCACTTCACGTTGTTTCGCAGTCATCTTCATCCTTGCCCAACTTTTTTCGGCACGTCAACGTATCGTTGCTAAGCTGACGACAAAAAAGGAAATCTTTAGGTCCTTCAGCTTACACGTCATATTGTACGTGCCGAACCGCCTGTACGATCGCCCATTGCTTTCACTTATTCTCTGTATGGATACGGAAACCATGGGGGACTCGCCCCCATACCCCCAGCTAGCTTCTGCCAAAAAAGAAAGGAAAACCTTCTCTGTATGTTTAGTTGCTCCACTTCATTCTTCAGCTAGATAGACATGCCATGATTCTAATGTTCTTTTACAGTAGCGGATATGCTCCTCTATCGTACATCTTGTACCCGTGTTACGATACAACTCATTTGTTGTTTCCTTATACAGCAACGACAGAAGTAAAGAGAAAATGAATTTCATCTCTCTCTCATACGGCTGCAATTCAGGTATTACTATTTCAACATCTCCCATTGTCAAATAATACCCACGATATCCCTTAAATACATCATTTTCATTGCCTGGCGAACTTGTATCGAATACTTCAAAATCCCCTACATAACTACACCAATTGAATTCAGGAATTGTAAGTAAAAATCGTCCGTTTCCTTCGTGATTATACACCTGTATTTCGATATCTCCCACTTGCGGGATACCGACTTGGGCATATACACATCCTGTTGTACCATTGTGAATACTCCATATGGCAGGAGCCGTTTCACCATATCGTATTGCTTTTTCCAAATTTCTCGCCTCCTCAGATCAATCCATTCTTTTTAGAAAATAGGCACTACGCATTTTGTGTAGCGCCTTCTCCGTCTTATTTCGCTGCACTCGTCACTTTCTTTTTCTTCGGAAATACAAACTGAATGTTTCCCTCATCTAATTTTAGATACGCATCAAATTCTTTTCCTGATTTCCCCTTTAAACCTTTTAACAGCGTCGTTTTCTTGCCCTCTAACAACTTTATCATATTACTTTCACTAATCTTCTGTCCTAAAAATTCTTTCGAAACAGAAAACTGACAACTCTTTAGATTGTCTTTCGCATATCCTGAACAACCATATATCGTTTTCTTATCTACGACTGGCTTTCCACAGGATGGACACTCTCCTATATGATGTTCAGTTTTTCTATCTTCTACAAAATCATTTATTGCCCATGTGTTTACTTGGTCTTTTGCTTCGTTGATGAGTTTCTGCGCTAACTTTTTGGAGGTTTCTACGAAAGGCTTATCCTTTTTCTTCCCTTCTCCAATTCCCTTCAAGTAGCCTTCCCATTTTGCAGTTAATTCGGGTGAGCCAATTGCGGTATCCTTAATTGCTTCCACCATCATTTTCCCTTTGTTTGTTACATGTACGATGTTCTTTTCAATTTTGATATACAACAGTGTTTTGATTCTCTCTATAATGCCTGATCTCGTTGCTTCGCTACCAATATCATGTTTGGCCATTACTGTAATCAGTTGCCCTTCTGTATATAGTTTAGGCGGTTGTGTTTTCCCTTCATGTAACTTGATTTCTGTTGTCTCTACAGTTTGACCTTGTTCTACAAGTGGAAGCGCCTGTTCTTTTTGGTTCTCTTTCTCTTCATTTTCTTCTTTTCCAAACACGACTTGCCATCCAAGATGGGTGATTTGCTTCCCTGTCGATTTAAAAACCTCGTGATTCACTTCAGTGAACAGTTCTGTTTGATTATACGTCATAGGTTCATAGAACGTTGCTATCACGCTACGCACGACCTCATCATAGAGCCACCCCTCTTCTTTTGATAAGGTTTCTAAGTTAGGAACTTGATTCGTGGGAATCAGTGCGTAATGGTCTCCGCATTTCTCATCGTCCACGTATGCTTTCTGATTTACGATGGTTTCTCTTTCTTTCTTTTCAATCAAAGTTTGATAATCCGTGATATTTGCTAACTTTTCTAGAATACTTGGTAATTGTGCTGCTTCTGCAACAGGAATATGCTGATATTCTGTTCGTGGATACGAGAGCATTCTTTTATCATATAAACTCTGGGCTGTCTCTAGTACAACTTTAGGTGACATCTTATACTTCTTATTCAGCTTTGCTTGTAAGCTCGACAGATTATATAATTTCGGCGCTTGTTTCGATTTTTGTTCCACTGTCATCTTTTGTATACGTGCTGTATACTCTTGCAAGTTTTGCAACTTTTCCTGTGCTTCTTCTTTTGAATGGAGTTTCATCATGTTATGATCTTGGAGGAGTTTTCCGACATAGGGTATTCCATTCGCCTCAAAATACCCATGAAGTTCATAGAATGATTGCACTTTGAAATTCTCTAATTCTTTCTCGCGTTGGCGAATTAGGTGTAACAAGGCTGATTGTACCCGCCCTGCACTGAACACCTCTTTCACGCCTTTCTTGTCTCGGAACAACAACGTAAATACTCGTGAGGCATTCATTCCTATAATCCAATCGCTAACAGCACGAGCTTGTTCTTCTAAATAATAACTATATGTTTCTTCTGCATCTCGCAAGTTTTGAAATCCTTTTCGAACAGCATCCTGCGTCATACTCTTAACCCACAAGCGTTTTTGTGGTGTGTTGTTCACGCCTGCCATAATAATAATATTTTTTGCAATCGCTTCTCCAGCTCTAGCAGGATCAGTCGCAATAATAATTTCATCTGCTTTTTGTAGCCATTGTTTCGCATTTTGAAAAATCGACTTTTTATCTTTTGACACCTTCATTTTAAACTCTTCTGGAATAATAGGCAGTTGGTCCATACTCCAGTTTTTCCATTCTTCTTTATACTCATCAGGGTTACATAATTCGATGAGATGACCGAGTGCCGAAATCATGACGACTTCTTCGTCTCCAAAGATTTCTTTGTCCTTCACCGTAATATGTGTACCTTCTCGTTTCGCACTTTGAAATGCTTCGGAATAACTTTTCATTTGTTGCGGTTTTTCACATAGTATCACTTTCACACAAATTCCTCCAACTTTTTAAATTTAGCTTGTTAACTCTAAAGGACTTTCAAAATCAATATCATGCGTTGCAATCCGTATGTTTCTTTCTGCACAATACTCAACCAGAAGACGGCTGATTTCTTCTGATGGAACATCATTATATTTCCCCTTCGCTTGTACCAAAGACCACCGCCCCCTTCCGTTACAACGAAATTCTAGGCAATGTGTGACTTTCTCTGTTCCTTTCTCTTCCATTACCACAATGTATACATCCTTATGGATTGCTTCTCGTGCATACGAACCGACACATATGTTTAATTTTGTTCCCACTTCTATTAAATGATGGTTGCTCGTTGCTAATAGAAAACGATACTCATTCGTTTCTGTTTCCAATTTTAGCTTTTCTTCCTTTTCGTACTGTATTTCCTCGTATGCGTATTCTACTTTATTTAAATCACTTGCCAATACATCGTGTAATGTTTCTAAATCATATAGTTTTGGTACTTCATACGTCGGCATCTCCTCCTGTAACATTTCCATCATTCGCACGATATCTCTCATATATTCGAATACACAATCTTCCTCATGCCTTTTCACCTGTTGTATGATTGCGTTCGCAAATCTTTTTTCACTTTTGAAATGTTGTTTCATCCGTTCGAACTCCTGTAAATAACTCGGATGCAGTTGTCCGATTACATCTTCAATGGACAGATTGTGAGAATGAAGTACGTCAGGGATTCTTGCTAAGTTTTCTAGCATATATTGTTTTATATCCACATTCTCAATGAGATGGACAATATGTTTGTACCACACCCATACACGTGGATTTTCAAATAAAAGGTTGCGTTCTTTTTTGGATACTTTCTTATCGAATAACCATTCTACAAGTTCTGACTGCTTATATGGCAACTGGGCTAACTGCTCTCTCTTATATTTATTATCTCTTACCTGAAATCTAAAGGTTGAATATTCCGTGAATTTTAGTGGCAACAACATCAACTGTGGATAGCGTAACAGAATCGGAAATTGCATGACACGGAGCTTTTGGTGTTCCGAAAACCATGTAGGTAAGATCGCCTGTAAGAAATCCTGATAGGCTTCTGTTTGTTCTATATACTGTACATGCTCGGATACAAATTTCCACGTAAAGGAACATGCGCCGAATGTGATATTTGCAATCCGATTTTTCTTGGGATTCGGACTTTTCCGAATCAAATAGGTTTGTTTCGTTTGCTTATTATGCGTGATATTGTATCGGTATATCGCCGAGATTTTTCTCATTTTCATTTTCCCAAAATCAAATTTCAAAATGTGATGATAAAACCCACAACTATATGTAATCTTATGTGCATCATCAAACACTTTTGTGTAAATAGGACTGATATAGGTCGCTCGCTCATATTTCCGAGTTGTTCTTTTTTTACAAATCGAGCAATAGTACTTATGTTTCTCCCGAAATATTCGAATGTATGCAGTGGAAAACTGCTTACATTCTTTGCAGTACACCAAAGAAACCGGTGTCTCTTCCGAAAAAATATCGTAGGAATTCATATAAAAACTTTCCTGAAAAGGATTCTTATACACGATTTCCACCGTATCCTCTCCCCCTTACCAACAGATTTCTTTCCTTTTTGGACGTTGCCCCTTTGATATCCTCATACTCTTTTTCTTCGATTTTCGGATTTGCTCTCCCATGTACTCCAAAACACGAGCGGTTATTTTTTCTGGAAAGAATCCTTGTCGTTCTAACAGAATGTTCTCAATTGCCCATGCTTTTCTTGTGTAATACTCATATTCTCCGCCTGTTTCATCCGCTGTCGCTTGTAAGGTACTTTCTGTTTTTGAAGCCTTATTGAGTAACTGTAAACCGTAATATGTTTGGCTGCGTGCCTCTCTGACTTCCTTTAGCAACAAATACAAATCGTACGTATGATACTGCTTCAACTCTTCTACAGACTGATGAATGTGTTCTAAGAAGAGTTGTTGTTGCATCTTAGTAAATTCAAAACGCTCCCCATCCTGACAAAGCTGTAAGATACCTGTTTGTTGTTCCCGAATACAACCACCACAGAATTCACAAATCTCTTGTACGACACCATTCTTATCAACTTGTATCGGAGTTGCACAGTATGGACAGTTCACGATTATCACACTACCTTTCTTTTTGATGATACTCTTATTCTATACCTAACTTAATTAAGTTTCAATAACTTTAATTAATTTTATTTACATTGCATTAACTCTTACCACTCGATATAATAAGATGTAGAGGTGATTACAAATGAAAACATCAGACTTAAAAACTCGGGATCGTTTCTCTAGCACACTTGATAAGGGGATAAACAAAAAATTCCAACAATTAACGGAAAAAACGCGTATTAATAAATCTAAATTACTAGACGAAGCTATTCGTGATTTAGTAAAAAAATATGAGAACCCTACAAAGGAATACTGACGTAGGGTTCTATTTTGTTATCCACTCCTTATTTTTCAAAACTCACTGTAACCTCTTCTTCCATCACGATTTCTTCCTGTTTTTCCTTCACTAAATCCGCAAATTTTTCTACCTGCTTTTCGTCTGTTACTTCTTCTGCTATGACAGCTAACTCTTCTTTTTGATCTATAATCTTGGCTTGTTGGTTCACCAGTAAAATATGTGATACTTTTTCAATCCTTGTGACAAATTCTTCCGCATTCACTTGTTCAATTCGATGAATATGCGGATGCTGTTCTACAATATACTCCCGTAATGCTTCCATCGTTGCTTCTGGGTGTTTTTCAAACTGTTCTGTTACCAATTCTTGAAAATTCTTCTTTATCGTATCCGTAGGTATTTCAGCTTGTTGTTTTACTAAGAAGTCTTTTTCAAGAGGCGGTGGCATAGTAGGTTCTTCCACTGTTTTTCCTTGCACCACTTCTTTTTCTATAAGCTGTTCCTTTTCTTGTACAACCGTCTTCTCATTATCCTTTTCCTGTAACGTTTCCTTTTGGTATGGTCTCGCCTGTTCCAGTTTTTGATTCCATTCTTGACTCTTTGTAAGGATGAGATTATTTACACGAACTACTCCATCAATGAATCTATTTTTTGTATATTGTTTCACTTGCCCTGGCGCGTCTTTTACCGTTTGTACATTTTGTTTCACTTTTTGCACAAAGGTTTCTTTTAAGGTTTGATAACTCTTTTTTACATTTTCTTTTAAGGTCTGAATGGCTTCTTTCCACGAAGCTCCCTTCTCTTTTTGTTCATAGTATTGATGAAGGGTTTGTTCTAAGCTCTTCACATGCTGATCTAATAACTCTTTCACATCCTCTTTGGTCAATGTAGAACCTTTCGGATTTTCTAAATCGCTTTCAATCAGTTGTTGCACGTCCTTCATACTTTTATTCAATACGTTTTTTACTGTAACCGTTTGTAAGTTGTCACGTAACACTTCCATTTCTTTTGCTAACCCTTTTTCTTCAGAAGGGGGATGTTCATATTCAAATGCCTGATTCACTTCATATACACCCGACTGTAGTCTTTGTAAAAAGTTAGATTCTTGTAACGTCTTCATCGTTTCGCTGACAGTGCGTTCGGATACCTGTGTTTGTTCTGCGATTTCTTTTTGTGTCATATGCAATTGATTTTTTGCATCCAATCGTTCCATCACAAAATTTAATACTTGAATTTTTTTCTCCCCTTGTAATTGTAAATCCAATAGCGCATTCCAATTTCTATCATGCTTCATTTCCATATAAACCACTCCCTCTATATAAAATAATTAATTAATTAATTAATATACCCCTCTTCACCTAAAGGCTGTTGAATACTGATATCCCCTACAATCCATTTTTTCTTTTCAGGACTATATACCATCTCAATATCTAATACCATTTGCGTGGTACTCGTTACACCGTTTACAGTCGTATTAATCCACACACGAGAAAACACATTCGCTTTCTCACCATTTTGCACAGTTGTATAGTATAGCTTGACATCTTTTATAGTTGAAACAATCGTTGTTTCTGGTGGTGTTTTTTCTGGCTTCTTTTCCTCTCCTGCTGGCTTTAACTTCCCTCTTACAGACTCTGTTGTATATGGATCTATTTTCGCCCAACCTTGCTCACCTTTCGAAGTATCGTACGTAAAGAAGGCTCGTAAAAAGGCGTCTGTATCCTTTTTTACTTTTGTTTCCTCATTGTTCTCTTTTGCCTGCACCTTCTCTTTTAATCTGGTATTTTCTTTCAAAACTTGTTTATATTTTGTTTCATATACTTTCACCTCCCCTTTTTGTTTCCAAGCATACCCAATCAATACCACTATACCTATAGATAAAATCAGAATTGCTATACTACGTCTCATTTCCCTTCACCCTTTCTCATCGTTACTGTACGCGACCAAACCCTGCGAGATGTTGCTGCCAAAATGGCGTCTTTAAATCTGCAAAATTAAGCGGATCACCCGCATGAAACATTTGCATGTTTCCTTGATATATACCTACATGTGTAATGTAAGAATCTGTTGGATAGGTAGAATGAAAGAATACGAGGTCTCCCGGCTTGGCTTCTTCCGCAGAAATCCGTTTCGTTTGATTCCACTGTAATTGTGCGGTACGATTAAGCTGGATACCTGCTGTATGATACGTCCACTGTATCAGCCCGCTACAATCAAATCCTTGCATAGGATTACTTCCGCCCCACACATATTTTTGTCCTTTATACTTCGTTGCTTCACCCATCACCTTCTGAAACAATTCATCCCCTATTGCTCCCGTTCCACTCGTACCGCCAACTTGGTAGTTTTTCAGCACTTTTTCGACATACGACACGTCGCCATAACAATAGGGGCTTCGAAAACCGCATTGCGTCCTTCCTCCATTGTGTGCTAGCGCAAATTGTTTCGCTAAGTCTAACGTATATGCGCCGCCATTTTTCTGTACAAAGTAGAAGAATCCTGTTCCAAAGTTATAACTCTGAAGAGATAATTTAATACGTTCTATATCTGTTGGACCTGTGACACCTGCTAACTCAAGAGAATGCTTTAATTCTTGTATCCCACACCAAATGGAATAATCCGGATCAGGTATTCCATTTTGGACTTTAGGATATTTTGTATTAAATGCGCCTTCGGCAGCCTGCATGACATCTCGCAATGTCCCGTTCGATTCTTGCTGAATTAAAGCCAGCGCAAGAGGAATATAGGCTTCCATACCAAAGGTTTGCGCATGCTTTCTGACTAAGGGCTCCCATTTCATTACTTCTGGTGATACAGTTGCTGAGCCGACTCCCATCGGTGTCTGAGGCTTCTCACTCCCTCCCCACATCATACAAGTGAAACAACTCAGCAAAATCAGTATCCCAATAAGTATCGGCTTCCAATTTCGTACAACGGTTACCGTTGTTTTGATATACATGTCTTATCCTCTCCTTCTCATCAGCACTTGACGTGTCATAAATTTCCTCATGCTTCCTGCCCCACTGGCCACACCTGTAGAATAGACAAACTTTTGTAACACAGCAGGTGTTGTGACTACTCCTATTAAAATACCTGTTCCTAAAATGGCGTGACCCGACAACATACAATTGAGTCCTAAATATAAGAAACTGACTTGGGCAGCTGCTGTTCCCACAATAGCAATCGTTTCTCTCCACCAAGTTGAATACATATCCATCTCTTCATTTAAAGCGGATAAGGCGACAAAAGGTATTAACACATAGCAAAAGACAATTTGCCCGAGTCTCATCATCATTTGGATATACATCATCACAAACAAGATAGCGAGTAAAACTAAGAAGAAAATAGCAACGAATACGACCGTTCCTGCCATTTTCAATTGATATATTTTCGAAATATTCCCTAACACAATTTCACTAACAGATTGATTTCCTTTGTCTCCTGAATTGAGTCCTAAATATTTTACAAATTGCTCTACTACCAATCCTTTATCCGAAATAAATCCCACCCAGAATGAATTGAGTTTGATCATGATGTCTAAAAATAACGGTAACATGAGAAGGCGATACGCAAATTTCCCGATATCTCCCATGATTTGAGACATCGTTCGTCTTTGAATCGAACCCGTAGAAATTGCTAAATACTGTTTAAATATTTGATGAAGGACAATCACACCTACTAAGGCATAGACGAGAAAACGAACCCAAGAGAACACATCTTGTATCACCTGTACCTTTTGATATTCCGCATCAATTTTTGTAACACTCACAATCGAACCTAAGAAAAAGTTTAAAAGCTGAATGGAGAGTTCTACAATCCACCGAGAAAAGGCTTCAATCGGATTCGTTACCGTTGTAAAAAAGTCTTTCACCGCTTGCCACATGCACATTCACTCCTTTTGTTACTGCGCTGGAGGCACAGTCGCTTGTTTTTGTTGTAACTTTTTGTTTTCTTCAATGACAATTTTGAGTTGCCCCACAATTTCTTTGATTTCAGATTCTTTCTCCTGCATTTGTTTTTGTAACTTTGTTTTCTCTTGTTCTAGCATTTGTATGTGTTTCTTTTGGTTTTCACTTTGTTTGTCCTGTTTTGCATTCACCGGTGCTGGTCGGATACTGTCTTTTGTGATAAGATACAAATTACAGGAAACCGATAGTGTCAACAATACGACACATAATTTGGTAGAAAGAGAGGAAGAGAAGGGTGCGAATGACCAATTTCTCTTTCTCTTTTTTTGTTTTTCTTCCGTTTCTTCTGGTTCTTTCACGAGTTCTTGCAACGCTTCCCATGTTGTAGATTGATAGATATGTTGTAAGAATTCATTTCTCATTTCTACTGATTGAAGCATGCAAGCTTCAAATGATTCGTTCGAAAAGGCAAAGGTAAGTAAACGTTTCATATGGGTCAACCTATCCTTTCGATTAAATCCCGTTACAGGCATGTGCTCCATCGCTTGATACATGAGTTTGACTTCCCCTTTTTTGTTGTAAAAAATGTTTTCTGGGATCGGAAGGAGCGTTGTTTCTTGATGTACTTGGAAGAGGTGACCCAAGCGAGACACCACTTTCCGTTTAATTGCTTCATTTTCTTGTTGGATACGAGAAAATGATAACAAATGAGGTTCTTTTTCATACCGAATGATGACATCTCCTCGTATGATTTCCGCAAAAGTACACGGTAACAAATACGGTTTGGCTTGTTTGATGCTGTCAAATGGAGCTTCTTGTTTTAACTTTGTTTTCGAAAACCGATACACATATTCTGTAGCGGTTTCCTCTAGTGTCCCGTCCCCAAATACAATAATCATCGCTACACCCCCGCTTTCTCTTTTTGTTCTTTCCTTCTTTGTGCTTCTTTCTCTTCGATATGTTCCACTGGCGAAAAATCTCGTTTTTGTTCTTTATACATCAGACTGAGTGTAATGTGCTGGATTGCTTCTTTCACCTGTATCAGAAATTGTTCTTCTGTTTCCTTTACGTCATGGTGAGGAACGAACTCTATATCTGTCATCATGCAAGTTGGATTTTTCTGGACAAGAAACTGAATGCCCTCTTCTCCTTCTTCCTCCGCTTCTAAGTCCATCGTATACAAAGCTTGTATGCGTCCATTTTTCTTTTCTACCCCTACAGGTTGTAGCACCTCGTCTCCCCATAGTTCTCGTTTCACCGTAATCGGTAAGGATACGGTTTCTTTGGTATTTTGTTCTTCCTTCTGTTTCTCACTTTCTGATGTTTCCGTTGTTTCCTGTACGTCCCCTTCACTTGGTACAGATGCTTGCGATTCGTCTTGATTATGTTCTTGTTTTTCCTCTTCTGATACAAGGGAGGACTCTACCGTTTCTTTTTGCTTTTCTTGTTTGGGTATACTCGATTCTACTGACTTCTCTTTTAAATGCCATCCCATATCTGCCTTTTCTCCTACTTGGTCAGCGAACCAATTGTCTACCCATGCTTTTTGCGCATGAATGGGTAATCTACCACGCTGGAACACATAGCACTCATTCTCATCCATCTGATTTAAGAGTTCATCCGGCGTCTTAAGCGGTCTTTGTACGTAAGTATAGGAGTGTTGATTGCTATCCCATTCACCAGGCGTTTGGCTATCATTTCGCAATCTTTTCGTTGTCACACCCAATCGTTCTGAGAAATATTTCGCTGTGCCGAGGTCGTTTGTGCCTAAAAAAAGAGTCGTATCACAATTGGCCATGATCTCTTCTGTCTGCTTTTCTCCATAACGATCCATCAATTGCCCCATAGCCTGTATAATGATGGATACTTCTATACCGTAAGAACGTGTCGTGGATAAACGCTCCGCAAAATCTGGAATTCTCCCGATGTTGGCAAACTCATCTAGTAAAAAGCGAACTGGTACATCTAACTGATTATGATTCGTATCCGCATACGCATATAGCTCTTGAAATAGTTGGGCAAAAAATGTATTAATTAACGCTCGATACGTACGGTCAGCTACTGGTATCACCACATATAAGGCGATTTTTCGTTTTCCTATATCAGACAATTGAAAGCTACTATATTTGGAAAACGTACGAACCGATTTTAATTTCCATAGTTTCATTGCCTTGGCTGCGTTACTTACAATCCCTGACCATGTTTTATCTGTCGCATTCTTAATTACACCAAACGCCATACGAGCAGAAGAATCTTCTTCTAAGTTGGCAAATCGTTTCTTTAATTGTTTCTCAGAGGGTTCTGTCAAGAAATCGTATACCGTGTCCATTGAATGTTTCTCTTTCGGCAGATTTTCTCTGACATATAAAATGCCTGCCGTAATCAAAGAAATGGCTTGGTCTTGCCAAAAACTATCTCCCGACTGCTGCCCTTCTTCTCCGCCTAAAACAAGCGTTGTTGCAAATTTTTCTGCATCTTCATCCAGTCCTACATAATCAATCGAGTTGTACATATCAGATAACGCCATATTTGAAAAATTAATGAGGTACACTTCATACCCCTGCTCTCTTTTCTCCCGAGAAGTAAGTTCATAGATTTCCCCTTTGGGATCCGACACGACAATCGATTTATTTTTCGTATTCACAACATTATTTAAGATATAACATCTTGTTTTTCCTGTTCCTGACCCACCAGCTACACATACATTTCGGTTTAACCGACTGGTTTTCTTATGAACCATCAAATTATCATTATAGACTGCTAAAACAGTTCCTTCTTCTTCCTTGTCCGTAGTCATATTTTGTTCATCAAAAATGGTTGCTTCATTTGAAAGAGACGCACTCCCTAAACCTCCGTATTCGCTTGCATCTTCCACCGTATGTGGTTTTACCTTTCTCCATGTTTGAAAGGTTGTATAAGCGAACATACCCAGTAGGATAAGTTGTGCATATTGATACAATTCAAGTCCTAGTGCGAACAATACGGTTTCGATTGGACTCTTCAAGTAGGTGACCGCAAGGTCTTTTGCTGTACCATCTGGCAACTCCATTAACTCGTCTTTATGTTCTAATAAAAAATCAATCATGCGAAGACCAAATGCCACCACATAATCAATCAAAAGACAGAAACTGAAGATCATTCCAACAGAAAACCAAAATGTCTTGCGAGAATCCGCCAAGGGCTTTTCTTTTCTACTCATCCCGCCTCCTCCTCTTTCGGTTTTCCACCCATCAATTCCCATTCCACCTCTGTGGGTTCAACGAGAAGATGAACTCGTTTATCTGCATAGATAAAAATACCTTGTCCCTTATTCTTCTTACGAGGTTTTAAAATTTTTCGTTCGCTATCTGAAAATTTGATCTGCGCCTGCGTCATCAAATCGTGAATAGATTTTTCTGCAAGTGGTAAGAACATTTTCATTAAACTATTTTCAATCACCGCTCCCCCGTAATTCTTTTTCCCATCGCTTGCTCGGAGCAATTCTTCTACCTGCTGCGTTGCGCCCCATACGCTTCCATCATACTTTCGAATCCGCTTCCAAATTTGATAAATAAATTCCATACTTTGCGGATTAGACGGGTCTGCGAATACGTGTAATTCATCTAAAAACAACGTCTTTCGCCCTGCTGTTCTCGTAATCTCATCCCATAGAAACGAAGTTGCATTGAACATCGCACAAGATTGTAAAGCTGAACCAACTCCTAATCTAGAAATATCAAACGAAATGAGTTGATTACGTAAATCTACATTGGTAGGTCCATTAAAAATACGATTATTCGCACCTGAAACGTATTGTTTCAGTACATAAGAGAACAACTTTAATGTGTCGTCTCCTTCCTCGATTTTTTTCATTAATAACGCATATAAATCTGCTAAAACAGGAAAATCTTCAGGGTCTTTTTGCTCAAAGTCTGTATCAAATGTCATGCGAAAAGGCTCTGATTCGTATAATTCCACTAGATAAGCATCTAATACCGCTAATTCATCAATCGTCATAGACGGACGCATAATCTTGAAAAAGACTTTTACACGTTCTAAATGCTCCAGTAATGGATTTCCTTTCTTTTTTGTATCTCGTTCATAAAACACGTGTAAGGGGTTGACACGCGTATCTGTGGTATTGGACAGTTCAATCACTTGTCCGCCAAGTTTCTGAACAAATTCGCTATCTTCTCCTTCTGGGTCCATGTTAAAAATGCGAATCCCTTCCATAAAATCACGCATCAGTAACATTTGCTTCAATTTGGTTTTTCCGTAACCCGATTGTCCTAAAATAATGCCATTTCGGTTCTGTAATTCCCATTTATTCACCACAATGAGTGATTTTGTTTTGATATTTCTTCCCATTGCAATCCCACGCTTGGTAAACAATTCGGTCTCATCAAAAGGAAAGAAAGTAGAGAATGCTTTTGTATCCATATTTCTGCTCGTGTATTCCCCTATTTTATTTTCTACCATAGGCAGACAAGATTCAAACGCATCTTGCATCCGTGAACTTGGCACATACGCAAAGAGATTACGAGCAGAAAACGCATTGGTTACCTTATCCGTTAGCTTTCTTAGCTGTTCTAAACTCTCGGCATGAAGCCGAATCAAGAAATGCACCAACAACATCCCCCCTGTATCATTCGCTACTAAATCCTCCAGCATATTGTTGGCACTTTCCAATTCTTGTTCTGCTCGTTTTCTCATTTCAGGATTTAATTTTCCTGAAATGAGTCGTGCTTCTAACTCTTCAATCGAATTACTAAAATCTTTAATCATATCGGTAGAAGAGGTCGGTTCTACATGATAAGTAAAAGAAATATTTCCTTCTAACCGATACAATTTAGATAAGAACCCCATATAACTACTAGATGGATAATCGGTAATACAAAGGATACGCTCATATCCATCGCCAACCTGTATATAATCCCTTTCTTCTTCAAAGATAGCGGGGGCAATCTGATCTGCTACCGAAAAACGTTGGAAGGTTGCTTCTTCTTTTTTTCTCTTTTTCTGAAATGACCACATGCGCTATTCTTCCTCTCTACGATTTTTTCTTCTTTTACCATGATCCACTGTAATATAAGGCGGAGATACCTCCTTAAAGCGGTTCATACGTGCTTGGTAGTTATTAAAATGTACTTGCAGAATTTGCACCATCTCCTGCGCATTTAAGATGTGGCACTCTAATCCATCTTCTGAGAGTTCTGTTAAATTTTCTCGTAACTGTTCCGCTCGTTCTAACAGTGTTTCTAGACCGTTCTGGATGCTTTCTTCCTCTCCCCTTACTTTCTCCTTTAACAGCAAGTAATGCGCCTTTTTCAGCGTATTCTGCACGTGTGAAGACTTTTCTAAATACGAAACATATCCTCTTCTTAATAATTGACGCATGGTATTTGATTCCTCTTCAATTTTTTGTTTCTGATCTTCCACGTAATCCGATAAATCCACCGGTTCTGCGAGTACCTCAATTTGAAATGCACAAGGAATACCTGACACGATGGCTCCAAATTCCTCCATTAATTCC
Organism: Bacillus sp. FSL K6-2944; assembly: GCF_038005385.1. Taxonomy (NCBI): domain Bacteria; kingdom Bacillati; phylum Bacillota; class Bacilli; order Caryophanales; family Bacillaceae; genus Bacillus; species Bacillus sp. FSL K6-2944. The sequence continues at coordinate 18,609 of NZ_JBBOTE010000010.1, read as the reverse complement.
AATTTGTCGTCCTCTCCCATTAACTCTAAATTCATCGTCCCGACCCGAATGCCTACTACCAGTGTTTGATTCTTCGTTAAAATTGCTTGGTGGTACAAGGTCTGTATCGGAATTAAATCCTGTGTTCGCTTGATTTGTTGTCGCTGTTTTCTTTGTTCGTTCCACTTTTTCAAATTCATCTTTTCACCTACCTACTTTTTTATATAACAAAATATTTTGTTTCTTTTTTTTCTTTTTATAAAAACGAAACACATCTTGGAAATACGCACCTGCTTTCACATTACAGCCACGGACTGCTGGTAAAACAAGTAAGCCCGTAAAGAGGACAAAGAAAAATATTCCCAGTCCTAATTGTGCAAAGATATGGATAGGTAAAAGATACAGTCCACCTCCTACACTTGGAAGGATGAGAAGATAGTATCCTATCTCCTTCCACCCTATCCCTGTATTTGGAATCAATTCAAACTTCGCATTGATATTTTTTGGAATATGAATGTGCTTCAAGCTCATCTTTCTCTACCTCAACTTTCCAACTACAAAGTTCACAATTAATGTTCCCATAAAAATAACGCCTGTCACCATCACAATCGATAACATATCGCCTTTGCATTCTGCTTTCTCTGACGGATTATTTGCGAGCTTCATTTTGATTCCTTTCCATCCAAACATACAAGCTCCAACGGATGGGGCAACGAATAGAATAATAGTCGAAACAGCATCTACAATACTTTTAATCTTTTGTTTAATCTGGTCTTCCTCACCAGCGGCAAAAGCAGTATGTGGCGTACATATAATGACACATATCATCGCAAACATTGCATACTGCCAAACCGTTTTATTTTGAAATAGTTTCTTTACCTTTTGTTTCATCGTAACCACTCCCTTTCTTCTCTCCCCACTTTATGTCTAGCTTTTTCCCATTCGACTTTGGGTCAATGATAAACACCTGCCCTTTCTTACTTTGCTGGGCTGTATAGAGCATACGTGCGTAAGTATAATCCGCCATTCCCACTACACTTGCCCTCCTTGTTCCATTGGCGCCTGCTTGGATGTGTCTGCTGTAGAAGATGGTTTCTCGGGTTTTTTTGGTGGTTCAACAGGTGGGTCTTGCTTTTGTTCTTCTACTACTTTGACTCCCACTTTCGTAACAGAACGATTTCCCGCTTGATCAGCTGCCATCACTTCTACTGAAATATCTCCTGCTTTGCTCGTATCATACGCGCCAATCGTTACGGTAGGGTTTGCATCCTGATTATCTTGTACAGTAACCAAATCTTGCAGTAATAACTTCGCTCCAACTTTTACGGTGACATTCTCTTTTGGTGTAATTATAGGCGCTTCCGTGTCTTTATTTTCCTTTACATCTATTACTTTCACCGTAACCATGACACTTGCCTGATTGCCAGAGCGATCTACCGCAATAACTTCTACCTGTATCTCTCCTGCTTTGCTTGTATCGTACTTGCCAACAGAAACAATTGGATTCGCATCCTTGTTATCACTTACCGTAACTACATCTTGTGCAGAGAGAATGTGACCAACTGTCACTGTAATATTCTCTTTCGGTTTAATCACAGGCGCTTCCCTATCCTTATCTGCCTCGGGGTCGATCACGGTTACTGTTACCCTGATACTAGAACGGTTGCCTGCTTGATCAATCGCCACCACTTCTACTTGGATGTTCCCTTCTTGACTGGTGTTATACGTTCCATTAATGGATAATAACGGATTTTTATCCCGATTGTCCGTGACCGTAACTAGATCATGCGGGTTTAGATTCTGTCCTTTTTGTACCGTAAGGTTCTCTTTTGCTGTAAGTTTCGGTGCTTCTTTGTCTACAGGGGTTGCTGGTTCTTTTGGTGGGTCAATCACAGGCGGATTCGGTTTTTCCCCTCCTCCACCATCTGTTGGTGGCATAATGACTGGTGGCTTGGGTTTATCGACTTCTGTTGGCAGTGCTACCGTCACTTTCGGCTTCTCTATATTGGTTGGTGGAGTCGGTTTTTCAATTGGAATGGGTTCTTTCATATTTGATGTATTCCCTAATGGCGTTACGATCACGGTTGATGGTATTTCTGGTTTAGGTGGTTCAATTGCAGGTGTTGGTAACTTCTCTTGTTCTACCTTCGCTTTTTGATTCGTCTGAAGGATGGTTGTTAATTGTTTCGTTTCCTCTTCTGTCAAATATTTTTTAGCGGTATTCGTTGCTACAACTGGTATAGCATCTTTTTTTGTTACAGACGTTGTATCCCCTACTTCTGGCTCAGAAACCTCTTGCTTCTGCCCTGTCTCTTCCTCTTTTTTTATTGTTTCTGTTTTCTTGTCTTTCTTCACTTCTTCCGTTTTTTTCTGATTCTTTTCTTTGGAAGACGCTTCTTCTTTTCCGAAACAACCTGCCAGAGAAGACAATGCCAGCACTGTCCCACTTACAATCGTGACTTTCTTTAGAAATGCTTGTTTCCTCTTCATTTCGATTCCTCCATTTGTCTAGTTTTCTAGTCATCTAGTACTTGCAATCAACCCGTTGTATAGGGATTTTCTGCGGAAGATGATAGGTATCCATAACAACCACTTCATTTTGTAGCAACAACAGTTCCAGATAATCATATCCACTGATTCGGCCAAACAGTTTCGCCTCCTCCATACTGCGCGTGCCGAAAAACAACGTCCGTTCACAATTTTCTAGTATCTGATCGGTAGCTTCTTTCCCATAAATTTGCTGAAGACTTGCATGGGACTGCACAATCAAAGAAAGATACATCCCTTTTTTCCTTACCACTTGTAAAAAAGACAAGAGATTGGGAATGGGATACAACTCATATTCTTCTAAAAAAAGATGAATCGCTTGTTCCCTAGCAGTTTCTTGCACCAAACCAAACAGCTTTTGCAGGCGTTCCCCTCGCTCTTGATACGTACTGTCAAAGAGATTGGCGTGAATATATACAACAAACTTTCGGTCTGTCACATGTACAAGCCTATCTTGTAATCGTTTCTCAAACTGTGGATGAAGAAAGTCCAATTGTACGATTTCATATCCTTGCTTTTCCTTTGTTTGATGAGTCGCATGATAGATTTCCTGTTTCCCACTCTCTACAACGATGATATTTTTTTCTTCTTGCTTTACATTCGGAATGGTATAGCCTCGTGTCTTTCCTACGCCCGTGGGACCAACCACATACACATGTCCTTCCTTTCCTTTTTCAAGCTTAATTTCTGTAGACCCGATTAACATGTTCTTCACCTATCTTTCTCTTTTTATATAAACCAGATGAGACTAATTACAAGCCAAAACGGAAGAGATAATAAGTAAGCATTTTTGCACCCTTCGAAAAAACGTAACGATTCAACCTCTACTTCATCAGCTCTCTGTTGATGCTCTACTTGTATCTTCCAATTACTCATTCCTTCTCCAGATTTACCAACTACCTTTTGATGACGCCTCATGTTTCTCCCCACTTTCTAAGTTCAAATTATCCTCTCAACCGACACCCTTTACACCTTATGATTCCCCGCCACCCTTTTGTCGCTGAGAGTCTTTCCTTATTCGTGCGGAACATTTACCTTTTTCGTGAAATACGCACAACTTTCTGCTGAATCGTTATTCAGATTATCAAACTTTCTTATCGTTATCCTTTTATTCCTTCACCTTTCGATGCACACGATACGTATGGATAGCTAGGCATCCACCTACTAGCATCACAATCCCGCCAATCCACATCCAATATGGATTCTCTTCTTGACCACCTGTTGTCGGAAGTATCCCTTCTGCTTTCTTCGGCTGCGTTTCTACCGCTTTTACCATTGGCTGGGCTTTGGCTGGTTGTTCCACTTTTGGTTGTGGTTGTTCAGGCTGCACAGGTACGTCTGGTATCTTTGATGGCGTTTCTGGACGCTCAGGTTTGGGCTGTACAGGTTTATTCTTGAACGTAACGGTTTGCCCTTTATCTTGGATGTCACTGTGCGTTGCCACTAACACACCGTTTTGATACACGTCTTCAAATACCACCACTTCTTTTCCTTCCAGCGCAGAAGCATGGAAGGTGAAGTCTACTGTTACAAAACCATCTTTTTCTTTTGCAGTAAATGTGGATGTTGCTGTTACTTCTTTTCCATCTACTACAAATGGTTTGTTTGTTGACTTATCCATGAGCTTTCCTTTTACGACATACTCTTTCCCTACGACGAGGTCTTTGTACGCCACTTTATCTTGGATTGTGACAGCATTCTTCGCTTCTAACTCTTTCGAGCCATCCTCTTTGTTTGTGGCTGTTGTTTGGACAGAAGGTTTTACAAACTTGACTGTTTGCCCTTTATCTTCTATATCACTGTGAGTCGCAACAACTTTGCCTTCTTTTATAAGGTTCTCAAACACTACCACTTCTTTTTCTTCTAAACCAGTTGCATCAAATGTAAAATCGAGTGTAATCGAACCGTTCGCTTCTTTTGCTGTAAATGTAGATGCTGCTGTGACTTCTTTCCCCTTTACAACGAGTGGTTGATTTGAAGCTTTATCCACTAATTTCCCTTGAATCGTGTACTCTTTTCCTACTTGTAGATCTTTGTAGACCACTTTATCTTGGATCGTGACAGACTGAGACGTGTGCATTTCTTTTGCTCCGTCCGTTTTATCTGTTGCTGTTGTTTGAATCAATGGAATCTTTTCATCAGCAACCGTATGCTTCACGATTTCCCCATTCTGCTTGATTTCAAACGAGAAGGCTTCTTCGTTCAACATGAACCCTTCGGGCGCTACAACCTCACGGTACGTATATGTACCGAACGGGATTTTACTAAACTTCGCAATTCCTTCTGCATTTGTCTTACCTTTTGCTACGATTTCTCCTTTCTCATTTCGAATCTCAAATTCTGCATGTGGTAGTTTCACATTCCCATCTGCAACATCCACTTTGGTTACTTCTAATTCCCCGTAGATTGGTTGATTCTCAGCTGTAATCGTTGCAATTTCGCCTGTTTTCACTTCTACCGTTTGAGGCGCATCATTCAAGATGTAACCTGCCGGACTTTTCACTTCTTTTACTACGTAAGAACCGATTTCCAGGTTATTCATCCTAGCAATACCATCTGTATTTGTTGTTATCGTTCCCATACTCTTCTGGTCGCTTGCTAGCACTTCAAATACTGCTCCTGCAAGTGGTTTCTTGTTTTCATCCACTTTTCGGATTTCCAAACCACCCATCGATTTCCAAAAGACCTGTATATCCTGACTCACTTTCTGTTGACTGCGTTCTAATAGAACTGTCGCATCCTGAATGCTTTCCGTCCCCTTATATACAACAGCATGTTGATTTGTCAGGTTCGCTGTTACTTTCAATGACAATTCTGCACTTTTGGAGGATTTTGGCACTTGTACACGGAATGTTTCTCCTAAGGAAAACGTTTCTTTTGCTTCCCCTTGTTCTGTGACAATGCGTGTGCCCACTGGAGCTTGATTCAGCGCTACCTGATACGTCCCTTGCTTCGCATTACTTTCTACTGTATACTGAGTGGTCTCAAAGTACGCACCATTCAGCTTTGCTTCTTGCTTGTCAGTTGGTTTCACGTTCATAAATACATCTTGTGTATCTTCCATGTGATCCGCTGCGTATCGAATGGCTTTCACAGCACGTTCTACTTCCGAATCTTTAAACTGTAAATCGTCTGGATTTAGCTGTCCCAGTGCTACCCATACAGAAAGTTGGGTCGCGTAATGAGCCTGTTGCCAAGTAGAAACCCCAAGTTGTTCTGGTGTTTTTTGCGGGTATCCATTTAGTAACACGCGATACACCACATCATCGGTACGTCCGATTTCGGGCAAGTCTTGCCCATCAGGAGATTTCTTCCCATAGACTAAACAATAGGCAATGTGCCCATTGGCATTTTTCAGAAGCTCCGTTCGGACATCTTTCCCATATTGTGGACTGTATGCCCACGCGATTTCGTATTTCTCGCGGTGGATGACTTCTGCACTCGCAGATTTCAGCGGAATCAGTACACTGATGAAGAACATACAGATACTCATCAAGACAGTAAAAGGTTTCGAATACACAATTTTTTTCGTCATATACTAGTAGCTCCTTTTTGAGTATGAAATTTTCAAAGGCCTAAATAGATTGAATGTTTTTAAAATTCGGTCTAATCTAAACAAAAAAATATGCTTCTTGAATATAGTTTCTACTTGCGGTTGGAAATGTTTGAATTCTTTCCTATTTCCTATACAATGTACATTGAATGCATATTGTATGGGTATACTTATCAAGTTAATCAGAATCATGTGATTTTAGCTCGATAATACGTGGGAGTAAAGAGATCACCTATGGGCACATTCAAATACGCTGCAATTACAATAGCTCGAGATGCAATTGTACTTTTTTTCCCTGTCTCAATTGCTTGTAATACCCCATAAGGAATACCTAAATCTTTCGAACATTGCTGAATTGAAATCTCTTTTTTTTCACGAATTAACCTGATACTTGCTACATCTTTTTGGTGAAGAGTCATTATTCTCACCTCCTATCATTCTGTTCTTTTTTATTATATAACACCTTTAAGATTAAAACAACCTCGAAGGGTTAATTTTAATCTTAAAGGGTTAGACATGGAGGATTATACATGGAGATTAACAATATATTTGCAAAAAATTTAAAGAAATTAAGAGGAAGAAAAGGGCTCAGCAGAAGAGAATGTGCTATAGCACTAAATATTCCATATACTACTTTAACAAATTGGGAGAATGGTTCTAAAGTCCCTAGGATAGATCGAATACCTGACATTGCCAAATTTTTCAATGTAACTGTTTCAGAGTTATTAGAATACCCTTTGACTAATGAAGAAGTACTTCATACCGATGATTGTCACGAAGATCCAATAAAACGTTTATCACATATTTTATATGAAAAATACAAAAATGTTCCTGATGAATATAAACCGGAGCTAGAAAAAGAAGTACTTAAATACGCTAGATTATTAAAAATAGATATCGACCTTAAAAATAATAAATATTAAATTAAAGCTAGAGGGATTTCCGCTAGCTTTAATTTCTAAAAAAATAAAAATTATTTACTATTATACTTTTCGATTAAATCTAACAAATCACTACAAAGATCAAAATCAATATTGCTCTCTTCAATTATTAATTCATATATTTTTCTAAAATCAAACACTTCCATATACCTCACTTTCCCTGAAAAGATTGTGAAAACATTAACTAACATTCTTTTTTCTAAGTTTATCAAACAAAAAGAATGTTATATAAATGCAGAAAAGACATCTAATAGATGTCTTTTCTAATTTGTTCCACCAGGATCCGCATGAACTTTATTTATTTGATTAATAAATGTGTATTCTTTGTTTTTACCTTCTGTTCTGTAGTCACCAAAACCCTGCAACAAAACTGCACTCAAAAAATATATGTATATTATTATTTTTTTCATTGTCTAACTCCTCTTAAAAGAAATTTAATTAAATATTCCGAAAAAACACTTTTCTTTTTCCCAATACATCCTAAATATTTAATCTATTATACATTTCATTTGCATATTGTACAAAGAAGAAATCATTGTATGATTTAAACCTGTCTATAGCTTGTAATATTAATTTTTTATCCGAATATATTACTCCCTTATATGTTAATTGAATCGGCGTCAGCATTCCCCTTTTTTCCAATTCTTCAATCCCATTTCTCGCTTCCTGTACTTTCCCCTGTTCAAAATAATACATACATTTTTCTGCTGGGTGTAATGTGCCAAAATCAATAGTTTTAATGTCTCTTTTCCAATATAATTTAGTGAAGTTTATATTATTCACTATAATTTCCTGTTTATATTTACAATTTCTTTTGATACATAGAGTTAAAGCTGTATCTAATTCATGTATTGCATCCTCGTAATTTCTGAAAATTGTATGCTCTCCAATACGTGCATGTAACATCGCCTGCATAATCGGAAAAAACCTCAAATCCTTATATTCCCATAACAAATCATTACAACTTCTAAAACGCACTGTATCATTTTTTCTATGTAAATAATAACTCCAGATATCTGTAATCCAATAATCATATAAACTTTGCACTTCTTGATCTTCTACATTAATTAGGTTTTCAATGGCTCTATTTTTATACACCTCAAATATATTAAAATCCCCTATATCACCTAATATTGATATCTTTAAAATATCGCATAATATAAGTAAATCTACCTCACTTTTAGTAATCTTTTTACGAAGTTCATCAACTGCACCATATATCACTTTACTATTCTTTATCCTTTTAGCTCTAGCATAAAATAACTTCATAACATCTGACATTTTCCGGATATAACAATCATCACATTCCATACTTTTCTGAATTAAAAATTTCAAGATGGATTCATTTCCATTTAAATATGCAACCACAAATAATCCCCGCATATTACTTTTCACTCTTTTGGAAATTGAATTAAAATTCTCTATACAACTGCGTTCCATTAACTCAACACTATTAGGGAAAACTTCATGTGCAATCTTTGCAATTTTAATAGCTGATAATTCTTTCCCCCTATTTCCCCACTCTGATATTGATGAACTAGATGTTTCTGTAACTCTCGCTATACTTCCCCAACTTTTGTTATTGGATTCTAAGACTTTGTTAAAACGTTCATATACAATATTCATACCCCTTCTCCTTTTTCAGTAAATTAAAATTTTTCTTTCCTATCCCTCTAAGTTTTATAAGTATATCATGACTATTTTCATATTTTGGGAGATATGCACTTATGCATATTGGTAATTAAAACCATATGAAATATCCTTATTTTTTATAATTATTATATAATAATTATCTTTTTATTATATTGAGAAATATTAATTTTAAGTATTATTCCTTAAAATTAACCCTTTAAGGTTCATTTTTTCAATTAAAGAATTGCTATTATTTAAAATCTTCCTTATAATAAAATAAAAAAACCCCACTCACATCTTTTTAAATTGGTATGTAGCCGGCAAGCACGAACCAATTTAAAACCCATTGAAAGTAGAGGTTTTTATATCACATAATAAAATATTTACTTGTTTTTCATTATAACATGTCTATTACATTATGTGAATAAAATCTCTTATTTTCCAAAAAAATATGTGTATTGGGATTTAGGAGGCTTTTTTATGTTAACAGGTACGAAACAGATTACTGCAAGTGATTTTACAAACGGTATTCAAATTGGCACAAACTCATTTCAAACAAATATGCAATTTAGAAAGACTAATACAACGTCCAAGTTCCTCATGCATGGACCAAAGTTTTTCGACGAGCTTCGTATCTATTTGCTGAAAAATAACGAGCTTGGCGAATATGCTTTGCCATCTTCTGCTTTAGCTACACTCATTTTACTTCATTACAAGGTAGATGATTTAGGGCGACTTCCTCGTAATTTTACATTATCGATAATCGCCAATGAATCTGATATCCCTTATTCTACGATTCATACAGGCTTTCAAGCCTTGCTTCATGCTGGACTGGTTCGGGAAATTTTCATTCATGGCATTCCCGTGTATGAAATTTGTAATTATGCAAGGTATAATCGTACTGCAAAAGAAGGGAATACACATGCGGACAAACTCTCTTATTTCCGTATTCCTAACTTATTGTTAGAGACTTCTATTTTAAAAGAGTTAGTTTCCCATCGCGACAGCAAAGGGATTATTGAACTTTTAAATCTATGTAATAATTTCACTCGTGAGCTTAAATTTAAGAGTAAAGATTCCATTGAAAAATACACGTTACCTCGCAACATGGACGGCTTAAAGGAACGTTTAGGGCGTAATGCAAAAAAAGTTCGTAACTACATAGAGATTATTTCGCCAATCTTTACATTTGATGCTGCTATAAAAAAGGTTAGAAACCCACGTAAAGGGCGGATAGCTCGCATACGTGAAAAGATTCAACAAATTGTTATCACTCAATTTACAGTTAGTATCAATTCTGCATGCGTGATTGAAAATGATCGAGCTGAAATGAGACAAGCAGAAGCTAAAATGCGTAAAGAAGCAACAGCCCGTCTTGAATCCATTGGCATAGCATTAACCTCGAAAGATCGTAAAGACATTGTTGTTTCTTATAAAGGAGAAGTCTCACGAATCGCTACATATATTAAAAACAAACAACTTCGTGATGATTTTATGACGTATACGATGAGTTATGCAATGGATCAATGTGAAAGTTTCTTAGCACTTGGAAAAAAAATAAAATCAATTGGTGGCATGATCCGAGCAAAACTGCGTGAATCGTTTATTCCATGGGCGGAACGATATTTAGATGATGATACGCGTCATGCACTTGTACTAGAACTCATTTCTCATGATATTGATGTACCTGATGCATTCAGGCTTACTTAAATTTTAAAAACTAAATAGACGATAGCCTTGTTCAAAAAAATTCACTCGGACAAGGCTATTTGTCATGTTGAAACCAATCAGACAATCATTCTATTACCTTATAATTCTAAAAAACAGTAGGGCTATTTTTCCTCCCTAACTGTTTTTTTATGTTCCTGTATACTAGATTACGCTTCAATACTTGTGGAATTGTTAGTAAATCTATACTTCAATTGTGTAAACCTTAGTATATTGTTATAAAATTTGTGTGAATCTGAATAGTTTGTAGTTGTAGTTATGGATAAGTTAGTATTCCGATTCGATTTTTCAGACAATTCATCGGGACTTAGAGCCACAAGAGTTTTCAAGCTTTTCTCTTCATCTATATAGTATTTGTATCTTTTATATTATTATTAAAACTTTTATATAATAATTGAAGTTATTACTTAGAGGGTGTTGCAAAACTAAAATAAATATGCAATGTTATGAATCAGAAAAACTAGCTGAACATGTAATAAATAGCGATTTTGACCATACCACCGTGGCTGTTCCAGCCCTTTATCTTTGAGATTACCAAACTGTTGTTCAATTTTCCCACGCTCTTTCATCAACTGTTTGCCAAAGATGGTTTGTGCAAAATGAGATAATACACGGCGATGTGTATTTTTGCTTTGTTCGACATTACGTGGGTTAATTGGATTCACCGCAAAAATATCACATGTTTTTGCAATTTCATAAATGCGCTGACTATCATAAGCAGCATCTGCAATGGAAAATAACACATTTTGACTTTGTATATCTTGAAGCAATACAGGGGCCATTTTGCTATCATGTACGTTCGCTGTTGTAAATGCATACGACAATACAACACCTTCTGGTGTAGAACAGACATGAGCCTTATATCCCTTATACCAACCATAACGAGTAGATTTCCCCCATTTTGCTTGGGAATCATATAAACTACTCCGTAAGGCAGTGCTATCAATTAAAACACACGGAATCAATCCTAAATTCATTTCTTCAAGAGTTTGTTTATGAATCAACGGAATACCTTCGTTGCGAAACCAAGTACCTACACGTGAAAAAGTGGATATATGTGGAACAAAGGAAAGGCCACAAGATACACGAAATGAAGGATATTGATGCAAAAAGCGAGTTAACTTGCGTAATGAATTGATTTGGAATACCGTTTTCACAAAAAAACATTTGAGTAAAGCTTTTCTACAGATAGGTGGGCGGCCTGTAATAGGCGGAACGCCTCCAATGGTTAAACTATCTACGTAGGCAAATAAAATTTGTAAAATGGAGTGATTCTGATCAAAATTGGTTATCATACTAGTAAATCCGTCCTTTCTGGAGATAGTTTGGGTTACTATCATTCTTCCAGGAAAACGGATTTTTTTATGCATTTATTTTTGAATATTTATGAGTTTTGCAACACCCTCTACTTAATAAATGAATTTATACATAAAAGATGAACAATCAATATACAACCGCTTTATGCATACTAATGTAATTTTGGGGGTGATTTTAGCAAACTTTAGCAAATTCAGAAAATACAAAGAGAGGATTTGACAAACTTACAATCCCCTCTGAAGTTCAATATTGATCTTTAAATCAGAACTACTTTTTAAATAATTTAGTAAACCAAGATTTGTCATGTTTACTAGATGTTATTAACTTGTTTGTTTCTTGAACCTCTTTCATCAGTTCTAACAATTGTTGATCTTTACTACTTATTTTAGAATCAAAAAACTTCTGTTGTTCCTCAATTTTAGTAAGAAGTTTTTTATTCGTTTCCACTACTTCTCTTATATGTTGAATGAGCTGTATATTTTGTGCTTCTTGGTTTTGAAGTTGTATAGCAACTTCTTTCATATTCTCATACATTATTTGTAGAATGGGTTTATTCATACCATCGTCTTGTATAGCGTCTTCATCAATCACAATATAGTTTACAGTACCCTTTAATACGTTCTCAATTACATCTGGTGGTTCTTGTGCATCCTTCATGTTGGCTATTAGCTTAAAAAGTTCTAAGGATTCTCTCTGGTATCTTAAAGTTCTTCCCTTTGTTCCTGGCACTGTTGCTAAGTATGGTTTGAATTGATCTCTCCAAGCTTGAATGGTTGTACGGGGTTTTTGAAGTATCCGTGCAATATCAGCAAGAGAATAAGTTTTTTTATACGTACTGTCCTGGCTGCCGTGCCACGATTCCTCTGTGTGATCTTCCCTAGTCGTCATTCGTCGTCACCACCTCGTTTTATGTCTTTAATACGTTATTTCAAGTTGGCGTTTTATCGTTAATGGTTAAAATCAATGTTCGTCATGTTGTTGAATATTCGTTATTCGTCTAATTCGATTATTAATAAGTGTTTTCCTTTCATAAAAAGTTTCTAAAAATAAGTACGACTTAAGTCGTACTTATTTTTAGAAAACAGTTGTTTTTTTTTGGTTAAATGTGCTAAAATAAGATTATAAGTAATACTTAAGTCGTACTTGGATACGAAAGGGAGGAATTTTTAATGAAAATTGAAAGAAAAGTAGCCGATTTCGGAAACAGTTTTAATAATTTCACAGTGGATGGCTATTACTTTGAATTGGCAACGAATGTAGTAAAAGTTTCTAAGAAAAAAGCGGAAGATTTACTTGTTGAACGTATTTTAAATCCAGAGGATTTGTTAAATAGTTTATTAATTTCAACTGAAATTGACGGAGAAGAATTTTATTATGTGTTGGGACGATTAGCTGAAGATAATCAATTAGCAAATTCTCATGTAAATAAAATGCACGATAAAATTAAAAGTCCAATTCCTTATATAAGCTTTTTAGGAGCAATTGCATATTATCACGCACTGAACGCTGATAAAAACGATAATGAAGTTGAAATCGAATATATGAGTATGATGTTACCAATATGGTTGTTAAAACGTGAAGAGAAATTTAGCATTGCTCACAAGATGATGGAGCAAAGATTTATAGGTGAACATAAGGTTAAAGTTTTAACGCCAGGTATGGAAAGAGAGTTAACTATTACTGTTAACACAGCAAAATGCCGAAATGAATCAGAAATTGCTAGACATTCATTGAAATACAAAATGGTAGCAAAAGATAAAAATTCAGATGTAATCAGTATTGAGAAACGTTTGGAAGCTGAAAAATTTGATGATTTCGAAGTTGTACTTACTGATATTGGTGGAGGATCAACGGATGCTGTACGTTTAGGAAAAGGGCTTACTACACCTAAACACAGAGATTCATTCCAAGTAATCGATATTGAACCATTTTTAGGGTATATTGACCGATTTAGAAAAGAGAAAGTACTTCAATATTTTAAAGACTTAAGAACACTAGAAACATTTATTGTTAAGAATTATAAGGATCAAGATTACGTATTAACGGATGAAAATACAGGTCAAGAGCATGATTTTACTTCTGAAATTGTAGAAGCACTACAAGAATATGCAAAAATTTTAGTTGCTAAAGTACTAGATGTGTTTATTCCTTCAAGTACAAATACAGTTTTAAAATTCATCTATATTGGTGGGGAAGCGCCAGTTTTAGAACCATATATTAGGTTGGCGTTATTAGATCATATGAATGAAACGGCTGCAAAGAATAATCATTTCTTCTTAAGTGATATTATCAAGCGTGATGAAAAAGAAATATTCGCCCCAACATCCAGAACAATTAACTTAGCTGCTTTAGAGTTGAAAGCAATTGATGAAACAAAAGAACAGTTAGCTTAGAATAAAAGGACGTGCTAATATATGGCTAAAAGGAGAAAAATGGCATTAGGTGCTGAAAACATGCCCGATGACGTATATGAAATCCTTAATGAAAAGTCTAGTAGTAGACAATTAACAAGCTATGTTGTCGATTTAGTACAAAATGAGCAACGGTATGAGCAACTAATGCAAAAATTAGAAAGTGTAGAAAAGAGATTAAATCTTTTAAACACAGTTGAAAATAAATTAGATCAGTTACTTTCCAATGGGTTTGTTACTATACAAAAACAAACAGATTTTAAAGGTGAAGAACCAGATCTTAAAGAAGGTAAAATTATAAATGCTAAAGCGGTAGTTGGCGGAATTGCTAAAGAAGATAATGCAGAAGTAGATTTTTAAAATTTAATCACATGTTTCATGGGAAAGGACGATTATCATGTACTATAAATTAGACTTTTTACTGCAATATTTAGAGCGTAACGAAATGCCTTGTAAGTTTGTTATGTAAGGCGGAAAAGTAGTAAAGGGCATCGTAGATGGCAGAGACGAATATACTATCTACGTACAAACAGAAGAGCAAACACATTGCTTATTCAAAGGTTCAATTATGGATATTATTCCTGCTGAAAAATTAGATTTAAAAGCAATTCGGTCCATCACGCATAAGTGGAATATTGAAAAAAAGAAAGCATTGCAAAGTAAATAGTATGTTGCAATAAACATCATTTGAGTTTTAAGCAAGTATTAATAAAAAATCCCTGTTCATAGAAACGGAATTCTAAGACAGGGATTTTTTTGTTGCATTGCTTTTATTCTCATCATTGTTGTTAGGTATGCTAGATCTTCTAAATAGCAATATTCACAATTTTTTTTGTTGGAAAACTGAAGTGCGGAGATTTTCATTTTGTGCATTTCTTCTTTGTCAGAATGTTTGAACTCAGTTGCAGCTTTTTTGATTTTACGTAACATACTATTACTTAGGTGTTCCATTACATCATTGCATTTTATACAATGTTTCATTGAACATCACATGTTAATAGAGAAATTTTTATTTGAATCAAGGGAAGTCCTTCTTCCACTAGAAATTTTAAAAATGAAGAGAGAATTTCATCACTTATTGTGATAAGAGACCTCTCTGAATACAGTTTGAAATGTACCTTTTTTTTCATCCCATTTTCTCTTACTCATAATGAGATAACGAACGTAATGATTGTCGGATTTAGTGTGAGCTGATATCATCATTACATCTTGTTTGCTATAGCAATCTATATCGTGTATTCTCCACGCTTTTTCTAAGTCAAATGAGGAATGTTTCAGATTTTCACAAGCTTGTTCTAGGTTATTTGCTTGGATGAATGAAAGTGTACTATCAAACATATTTAACGCAACGTATGTTGTCAAATGCATGAAAATATTACTCTCCTTTTGTATGAATATAGTTACTTTAAAAATCCTACAGAGCTACAGGAGAATGATTGGTAATAATTTTGTTGTTCTCGTCTTCAGATGAAATATGTTTTATTTTCTGTACGTTAGGAAATAAATTCTCAATTTTTTCATTCACACGTATAGAAATTGATTCAAATAAAACTTCTCGATCTTCGATAGATAGATGCTCGATATGGAAATATTTTTCCGTTAGTTCACCTGTATCTTTACACAACTTCTCTCTTTTTTTCTTTTCCTCAAGTTTCATTTTTCTTTTTAATGCTTGTTTCGCTTTCTTGAGATGCACTTCTTTCTCAAGAAGTGCTTTTAATTTCTCTTCTATTTTATTACTCATATAATTCACCTCCATATAAGAAATTTTATTTGTATATTAGGGATTTTCTTTTTTGTGAAAACGACTGGGTGTATTTGCTTTAATATAGTTAGAAAAGATTTTAAATACTTCTTCTCGATCTTCAATTGTCATGTGATACATATCGAAGTACTTTTCGCATAATGCACCTGTTTCGATTAATCGTTTCGTTCGTTTTTTTCTATCATGCTGTTTATCTTGAAATTGTAATTCTCGTTTTGTGATTTTTAAGTACTCTAATTCTAGTTCAATCCTTTTTAACTCTGTTTCATGTTTCATTTTTTATCACCTGAATTTCAGTAGATAGAAAAACTATGTACATCAATTATAATTTGTGTGGATAATAAAATCAATAAAAATAATTCAGAAAATGATAGAAAAAAAGAAGAAGAAATGGTAAAATAGTCACTGTAAGGAACGTACAGTGCGCACTTACACAAACTTTCAGTTTGTATGTTTTAACAACCGAAATACATCGGTTGTTCCCTACGGGGTTTGTATAGTGGAAATATCAAATTTGAGGAGGTGAACTAGGATATGGCGATCTATCATTTAAAGGTGAAAACAATTTCAAGAAAGAAACAACAAAATGTAGTAGCGAGTGCTGCCTATCGAAGTGGTGAAGCATTATATTGCGAACGAACAAAAGAAACAAAATATTACTCTCGTACTGTCCAACCTGAAACGCATATCCTAGCACCTTCTGAAGCGCCATCATGGGTTTTTCGTCGTCAAGATTTATGGAATGAAGTAGAACGTTTCGAGAAAAGAGGAAACAGTCGATTAGCAAGAGAAGTGGTTGTAGCAATCCCGAATGAATTGTCAGAAGAACAACAACGAGAACTTGTTTTAACGTTTACACATGATACATTTGTACAACAAGGAATGATTGCTGATGTTGCCATTCATCGAGATGACAAAAATAATCCTCATGCCCACATTTTATTGACAACTCGTGAGATTTCACAGGATGGATTTGTGAAAAAGAAAAATAGAGATTGGGATAAGAAAGAAAATCTACTTGCATGGAGAGAAGCATGGGCGAAGTATGCAAATTTGTCTTTAGAAAAAGAAAATGTGCAAGAGAGAATTGACCATCGGTCTTACGAAGAACGAGGAATTGATTTATTACCATCAAAGCATATTGGCTATAAAGAACATCAATTAGAGAAACGTGGTATTCGTACCGAAACAGGAGAATATAATCGTCGTGTGCAAGTTTATAATCATCGTCTTATTTCCTTACAAGAAAAGAGACAATCGCTCCTTAAAGAACAACAAAAGAAAGAAACAGATTCGATTTCAAAAGTAGAGATATCTGTAAAAGGATATGTCGCTCTTTATAAAAAAATCGAGCTTGTTACGAAACAACAAGAACGTTTGCAAGATAGCAAATCGACACAGAAATTACACTCCTATACATGGTTAAAAGAGCAAATTGAAACATCCGCTTATCGACAGTTAGAAAAGAAAAATCTGCACGTATATATTCAAGAACAACCAAAGGAATTGCAAGGTGAATATGCGGTTCGCATGTATGAAAAAATGAAAGAACTACAGACGGAAGATATGGTGTCACTTGTAGAAGCGGTAGAGCGTGACGTGGTGATGGAGAAGGTTGAAAATCATATCAAAGAATCTGTAACCTATGAGCGCTTACAATCGCATATGGACCTGTTAGATCGTTGGGAAAAGAGTATGCAAAAGCAGAAAAAAGATGGACGGATTTCAGATGCTCGTTATGTATCAAATAGGAAAACATTACAAGCGCAAAGAGAAGATACAAATCAAGCGATGCAGTGGTATGAATTGCAAGCGATGTCCTATCTTTCTCGAAAAGGATATAGTGTATATCTTCGTGATTGGAAAGAAGAAAATCAGCCGAAAATAGCTGTTCAAATCATAGAAGAAATGAAACAACATCCTTCGCTTTCTATGGGCATAATTGTACAAAGAGTAAAAGAAAATGAAGTGTTAGCAGAAGCGCAAAAAATTATTAGAAAAGAAGTAACCATTGATGCCATTGATATGCGAAGAAAGCAACTCCATAAGTGGAAAGTGGCGGAACAAAAACAAAAACGTTCGGAACGTGTAGAATACATTATTGAGCAAGCAAAAGTATTAGTGGAAGCTCGTAAGATTTTAGTAGAACGTTGTGAACAAGAGTTGAAACAATATCCGAAAACACAAAGGGTTATTCAATCATTAGGTATGACAGAAAATAGTCCTGTTATGAGTAAGTGGTTAAGCTGGAAACAAACGTTAGGAAGAGAAGTAACAGAAGAAGAAAGTATGTCCTATGTAACAAAACTTTCGGTACAGCAAAAAGAAGAAAAAATGTTACAGGAAGCCAAACAAATATTACGGAAAGAAGTAACCTATCACAATGTGTCTGTAGCTATTGACCAGTTACAAGAACAGTTAACGGATACACCAATTAAAATCATATTGAATGAAGCGAGAACGAAAAAGATGGAGTATGAACTTGCGATTGAGCGAGTAGGTGAGTATCAAGAACTCTCTTCTAAGTGGAGAAAAACAAATTCTCAGCAATATAGATTGGGAGAATTGAAAACGTGGTTCACTCAAAAAGGAATTGATGTCAATCATCTTGCATATAGCTTACAACGAATGAAGTGGAATGTAGAGAAAATAGAAAAAGAAGCGCTTCGAAAAGAACGGATAGCGGAAGTACAATTACCACGAATCCAACAAGCGAAAAAGGTATTAGAAGAACAA
>NZ_JBBOTE010000009.1:0-70367 GCF_038005385.1 Bacillus sp. FSL K6-2944 | reverse complement strand
GCGGAGGTGATTCATCGTGAAAATTACGAGATGAATTGGGCTTACAGTCCACAATACGGAAAAAATGTCCGTACAGAGCTTTTGAAAAACGCCAGTGGTCAAATTGCGTATTGCTTGGTATACGGGCTCAAGTCTCCAAATGGTACAGATTTACCAGAGGTAGGACGAACGGATGATGTTGTCTACCGTGTACTATTAAATGGATATCCGCAAAAAACGCCTGAACAACTAGGAGTTTCTACATGGCAACAGGCTCATTACGCCACGCAGCTGAGTATCTGGCATGCACTTGGGCAAATCAATACAGGTGAATTGCAATTTAAAGATCAAGCTGTGGAACAAGCAACGAAAGCCATTACGTATGCGGCGGATCATACAGGGGACACGCAAGATGTTTATATGAATGTACAACCGACAGATAAGCAAGAAGCTACGTTACATGGTGAGTATTTTGAAACCACAACATATGCTGTAGAAACGAATGCAAAAAAAGGTGAGTACAAGATTCAATTGCAAGAAGCACCAGCTGGAACACGAGTTGTCACAGAACAGGGAGAAGCAAAAGAAACATTCCAACTAGGTGAAAAATTCCGTGTACAAGTGCCGAAATCCTCTAAAAGTGCTGAATTGTCATTACGAGTAACTGCCAACCTGACAAATCAACATGCGGTGATGTATAAAGGTACAAGTGTGATTCAGGATGCAACGGTTCTATTAGAACGTAGTCAAGAGAAAGTAAGTCAGGATTTACAAGTCTTTTGGAAAGCGGTAGGCGGTTTGAAAATCCTTAAAGTGGATGAAAACAAGAAACCACTGGTAGGAGCAGTATTTGAGGTGTTAGCTAGCGACCAGAAGAGTATGGGAACGATTACAACAAACGACAAGGGGATTGCCTCTTTAGATAATATTGAGATTGGAACTTATGTCGTGAAAGAAGTAAAAAGTCCTGTGGGTTATATCTTAAATGATACCCCACAAACGTTAGAAGTCAAAACGGGTGAGATGGTAACGTGGACAGCTGAAAATAAACAAATTAAAGGGAACGTACAACTGCTGAAAGTAGATGCGGAACATCCAGAAAAGAAAGTTGCAGGTGTTACATTCCAATTGAAAAATAGTGCAGGGAAAGTCATCAGCGAGCATACAACAGATGAAAATGGTCTAATCAAAGTAGAGAACATTCCATTTGGTTCTTACACATTTGTAGAATCGAAAGCGAAAGAAGGGTACGTGTTATCGCAAGAACCAATTCCATTCCAAATCACAGAACAAGGACAGACAATCGAGTTAGAGGCAAAAAATCAACCAATCTATGGTGAATTAGAACTAACGAAGATTGATGTTGCAGATGGGAATGTAAAACTACCAAATGCAGAATTTGAGATTCGAAATGAGAAAGGTGAAATTGTAGCAAAAGGAAAGACAAATGCAGAAGGGGTTGCAACATTCAAACTTGGTTATGGGAAGTATACCTACAAAGAAACGGCTTCGCCCTGTTTTGTGCAAGTAGAAAATACAGAGAGTTGCAGCGAAAAGTGCAGAGGCTAGCAGCTCGATTTTTTAAATAGTAATTTTAGTGTTTCCAGAAGACAACGCATTGCGTAAACGATAGCTTTCTCCCGTAAATGCAATAATGTGGGCATGATGGACCAAACGGTCCACCAATGCAGAAGTAAGTCGATTATCACCAAATATACGATTCCATTGACCAAATTCTAAATTCGAAGTAACTATCACACTTTTTTGCTCATAACAGTCGGCAATAATATGGAATAGGAGCTCCGCTCCTTGCTTTTGAAACGGTACATAACCTAGTTCATCTAAAATTAAGAGATCACATGATTCAATTTGTTTTTTTATACGAGTTAGATTCCCTTGTTTTAAAGCTTCTTCTAATATGCCTACTAAATCAGCTACTCGAAAAAACTTTACCTGATATCCTTGTTCACAGGCCTTTAAACCTAAAGCTGTTGCTAAATGTGTTTTTCCGGTTCCAGGAGATCCGAGTAATAAAAGGTTCTGTTTTCCTTCAAAAAATCGCAACTCACTAATATGTTCTTTGCTTGTCGTAGAAGGTAAATGAATTTGTTCACCCCATTCATAATCTTTCAACCACTTTAACTCTCTAAATTTTGCTTTTTTTATTAAAGTTGATACTTTTTTACTTTGTCGAGCTTCAATTTCTAAGTTTAAAATATCCTGTAAGAATTGTTCTTTATTTTCAAATACAACTTCATCATAATGCTCTAGAATAGAACTCAAATGTAATACTTTACAAGCTTCTTGTAGGTTTCTGTGTATCATAGTGAAAATGAACTCCTCTCTAAAGTTGGACAGAGTTTCCGATCGTATTGTTCTAAATCCGTTTCATAATCCACTAAAACAGATGGTGTGTGTTTCTCTTCCCATTTCTGCGGATAAGTTACTTGTTTCGCTTGTAATATGCCATCAAGTTCATAAGGGGTTTTTGATAGCCAATCCTCATTTTCTAAAACAACATGTAATTGTTGTAAAGAATACTTTTTGAGCAATCTTTTTATCCCTACTAAGCGTGATTTACGCTCTTCCGTTTGGAAGAGGAGATAATCCTGAACTCTCATAGGTAAGTATTTAAAATATCTTGAATAACGTACTACACGTGGTTTCTTTTCCCAATCTTCAAAAATTTCTTCCCAAGGAATGGGCCTATTTGTATGCATGTAAGGTCTATATTCTTTAAAGATTACTTCTCCTTCAGAAGTAAAACATGTAAATTGATCCCATTCTTTTTTTATGACAATAACTTGTTTGACATTTGTTTTGCGTAAAACAAATCGTTCTTGATCTACTGTAATTTCTCCATATTTATTTACAGTTGTAGTATCTAGTGAAAAGACCGATAGGTCTTCTAAAGGCAATGGCTTTAATGCATTTTTATCATCATTCCACAACTCCTCTATCATGATTTTCTTATCATAATGCGGTCGTTTTTGATCCTCTAATGCTTGTACTTCTAGCCACTGTGCAAGTTGTGAAAAACTTTCCATAACCGGTGAAGTTGTAAACCAATTATTACGTGTATAACTAACTTTACGCTCAACATTACCTTTTTCATGCCCGCTATAAGGGTTACATGGTTGTGTTTCAAAGTTATAATGCATTTGAAATTGTAAAAACGCTTCTGTATAAATACGATTTTCACCTTTTCCTATGGTGATTACAGCGGCGGATAGATTATCAATCCTAAGATGTGTTGGTACACCACCTGCTTGATGGAATAGCTGTTTTAAGCCTTCTAAAAAGCATTCCTTATTTTCAGCTGGTAATGGATAAGCAAATGCTGTATTGCTATGGGGAAAGCTTAACAATAGTACTTTAATATCTTTATATGCTCCATCTTTGACAACTGTCATATTTCCAAAATCAACTTGTGCTTCTCCAGGAGGATGTTCTAATCGTTCGTAACGTTTTTCTTTTGCTGTTTTTATCTGTGGTCTTCGATGTTGGATATAATCACATACGGTTCGATACGAACCTTGAAACTTATATTCTGTTTTTAATTGATTAAATATCTTTTTACTTGTTCTTCGTTCCTTACGGCGAAGCTTACTATCTTCCTCTAACCATAAATCTACAATTTCACCAAACTCACTATCATACATCATTCCTGTTTTTGTACAAACTGGACCAGTATCCGAAGGATACACTTCTTCATCAGCATACTTTTTGACAGTTCTCCAATTCTTTCCTAGTTTTCTTGCAATTTCAGAAATACTTAAATCATCATTTTCTCTTAAATGTTTGATATAATGAATTTCAGGCATTGTTAGCATCCTTTCTAGTCCTCCTGTTTCGTGTGGTAACGAAAACAGTAAGGGATTTATTAAGAGCTGACAAGCCTTTTTTTATGCACTTTATCTATGTACAAAATCGTTGCTCGACTCTGTACTTTTATTTTGCACTAAACATTCGCCCGACAGATATATGTTGAATGAAGAAACATTCTCGTTTGAAATCAAGCAGAATGGTGAAATCGTGAAACATATTGTCGCAGATGAAAAGATTCCATCGATTCAAACAACCGCTACGGATAAAACGGATGGAGCAAAAGAAATGCACACGTCTAAGTCTGTTACAATTCAAGATAAAGTGGACTACAATGACCTACTAGTAGGGCAAGAATACACGCTTACAGGTAAAGTAATGGATAAGTCAACTGGGAAACCACTCGTTGTAGATGGGAAAGAAGTAACAGTGGAAGCGAAGTTTACACCAAAAGAAGCAAACGGTTCAATTACGTTAGACTTCACATGTAATGCAACTGGTTTAGAAGGAAAAGAAGTTGTGGTATTTGAGAAGTTATTCAAAGACGGAAAAATGGTTACCTCACATGAGGATATCAACGACAAAGGGCAAACAGTCAAGTTTGTGAATCCTGAAGTGAAAACAACAGCTCTAAACAAAGTGGATGGATCAAAAGAGTTAGACGCTACAGATTCTGTAACAATCCAAGATAAGGTCGAGTACAAAGACCTTATCGTAGGGAAAGAATATGTAGTGAAAGGAAAGCTCATGGATAAAGCAACAAACAAAACATTACAAGTAGATGGGAAGGAAGTTACATCAGAAACGACATTTACTGCGAAAGAAAAAGATGGTTCTGTTACGTTAGATTTCACATTCAATGCTTCTGCACTTGAGGGGAAAGAAGTAGTGGTATTTGAAGACGTATATCAAAATGATGTGTTAGTTGCAACGCACGCTGACATTCAGGATAAAGGGCAAACAGTGAAGTTCAAAAGTAAGCCGGAACAACCAAAACCAGAGCAACCAAGTCAACAACCTGAGAAGCCTGTACAACCACAGCCAAAGGTAGAACAACCAATCAAAGTCCAGCCAATTGTGAAAGCAGTAGAGCCAGCGCCCAAAAAAGTCGAAAATACGCTCCCAACAACAGGTGGAAAAGAAGAAAATCCATACTGGAAGTGGATTGGTGGAGTTGTAATGTTATTAGGTGGACTTGTAGCAATTCGTGCCTATCGTACAAATAAAAAGGCGAATGAGTAGGATATCAATTGTAGGAAAGGGTGAAGTACAGTGGTGAAATATCGATTAGGTTATGACTATGTATTTATACCAAATGAACCGATTGTGTATAAAGGAGAAGACGTGAGCTCCATGAGTGTCGATGTGTTGTTTCAAGTATTTGATGAAAACGGACAGGAGCGATTGTTTGAGGGGAAGGAATTGACAGATCAACGTCTTCTCTTGAAAAACGGGTCTTCTTGTTATCTAACAGAGTTAGTAAGATGTTCGTTTGACAAAGAAACCATTCTCTCCTTTGAACGGAATCAAAGTGTATTAAAAGATAGTGGTTATACCATAGAATGGACAATTGATTCGTATTCCAAGGATGTAGGAATTGGGTTTGCCGAAGCACAGGAAATTTCAAAAGAAGAATGGATGGACATGATGGTACAGTATCGAGATCTGTTTGATAATCGGGATAATGAATCGGCACAAAGTGTGGCGTATTTTACCGAGAAAGTAACTGTTTGACACAAGTAAATAAATGATTTTCAACGACAAAGGGTTGGTGGGAAACGGAATAGTATAAAGGGTGTCAGTTGAGAGAATCATCTAAAAGGGAAGGTAGGGAGAAAAATGCGTGGTGTAAGTATGTATAACCAAAACCAGAAGCGATTTGTAGACGGTACAGTTGGGAAAGGAAAGATGTATACCCTCCACTTGGATGAATATATGCAGGCAATGGCAATTGCGAGAACATTTGTCAAACCAGCGGAACGAGAAGGGTTTTGGGTAGAATCGGCTATAGAATTATTAGCAGGCTGTATGATGTATTTTCAAAAAAAGAGCGGAGAACTCCTGTATGTTGATGTGGACCAAACATTAGACTTGCTACAGAAAGCAACCGAACAAGAGGAATATGTAACAGAGTTAATGACGTCAATTGGAGAGAATCACCCATCGTATCATATTTTTAAGAAAATTGATCCTTCAGAACGTATGACAAGGACAGGGATTATTGAACAGTTAGTTTCCATTCTTAGGAAACACTGTATCTATCAGCGATATCTGAAAGGGCTAGAAAGGGGCAAAGGGGTATGAATCAGCCATTGACGAAACACTCTTTGGTGGTTGGAAAGTCTGGAGAAGGAATGGGCCAAAGTTATATTTTGGAAGGGGAAAATAGTAAGTTGGTAAAGGCAAAGGGATATCTGTCCCAAGAAAGGCTTCAGGAAGATGCTTATGAGGTGGAAGAAACGTTCCATTTTTTTAGAGGGTGTAAGAATGCATGTTTACTAGCCATTCCAACATGGATAGCTATATTACTGATATGGTTTCTATAATGAAAATCCGAAAGATAGGTGAAAGAAATGTTAATCGGGGCTACTGAAATCAAGTTTGAAAAAGAAAACCATTCGAATGTGTACGTCGTTGGTCCTACTGGTGCAGGAAAAACACGATGGTATACCATTCCAAATGTGAAGCAAGAAGAAAAGAACATCATCGTTGTAGAGAGCAGGAAAAAGGAAATCTATTATGCTACCAATCAAACAAAAGCTGAGCAGGGATATGAAATCTTACAATTGAATCTCCTTCATCCGCTATTTGAGGAACGCTTACAAGACATGGTAGTGAACGCTACACAACAAAAGTTTGTGTTATATATTTCTGTCAATCTCATTGATAGTACGTATCAAGAGCGGGGAGATCGTCTTCAAAAAGTATTCGACCTACTACAAGAAAAAACAGTAGAAAGAGATGTACATCTCTATTTAGATGAGTATGAGTTGTATCCCATTCCCAATCTCTTGCATGTCCTACAAGTTGTGAAAGCCAAAGGAATTCATATTTCCATGATTGTTCAGTCACACGCTCATCTCCAACAGGTTTATGGGAAACAGGTTGCCAATCAAATTGCTGGGGAGTGCAATCAAATCCTATTTTTTGGCACAAATAGTATGGATGATGCAAAATATTTTAGTCGAATGAGTGGATACGATCAAATGGAACTTTTTTTACTACAAAATGAAGTGATTGTACTCGATACGTATTATCTTCCAAGAAAAATCCCAATTAAGCAGGTAGATTGCAATCACTAGATGACTAGAGAACTATACAAATGGAGGGTTCAAAATGACTAAGAAACAAGCATTTCTGAAGAAAGTCACGATTGTAAGTGGGACAGTGCTTGCGCTGTCTTCTCTTACTGGGTGTTTTGGAAAAGAAGAAGCATCATCTAAAGAAAAAGGCAAAAAGAAAACAGAAGAAGTAAAAAAAGAGAAGAAGCCTGAGAAGGAAAAGGAGAAGTCAGAGAAAGAGAAGGAAGGAGAAAAGGAACCGCATCCTACCGATGAAAATGTCATGCATGTATCTTCTAAAAAAGAATCTTCTCCTATCTCTACCACGATAGCAAAAAAATATTTAACAGAAGATGAGACAAAGCAATTAACAACGATTCTTCAAACGAATCAAAAATCGAAAATAGAGCAAGAAAAGTTACCAACGCCTGCAATCGAACCACCAAAAATAGAACCATCACCGCCAGTTATCTTGACACCATTAGGGAATACATCAAATTCGAAAGAATCCATTTCACTTGAAAAACCTACGCCACCAATCAATATAGAAAAGCCGAAGGTGAAGGTAGAACTGCCAACAGAACCTGATAAGCCTACGCCACCAGTCATTATGCCACCCACAGATGATGGAGGGGGGAATAAACCGAAACCGCCCGTTATCATACCACCTACAGGTGGAAATGGGGGAGATAAGCCGAAACCTCCCGTAGAACCACCCACAGAACCAGAAAAGCCGAAACCAATCGTAGATAGCGAAGCACCAAAAATGAAAGTAAAAGAGAATCTAACGGTACAAAAAGGACAGAATCTGAATCCTCATCATTTGGTTACCGTAACCGACAACATGGATCAGAGTCCGTTATTATCGATTAACGGGAACTATGACACAAGTCAAACTGGGGAAATGCAGGTAGAAGTGGTTGCGATTGATAAAGCAGGTAACCGTTCTAGTATCAGGGTAACAGTAACCGTTATCGACCCCGAAGCAGATAAGGATAGGGAAGCGCCTGTGATCAAAGCGAAAGAGAACATTACAGTGACAGTTGGTCATATTCTTTCCGCACAAGATTTAGTTACTGTAAGTGATAACAAGGATGCGAATCCAATTGTTTCTGTCGGCAAGTACGATACAAGCAAAGCAGGAGAGATACAGGTAGAAGTTATTGCGGTAGATCGCTCTGGAAATCAGGCAAGTGTCATGGTTACGGTGAAAGTAATAGATGTAAATGAGAATAAAGACACGGAAGCGCCTGTGATTACACCAAAAGAGAATGTCACCGTAAAAGTCGGAGCAAAATTATTACCACAAGATTTGGTGACCGTACAAGATAATCAGGATGCAAACCCTACAGTAACGATTGGAGCGTATGATACGAGCAAAGCAGGAGATATTTCAGTAGAAGTGATGGCAGCCGATAAAGCAGGAAATCTTTCTGTTACGAAAGTGGTAGTCAAAGTAGTAGAAGAACAAAAGCAAGACCCACCTGTTGAACCACCAAACGAACCCGAGAAACCATCATCTACAGAAGACACATCCAAGCAGGCGCCAATGGAACAAGGAGGGCAAGTGTAGTGGGGCTAGACATAAAATGAGGAGAGAAGAGAGGGAGTGGTCGTCATGAAACAAAAAGTAAAAAACTTGTTTCAAAATAAAATCATTTGGCAGTATGCAATGTTTGCGATGATATGTGTCATTATATTTACTCCACATACTGCTTTTGCCGCTGGTGAAGAAGATCAGATTAAAACAAAGATTAAAAGTATTGTAGATGCTGTTTCGACTATTATTCTATTCGTTGCCCCATCTGTTGGAGCTTGTATGTTTGGATGGAAAGGAATCAAAATGAAGCTCGCAAATAACCCATCGGAGAAAGCAGAATGCAAAGGCGATATGCTATCGATTGTGATGGTGACAGGCGTTATTTTTATGGGAACATTAATTGTGAATTTTGTGGTTGGAAAGTTGAGGTAAAGAAAGATGAGTCCAAAACACATTCATATTCCAAAAAATATTGAGGCGAAGTTTGAGCTAATTCCGAATACGGGTATAGGGTGGAAGGAGATAGGCTACTATCTTCTCTTCCTTCCTATTGTTGGCGGAACATTGTATTTGTTACCGATTCATATTTTTGTGCAACTTGGATTAGGTTTAGTCTTGTTCGTTCTATTTACGGGGTTACTTGTGCTACCAGCGATTCAAGGCTGTAACGTGAAAGCAGGTGCGTACTTGCTAGATGTATTTCGTTTTCATCAGCGAAAAAGAAAGAAGCAAACGATCTTGTTATATAAAAAAGAGTAGGTAGGTGAGAAAATGGGTTTCCAAAAATGGCAAGAAAAACGAAAACAGAGACAACAAGCAAAACGTACACAGGATTTAATTCCGATTCAAACGTTGTATCATCAAGCGATTCTGACGAAGAAGCAAACCTTGATTGTGGGCATTCGGGTGGGGACGATGAACTTGGAATTAATGGGTGAGGAAGACAAACTAGAATTGATGGAGGAATTTGGTGCGATTGTGTCAGGAATTCCATGCGAATTTCAAATTGAAGTTCTGGCAGAACCTGTTGACTTATCGGATTATGTGGAAGATCAGAAACAAAAGATAGAAGAAGAATCGAATGCCATGCGTCAATTATTAAGAAGTGGATATGTTTCTTATTTAGAGAACTCCTCACACGCTCAGAATACGCTGAAAAAGGCGCATTACCTTCTTTTAAGGGAGAAAGTACAGGGAAGCGAAGAAAGTATTCAAAACGGGATGGAAACACTGTTAGAAAGAGCGGAGATGTTACGAGAGAATTTAACAGAACTTTCAGAAGACGGTCTAGAATGTCATATCTTAAATGCTCATGAGATTGTTCAAATTCTTCAGGTGCATTTTAACAACTATCAAGCACGTATTAATCGTTTTAAAGAAGTGTCCTCGCCCTATATTACAGTGAAACATGCCAAAACAAACATAAAAGGAGGGGAATAGCTCATGTTCCGATTCAAGAGAAAAGAGAAAAAAGAAGAACCAACCTTTCAACGTTTTTCTGTAGCGGATCAGATTGCACCAGCTATATTTGAGGAAGAAATAGATTATATCCGGGTAGGAGAAGGATATGAACGTATCCTTTGTATGACGGATTATCCATCAGGTAGCTACATGGGGTTCTTATCCAAATTGTATCGGTTAGAAGGAAATATCTCCTTTACCTATCATGTAGAACCGACTTCCTCTGCTGATATGATTAAGAACTTTAGTAATTCGATTGAAGAGTTAGAAGCAAGATTGCTGTCGGGAAAATTAAATCCTGAAATGAGAAAACGAGCGGAACAGGAATTAGAGAGTGCCAATAATATGCTGGAGGATTTAGTGGCGAATGATACAGGTGGCATGTTACTCGTGCATTTCCTGATTCGGCTTCATGCCGAGAGTCTCGAACAGCTAAAGAAATTAACGGATAAGGTAAATAATGCGTTTTCAGCCCGTAATCTCTTTGCCTATGTGCCTAGTGCACGCATGCAAGATGCTTTTGAATCCTGTTTGCCCATTCTGGAAAATAAGGTAGGAGAATATACGAGAAGAAATATGGATACAAAAGCATTCTCTACTTTCTTTCCTTTTGATGAGACCGAATTATTTACGAAGCGCGGGATTGCGATGGGAAGAAATATCAAAACAAAATCGCTCATTGTGGTGAATAAATGGGAATTACAGAACCGAAATGGGATTATTTTAGGGCAATCGGGATACGGAAAAACCAAATTGAAGCAAATGTTACTGATGCGTGATTTTATGGAAGGGATTCGTATTTTTAACATGGATCCAGAAGGAGAAGATAGTGAATTTGTTGGAAAACTCGGTGGTCAGGTCATTGAACTGTCCAATACCACAGATACGCGTGTCAATCCGTTACACGTGTTTTATGAGCGAGATACAAAAAAGAAAGGAAATCCATTACTTGAGCATTTAGAAAGAGTGAAGATTTTTTTCAAGATTATGCGTCCGTCTATGACGATTGATGAATTAGCGGTACTAGATGCTTACCTGGTGGAATTATACGAATCAGAGCCTTTTCACATGACATTTGATACTGACTTTGAGAAAAAGAAATCCAAAGATTTTCCTGTTTTAGCAGATTTATATGCGCTATTGATGAAAAAAATTGAGGAAGGAGACGACACATTAAAGTTATTCTCCTATGTACTGAAACAATACGTTTCGGGTGCAAATAATCGTATTTTTAATGGACCTACCAATGTAGATTTACGTAATCAACTCATTTCGTTTGATATTTCCAGGCTAGGAGTCGGTTCAGCTTTACAATCTTGTGCGATGTTCAATGCGACTTCGTTTCTATGGGATGAGATTACGAGAACAGCAGGGAGAAAGACGTTGTTTTTAGATGAATTACACGTATTCGCAGACCCGTCTAATCCGCAAAGTATGGAATTCATTTATCAAATTTGGAAGCGGATTCGAAAGTATGATGGAAGCGTATGGGGCGCAACACAACAAGTAGAAGAATTACTCCGAGCGAGTGATGGGAAAAAGAATTACGGGGGAGCGGTTATTGAAAATAGTCTAATGAAAATGTTCTTACCACTTGCAGAAAAATCCATTCACGATTTGATGACGCAGGCGCAGATCAAATTTTCAGACAGTGAACGAAAAATTTTAAAACCTCGTAAGAAAAATAAAGGAGAAGGAATTTTTATCTATGCGGATAAGCGTGTCCACCTTCTGATTGAACCAACAGAGGTGGAATGGGAACTGATGGGCGGAAAACCAAAAGAGGGGGAAGCGGGATGAGTATGAAGGAAAAACCTCTTGCGGATTCTCGGAAGACATTTTGGTTGTCAGTCGGAATGATTTTCAGTTTCTGTCTTTTGATTGATTATGTGGTGGCATTTGGCCTTCGAATGATTGATTTTTTATTAGAACATAAAGACGAGTTAATGGAGTTGCCGGATGGTACAGCAAAAGACCTTGCGGTCACCTACTTGACGAGTCCAATCGAAACCGTATCGTTCGCAATAGGACTCGAACTGTATCAATATGCGCAACTGATTCTACTTGGTATTTTCGCTTATACAACCTTTCAAACATGGAGAAAGTTAAAACCACATACGGTGGAAGATGCAAGCGAATATGGAGGATTAGGGAGTGCTTCTCTTTCAGATGAGGTAACCATTTTTGATGAGATAGATATTACGGATGACAGGAAAGAAGAAGGAACTGTTTTAGCGGTCTATAATGATAAATTGATGATTCATAAGGAAGACAGTTTTTTAAATCGACATGTATGTGTCATAGGTGGTTCTGGTTCAGGAAAAACAAAATGTTATATCTTAAACAATGTCGTGAATACGAAAAACAAATCGATTGTCGTGTCAGATCCCAAAGGGGAAATCTATGAACTTACTTCTCGTGAGAAGAGAGAACAAGGGTATGAAGTGTATCTCATTAATTTTTCAAATATGGCATTATCCGACATGTACAACTCGATTGACTATGTAGGACTGGATGAAGATGCTGAAAAATTTGCAACAACGCTAGTTTTAGGCGGAGAAGAAGGACAGCAGTCGGGAGATAGTTTTTGGCAGGAACAAGCGGTTTCGTTAATTACTGCGGGTATTCTATATGTGCGAGAAAACCTGCCGAAAGAACAGCATTCGATGGAATATGTATACAACTTATTGACAGAACCTTCAGAAAAAGAATTGAAGAATTTGTTTGCAAATTTAGAAGAAGAATCGTCCGCTAGAATCGCTTTTGGTGTCGTGAAAAATGCGACAGATAAAACATGGGGCGGGATTGTGAGTAACGCAGCCAAGGCAATGAAACTATGGAAATTAAAATCGGTTCGTACGTTTTCAAAATACAGTAGCTTTAAATTAGCGGATATTGGGAAGAGAAAAATCGCTTTATATGTGGTCATTCCATTGGCAGACCGTACGTATCGAGCGTTAATTAATACATTCTTTGCTCAATTATTTCAAGAATTATGTGCCTATGCGGATACAAACCATAATACGTTAGATATTCCTGTTCGGTTCTTATTAGACGAGTTTGCGGTGCGCCCATACGGGCATATAAGAAATCTCTGTGGGAAAGAGATAGGAGTCTGCGCTTAACCTATTCGTTACCTTGCTTACCGAAAAAGAGAAATCTGGACGGGACCAGAGCATGCAAGGAAAGCTCTAAGTTGCCCAAATGACCTAGGCACGACTGAAGAGCAAAACGAAACGTTGTAAATAAGGATGAAAGCTAAACTGCTTCAACCATAGTTTAAGAGGGAGTATCGTCGCCCGTGGTGAAAGGGTCATTGATAAGCCACGTTACTTGAGCGTGAGAAAATTTGCCGAATTTCTCGTGAAACACACTTAAAAGTGTGGGCAGAACAAAAGTAACTCAACCTGAGCATCAGGAAACAAACGAAGATGGCATCCGATATTACAACGCCCTTGTTCTTATATGTACTAAATGGGGATTACCTAAGTTGGAGTGCCTAGCAGGTAGGCTATTGAGGATGATACCAAGTGTAAAAAGCAAGGTATGTGGCTCATGAAAATCTAATACGGTAACGGAGCTTTCGTAGTAGTCAGAGCATAGGAAAGCTATGTACAGGGCGAAGGAAAGCAGTCTATTCGACTAATTACAAAGAAGGAAGGAGCGAGAGGCTTTGAGAAATCCTGAAATTGTATTAGGAAATCTAGTAAAACATAGTACAGATAAGAACTATAAATACGTGAAAATTTATAGGAATTTGTACAATCCATTATTTTATCTTAACGCCTACCAAAATATTTATGCTAAAGAAGGAAATATGACGATTGGAACAGATAACCAAACAATAGATGGTATGTCCATGAATCGAATACAACGCATTATCGAAAAGATGAAAGATGAATCATATCAGCCGAATCCAGCTCGAAGGGTGTACATTCCAAAAAAGAATGGACAACGAAGGGCATTAGGGATTCCGTCAATAGATGACAAATTGGTACAAGAAGTCCTTAGGAATATTCTGGAATCTATATATAATCCTACTTTTAGCAATCGCTCTCATGGTTTTAGACCAAATATGAGTTGTCATTCAGCTTTATTGCAAATTAAGGGTTCATTCACAGGATGTAGATGGTTTATTGAAGGGGACATGGAAAAATTCTTCGATAATATCAGTCATCACGTCTTGATAGGAATATTGAGGAAACGAATTCAAGATGAAAAACTCATAGCACTCATATGGAAGTTCTTAAAAGCAGGATACGTGGAAGATTGGAAGTATCACAAAACATATAGTGGTACACCGCAAGGTGGAGTTATAAGTCCAATATTGGCAAACATTTACCTAAATGAACTGGATGAATATATGGAAGAGTTCAAAAAGGATTTTGATATAGGAAAATCTAAAAGAACTAATCCAGAATATAGTCTGATTCAAAAAGAAATTCGTATTCTTAACGAACAAATCCAAAATGAGAAGCAAGAGGAAAAACAAAAAGAGCTGATAAAACAAAGAGCTGAGGCTATTAAAAGTAGAGATAATATGGAAGCAAAACTCCCGGTTGATGAAAAATATAAAAGAATTCAGTATGTAAGATATGCAGATGATTTCCTAATAGGAATAATAGGGAGCAAACAGGATGCAAGAGACATAAAAAAGAATCTCACCGAATTTCTAAGGGATAAATTGAAGCTAACTTTATCCGAGGAAAAAACAAAAATTACTAATACTCGCGAGAAAGTAAGATTTTTAGGATATGACATTAAAATATTAAACGACAATGCGGTGAAAAGAAGAGCAGACGGTCGAAGAACACGCCCATATAAAGGGAAATGTGAATTGTATATGCCCACTCACTCGTTATATCAACGGTTAATGAAAAAAGGCACTATACAGATTTCCCAGCGTACAGGAAAATGGAAACCGATGCATCGATCAGAGCTGTTGGGACTGGATCCGATTGAAATCCTAAGAACTTATAATGCTGAAATTCGAGGCACGTATCAATACTATCAATTGGCAGTAAATGTATGTCATCTAAATAGTTATAAATATTTCTTAGAATATTCGATGTACAAAACTTTAGCTAATAAATATAGAACCACTTTAGCAAAGGCAAAAAAGAAGTTTATGGTAGAAGGCGTTTTTACAATTTTCTATAAAACAAAAAAGGGAATTAAGTCTGAAATACTCTATAATAAAGGGTTTCAAAGACGCAAGACACCGATAAATAATGGGAATGTGAATTATTTTCCAAGTGAGAATCAAAATATGGCATCAACCTCTCTTATTCAACGCCTAATGGCGTATAAATGTGAGTGGTGTAAAAAAGAAACTCCAGATTTAGAAGTGCACCATGTTAGAAAATTAAAAGACCTAAAAGGTAAAAAGTGGTGGGAGAAACAGATGATAGCCCGCCAAAGAAAGACAATGGTGTTATGTAAAAGATGTCATGTTGATTTGCATATGGGAAAACTAGACTGAATAGATGGAGAGCCGTATACCTTGAGAGGGGTACGTACGGTTCGGTGGGGAGTTCTTGGAAACCTATCATAGAAATATGGAAAGGCGCTGGGTTCTTACCTTACAACATTGGAAAAATGCCTGATTTTGCAGAACGACTTTCTACGGTCCGTTCCTATGGGATGGAAGTATCAATCATTGCGCAAAGTATCGGGCAATTAATGGATCGATACGGTGAGAAACAAACTGGTGAGATTATGTCCAATTGTGATACGACTCTTTTTTTAGGCACAAATGACCTCGACACAGCGAAATATTTCTCAGAACGACTGGGTGTGACGACCAAAAGGTTGCGAAATGATAGCCAAACACCTGGAGAATTTGATAGCAATCAACAAGCGTATACCTACGTACAGAGACCGCTCAAGACACCCGATGAACTCTTGAATCAGATGAAAAATAATGATTGTTATGTATTTCAACGTGGCAGATTACCCATTCATGCGCAAAAAGCATGGGTAGCCAACTGGTTTGCAGACCAAGTAGGAGAAAAGGCAGACATGGGATGGC
Source organism: Bacillus sp. FSL K6-2944 (assembly GCF_038005385.1). Lineage (NCBI taxonomy): Bacteria > Bacillati > Bacillota > Bacilli > Caryophanales > Bacillaceae > Bacillus > Bacillus sp. FSL K6-2944. The sequence goes on along the minus strand of NZ_JBBOTE010000009.1, from coordinate 54,250 downwards.
ATTTAAAAGAGAAGTCAGCAGAATCGAGTATACCAAAAGAAGAAAGGCCAAAAGAAACGGTAGAGTTTTCCTTTGTATCAGAAAATGAAAAACAAGAAGATAATCAAGACGAATCGCAAGCATCTGTACCAAGTGAAGGAGAAGTACAGGAAACAACGGAAACATCAGAAAGTCAGAAACAGAAAGAGGAACACAACACCGAAGAAACTGTGTCCTTACCGATTACGGTGAAACGAGAACTATGGGGAGACGAGGTGTTACAACCTGTAAGGGTAGAAAAGAAAAATGGACGGATACAAGCTTTGTATACGATGGATTTAGAAGCGGATGAAGAAGCGGATGAAGAAGGAGAAGAGGGCGTTCAGTTTCTTGTACAGAAGAATCCAGTTTGCATGATGACAGATATAGAGTGCGTTCCTCACTATGACGTAAAGGAAACAGAAGAACAGTTTCTGATACAGGTGAAAGAAGCGATCCAGCACATTACACTCAGTCTGATTTATAAAGAACAAAAACGAGATTTTTCGCCAGTGGAACATATCGAAGAGAAAGAAGCACAAAGAAGGAAAGAACAAAAAGAGAAAGCGGAGGTGTAGGTATGATTATTGTATTTGGGGACGGGACGGTAGAGGAAACCGCTACAGAATATGTGTATCGGTTTTCGAAAACAAAGTTAAAACAAGAAGCTCCATTTGACAGCATCAAACAAACCAAATCGTATTTGTTACCGTGTACCTTTGCGGAAATGATACGAGGAGATGTCATACTTCGGTATGAAAAAGAACCCCACTTGTTATCGTTTTCTCGTATCCAACAAGAAAATGAAGCGATCAAAAGGAAAGTGGTGTCTCGCTTGGTCCACCTCTTCCAAACACATCAAGAAACGATGCTCCTTCCCATTCCAGACAATATTTTTTATACGAAGAAAGGGGAAGTGAAGCTCATGTATCAAGCGATGGACCACATGCCTGTCACGGGATTTAATCGAAATGATAGGTTGACCCATATGAAACGTTTACTTGCCTTTGCTTTTTCGAACGAATCATTTGAAGCTTGCATGCTTCAGTCAGTAGAAATGAGGAATGAATTTTTACAACATATCTATCAATCTACAACATGGGAAGCGTTGCAAGAACTCGTGCAAGAGCCTGAGGAAACGGAAGAAAAACAAAAAAAGAGAAAGAGAAATTGGTCATTCGCACCCTTCTCTTTCCCTCTTTCCACCAAGTTATGTGTCGCTTTGTTGACACTATCGGTTTCCTGTAATTTGTATGTTATCACAAAAGACAGTATCCACCCAGCGATGGTGAATGCGAAACAGGATGAACAAAGTGAAAAACAAAAGAAACAAATACAAATGCTAGAACAAGAGAAAACAAAGTTACAAAAAAAAATGCAGGATAAAGAATCTGAAATCAAAGAAATTGTGGGGCAACTGAAAATTGTCATTGAAGAAAACAAAAAGTTACAACAAAAACAAGCGACTGTGCCTCCAGCGCAGTAACAAAAAGGAGTGAACGTGCATGTGGCAAGCGGTGAAAGACTTTTTTACAACGGTAACGAATCCCATTGAAGCCTTTTCTCGGTGGATTGTGGAATTGTCGATTCAACTCTTAAATTTTTTCTTAGGTTCGATTGTGAGTGTCACGAAAATTGATACGGAATATCAAAAGGTACAGGTGATACAGGATGTATTTTCTTGGGTTCGCTTTCTCGTCTATGCCTTAGTAGGAGTCATTGTCCTTCATCAATTATTTAAACAATACTTAGCGATTTCCACGGGTTCCATTCAAAGAAGAACAACGTCCCAAATCATGGGGGATATCGGAAAGTTTGCGTACCGCCTCCTGATGTTACCCTTGTTTTTAGATATCATGATTAAAATCAATTCTTTCTGGGTGGGATTTATTTCAGATAAGGGGCTGGTAGTTGATCAATTTGTAGAGTATTTAGGACTCAATTCAGGAGACAAAGGGGATAAATCCGTTAGTGAAATCGTGTTAGGGAATATCGCACAGACGTATCAATTACAAATGGCAGGAACGGTTGTATTTGTCGCTATTTTCTTTTTAGTCTTACTCGCTATCTTGTTTGTCTTAATGTATATTCAAATGATTATGAGACTCGGGCAAATTGTCTTTTGTTATGTGTTAATACCTTTTGTAGCCTTATCCGCTTTAAATGAAGAGATGGATATGTATTCAACATGGTGGAGAGAAACGATTGCTATTGTGGGAACAGCAGCCGCCCAAGTAAGTTTCTTATATTTAGGTCTCAATTGTATGTTATCTGGTCACGCCATTTTAGGAACAGGTATTTTAATAGGGGTTGTGACAACACCAGCTGTTTTACAAAAATTTGTCTATTCTACAGGTGTGGCAAGTGGTACAGGAAGTATGATGAAATTTATGACACGTCAAGTGCTGATGAAGAGGAGATGATGAACCGTGTATATCAAAGCAACCGTAACCGTTGTACGAAATTGGAAGCCTATACTGATTGGCATACTGGTTTTGTTTAGTCTCTTCATCTGTTTGATGTGGGGAGGAGGGAGTAAGCCACAAACACCAATGGGGACAGGAACAACAACTGTTCCACCTGAAGTTCTAAAATGGGAACCTACGGTTCGTAAATATGCACAAGAATTTGGTGTAGAGCCCTATGTACCGTTAATGCTAAGTTTAATTATGCAGGAGAGCGGCGGACGTTTGCTCGATGTCATGCAATCGGCAGAGGGCGCTTTTAACACGAAGTACCCGAAAATTCAAAACGGAATCACAGACCCGGACTACAGCATATGGGCTGGCGTACAAGAATTCAAACATTCTATTACAATAGCAAATGTGCAGAGTCCATCTGATATCAATCGAATAAAATTAGCCCTTCAAACATATAATTTTGGCCCGGGATTTTTGAACTATATTAATAGTAATGGCGGGGAATATACTCTAGAATTAGCGAAAAGTTTTGCCTTAAAAATGGCAAATGGGCGCACACAATGTGGATTCAGAAGTCCATTTTGTTATGGTGATTATAGCTATGTTGAAAAAGTTTTGAAATACTATCAAACGAGTGAAATTGCTGGTGGTGGAGCTGTTGGAGACGAATTTTTTCAAAAAGTTATGGCTGAAGCCATTAAATATAAAGGTTATAAATATGTATTTGGCGGAGCAAGCCCAACTGCAAGTTTTGATTGTAGTGGTTTAACCCAGTGGACATTCCGAACAGCAGGTGTGCAATTAGATCGAACCGCACAAATGCAATGGAATCAAACAAAACGTATCTCTGCTGAAGAAGCAAAGCCCGGAGATTTAGTGTTTTTCCATGGAACATATAATTCAGGGACATATATTACGCACGTAGGTATTTATCAAGGGAATATGCAAATGTATCATGCTGGTGACCCCCTTGATTATGCTGATTTAAATAAACCGTATTGGCAGCAACATCTCGCAGGGTTTGGTCGAGTACAATAACGATGAGAAAGGGTGAATGAAAATGAGACGTAGTATAGCAATTCTGATTTTATCTATAGGTATAGTGATATTAATAGGGTATGCTTGGAAACAAAAAGGGGAGGTGAAAGTATATGAAACAAAATATAAACAAGTTTTGAAAGAAAATACCAGTTTAAAAGAGAAGGTGCAGGCAAAAGAGAACAATGAGGAAACAAAAGTAAAAAAAGATACAGACGCCTTTTTACGAGCCTTCTTTACGTATGATACGTCAAAAGGTGAACAAGGGTGGTCAAAAATTGATGCATATACAACAGAGTCTGTAAGAGGGAAGTTAAAGCCAGCAGGAGAAGAAAAGAAGCCAGAAAAAACCCCACCAGAAACAACGATTGTTTCAGCTATAAAAGATGTCAAGTTATACTATACAGCTGTGCAAAATGGTGAGAAAGCGAATGTGTTTTCTCGTGTGTGGATTAATACGACTGTAAACGGTGTAACGAGTACCATGCAAATGGTATTAGATATTGAGATGGTATATAGTCCTGAAAAGAAAAAATGGATTGTAGGAAACATTAGTATCCAACAGCCTTTAGGTGAAGAAGGATATATCAATTAATTATTTTATGCAGAGGGAGTGGTTTATATGAAAATGAAACATGATAGAAATTGGAATGCGCTATTGGATTTACAGTTACAAGGGGAGAAAAAAATCCAAGTATTAAATTTTGTGATGGAACGATTAGATGCGAAAAACCAATTGCATATGACACAAAAAGAAATCGCAGAACAAACACAGGTATCCGAACGCACTGTCAGCGAGACGATGAAGACGTTACAAGAATCTGCCTTTTTACAGCGTTTACAGTCGGGTGTGTATGAGGTCAATCAGGCATTTGAATATGAACATCACCTTTCTGAAGAAAAAGGGTTAGCAAAGGGAATGGAAGTGTTACGTGACAATTTACAAACGGTTACAGTAAAAAACGTATTGAATAAAAGTATGAAGGACGTGCAACAACTGATTGAAAGCGATTTAGAAAATCCGAAAGGTTCTACATTGACCAAAGAGGATGTGAAAGAGTTATTAGATCAGCATGTGAAGAGCTTAGAACAAACCCTTCATCAATACTATGAACAGAAAGAGAAGGGGGTTTCGTGGAAAGAAGCCATTCATACCTTAAAAGAAAATGTAAAACAGAGTTATCAAACCTTAAAAGAAACCTTTATGCAAAAAGTGAAACAAAATGTACAAACGGTAAAAGAAGCACCAGGGCAAGTTAAACAGTATACAAAAAATAGATTAATTGATGGAGTAGTTCGTGTAAATAATCTCATCCTTACAAAGAGTCAAGAATTGAATCAAAAACTGGAACAAGCGAGACCGTATCAAAAGGAAACGTTACGAGAAAGGGATAATGAGAAGACGGTTGTACAAGAAAAGGAACAGCTTATAGAAAAAGAAGTGGTGCAAGAAAAAACAGTGGAAGAACCTACTATGCCACAGCCTCTTGAAAAAAACCTCTTAGTAAAACAACAAGCTGAAATACCTACGGATACGATAAAAAAGAATTTTCAAGAAGTGGTAACAGAACAGTTTGAAAAACATCCTGAAGCAACGATGGAAGCATTACGAGAGTATATTGTAGAACAGCATCCGCATATTCATCGAATTGAACAAGTGAATGCGGAAGAATTTGTCACAAGGATTGAAAAAGTATCACATATTTTACTAGTGAACCAACAAGCCAAGATTATAGATCAAAAAGAAGAGTTAGCGGTCATAGCAGAAGAAGTAACAGACGAAAAGCAGGTAGAAAAATTTGCGGATTTAGTGAAGGAAAAACAAGAAGAAATCGTGATGGAAGAAGAGGTTTCAGTGAGTTTCGAAAAATAAGGAGTGGACAACAAAATAGAACCCTACGTTGTTATTTTTTTGTAGGGTTCTCATACTTCTTTAGTAAATCGCTAACAGCTTCGTCTAGTAATTTAGATTTATTAATACGAGTGTCTTTCGCTAATTGGTCTAAATCATACCAAAGTTCTTTAGCAATTGCATTCGAAAGTGTCTTACGATTTTTTAAGCCTCGGTTTTCCATTTCTACCACCTCTAATGTAATTATATAAATGTTTTAAATCACTTTCAACTACTTGCGACTACATGTAGTTAGTTGTATAATTAATTTAGAATTTTAAACGAAAGGTAGTGTGATAATCGTGAACTGTCCATACTGTGCAACTCCGATACAAGTTGATAAGAATGGTGTAGTACAAGAAATTTGTGAATTCTGTGGTGGTCATATGCGGGAACAACAAACAGGTGTCTTACAGCTTTGTCAGAATGGGGAGCGTTTTGAGTTCACTAAGATGCAACAACAACTCTTCTTAGAACACATTCATCAGTCTGTAGAAGAGTTGAAGCAGTATCATACGTACGATTTGTATGTGTTGCTAAAGGAAGTAAGAGAAGCAAGGAGTCAAACGTATTACGGTTTACAACTACTAAATAAAGCTTCCAAAACAGAAAGTACATTACAAGCTACTGCGGATGAAACAGGCGGAGAGTATGAGTATTACACAAGAAAGGCGTGGGTAATAGAAAACATTCTATTAGAACGTCAGGGATTCTTTCCAGAAAAAATTACAGCTCGAGTTCTTCAATATATGTGGGAGCAAATTAAAAAATCGAAGAAAAAGAGTATGAGGATATCAAAGGTTCAGCGCCAGTACAGAGGAGAAGCTTGCTTATAAAGTTTAATGCTGGAGTACAGATTCATAATCCAAAAGGAGAGAAGAAAAAATGAAAAAAACGAGAGAAGTATATGTATGTGAAAGATGTGAAAATGTTTGTGAATCAACAGATTGTTACTTATGCGATGCTGTGTCAGCTCGAAAAATCCCAATGGAAATTGATACAAAGACTATGATGCAAGGTGTGAGAGAAGTATTAGCCTTGATTGAGAGTAAACAAATAAGTATTATGCTAAGTCGTTGCTTTGATGCACCAAGTGACTTAGTGGTAGTAAATATGGCGAAAGAAACGATTCTTGAGGATCTTAATAAGATAGATTTTGTCTTTAACGATGTAACAGCAGTGAAATACAAAGGTTTTATGAGAGAGTGCTTAGGAATTGGATTGCTAGACCCTTATAAAACAGTAGAAGGAGAGCAAGTAACAGGGTTATTTATTTTCACGGAATAGGCTTGTTTGCAAAATTGAAATATTGGAAGAAAGGAGAAGGTGTTGTGGAGGAAATCTTATAGAAGAATCGGAGGAGTATAGTATGAAATTCTTTGAAAAGCGTTTTTTGAAAAGTTTACTGAAGTTTAGCAAATTTGTACATGAATATCGTTTTGAAGATTTTTCAGCACAGGAAGAGAAGGTGTATCAGAAAAACCTTGAGAAACTAAGAAACTTATTTGGTGTAGAGAAATCCCCTATATCCCTAGATGTGATTGATACATCGGTATTAACAGCATATCAAAGAGAACTTTTACAAGAATTTGAGCAGAATGAACTCTTTACTAAGGTTAGGTATAGAGAAATGGTACGGTTTATCTGGAGTAATCCACGGTGTACATTTTCTCATGTCGAACGAGAAGTCATTTGTTATATGCTTCAAACATTGGGGAGTTCTTCTGAAGAATATGATAGAAATCAGCAAGAACAAAAACAAGAGAAAGTGCAAAATTTCCATGAAATCGAAGGTGAAAGAGAGAAAATTCACAGGTTAAGAGAACAATTAATACAAGTAGACATCTTGCAATTAAAAGAAATGGCAGCAGGATTGATGCACAACACATTTGTGTTGCTACGAATGTATTCTTCAAATCAGTATAAGAAAATGCTTGGAAAAACAGCTTACCATCAATTTATTTTTGAAATCGCGGACAGAATGCATAATTTGCCGGAGATTCTTCTCGGTGAGAATAAAAGAGCAATAGTAGAAGAACTGGCTGATACGGTAGTGTTCTTACAAGAACAGAAGCATGTTGACATTATGTTTTTACAATCTAATCTTCAAAGAATGGAAGTTGTACTTAGTAAAAATACACAAAAAATATGTGAGTTGAACCTAACTTGATTCTATATAACAAATTGAGGTGAGGGATTTGGAACAACAATTCCGATATGGTGAAGCGAATCTGGCAATATGGGGGATTCACGTTGATGTTACAGGATGTGTGTATGCACAAGTTGGTATTCCGAACGTAGGGGATATGGAAATTCAAGTCTATAACCATGAAGGAAATGGAAAATTCTTAGTAACACTTCCTGAATTCAATTGGTGCAGTTATGTGGGGGATTTTGAAAAGTTTCATACCAGTCCAAAAGATTATCAGAATGATGTATTTAAAGGATATCGAGGGTACTATCTTACGATGGGCGATATTGTCATGCCGATATCTGAATTGCAACCTTACGTGAGAGAAGTGAAGTTTATTTTTTCCATGCTTCTTTCTTTTCTATATAAAGAAACAACAAATGAGTTATATATTAACACGGGTACGACTTGCACAGTAGAAGAGCATATTGAGTATTGCAAAAGAAAATTAGAATCATGGAATGTGTATATTGCTAAATGACTAAATTGAAGAGGTGAAAACAGTTGGAAGAATATATAGAAGTGCAAGAAAGAAAAGAAACTGTATACCGAATCTATCATGATTTGAGCTTAGAATATGATAAGGGAGCAATATATGTATCTACACATCATGCTGAAATTATAGTTCGGAAACTGTTACAACATATTGAAGAAATTGTGTTAAATATGAAAAGTAAACGAGTAAAGGATAATTGGTTTATTGGTGCCCCTTTGGAAAATATATTGTGTAAATATTTCGGATTCACTTCACATGCAAGAAGGTGGCATCAAGAGTATGTTGAAATTGAACTGCATCACAATTGGGAAGGTGTTTATTTAAAGCATATTCACGAGCCAAGCTGGTTTCACTTATGTAACTTCCAAAAAATAATTGAGCAAGAAATGCTATTAGAACAAGAACAAAATGAAAAGTTTTTGGAGAAAATCAAGGCACTCATGACGATTCCGTATGGAGATGAAACACTCGTTGAAGGAGAATTGAAGAATTATAACTTACATGAGTTGAAACGTTTACATGATTATCTACAAGTTACATTCAAAAAATTAGAAAATAGTCTAGGTAGAGTGTGTATAGAGGAATGGAATGCAGACCCTGCAAACTTTTTTACGGAGTACTATACGGATGGATGGGCGGAAATAGAACAGTAATAGGAAGAGCGGAAGTTCTAACTGTAATTCAATTCAAGGGGGAATCCACGTGAAAGTGATACTATGTGAAAAACCGCAACAAATGAAAAGTTATTCGGAAGCATTTCAAAGTGCCAAACGAGAAAGTACACATATTATCGTAAAAGATACGGAAATCTTCGGAGATGAAGAAGTGATTATGATATCAGCGCTCGGTCATCTCATCGAATTATGTAACCCTGATGAGTATAAAGAAGAATGGAAAAAATGGAGTATGGACCAACTACCTATTATTCCAGAAGAGTTTAAAATGAAGGTGTCAAAAGATAAAAAAATGATTTTTCAAAATGCGAAACAGTGGTTACAAAAAGCAGATGGAATCATTATTGCGACTGATCCTGCTAGAGCTGGAGAGGCCATTGCGAAAAATATTATTATCATGGCAGGTGTGAACGAAACACCACAAAAACGCTTGTGGGTTAAGAGTATGACGCATGATGCAGTCAGAAAAGGATTTCAAAACTTACGAGATGCAGAAGAAACATATAGTTATTATTTAGAAGAACAAGCCCGTTCTGTTAGCGATTGGATTATAGGCATGAATGCCTCACGAGTATTTACGTTGTTGTTCCGAGACAAGAAAGGCGTGAAAGAGGTGTTCAGTGCAGGACGGGTACAATCAGCCTTGTTACACTTAATTCGCCAACGTGAGAAAGAATTAGAGCATTTCAAATTGCAATCATTCTATGAAATTCATGGGCATTTTAATGCGAATGGAATACCCTATGTCGGAAAACTCCTCCAAGATCATAACATTATGAAACTCCATTCAAAAGAAGAAGCACAGGGAAAGTTGCAACAATTGCAAGAGCATACAGCACGTATACAAAAGGTGACAGTGGAACAAAAATTGAAACAAGCGCCGAAATTATATAATCTGTCGGGCTTACAAGCAAAATTAAATAAGAAATATAAAATGTCCCCTAAAGTAGTACTAGAAACTGCACAAAGCCTATACGATAAAAGAATGCTTTCGTATCCCCGAACAGAATATCAGCATATTCCTGTAGCGGAAGCGGAACAGTTGCCAGGTATTCTAGAAAAGCTCGCAAATTGTAAAGATTATCAAACTCTGATTGAAAAAAAAGAAAGAGACACGATTGTACAGCAAAAAGCGTACGTGGATGATGAGAAATGTGGAGACCATTACGCACTGATTCCCACGAATCAAGTTCCTAACTTAGAAACCTTATCCAAAGAAGAAAGATGGCTCTATGATGAGGTTGTGCGTAGCGTCATAGCAACGTTCTATGAGCCTATGACATATAATCAAACAGACTTTTTCACTGAAGTGAATCAAGATATTTTTAAATCGACAGGGAAGCAAATTACCCATCTTGGATGGCAAGTCGTGTTTGGAAAAGAAGAGGAAGAGAATCAAAAAGAACAGACGCTTCCACTTGTAGAACAAGGTCAATCTGTAGAGACAACAGAAATCAAGTTACATGAAGGTAAAACACAACCTCCTAAACTATATACAGAAGGGCAACTAATTACAGTAATGGCAAAGCATGATATTGGCAGCGAAGCAACGAGATCAGGCATTATAGAGAGAATCAAAACACTGTTGTATATCAAAATTGAAAAGAACATCGTACATGTAACTAATAAAGGGAAAATGATGGTGGAAGCCATTAAAGATACCGCAATTGGTTCACCAGAATTAACTGCAAAATGGGAAGTATATTTGAAAGGAATTGGAGAAGGGAAGAAAAAGGATAAGCCTTTCGTAGAAACCTCCAAAAAGTTAGCGCAGAAACTCATCAACGAAGCAAAAGACCAAGTAAACGCATGGGCGATAAATGACTTTGTAGAGGATAAAAAAACGGAACATCATATAGGAGAGTGCCCATCCTGCGGGAAACCTGTCGTAGATAAGAAAACGATATATGGTTGTTCTGGATATGCGAAAGACAATCTAAAGAGTTGTAAGTTTTCTGTTTCGAAAGAATTTTTAGGACAGAAGATTAGTGAAAGTAATATGATAAAGCTGTTAGAGGGTAAGAAAACGACGTTACTTAAAGGATTAAAAGGGAAATCAGAAAAGGAATTCGATGCGTATTTAAAATTGGACGCTGGGAATATTCAGTTTGTATTTCCGAAGAAAAAGAAAATAGCAAAGACATGAATGAGAAAGCGACTGTATGATACAGTCGCTTTCTGAAAATAGACAAATACAAATGAGTAGTAACTTGCTATACAGTTAAAGGGAATAGTATACATCATACCATGTTTATTAGAAATAAAGATATGTAATAATGCATATCTTTATTTTAGAATGTCTCCTTCTTTTTTGGCAGAAGCTAGCTGGGGGTATGGGGGCTAGTCCCCATGATTGACGTAACGATACATGAAATACATGAAATGAATGGACGATAGTACAGGCGTTTTGGCACGTATACTATTCGGTGTAAGCTGAAGAACCTAAAATCTCCTTTTTTGTCGTCAGCTTAGCAACGATACGTTGACGTGCCAAAAAAAGTTTGGCAAGGATGGAAGGGCTACGGAACAACGTAGAGTGGCCCTCTCCAAAGGTGGAGATTTTCTGAAGCAAAGCGGAAGAAAATACAACCTGTTCCTTGCGGAACTTTTAGCCTTTTGGGTATCTGTTTTTAGCCCGCCCGTTCATCGCACGTATGTAAAGGTGTCTGTCAAGGACCTTCGCACAATCTTCTTGTTCTTTCTGTGCAGTGATAACCCATTTAGACGATTTTTCTGGAGTTCTTCCGCCTCCTTATTTACGTGAGGAAATTAGCATGTTAATATGAGTAGTGTTGTTACTTAAATAGCTGATTTCCTAAAACACGTTCCCATCGCTGTGGGGACGTGTTTTTCCGTTTTGGGATAGGTTGGGGGAGTACAACGAAAAGAAAGTAGAATATGGTATAATAAAGGAACAAATAATGGTGAGCAAAGTGAGGGAGAACGATGAAAAATCATGAGCATGTAAATGGTCAAATTCTCCAAACGAACAAGAAATGGTCACATCTGAAACAGAATCAGAAGAATTTGATAGCAGGATGGTTACAAGAAGAATATCGAGGTTTTATCGTCATGTATTTGCGAAAACCCAAACGTTATGAAGAAGAATATATGTTAGATAGTGTGATGGAACGAATTCAGGCACGTGATATTTGGATACCGTATGTAGAAGTAAAGACGTATTTCACACGAAAAAAAGGAAAGTGGTATCGGAAATTAGAAAGCGAGTTAGAAAGTAGAAGGATGGAAGAAGAGAAATAGATTCGCATAACAAATGAAAGAATCGGAATGCTGATTTGTTATGCGAAAGGGGAGCGTATGAAAAAAGACGTACGGAAGAACAGTACGCCTTTCTGTGCCTTATGCCTTTCAGGAGAAAGCGCAATGCCACTTTGTAGTATTCTGTAGGGATTTCGTGTGCAATGAATGAATTGTATGGTGGAATTGCTGTTCTTACTATATGTGAAGTCCGTTTTTTTATATGTTCTTTAGGTGATTCGTTTTATTTTTGAGTGAAATCATAAAATGAGGACAAGACGATGTATGTTGATATGTCTTGTCCTCATTTTGAATGGAGTTAAGGAAAAATAAGCAATGACAATCCAACGAAACAGATGTAGTTATGGTGTAAATAACAGTAGTTGGATGGGATTGTCATGTTAGGATGTGCAAAAAGAAAAATTTTATGCGAAAATGGTTATAAAAACCATTCTATGAAAAAGTATGGTAAAATAGAGGAGACATGTGTATAAGGAATTCGAATTCGGTTCTTTTGCCGAATTCGAATTCCTCCTTCATCAAGAGGAAAGATAGCGCATGACAAGAACGACTAATGGATCCAATTCTTGACTATAGGCGACAACTACAGGATGTGTGAATCCATATAATTTTGTTAATTTCCGAAGTATTTTTTGTTTCTTCTTAATTTTCTTTTGTAAATAGGAAATATAGGGTGTAGACATGAATAGCCTCCCGTGTTGTATACAATATGTTATAAAGTATACATACATTTCACCAGAATGAAAACGGTAACGAGAGAGAAAAAATTCTATTTGAAAGGGAGGAAAACAGAAGGATGAAATCAACAGGGATCGTACGAAGAGTAGACCAGTTAGGACGGATTGTGATACCAAGGGAAACAAGGCGTACGCTTGAGATCCACGAAAAAGACGCCATAGAAATATTTGTAGAAGAGGAAAGTATCATTTTACAGAAATATAAATCGGATGGTACGTGTCTCGTAACAGGAGAAATTTCTTCCCAGAATATCAAACTAGCGGACGGACAGCTGACGTTGAGTCCAGAAGGGGCAAAACAGCTTCTAGAGGAATTAGAACAGTATCTGGACAGAGTTTAAGAATACGAGGGGGAACGAAGGATGGAGAGAAAACCACAACCTGTTTTAAAAGAAAGAACTAGAAATACCGTATCGATGCAGGAACGGTTATTACAAGAAGTCATACAAAAGAAGAAGGTCACTTCTGTGATTTTAATCAACGGATTTCATATGAAAGGAATCGTAAAAGAATATGATGCATTTTCTATTTTGGTAGAATCCGATGATAAAAACCACTTGATTTATAAACATGCGATTTCAACGATTCGATTATAAAAAAGCATGAATCCCAATGATTTCATGCTTCTGTAGTCTGATAGACAGCTACATATTTAGTTGTTTACTGCTTCTTTTAATTGTTTACCGGCTTTAAAGGCAGGTGCTTTTTTTGCAGGAATGATAAGAGATTCTCCCGTACTTGGATTTCGCCCTTCTCGTGCAGCACGTTCTCGGACCTCGAATGTACCGAAGCCAATTAGCTGGACATTGTCACCTTTTTGTAGTGTTTGCTGGATGGATTCTAATACGGTATCTACTGCTAGGCTTGCTTGTGGTCTTTTTAATCCTGTTTCCATCGCTACCTTTTGAATTAATTCTGTTTTATTCATAAAACACCTCTTATTGTCATGATTATTATCTTAGTATAAGGCGAGAATGAAAACGGTGCAAGGTAGTTTGTAAGTGTAACAGATCAGATTCTTTGCGAACGAGAAAACGTGTACATGAGAAAATACCCTAAAAAGAGAATGAGGCGAAAGAAAATGACAAATATTTTTTACATGGAGCTCAATGATCTTGATCATGAACTCGAACGAAGTGCGGAAATACTGAGGGTATTGGCACACCCTGTCCGTCTACAAATTGTACATCAATTAGTCAGGAAACAGACTTTAAATGTGACCGAATTACAACAGATTTTGAAATTGCCGCAATCTACGGTTTCACAACATCTTCATAAAATGAGAAATCATAAAGTGTTATCACATGAACGCAAAGGAACAGAAGTATTTTATCGAGTGGACGATAAACAAGTGAAACAAGCGCTTTACGTACTGATGGGCTAAACAGCTAGTTTCGTGTATCTGCCTAGTTATGTACGGATATAAAAATAAAACGAGAAGAGGGGGCTTCTATGGGGGGGAATTTATGTTACACGTATATCACAATAAAAGAAATCATTTTTATCCATGCCTATGTGACAGGGAAAGAAATTCCCTCTTCACAAGTATTACAAATTCTAGGACAATTTGATCCGGAAGAAATCCCAGGTACAATTAGAGAAACGCGTCGGTATCGTATACGAAATAATGGAGAAGAATTGTTCCAATACTATAGACAGAAACATCCGAAATTATTTGAGAAACAAAGATTATGCACGTACGAAGAGTTGAAGCAACGAGCAGTGTATTACTGTTCGGCCCATTTGACGATTCACATGTAATTCAGGAGGTACAGGAGAATGTTCTGTTCACTTGAATACTACCTAATAAATGGAAATTAAGTCCAATTTATTAGCCGAGGTGATAAAAAAATGAACGCTCAGATTCCTCTGTAACGAAAGAGAAGAAAGCGCCGAATACATTTAGGTCTTGAAAGAAAAAAAGCATCCATACGAATAGATAAGGGTATGAAAAGATGGATAGTAAATATTTCAGGTAGAAAGGGATATAAATCAGTGAGAATAAGTGCATATACAAGTGGTTTATAAAATTTCACGTACCATAGTAAAAAGAATAAAATAAAACATCCAAAACAAAGGTTGCTTCTTCTCTCCTTCCTCCGCTACAATAGATATATACTTTGTAACTACTCAGCTTCTTCAAATAAAAAAACAGGCCAAATACATGTTTCCGATTCGAAAACATGAAAAGAAAATACTCCAATCAGAGAAAGAATCTATGCCAAATAGAGAAATTCTCTTATGAAGTCGTGTTATTCCAAGGAACCGTTCTAGTTTCTATGACTTGGTTTATCGCTTGTAAGACCGATTGTTTTTGTTTTTTCATGGTACTCATAAAGCTTCGTATCTGACAAAAAGATTCTGCGCCTTTCTTACTTCGGAAAGTCCCAGACACTTTCTGTTTTACTTTCGTCATCCGAATATCCCGTTCTGCTTGATTGTTATCAAATGGAATGGCTGGATGTTCTAAAAACGCTAGAATTCTGTCAGAATACTTGACGAAGCGATTCCATAAATTTTGAGAAGGCGTCTGCTTTCCTTTCTTCTTTTGTTTCGTGGAAAGAATCTGTTGTTCTTTCAATATGGATTGATACATAATAAACAGATTCTTTTGCGTCGCTTTTGGCATGGTACCTTCGGATTGCTTTTTCATCGTCAACGCTTGCGTTAGAAATTTCTGCATCTGTTGTGCCCATTGTTCTCCAGTACTATCTATAATTCCTTGTAAATCTCGTAAGAGATGGGCATTACATAAAACGTGACGACAATCTGTATACGCATCATACGATTTCCAACCATCATGCATCGCAATTCCAGAAAAAGATGGCAAGATTTCTCCAGCATCCATTGCTTCTTTTCCACGTTTTTGATGAATATGTTGCAATGTCACCTCCGGTGTACTGGCAGTATGTAACCATTGTGTTTTGTTTTCTACACGCATACCAGTTTCATCAAAATGGACAACAGGAGACTGCAGAATCTTTTCCTTTACTTCTTTTATGAATGGCTGCAATTGAGAAGCGAAAGCCTGTGTATGATTTACCAGGGTTCCTTCGCTTATAGAATGTCCAAAACAATCCTGAAAGAATTCTTTTGTTCGCTTCAAAGAAATGCATTGATAATGCGTTAAATAGGGAATCAGTCTTTTTATATTTGGACCATATTGAACAGGACGAGATACTGTCGAAGGAAATTGGGCTTCTTGGATAGAATGGCAATGTGGGCATTCTTTCTGTTCTACTTTATGTTCTGTCACTTCGATCTGAATAGGTGGTAAGTCATACACTTGGCGAATGCGATACCCTTTTACAGGCTCGTGGTTCAAGGAAGTATGACAACAAGTACAATATGTAGGAGAATGTGTAATCGTATGATCTGGAGTCGCTGTCAAACCAAGAGTATGTCCCTTGTGGCCCAACTGGCCACCCGTTTGACGATGAGACGGTTTGCGCAAACTTTTTGTAACGGGCTTACCCAAACCATCTGTAGAAGGTGGCTTATGACTATTTTTGGAGTTTTTTTTTGAAGCATTTTCTAGTTCTTGTATACGTTTTTCTAACTTAGAAAATGTTTCTTCAAATAAAGAAATAACAGCTTCAGGTCCTTTTTTATATGTATCTAAAATAATTTTTCGATCGACCATAAGATTCACCTCCCCTGTTTGATATACTCAGTATTTACAAATGGGAGGCATATGAAACTAGTAAAATTTAAAAAAGACACCGAAAGGTGGCTGAGTAGTTACTATACTTTCTTTACCCATTCCCCCGAAAAAGGGGAATAACAAAAAAGACAGAATATGAAATAAGAAAGGTGACTCACTCTATGAATCAACCTTTAGTGAATTTACGAGTGGATTTTGCTTTTAAACAATTATTTGGTGTACAAGGACAAGAGGAATTATTGATTTCTTTTTTAAATGCAATCTTGCATGAATCCTTATCTATACCGATAGTATCGCTAAAAATTGAAGACCCACACCTCCATAAAGAATACGAAGAAGATAAATTATCCATACTAGATATATTAGCGACACTTCAAGATGAAACAAAAGTTAATATTGAAATTCAGTTGCGAAATACACAAGAAATTGTGAAACGCTCCCTGTATTATTGGAGTAAGTTATATACATCCCAATTAGAGCAGGGGATGCCTTACCGCTCTTTGCGAAAAACGATTGCCATCAATCTATTAGATTTTAAGCTCTTTCCTCATTATGATGATATGCATACAGTCGGAGAATTTTGGAGCAGGCAACAGAAGGAAGTGTTACTTGAAGACCTAGAAATACATTTCATCGAGATTCCAAAGCTAGTAAGACAATGGAGAGAAGAAAAAATTAATCCGTGGGAAAATGAATTCGCTCGTTGGTTACTTTTACTACCAGCGCACGAAGATGAACATTTAACCCACACGTTGGAGGATATAGCCATGAAACAAGATCCAATGTTACAGAAGGCAATCCACAAATGGGAAAATATGAGTCAGAGTAGCTCTTTCCGTCTCGCATATGAAGCACGTGAAAAAGTATTATTTGATGAACAAGCTAAATTAGCACATGCACGTGAGGTTGGTATAGAAGAAGGTATGGAAAAAGGAAAACAAGTAGGGAAAGAAGAAGGGCTTCAAGAGGGTATAGCAAAAGGAATGGAAAAAGGAAAAGAAGTTGGCATTCAAGAAGGGAAAATCCAACTAATTCAGGGCATGCATAAAAACGGAATGGATATAGAAGATATTGCAAAGTTTACGAGTATGGACCTGTCGGATATACGTCATATTTTGGGACAATAACAAGTAGGCATCCCTACATGAGATGCCTACTTGTTATTGTCTGATTATTCAGATAGTTTTGTTTGTATTTCTCTCCTGCTAAACAAGCGATTGTACTGTTCCTGTATACTTTGGAGTTGTAAACTTAGTCCTTTTGCCATTGGTGCCATCTTGAGGTCTTGTTGTAAGATGAGCAATAACTGGGACACTTTTATAAGCATCTCGTGAATCTCATATGCTTCTTCTATCAAACCGTCTATATAAACCTGATGAAGAATAGACTCAATTCTGCCCATTTTTCCATCAATTTCTTGTAACAATTGTGCAGAATTACCAGACCATGACTTGTCCACGTATAATCCCTCTCCTGTCTTCGATATCTATTTGCATCCAATTTACTGATAGTTTTCATGTTACTATGGAAAAATAGAAAAGGAAATCTGGAAATTCAAACGATACACTTCTTCTGTTACATTCTTTTCAATTGTTTTTATAATTGAAATTTATATATGTATTACTATTCTTGTAAGTTTAGTGGTATATGGTATAAGCATTCCGAATTTCTATTAAAATATCAGCAATTCGTTTGCCATTTTTCAAAATCACGTGATTTTTTGTATACTCGTCTATACATTGTCCTAATTCTTGATTGAACATGACTTCTATTTCACCGTTTTCTCGCATGTTACTCGTTAATAAGGTCGGCTCTTTACTTAACAAGCAATACAATTGTAAGGTTTCAGCCAATACTGTCACTAATGGTCTCAATAGAATATCATGGTGTGGAAGCATATCAGCAGCAATTTGTTTATTTAAAACAAATTGAATGCCATTTTCTTTTACATCAAATCGATATAAGAAAATCATATACACATAGCACACCCTTTTCATATGATGTGTGAAGATATAAGAGAGAATAAGAATCGTATACTGTTGTATCATCCGCTCATTCCCTCGACTGAATAAAAGAATGGTCTATATTCATTATATATCAGGGGAAGTCACTATTCAATTTGTTATTTCATTTTAGCTGGATATTTCCAATCTGGCTTATCTTTTTTATCAGGTTTTATGTTTGTTTTTTGTTTTGGTTTCTTTTGCTCCACTTTGTTCTTCACTTGATTTTGTTGTTCGAATATATCTAATTTTGTTTGCATTTGTTCCACTTGTTCTTTTACTTCCTTAAGTTCCAACTTAATTTCTGATAGCAATCTTAAAATGGCATCGCCTTTATTCATAACAACCACCTTACTTCAGAAGATGAGTATTTTCTCAATGTATAATAGAACGAATTTTCTGTTTAATTTGGTATAATAAAGAAGAATAATTGCCATTATTCCCTTTTCAAAGGATGGACTATACCAATAGTCTGTTCTTTTTTTGATGCTTGTATCCTTTTAACATATGTTTAGAAAATCGATTCGGATATAATGCATGTAACATATCATACGGACTGCTTCCCCAAAACTTATCACAAGGGTACTTCAATCCTTGCTGTTTGATCCATTTTCCCGTATATATTTGTAGCAATGTTTCCTCCGTTAATTTTACCTTTTCTTCAATCGTCCATCGTAAAGCTTCTAACGCATTCTTTTCTGTCCAAAAATTATAAGGAGATACTGAGAATTCCCATCTCTTAAACCGCCCTGGATACAAAGAATTTAACATAATAAATGGATTATTACTCCAAAATTTATGTAATGGCACAGATAATTTCTGATTTTTAATCCACCTAGCACTATATATTCGTTTCAACTCCTCGTCCGACAATTGCTCCTTCTCTTCAATTGTCCACTTTAATGCTTCTAATGCTTTTTCTTCTGTCCAAAACCCATTCGGAGTTACCGGTAATTCCCATTCTTTAAACCGATTGGGGTATAAATCATTTAAAAATTGATACGGACTATCTTTAAAAAATTGGTTTACTGGCGTGCGTAGACCATGTTGAATTAACCACTTCATACTATACTTGCTTTTTAGCTCTTTGTCTGATAATTTTTCTTTTTCCTCAATTGTCCATTTTAGTGCTTCTAATGCTTTTTCTTTTGTCCAAAACCCTTTTGGAGTTACTAGTAATTCCCACTCTTTAAATCGATTCGGATATAACTCATTTAAAAATGCGTAGGGACTACCCTTCCAGAAAATGAAGCAAGGTGAATATAAATTTTGCTCTTTTATCCAACGCAGACTATATTTTTGCAAGAGTTCTCCCGCATTTAATTGCTCTTTTTTTTCAATGGTCCATAGTAGTGCTTCGATTGCTATTTTTTTTGTCCAAAAATATTTAGGAACACATTGAAATTGCCACTCTTTAAACCTTCCAGGATATAATGAATTAATCATCATATAAGGACTGTCTTTAAAAAAAATTCGACAAGGAGTCGTAAGTTTATGCTTTGCAAGCCATTTTGTACTATATACTTTCAAAATTTCTTTTTCATCTAATTGTTCTTTCTCTTCAATAGTCCATTTCAAAGCGTTCAATCCATTTTCCTTCGTCCAAAAATGTAGAGGGGCCATTTTTAATTCCCATTCTTTTACGTGTCCTGGGTACGCATCATTTAACATCCTATAAGGACTGTTATTATATTTTGCAAGCACTGTTGTTAATTTCATTTTTTGAATTAATTTTTGATTCCAGCCTTCACGAAGATCTTGTATATTCCATATTAACACTTGTTCAATTAAATATTTTGTAACACGCCTAGCTAGTTCATTATTTTCATCTTCACTCCAAGTTCCAGGTGGAAACTTCTTTCTGTCTCCATCTAATATTTCTTGATAGATTTCTTCAATTCTAACGGCAAGCATGTCATCACTCATTTCAATTGAATTTATGAAAGAGAATTCAGATAATTAAAATACGGTTAATTCTAAGATATAGGGTTAATTTTATAATAATAACTAGCATAGTATTTTTCAACCTGTTCATAAAGGTGTACTTTTACAGATATGCAGAAACATAGGGAAACTCTCATCTGTAAAAGTTGATTTTAAATTTTACAGACAGCTGTAAAATTTTTGTACCTTTATAGATGGAAATTAGCTATAATTATGATTGAGGTGACAATATTGCAAGATAAAAAGTTTGGATATGTCAGAGTTTCCAGTAAAGACCAAAATGAAGAACGTCAGATTGAAAATATGAAATATCTTGGAATAGAAGATCGGGATATTTTTATCGATAAGCAGTCTGGGAAAAATATGAAGAGGGAAAACTATCAAATGTTAAAAAGATTGGCGCGTACGGGCGATACCATTATTTTTGATTCCTTAAGGCTTAGTGACAGGGTAGCTGCTCTAGTCCGCAGGACTTTTTCCATTAATAGTAAAACAGGGTGTTCTTGAAGGTTATGCTCTCTCTCAATTATACTATTTATTAAATAAACGTAATGAGATGAGGGGAAATATTGAAAAAAAGTTGGACTGAAGAAGAATTATTAGAGAACTACATGCTGTTACCAAATGAACGTCATTTAGTATTGAGTAAAAAAACAAACGCCAATCGTCTGGGATTTGCTGTCTTACTAAAATATTTTCAACAGGAAGCTCGTTTTCCAAGCGAAAAACAAGATATCTCGAAAGATATTGTGCAACATTTAGCACATCAAATAGATGCTTTACCTGAAGATTTTTTTGAACATTATAAATGGGGCGGAAAAGAAAGAAGTTATACAGATCATCGAAAAATCATTCGTGATCTCTTTGGTTTCAGAGAGATCACTTCAAAAGATAATCTCCAATTGATACAATGGCTAAAAGAACAAGTACAACTTACACATGATATGGAAGATTTATCTGATCAAGCTTATCATTTATTTCGCAAATGGAAAGTAGAACCACCTTCTAAAGGTAGTTTAAAACGAATGATTCATTCCGCTATTGATACGTATGAGAAAGATTTATATTATACAATTTCCGAACATTTATCCGCTGAAACTTGTTGTCGATTAGATGCATTGTTAGCTGTGCAATCAAATGAGGATTTAGAAATTGTAGACATCATGTATGAAAAAACAAATTCAAATCAGTTATCTTTTCGATATCTTTTATCGTCTGCATGTAAACCGAGTGTAAATACTATGGAAACAGAATTAAAAAAACTGTTAGCCATCCAACGATTAGAAATTCCTCCTAGACTATTTCAGCATTTACCTCCAAAGTTAGAAAAGAAATATCGTTTCCGCGCAGCAACAGAAACTGTAACAGAATTACGTGCGCATCCGTCCCACATTCGTTATACATTATTAGCTATCCTTTTTTCACACCAATATGGGAAAGTCATTGATTCTTTAGCAGATTTATTAGATGAAATTACACTTAAAATCAAAAATAGAGCTAAAAATACAACTCGGAAAGAAGCCATTACAGAATTGGAACGGGTAAAAGGAAAAAATAAACATATTATAAGCTTATTAAAAGCAACTGTAGAACATCCCGAAGGGATTATTCAAGATACCCTATTTCCAATTGTTAGCGCTAACACAATTCAAGATATAATAAAAGAGATGACAAAAAATGATCGTGAATATAAAGAAAAAATTTATACTAGGATGCATGCTTCTTATGGCGGACACTATCGACGGACATTTATTGATATTTTGATGAATCTTACCTTCCGGTCTAATAACCAATTACATCAACCTGTAATTGAAGCTATTCAACTTATCCGAGAATATAAAGAAAGTGGCCAACGTTATTTTGCAATTGAAGATACTGTTCCAATTGAGGGTGTCATTCAACCTAAATGGAAAAATATCATTATCGAAGCGGATAGTCAGGGAGTTGAAAGAGTCAATCGAATTAACTATGAAATTGCAGTCATTCAATCTCTTCGTACGCAGCTTCGGTGTAAAGAAATTTGGATTGAAGGAGCAAATCGATATCGTAACCCGGATGAAGATCTTCCACAAGATTTTGAAGAAAATAAGGAAGAATATTTTGAAGCATTAAAGATACCACTTGATGTGAAGCCTTTTATTGAAAATATAAAGCAGTTAATGAAAGAAAAACTACAAATGCTTCATCAAGGATTAGAGAGTCAAAGCAATAAAAAAATAGTGATTACTACCAAAAGTAATAAAGGATGGATCCAAGTTACTCCCCTTGATAAACAACTGGAGCCTCCACTTGTACCAACTATTAAACAAGAAGTTAAAAATAGATGGAATGATATTAATTTATTAGATTTATTAAAAGAAACAGACTTTCATACAGGATTCACCAAACATTTTAAAACTACAGCTAACCGAGAAATATTAGATTCAGAAACGATTCAACGTCGTTTACTTCTTTGTTTATTTGGATTAGGAACAAACACTGGGTTAAAAGCAGTAGCTGCTGGAAACCCCATTGATAATTATCGAGAGCTTCGATATATGCGTCAGAAATTTATACATAAAGATCATTTAAGAAAAGCGAATGCAGAAGTAATCAATCAAATTATGAATCATCGAGAGAAAAATGTATGGGGAGAAGCTACCACTGCTTGTGCCTCGGATTCTAAACATTATGGCGCTTGGGATCAAAACCTACTAACAGAATGGCATCCTCGTTATAGAAAACATGGAATTATGATTTATTGGCACACAGATCGAAATTCTGCATGTGTGTATTCTCAAATTAAATCTTGTTTATCTTCTGAAGTAGCTGCAATGATGGAAGGTGTATTGCGCCACTGCACAGATATGGAAATTGATCGAAACTATGTAGATACGCATGGGCAAAGTGTGATTGCATTTGCCTTTTGTCATCTGTTAGGCTTCAAACTTATGCCACGTTTCAAGAATATTGGTTCTCAAAAATTGTATCGTCCTGAAGCTGGGATGAACGAAGAATACCCTCAGTTACATCCTGTTTTAAGTAGACCGATTAACTGGGATCTTATTCAACAACAATATGAAGAAATTGTTAAGTTTGCGACTGCCCTAAGACTGGGAACAGCTTCTGCTGAATCTATTTTAAAACGATTCACAAGGGATACAAAACATCCAACATATTTAGCATTATGTGAACTTGGAAAAGCAATGAAAACCATTTTTTTATGTGAATATTTACACTCCGAAGATATTCGTAGAGAAATTCAAGAAGGACTAAATACTGTAGAGCAATGGAATTCAGTAACTACTTATATTTTCTATGGGAAAAATAGTGAATTACGCTCCAATTCACTAGAGGATCAAGAAGTATCGGCCTTATCACTACAGCTACTTCAAAATTGTTTGGTCTATATGAATACCTTAATGGTACAAGAAATTCTATACGATAACCAACAATATTGGTTGAAAAAAATGACAATAGAAGATTTCCGAGGTTTAACCCCGTTATTTTATCATCATGTGAATCCATATGGAATTTTTAAATTAAATATGAATCAAAGAATACCAATTAAATTACAAGTAGCTTAAAAGTTATCATTCTTGTACAAACAGAGTCATAACTTTTAAGTTTTGACTCTGTTTTTGAAGTGCTGTAATATCAGTATGTAGACAGGTGTCATAACTTAAGGTCTAAAGTTACGGGGAAATAGGAGCGATTTTTATGAAATATGGCTATGCACGCGTAAGTACATTACACCAGGACCTGGGGTCCCAAATTCAAACATTGCAAAATGAAGGCTGTGAAGAAATTTATTCTGAAAAGTTTACTGGAACAAAAACAGATCGTCCAAAGTTTCAGGAATTATTATCTATATTAAAAACAGGGGATATGCTTGTTGTGACAAAACTAGATCGTTTTGCACGTTCAACCGTTGATGCGATACATATAATTAGAACGCTATTTGAAAAAGGTGTAAAGGTTCATATACTCAATATGGGATTAGTTGAAGATACACCAACAGGTAGGCTTGTATTCAATGTAATGAGCGCATTTGCTGAATTCGAAAGAGATATGATTGTAGAACGTACGCAAGAAGGAAAAGCAATCGCAAAGCTAAATCCTAATTTTAAAGAAGGGCGGCCAAAGAAATATAATAAGAAACAAATAGAACATGCCTTATTTCTTTTACATAATCATTCCTACAAAGAAGTGGAAGAAAAAATGGGTATTTCAAAAAGTACATTAATCAGAGCAAAGAGGCAATTAAAAAAAGAGAATGCCACAGAAAGTACAGTTACATCATAGTATGAATCTCCCTATTTACTTTTAATGGGAAAAGTCCTGCGGACTAGAGCAGCTACCCTGTCACTAAGCCCTTAACAAGATTAGGTCGTAGCATGAATGATGTGTTAGAGGAATTTCGTTATTTTGAACAACAGCGTATTAATTTGCAATTTATTAAAGAGCCTTTTATTAATGTGAATTATAATGGCGAAAGTACAAACGATGTGATTCAGCAAGCTGTACAAAAAGCAACCCTTACCATTCTATCTGCTTTTGCAGAAAAAGAAAGAAATGACATTAAACAACGACAAGCAGAAGGGATTGAATTAGCTAAGAAACAAGGAAAACATTTAGGTAGACCACCAGTACAAATTACAGATAAATTTATGGAGGCGTACCGAGAATGGCAATCTGGAAAAATTACAGCTGTCGGAGCAATGAGAAAATATGATATAAAACGTTCTTCTTTCTATAAACTAGTAAAAGAATATGAAGCACAAGGAAAAACGAAATATACAGCTGAAATTGAATGATATTTAAAAAGAAGACAACCGAGTTTCTTCCTATTATATAAGAAGTGTGACGGAAACTGTAGCACACACCTACTATTCTAAATCATGTCTTGCAAAATTTTGCGAAGACACGATACATGTTAAGGGAATCCTCTTAACATGTATCAAGTGATGCTTTGTTTAATCCGTAAGATTTCAAAGTCTTCGCCATGCTACATTGGTAATAGCATACGGCTAACCGTCCAGCCATAGGTTCAAATCCTATATGTTTATACCCTTCTACTTGTAGAATCACAATACATATTTTATTTCTTGATATACATAGAACGTATCATTATACGTGTTAAAAAAACCATCCTGTACATGTAAAATAAAGCTTCTTTTTCTCAAGGATTCACGTTGCAGATGTCTCTATTTTTACCATGCTACATTACTCTGGAAACTGGAACAAATCACGTTTTTTCAATTCTCTATATAGATTACTCACATGACATCCAACCTTTTTTGCGATGTCTGGATAGGCTATTCCCTCATTATATAAAACAATTGCTTGTTGACACTTCTCGTCCCATATCGCTTCTGATGTTTGTACTACCGTTTTTCGTTTCTTACAGACTTTCACTTTATCTGACATCTCCTTGTATACACGTTCCAGTCTGTACATGCTATTCGTAAATGAAATGTACAGAAAAATAATAAATTTACAACAGTACTATCTGAAACAAAAGGGAAGACTAAGTTCCCACACGCTTTTTAATTATTGTCTTCCCTTATTTGGATCACTACCACCGACAATAGCAAAGATATGTTTTGCTATATTTGTATTTTCTTGAACACCGGAGAATACATATTTACCTGGTCCAAATGCATACACATTCACATCTTCACCTGTATGTCCACCTGTCGTCCAACCCGTGATGGAACGCTTGTTGAAAATGGATTCAATAGCATTATCAATCTTGGCCACATCCTTTGATAGAGCGACCTCCTTGATAGCCTGTATTTCTTCTGGTGTTAATGCTAAATCAATATATGTGTCCAATGTCTCTTCTACACTTTCCCCTTTTACAATCTCTTTGGCCATAAAATCAGGTGTACGTTTTGCAGCCTTAATTGGTTCCACTTTAAAATTATACGCATCATTTGCTCCTACAGATAAACCACCCGTAGAGTGATCTGCCGTAGCCACAACCAGTGTCTGCTTATCCTTTTTAGCAAACTCAATTGCCGCTTTAAATGCTCTTTCAAAGTCTTCCATCTCACTCATGGCACCGACAATATCATTATCATGTCCAGCCCAGTCAATTTGGCTACCTTCCACCATTAAGAAGAAACCCTTTTTATTTTTGTTCAAACGTTCAATTGCTGCTTGTGTCATTTCTTCTAATGACGGTGTGTTATCATTACGATCAATCATTTTATCCAATTCACCTAGCGCAAATAAACCAAGGATTTGATCATTCTTATCCTGTAATAGTCGTTCTCGATCAGTTACATAACTATAACCAGACTTCTTAAATTCCTCTGTAAGATTACGATTTTCTCTTACAAAGTTTTTTCTGCCACCACCAAGCATCACATCGACTTTATGCTTCCCTTTCACTTTTTCATCAAAATAATCATTTGCTATGGCATCCATATTGTTGCGATGCATATCATGCGCCCCAAAAGCAGCTGGTGTCGCATGGGTAATTTCAGCAGTTGCGACTAGTCCTGTTGATTTCCCGTGTTCTTTTGCTTGCTCAAGAACTGTTTTCACTGCTGTTTTATCATTATCAACTGAGATTGCCGCATTATATGTCTTCACACCCGACGCCATTGCAGTCGCTGCTGATGCAGAATCCGTAATGTTTTCATGTTCATCTTCTGAATAAGTCTTTTGTGTGCCTACAAGGTATGTATCAAATGCAGTGGATTCCATTTCAAACGTTTTAGGATTATCTTTCATATAGCGATGTGCTGTCATATAAGAAGGCCCCATACCATCTCCAATTAATACAATCACATTTTTAATCTTCGTATTACTGTTCTTTTCGTCTGCATTCACTTCACTAGAACGCGTAACATTCCAGGTTGCTACCGAAGTAACTACTAACGACGCCACAACTGCAAATGGCCAGGTCTTTTTTACAAAATTTCGCATGATTTTGTCCTCCTATATATAATGACTTTCACGTATTTGTTCTTTATGTCCTCAGAAAAGCCGGGCATTTTTGCCCGGCTTTGTAAAAATTATGTCCTGATTTTTTAAGAATGAATAGATGTTCCATCTGGAATCGTATGTTCCATCCATGCTGGCATGATAGGCATGTCCCACCTAAAGTTATATTTATCCATTGCCGTAGGACTAGTAATCCATCTCTTGACAGTATTTCCATGGATATTTTTATCTAACAAGTACACTTTAGGGTTATTTTCAAATTTAACAAGACCTATATTACCATCAATGACTGTGCCGTTTGGCACACCGGATAATGTTAATAATTCATGCACATTATCCCAATTTCGAAATAAACGATTATATACTTCTGGACTAGTAATTCCTCTTTTTGTTCCATTATCAATTAAATAGATAGTAGGATTTCCCACTTCTTTTACTCTCAAACCATTATATTGATTCAAGTTGTTCATTGTAAATTCATACTGAGTTGCATACGTCGTTTCTTGTTCTTGTGCAGAAGCTGCACTGATATTACCAAATAGTGAAGTAGAAATCATAGAAATTCCAAGTAGGCCCATTACACCTATCTTGCATACTGCTTTTTTCATACGTAAATCTCCTTTCGTATTTTGGTACATTTTAAAATATTATCGCGAGTACTCGTTCTACTTATCGATAAACGATTTGATGTTAGAGACAAAGGATTTAAGGTAACCAATAGGTCGTGGATGCTGTTCCTTGATATTGCTGATTTTTATCATAAAAATCAAATCGAAGTTCTTGTACATTCGGATATTTTATATATCGCATGTATTTATACATGTACCATCCTTTTAAATTGTTTGTATTTTTTATGAATAGGTTGCTCATTTTTTGGGGTAAAACCAATGGTCCTGGTGCATCCATTGCTCCTTCTGGAGCTAATCGAAGATAGACGGTATTATTTTTTTGAAAGACTTGTGTGATATCTAGCCATTCCGATCCTGTGTATTGATACGCTGTAGAGCCACCTGGTTGATTTGGTGATACATCTACAACTTGTCTCGAAGAATCTACGATATTTTCTCCTGTCGATAACGCTGCCGCAGAACAGGGCGCCGCTATCATAAAACTACAACAAGCAAGAATACTAGGAATTAAAATAAATTGATTGTTTCGTAATTTCATCTTGTAAAACCCCTCCGATAAAGTGTTATATATGGCATATACAACCATACAATAATGGATTCTACTTTACTAGATTTCATAGGTTGAGAAATATCTTACGGAATAATCTGCGTACAAAACAGGGATACCGAGAATATTTCACTTTAATTAACAAATTTGCTACAAAAAGAAAAAACGCAATCCTTATGAAAGCGTTTCTTCTTTGCGTTTATTTTATGAACAACGGAAAGGGTTTCATATTCACACTTATTTTACCACACATCGTCATCGACAAATATTGAGAAAGTTCTACATATATAATGGATAAGCAGGAATACGCTTTATTCCATTGCAATCACAACCATACCGGTAGCAGAACAGCCTGTTGAATACCCCTTATTACATTTTAAAACCAATATATATTCACCTTTACCCGATTTAGGGGTTCTGGTGCAAAAAAGTTAGGTTAATTGCAAGTAATCTTCTAATTTGGGACATACTGATACGATTACTCTACAAAAGGGATGTGATCAGTATGAAAAAGGACAATTTGTTTAAATGGAAGCATTACCAACCAGATATAATTTTATTAACTGTACGTTGGTACCTACGGTACAATCTAAGTTTTCGAGATTTGGTGGAAATGATGGAAGAAAGAGGATTATCCTTAGCACATACAACGATTATGCGCTGGGTCCATCAATACGGACCGGAACTGGATAAACGTATCCGATGTCATCTGAAACAAACAAATGATTCATGGCGAGTGGATGAAACGTATATAAAAGTAAAAGGGCAATGGATGTATTTATACCGTGCGGTTGATTCTGAAGGAAATACGATTGACTTCAATCTTAGTAAAACTAGAAATCATAAGGCTGCAAAGCGATTCTTTAAGAAAGCTTTGCAATCTTTTCATGCCTCAAAACCTCGTACAATTACAATTGATAAAAATCCTGCTTATCCAGTTGCTATCACCACATTAAAGAACGAGAAAAAAGTGCCGTTAGGCACTCAAATTCGGCAGATAAAATATCTAAATAACGTAGTGGAGCAAGACCATCGCTTCATTAAACAACGTGTACGCTCTATGTTAGGTTTTAAATCTTTTGGCACAGCTACATGTATGCTTGCGGGAGTAGAAGCCATGCACATGATAAAAAAAGAACAGGTGGATTTACAGAATCAGTCTGTTCGCAATCAAAAAGAATTTATTCATCAATTATTTGGATTAACAGCGTAAAGAATGATTCCAGTAGGAATCCTCATTATTTTTTGGGAATGTATCCTTTATTTGCACCAGAACCCAATGGAGGTATTGATCTTGAATTAAATGATAGAGTAAACAACAATACATCTCCTTATATGGGACGAATATCGGTCTTATTACAATGGCATAAACAGGATCCCGTGGATCATTTTGAACGAAGGCGTAATGAGCTTATTTATACAAAGTATCAACAGAATCGGAACCCATTTATTGATCATCCTGAATGGGTACAGCAAATTTGGAGCTCATAAATGGATTCATACTAAAATATTTACATAATCGCTAGTACGTTAAAACCCTTTGAAAAACTGAAATCGTTTTTCAAAGGGTTTTGTTTTTTAATATAATGTGAACATATTGTACACAGTATGCTGATAGATTTCTCCGTTTGTTTTAAAAGATCCAGAAAACGTTCTTGTCTCAGGGACATATCTTCCCCCATTTGTTTCTGGATATGCGGATGTTTGTTTACAGGAAAAAGAAAGATTCAAAGGGAGTTGAAACGAAACTTTTCCATTTTTATCTGTTCGTTTCTTTGCATAAACTGTATTGTCTTTTTTATTATAGATTGTAAATTCTACATCTGCTAAATTATTTCCAGGATAATACTTAAATCCCCCAGGCTCATTATGATCATATTTCCATTCCATAGCTGTCAATGTAATTTCTAATGTTCCCACTTCATTTTTTTTTATTTGTAATGATGGTTCACTAGCTGCTTGTACATTTTGCATTGCCGCTGTACTAAACAGAACTGCACCTGTTACAAAGGGTACAGCTAGAAATCGAATTGCATATTTTACAGTTTTGTTCATTCTATTTCCTCCTTCATATATGAAATGGATTGTTCCTAATAAACATCCATTGTTCTCAATTTGTCTCCCTCGTAACAATTCCAAGTTTTACATAAAACATCTATCATGATGATAGATTCAGCTTTCATTCTTTTCTATTTCACCATGAATCAATTATATATAGGTAATTCTCATGTTAACGAAACTTAAATGCATCATTAACGATACTTTAGTTACATTGTAAATGGATTTCATATGACATACAAGGTACTATCTGTATTTCTCAACCTACGCATATTACGAATCAGAAAACAATGTCTCCCTGTGTAGAACAGTGAAAAATCGAAACAACGTAGATGTATGGTGATTGTATGATACTTATTTTTCCTAATGAGCTGGTTGTTATTTTTCCTGTTGATGTCTTGAACATGACATGCGGATAAGAATCAGAAAAAAGAATTTCAGATTTCGTATGAAACACACAGTATGTAAGAATATATTTCTCACGTTTTAGGTTGTTGACACCAAATTTTATCCTCTCTAGACTAAACATAAGATCACATCCGAATCTGTATTAAAAGCTTACCAATCTAGAAAATTGGCAGGCTTTTTTTATTCTAGTCTGTTCATGTGATCATACCTATAAGGGAGGCGTTACCAAGTGACATTGTTAGAAAACATATTGACGCATAATGAAACATTTGTACAAAAACAAGAATACGAACCTTTTGTTACGACCAAATTTCCAAATAAAAAGTTATTGATTGTAACGTGTATGGATACCAGACTGCTAACATTGTTACCACAGGCATTGGGCTTACAAAATGGAGATGCTAAAGTCATAAAGAACGCAGGTGCTGTGATTTCCCATCCTTTTGGTAGTATGATGCGAAGTATCATACTGGGCATTTATGAATTACAAGTAGAGGAAATTTGTGTGATTGGTCATGCAGATTGTGGTATGGCGGGTTTGCAAGCTGAGCCGCTATTAGAAAAGGTAAAACAGCAAGGCATTGATTCCACCTGTATTCGTACATTGCAACAAGCAGGCATTAATCTATCTACATGGTTAACCGGTTTCCGCAATGTACAGGAAAGTGTCCAACATAGTGTAGAAATCATACGTGAACATCCCTTATTACCATCCTATGTCCCTGTGCATGGACTTGTCATTCACCCCCAAACAGGTCATTTAGAAGTCGTTATAGAGGGATATTCCTACGCACATACAACAAGTCCTTAAATACATGCAGGAAGAGGAGGAAAATGATGAGATTTTCAGGCAGATATGCTGAATATAACCTTGCGAACTTACAAAAAGATATGCTGGCAGGATTGGTAGTCGGAATTGTAGCGATTCCGCTTGCGATGGCCTTTGCCATCGCTTGTGGGGTACGACCTGAATATGGTATGTATACGACGATTATCGCAGGAATTCTCGTATCCATATTTGGGGGATCAAAATATCAGATTGCGGGACCCACAGGTGCATTTGTACCGATTTTACTCGGTATTGTGATGCAATATGGCTATGAAAACTTATTAATTGCTGGTTTTATGGCAGGAATGTTACTTATTATCATGGGTGTTTGCAAACTAGGAAGGTTTATCACCTTTATTCCGCGACCTGTCATGATTGGTTTTACAACGGGGATTGCTGTCATTATTTTCTCTGGACAGATTGCAAATTTTTTAGGGCTTCATCACCTGGAAAAGCAAGAAACCTTTTTTTATAATATGAAAGAAATTGGAACAAATATCGCAGAATTGAATCCATATAGTATCCTTACCGCTTTTCTTTGCTTAGGAATTGTGATCGCAGCTACAAAATGGTTACCTCGCATTCCAGGCGCATTATTGGGATTGGTCATTTCAAGTTTGATCGCAACCCTGTTATTTCCGAATCAAATTGAAACGATTGGGACTACATACGGCGATATCCCGCATCAACTACCGGACTTCCAAATGCCTGCATTTACATGGGATACTATCCTTATGTTACTTCCAGCAGCTTGTATCATTGCGGCATTAGGTGGGATTGAATCATTGTTGTCTGCCATGGTGGCAGATAACATGGCAAACAGCAAACATAATAGTAATAAAGAACTGGTGGGACAAGGAATTGCTAATATGGTGGCACCCTTATTTGGCGGCATTCCTGCGACCGGTGCCATCGCTAGAACCGCAACGAATATTAAAAATGGGGCCACTTCTCCAGTATCAGGCATGATACATGGAATAGTAGTATTGCTAGTGTTATTATTTCTGTCTCCGCTTGCTTTTCATATTCCACTGGCTAGTATGGCACCGATCTTAATGGTCGTTGCTTGGAATATGAGTGAAAAGCATGAATTTATTCATATCCTAAAAACAAAAACAGGAGATACCCTGGTATTGTTTTTGACGTTCCTATTAACCGTTTTCACAGATCTTACAACCGGAGTCAGTGTGGGGTTACTCCTTGCGTTTCTTCTGTTTATTGGAAAAATGAGCAAATCTTTACGTGTTCGAAAAGTATTGCCAGATCCAGTAGATTCCTATGTCAAGCCAGACATCGTCGCAAATGGGAAAAATTGTCCGCAAATCAGTATCTTTACTGTAGAAGGTCCTTTATTCTTCGGCACCATAAAAGAATTCGAAACATCTATAGAGGCATCCCTACAGTCTAACGCACACATTCTTCTCCTACGTATGGGAAACGTTTCTTTTATGGATACTTCGGCAGAGTCAGCAGTAGAACACATTCGAAAGAAAATGCTAGAAAAACAAGGAACCCTTTTGATTTCCGGTATCCAGCATCAACCGAAAGAAATATTCCATCAAACAGGATTATACGAAAGAATTGGCGAACCACACTTTTTCACACGTACAGGAGTAGCATTGCATTTTGCACTACAAGAATTGGAGATATCTAAATGTAAAGGCTGTAAACAATTTGCGTTTCAAGAATGTACAACACTTTCTGGACAATCTGCAGAATCAGATAAGAAACGTTCTCCCTTGGAAATCAACATGTAAATCATGAAGTAACGTGATCAGTATATCTGCTATGTGTTCGTTTGTTCACAAAAGACCTATGTTTTAGAGGACATTTCTATAAAAGGTCCTCTTTTTCTTTCTTCTGTATGCTTCAAGAAGGAAAATGCAGAAGCACAGTTAAATACTTATAGTGGTGACATACACCATTTTTTAAACCCATCGAAGACAAACCGAATGTATCATCTAAATGAAGAAGGAGCGGTCCGATGGAATTAGAACAAGTTGTGCGCAAATATGAAACAGATTTATTACGTTTACCTTATGTTGTAGGAGTAGGAATGGGATTTGTACAAGGAAAAGAAGTAATTCAAGTATTTGTTTCGAAAAAAGTACCACGTTCTCAATTAAAAGCATTGGAACAAATACCTACACAATTAGAAACATACCCCACGAACATTATAGAAGTGGGGACCATTACAAATCATTACACAGGATGAGGGGGAGATTGTTATGGGAAAACATTCAAATATAAAGGTGTTGACGGTTCAGGAACAACAAGACATTCAAAAAGTGCAGCAAAGTGTAGAGGATGATTTCTTACAGTTTCGGAATGTAACAGGTATTGGAGCCGGTATTCAACAGGTAAATGGGATTATGACAGGCACACCCTCTTTACTTGTATTTGTAGATCAAAAACTACCTGTTGAAACATTGGAAACGAATCAAGTTATTCCAAAAGAAGTAAATGGAATCAAAACCGACGTCATTCAAACAGGATATCTATTTGCTGGGACTCAACAAACATTACAAGTTGATACACAAGCCCTTTCCACTCGAGTTCGCCCAGCAAAAGGAGGGTATAGCGTTGCTCATCGAAATGTGACGGCAGGTACGATTGCGACTTGCGTATATGATATATTACCGAATGGTTCTACCAATCCGCCCGCACATGGATATGGTATCCCAAGTCGATATTATATACTAAGTAACAACCATGTATTAGCGAATAGTAATAACGCGAACATAGGTGATCCTATTTTACAACCTGGCCCGATTGATGGAGGGAGCGATCCAGCGGATCGGATTGCGACCTTATCAAGATTTATCCCAATTACCTTTTCTTCACAAGTACTACTTGAAAATCAAAACAATCTCGTTGATGCCGCGATTGCAGAAGCACCTTTTCATCAGATAGATCGTTCCATTCATTGGATTGGTTCTGTGCAAGGCTGGCGACGAAAACAAAATGTTACCGTCGGTACACGCGTCATGAAAACGGGACGGACCACAAATCATACACATGGCGTCATCACTGCAGTAAATGCAACCGTCGATGTAAATTACGGAAGTGGTAGGGTTGCACGGTTTCGAGATCAAATTATCACAACCAACCTTTCTTCAGGCGGAGACTCTGGCTCTTTAATCACGACAAATGATGGTGTTGCCATTGGCTTGTTATTTGCTGGTTCCTCCTCAGTTACAATCGCCAATCATATAGAACATGTCCGCTCGTTACTTGGCATCGAAGTGGCAGAAAACATATTATAAACATGTTCTACCCTTGCGATACCTATTCAACATCTAATCGCTATATGTTATATAATTCTTTTTCTAAAACAAATGAAAAAACGAACACCATGTAATCTTTTTCAAGGCCTTTACAAGGATTTCAAACAAAAAGTACGCCTTGGTATCAAAACCAAGGCGTACCAATCAGGATGATGAGCAAGCACATATTTACGGAACAGGTACTCATATGCTAATTACTCCGGAACAAGATAATAATCTATCATATTTATATATATGACAAGATAAAAAAGATGGAATTAGACTATGTACCTAGTACTTTTAATAATTCTATAGCTGCTGGAATAACAGCTCCGAAAAATGTTAACACAGCGATTGTGATGGCCATATGTATAAATCCCCTTCCCTAATAAAGAATTTTTCTTATTATAACGTTGAATGGATATAGATGCAATAGTTTTTCAACTTTTCAGAAATTATATTTTTCCTTCCATTACTTTCACAAAAAACAGTTTCGAACTACCACTCTCATTCTTTGTTCAAAGGGAATTTCGTCTTTTTATCGAATCTATACACCATACCCTGTTTAGAGGAGTGATTTTCATTGACAGAAATCGTAAAAATTGAGGAACTCAACACATTCTTGCCTTTGGCTTCTTTAGAAGCACTACCTGTGGAAGAACAAAAGATGCGACTACAATATTGGAAAGAGCACTTTTCAATCAAAGAAATCTTAGAAGGATTAGGAACCTATAAAAATAAACTCTATGATTTGTATAAAAAACATGAAATTACGACCCAAGGGCACATGCAGGCAAAACGAAAAGGAAAAGAAAAAACTACTCCCAAAGAAGATACACCTAACACTCTAGAATATACTCATTCCACCGAACCAGCTCAAACGCAAACACTCCCATCAACCATCCCAATGCAAGATGTGCCCGTGATTTCAGAAACTAAACCGACAACAATTCCGTCAGCACCGATAGAGCCTTCTATTCCAGAATCCTTTCATATCCACTATACAGGCCGTAAATCAAAACAGAAAGTCATTCACCAATTACAAGCGCTCGCTACTTTGTTAGAAGAAGAATCACACGAGCAATACCAGTTCTCGATCCAAATTGAAACAACATGCTTAAAATAAAAACAGACAAAGGATACAAACCACCTATAATGTTCTTAACCTTTTGTATAAAGTACAGCTTGTATGAGAAAACTGTTAATCATCCATAATATGTATTCCATTTTGAGTAGCCATTATTAGCTACTCTTTTTTATTACTTACTGTTCACTTACAATACTTTTTCAAATGGAATATCACCATATATATTAATTAGGATGCAGAATATTTTTGTATCGTTTCTAGGACAGCTGACACAATGCTTTGCATATGTTGATGCAATTCCGTTATTTGTAGCAATAATTTTTCTCTTTTATATGTTTTCATCTCCCGCACCATTCCTACAGAAAGTCTTTTTATTTCTTGATATGATTCTGAGCTTTCAAATGCTACTGTCTCTATATATGCTAATTTCGGAAATGAATTGTGCTGTTCTTGTTTCTTGCTCTCCCATTGCTGAAATACATATTGAATCCATAGCCGGATTTCTTCTTGCATAAGTATGAATTTCTGTATTTGCTCTTCTTTTTTATTGCCCCTCATTACAGTTCACTCCATTCTATTTCCATATCAAAAACCTCTCAAAATAATTTTTTTATGTTTTATTTTGAGATCCCCTTTGTTTCTAAAACATATAGCTCATTCACCAAAGAATCATATTCTCTTCGTGTGATTTGCTTTCTATACAACTGAATTAATAACTCTTGATGTGCTTTTGAAAATGCCATTTTGTCAATCCATTTGGGATACATGCGATGCCTCTCTCCATTTCTGTTTGAACATTTTGTCACATTGCATTATTTTATCTCGATATTCAAGTTCGTTCAATTAAAAATATAATTTTTTGAAAATATCAATTTACAATTGACTTATAAGTCATTACAATAGACCTATAATATAGGAAAAAGAGGACATTAGACCTTTACAACATATAGGAGATGCATATGAATGACATGAAACTACAAGATGTTATGACCACTAACGAAGCAAGCTATCGATGGAATATTAACGAATCCACCTTACGAATGCGGATTAAAAATAGTCCTATAATCGACGAGTTAAAAACACAAGGATTAATTAAGTATTTCCTGAAACCCGGAAACAAACGTGGAGAATATTTATTCACTGTTGAAGCGATGGAACGTCTTTATGGTAAAGAAAAAAGAAAGTAATAGAAAGTCCTCAACGCCCACCAAGACTGCGAGGACTTTCCTCAATATCATTTTCCATTCAGAAAGGATGACAAACATGTCAAACGCTTTACAAATTAAAAATGATGAACATATTATATCACATTCTGAAAGACCACAACAGACACCTCAGACGCCAAAAGATAAGCTACTCACCAACAAATATCATGCACTGTGTGAATGGTTCGGGATTGATGGTTGTAAAGAGTCTCAACTATACTTTTTCGGTACTTTTCTTGCCACTATTATTCTATTCACAATAATGTACGTGATGGGAGGTGTCTGCTATGGCTTCTAATGCAGCCGCTACCAACATCAATATTGGAGATTATGTGACATTCCCTTACCGTCACAATCCACCTCTGCAAGTAACAGGATATATTGTAACTGTACTCGAACATACTAGTATTGTAGATATTTCTGAAATGGACTCCTTCTTCCAACTTGGAATCGATGGACGCCAAGTGGTTCGACATGAGCAATATAAACCCGTTCCATTCAAATCCTGTAAAAAGGTGGCACAGTGAATATGTACATGTTTGATGTAAGCTATTGTGTGGATGGAAACAACTTTTCAAAGTCTTTTCTGCTGGCTGAGTCGAGAGATGGATTTGAACTCCAACAACAGTTACAAACTTTGCTGGAACAAGAACACGTTGCACCTGTATACATTATGGAAACAGATTTGGAAGAACTATAACGAATCATACAGCAAACACAGAAAAGAGGTGGAAATATTGCTTAGTTTTCTCATAAGTGGTTCTGTTGTCTTATTCTTGGCTGGTGTTTTATTTACATTTCTAAAAAAAGGACTATCCATTTTTTCTAAATTTGCACTGATTGGATTAAAATTATACGGTATCATATTTGTAGGTGTCCTCATCACGTATGTATTCTATTGCATTCACTATTATGCGGAATAAGGAGTGGTTTTTTTGAAAATTAGTGCCTATACACTTTCTTATACCATCGTAGCACCAAGCGGAGAAATGTACCCGACGCAAGAAGTAGTCATGTATACCGCCTCACAAGAGCGTGCGATTCAATTACTAGATGATGAAATTCAGCGAAGATTAGGAGAGGGCTACAATCGACATATCTCTTATACAAATCAAGAAAAAGAAGAACATGAACCCATCCAACTGTCCCTTTTCTAACGATAAAAACCCTTCAGGTCGTTAGCTTACCGGAAGGAAAAATAAGAACAAATGCCCTCCTGCTTGTAGGCATTTGCTATGGGTGTTCAATATAATGGAATATACGGAACACCTTGATTGTATCATATACTCATATAGAGGAATACTGGAAAATTCATCATGTGTTCCTACACAAAATCCCCTTGGAATCGCATGAAACATGTATTTGACCCTCAAGGGGATTCCCTTTACACACCTCGCCACTACTCTCTCATTCTATAGCCATTCCGTTGCCAAGACTGTGTACTTTACTACGCTTTACCTATACTAAAAAAAGAGCAGGCATACAATACAACGTCAGTATTGTGCGCCTGCTATACATAGGGATTTTGACTTTTGTTGAAGCTACTATGAAAAAAGTGAAACATGTTAAACTCCGCATATTGGAAGTCATATTAATTGATCTTCCTTATTATACAGCAAATATCGACAGGATGACAGAGAAACCCCCTTACTTCAGATGTTCCCCTTTTGTTTTACATGTTTTTACATTATAGTACGTGAAATTATTAGTTTTCTTCTTACCTACTTCCACTTCCTCACTTCATACAAAAAGCGAAACCCCTTGCAAGAGTAAGAGCTTTCGCTTTTTTATTTTACTAGCATACCCTTTACAACAAGTTGCAATTTATACTTCAGTGTAGTCGCAACTTGTAGCTATTAATATGTATGCCATATTCCATGAAATAATTACATAATATATTTATATTTTTGGTTTTCTATAGTTTATGCTCTTACATGTCTATTCATCACTTTAAAATGAAACTGTTTTAACAATGGAACTTCTGGACAAACTATTATTAAATTAATCTAATTCAGAGGTGAACGTATAATGGCATGGGAATGGCTTAGTATCAAACCACGTAGTAAACTAGGGAAATTTTTAGATCGACATGACCTTACTCAAGAAAAAGTTTCAAAAGTTAGTGGGGTTAGTAAAAGTACACTCAGTCGGCTCTGTAAAGGGAACGCTTTTCACCCCTCTTTTAAAAACCAAAATAAGATTATCACTGCATTACGTAAATTAACAGGAAAAAACATTGACCCTACTGATTTTTGGATGTAAAAAAGCTATACTGGCCCAAGTATTCTTTTTATAATGCATCCTGTAGCAAGTATATCTGTACATACACATTATGCTTCAGTGCATAATTCATTAATTGCTTTTCCCTACAGTCAGATATCGTACAGAAGATGATGATGGGCTTAATTTGCTGTTGCTTCTGATAAATGTTAGTTAAATAAGCATAATACTGTATTTTCTTTTCATTTACTTTCATATGCTGTAGCCGGTCTACTTCTACAAAGTGAGGAACATTGTCTTTTGTGAAAAATGCGTCTGGAACAATTGTTTTTTCTTCTCCTTGATAGCACAGAGTGATGACTTGCTCTGTTTTCCAATCAGGAAAATCTAACCACATCCATGCTTCATTTCGCAATAAAATATGTTCTAATTGATGCTTCCTTTTTCGTTCTTTCGCCTGTATGCCGAGCAATGCCATCCCTTTTTTATTGAGGTAATACACATACTCTCGGTTGTGCGAAGTCACATGACAGTAGGAGCGTAAATCCTTCAGAATACGATTGGCATTCCGAATGCTACCTAGACAATGAATGGCTTGCAACTGTCGTCTAGACGCAAATTCCAATTTACTTAAACTCGATAAAATCTCGATTTGTCTCGCTTTTTGTTTTAGTTTTTGATGTTTCAATTTGTTTCACCACCTTATACTGTTTTAATGCATTCCACATTTCCTTATTGGACAGATAAGGCACTTGAATTTCTTCTACACGATCTGTTTTGAAAAGCGCTCGCCCTGGTATGGATGGAAGTTCTTCTAATCCACTTTCATCTATTGCCACCTGTGAAGCCACTACGGTCGGTAAGCGGAATCCAATCTTGGCGTCGCTGTTTTGTTTTATTTGTCTCGGTAATGTATCAGAAGTCGGGTACTGGGTACAAAAAATCAGGCGAAACCCCAATGCTCCGCCAATCCTCGCTATTTCCGATAACATTTCTTGACACATATAGAGCATATCTCTCTTTTGTTTTGGCAATCCCTGTATTGGGCACAAGTTCGCTGATTCATCAACTATAATGAAATAGCGTTCTTTGATTGGTGTATCTACAATGTTGGTAAAATAAGATTCTTTCATGCGTACTACCTGTTCTACCATCTTTTCACGGATACGATTCAACATATCAAATGCTTGCATGGGATTCTCCGCCACTTCTTCTACTTGTGCCAAGTCCTTGTAAGGGCTGAATTCCAATCCTTCTTTTAAGTCAATCACATAGAATTTCACATGACGGGGTTGCTGTAAAATTAAGCTCGTCATCATATTTTTGAGAAAAACTGTCTTGCCAAAACGAGTCATCCCACTCACGCACATATGCGGTGTTTTTTCAAAATCATGATATATCATACGGTCTAACGCTCTTCCCATGATGACGTTCCATGTCTTCTCTCGTAACAATTCATTGGACCAATGCCATTTTTCAGGAATACATTGCTGGAATACCCGTATAAACAGCTCCCGTCGTTGAAAGGAAATCATGACGGGTTTATACAACCCTTCCTCTAATACTTGCGCTAACTTCTGTATGAGCTGACTCGGCACACCTAATGGCAGCCGATAGACAAATGTTGTACTAATATCATCCTCTGTTTGTTTCAAAAATACGGGGTACTGCATTTCTCCTTTATGCTGTACACACACTTTCGTGATTTCAAAAAACGCTTTGATTTTCTTTTTATCACTTAGCTCTTTTCCCTTAAAAAAATACGCTACTGTTAAAAAAGTAACTGGAATTACCAAAAGCGAAAACATAAACTCCATACCTCCCTAGAGGTAGTTGGGGTTATGTAGTACATAAGAAAGAAGTTGTTTCCATGCATTGCGACAGCTCCCTTCAACTACCCGATAAAATACTAGCGTAGAAATACATCGAGCATATCACGTAGCACATACCACACCGTACCAATTAACAAGCATTTGAGACCCGCACGTAGCATCCAATCGGGAAGGTGAAGCCCTTTTCTTTTCAGCAATTTAATACCCATAACGATTGCACCTGTCACGCCATATACAACCCCTAATTCGCCTACAATGGTCATGTTATCGCCATCCTTTCGGTTGAATGGATAAATTCCCTTGAGAATCCTTGTATAACTGGTAATCTTCTAATAACTCATTCCAAGAGACGGGATGTTCGTTTCCATACAAATCATCTTCAATTTTTTCACTCAAAGAATAGTACCCTCGATATTGCCGATCTAAATACACGTCATAACGGAGCATGTGCTCCTGTATCGCTGTTATATCCTCTTCTTTTCTCGCACTTTTGTACAGTTGTTGCAAGGTGCGAGAAGAATAAAGATACGGTGTGCTGTACAACATCTGATATTGTCCCATGTATCCTCACCATCCTGATAAGATTCTAGGTTCTTTAGATACATATGAGGGAGTAGAAGAAAACTAAAGTTGTACACAAAAAAAACGCTATTTCATCAAATAGCGTTTCTACTCAAGGTTATATTTTTTCATCAATGGTTGATAGGGAAGCGAATTTCTCTTCCACCTTTTAAAATATTTCGCTTATTATCAGATATCGGTTTTGCTTCAGGGAGCATTTCTCCAGTAGAACGATTAATCCAGTTAGAACTACTATTGATGCGCCATTCCTTATTTTCTTCTATCCACTCTATCCAAAGCTCAATATCCACCGTTTGCCCGTATACACTGGCAGGATCATTGTATTTCACATATGTGGTTATCGTTTGATTGGGCTGATCGATTTGGCTGTATTTGTCTAATACTTGATAGGTTTGTACCATACCTTGTTGTGTTGCTCCTCGCCAATCTGCAAGGTATGCATACTTCGGTAATACTTCTTCTTGTACACGCTTTGTTAAAAACTTCTGTTGTATCTCACGTACCATTTCATCAGAAAGTTTCAACCCTTCCACACGTACATAGGGATCTAAATATTCTTTCGTGCGTTGCTCCACGACTTTTACATCATCAGCTGTTAATTTCTTTTTTTGCTCTTTCTTTTGAGAAGTTTGTTGCACTTCCTGTTTTGCTACTTGTTCCGTAGGAGAGGAATCACCGCTTTTGGCTACGATGATTCCGACCATAACTCCCACTACAAGGAGTAAAGCACCGATGACACTATATAACACCTTTGTCTGTTTCAAGCTATTCACCCTTTCCTTCTATAGTTCTAAACCTCTATGTTTCATTTTTTGCCTTCTGATTTCTTGTTGATGTTCATATTCTCTTTCTTTTGCTTCTTGCTGCATTTTTTGACGCGTACGCTCCAGAATATCTGATACTTCCAGTAAGCCATCTAAACGATTTTCTTTTTCTTGGAATTGATGATACGACAACTTCAGTTCTTCCAACTCTGCTTGGCGTGCTTCCCCATTTTCTTTGACTAACTCTTGCTTGAGTTGTAGAACCTCTTTCGCTTTTTCAATGCGCTCCTGTACAGTCTGATACTCTTTTAGTAATGTTTGATCTCGTAGTACCACTCGCTTGAACGTATTTCCTTTTGTTTCTAACTCTTTCTTCTCTTCTTCTGCTTGTGCTAAGACTTGTTCTGCCCGTTGAACTTTTGCAATTTTTTGTACCACCGCAGACACCCGTGAAATATGTTGTTCTGTTATCATTTTTTGCGCAATCACTTTATCTTGTTTCTTTTGCAATTGTGCGTGACGATTCGTGAAATCATACACCGTGCCACTTTCTTCATTCCACAGTTTCATTTGAACCAATACTTGTCGCTCTTTTTGACTCAGTAAATGACGATTCGTATACAAGTCTTTCAGCTCTGGATACGTTTCTCCTACATAGCGAATCGCTTGTTCTTCTAATACCTTTTTCGCTTGTTGGATTCGTGGCAATTGCACTTCCGCTATCCGTTCTTTCCGAAGCGCTTCTTTTTCTATTTTCTCTACATTCCACTTCATTCGTTGTAAACTATATGCTAGGTTATTTACATCAATTCCTTTTTGAGTTAACCACGTTTTTAATTTCTCTAATTGATATTGATGAGAACTTGTTTTTCTCCACTTTGAAGAAAGTTTTTGATACTCACCTGCTCGTTCAATCGCAAGTTCATATGCCATTCTTTTTGTTCTAGCTTCATCTAATATGATCTTAATCGGTGTATTCGTTAATTGTTCTTGCAACTGGTCAATAGCCACAGACACATTGTGATAGGTTACTTCTTTTCTTAATACTTTTTTGGCTTCCTGTAACATTTTTTCTTCTTTTTGCTGTAGCGAAAGTTTTGTTACATAAGACATACTTTCTTCTTCTGTTACATCTCTTCCCATCGCTTGTTTCCAGCTTAACCACTTACTCATAACAGGGCTATTTTCTGTCATCCCTAATGATTGAATAATCCCTTGTGTTTTCGGATATTGTTTCAACTCTTGTTCACAACGTTCTACTAAAACCTTACGAGCTTTCACTAACACTTTTGCTTGCTCAATAATATGCTCCACACGTTCCGAACGTTTTTGTTTTTGCTCCGCCACTTTCCATTTATGAAGTTGCTTTCTACGCTTATCAATGGCATCAATGGTTACTTCTTTTCTGATAATTTTTTCCGCTTCTGATAGCACTTCATTTTCTTTCACTCTTTGCACAATCATGCCCATAGAAAGCGAAGGAGATTGTTTCATTTCTTCTAACAATTGAATCGCTATTTCTGGGTGTTTTTCTTCCTTCCAATCACGAAGATATACGCTGTATCCTTGGCGAGAAAGATAGGACATCGCTTGCAATTCATACCACTGAATGGCTTGCTTCGTATCCTCTCTTTGTGCTTGTAATATATTCATATTTGACACATAACGAGTATCCGAAATACGTCCATCATTCTGCTGTTTTTGCATACTCTTTTCCCAACGATCTAACAGGACTACATGTGATTGTAGACGTTCATAAGTTACAGATTGCTTCATATGACTTTCAGCCTTTTCCATAACCATGTCACGCTCGACCGCTTCTACAAGTGACACCATATCTTCTGTTTGCAATTCTTTCATTTTTTCATACATGCGAACCGAATATTCACCTTGTAATTCCAT
The DNA here is from genome assembly GCF_038005385.1 of Bacillus sp. FSL K6-2944. NCBI lineage: Bacteria > Bacillati > Bacillota > Bacilli > Caryophanales > Bacillaceae > Bacillus > Bacillus sp. FSL K6-2944. Next base: position 9,630 of record NZ_JBBOTE010000009.1, on the reverse strand, counting down.
TGGTTGTTCTTGAATATATACGTGCAGATTTTTTTCTTCTAACTGTCGATAAGCGGACGTTTCAATTTGCTCTTTTAACCAAGTATAAGAATGTAATTTCTGTTTCGATTTACTATCTTGTAAACGTTCTTGTTGTTTCGTAACAAGCTCGATTTTTTTATGAAGAGCGACATATCCTTTTACGGATATCTCTACTTTTGAAATCGAATCTGTTTCTTTCTTTTGTTGTTCTTTAACGAGCGATTGTCTCTTTTCTTGTAAGGAAATGAGACGCTGATTATAGGCTTGCACACGACGATTATATTCTCCAGTTTCTGTACGAATCCCACGTTTCTCTAACTGATGTTCTTTATAACCGATATGCTTTGTTGGTAACAACTCAATTCCTCGTTCCTCGTAAGAACGATGGTCAATTCTCTCTTGTACATTTTCTTTTTCTAAAGACAGATTCGCATACTTCGCCCATGCTTCTCTCCATGCAAGTAGATTTTCTTTCTTATCCCAATCTCTATTTTTCTTTTTAACAAATCCATCCTGAGAAATCTCACGAGTTGTCAATAAAATGTGGGCATGAGGATTATTTTTGTCATCTCGGTGAATCGCAACATCAGCAATCATGCCTTGTTGTACAAATGTATCATGTGCAAATGTTAAAACAAGTTCTCGTTGCTCCGATTCTGACAATTCATTTGGGATTGCTACAACCACTTCTCTTGCTAAGCGACTGTTTCCTCTTTTCTCAAAACGTTCTACTTCATTCCATAAATCTTGACGACGAAAAACCCATGATGGTGCTTCAGAAGGCGCTAGGATATGCGTCTCAGGTTGCACGGTACGAGAGTAGTATTTTGTTTCTTTTGTTCGTTCACAATACAATGACTCACCACTTCGATACGCAGCACTCGCTACTACATTTTGTTGTTTCTTTCTTGAAATTGTTTTTACCTTTAAATGATAGATCGCCATATCCTAGTTCACCTCCTCAAATTTGATACTTCTACTATACAAACCCCGTAGGGAACAACCGATGTATTTCGGTTGGTAAAACGTACAAACTGAAAGTTTGTGTAAGTGCGCACTGTACGTTCCTTACAGTGAATATTTTACCATCTTTTCTTCTTTCTTTCTATAATTTTCTGAATTATTTTTATTGATTTTATTATCCACACAAATTATAATTGATGTACATAGTTTTTCTATCTACTGGAATTCAGGTGATAAAAAATGAACCATGAAACAGAGCTAAAAAAGATTGAACGAGAATTAGAGTACTTAAAAATCACAAAACGAGAATTGCAATTTCAAGATAAACAGCATGATAGAAAAAAACGAACGAAACGATTAATAGAAACAGGTGCATTATGCGAAAAATACTTCGATATGTACCACATGACAATTGAAGATCGAGAGGAAGTATTTAAAATATTTTCTAATTACATCAAAGCAAATACGCCTAATCGTTTTTGTAAAAAAGAAAGCACTTAGTAGATCAACAACGAAATTTATAAAGGGTGGTAGGTTACATGAGTAATAAAACCGAAGAAAAATTAAAAGCACTTCTAGAAAAAGAAGAACAACTCAAGAAAGAAAAACAAGAATTAAAAAGAAAAATGAAACTTGAGGAAAAGAAAAAAAGAGAGAAGCTGTGTAAAAATACTGGTGAACTAACAGAGAAATATTTCAATATTGAGCATCTATCTATCAAAGACCGAGAAGTTTTATTTGAATCAATTTCTATTCGTGTTAATGAAAAAATCGAGAATTTATTTCCTAATGCACTGAAAATAAAACACATTTCATCTGAAGATGAAAATAACAAAATTGTTACCAATCATTCTCCTGTAGCTCTGTAGACTTTTTAAAGTAACTATACTCATACAAAAGGAGATTATTATTTTTATGCATCTGACAACGTACGTTGCGTTAAATATGTTTGATAGTACACTTTCATTCATCCAAGCAAATAACCTAGAACAAGCTTGTGAAAATCTGAAACATTCCTCATTTGATTTGGAAAAAACGTGGAGAATACATGATATAACTTGCTATAGCAAAAAAGATGCAATTATGATATCAGCTCATAATAAATCCGACAATAATTATGTTCGTTATCTCATTATGAGTAAGAGAAAATGGGATGAAGAAAAAGGTAAATTTCAAACTGTATTTAGAGAGGTCTCTTATCACAATAAGTGATGAAATCCTCTCTTCATTTTTAAAATTTCTAGTGAAAGAAGGACTTCCCTTGATTCAAATAAAAAGTTCCCTATTGAAACGTGATGTTCAATGAAACATTGTATGAAATGCAATAATATAGTTGAACCCCTAAGTTATAGTACGTTACGTAAAATCAAAAAATCCGCCGCTGAGTTCAAGCATTCGGATAAAGAAGAAATGCACAAAATTAAAATCTCCGCACTTCAGTTTTCCAACAAAAAAATTTGTGAATATTGCTATTTAGAAGATTTAGCATACCTCACAACAATTATGAGAATAAAAGCAATACAACAAGAAAAATCCCTGTTTTAGAATTTCGATTCTATAAACAGGGATTTTTTATTAATAATTGCTTACAATTCAAATGGTGTTTATGGCAACATACTATTTACTTTGTAATTTTTCCTTTTTCTCTTTTTCAGCATTCCACTTATGCGTGATGGATCGGATTTCTTTTAAATCCAATTTTTCCGCAGGAATAATATCCATAATCGAACCTTTGAACAAGCAATGTGTTTGCTCTTCTGTTTGTACGTAGATAGTATATTCGTCTCTGCCATCTACGATGCCCTTTACCACTTTTCCGCCTTGCATAACAAACTTACAAGGCATTTGTTTGTGGTCTAAATACTGTAATAAGAAATCTAATTTGTAGTACATCCTTTCTCCTCCTATTTTTTTGTACACATATTTATCATAAATTTTATTTTTTAAATTTATTACGATCAAACTTAGGTTTATTTCTTCTATGGTCTATTTTCTCGTTAGTATCATCTATATCATTTTTAGCTTTTTGTTTATCCATATTTTCTTCTATTAATGGTTCTGAAATTGCAGGTTTTATTATGTTTTCTATTATTTCATTTCTATTGGTTGGTTCTACAGAGTTACTACCTCTTGTTTCAATCTGATTCCCACCACCATAAATTTCTTGCAACATTTGAAATTGCACATCAGGTTGGTCTATTTCTCCATAACCATACTTATTAATATGATGAAGGAGAATTTTACGAATTGATTCATTAATATTTTTTTGATTATCAAGTAATTGCCTGATATTGGGGTCTTTTGCTTGAAAGCTGTAATTATCAGTTTTTCGTTTTTCTCCTTTTTTCCTACCCATATACTCTCTCTCCTTATTCTTCATCCTCTTGACTTAACACATGATAAATCGTCATTCCTTCAACATTCATATTCGTTGTAAAGTCCTTTGGAATCCATAAGACTTTAATACCATATTTATCACAAAAACCTTTTAGTTGGTCGTATAAAACATCTTTCATATGAATGTTTCCACCTCCATATACTGCGACAACATCCACATTATATTGGGCCTTGCGCAACCTTTTTGTAAGCTCTGAATAAATATTATCAGCTTGTTCTACTTTTTCTTCATCTAAGTAGGCAAGGGCAAGTTTTTTAAATCGTCTATTGGGATTTGGATCTTTAATGATCTCTGCAAAATGTTGACGTTCTATCTCAACATTCACCTCGTCAGCTAATTTCTCTTTGGCACTTTCAATCGCATGGCCTATACCGTATTTTTTCCCGCTTTTTTTATCGTGTTCAAAATCATAACCTTCAGTTAGTGGGAATTCAGTTGTTCCATCCCCTATATCAGCATGTTGAATTCGTTTACTTTCAAAGTACTCGCCTGTTATTTCTTCAAGTTGATATGTTTTTTGAAATTCTGTAAACATATTAGATGATCTATACCCTACGATTCCTTTTTCATCTATTTCATTAATAAGCGCAAAAAGGGCGGATACCCCTTCTTGAAGCACATCTACTTTTTCAAAATTCACATTAACTACAACATCTATTGCATCCACATGAACTGTTATTGTATGAATATGATCAATATATTTTTTTTCAAATTGTTCAGCATTTTCTATTGTCCATTCCGAGGCTGGAAGACATGTTTCCATTTCAACCGTTAAATCAATACGATTTGGTAATGACCCTGATTTCTTATAAACTTCTTGAACTGCATAACCTGCTAAAAAGCTAGACGTATTAATAACTGGTAATTCTTGCTCATATTTTTTTAGCACATCTATATCAAGGTTATTTGGTGAATCACTACTTTTTAATGCCTTATCCCCAATAAAATACATTCCTGGTGATGAAACTGCACCAGATGTAATAGAGACATTTAAGTTTTCTAATAAGTTAGGTATCACATTTTCTGGTTTAAGGTTTAAATACGTTGGCTTCTTGGTTAATTTCTTATATACATTTGCTTGCTTTTTTAATTCGCCATTAATTGTTATTTTTTGTTCACTATTCCCATTGTCATTTTGAACCACATAATGCATAGTTTCAGTTTTCATAATTTAACCCCTCCACATTAGTTATTTTAAATTCATAATAACTTAATAAAACTTAAAATAAGTTATTTATTAGTGATTGATTTACTTATAGCATGAAAGTTTTAGTGTATACATAAATTATACTATATTTTCATGGTTAATAAAAGCAAATAAATACTATAAAAAATTAAAATAAGTTATTTTAATTTTTTATAGTATTTATTTAAGTTAAATTGAGTTGGCATCATATTTACTAAAAAAACTTTTTGCTTATCCATGTAATAGCATTCACATGATCTCAGTCCATTGTTACCGGACTGAGCGTTTTTTTGCGAGAGGAAATAAGGAAGATTGGACTGATGTCTCTCTCCCAAACACTAGAACCTATTTTCCTGTCTCGGGTTGGCTGTTAGAGTTATATTCGGGGTTTTTAGGGAATCCTAAAGAAATTTGCTGCATCCTTGTAGAGTCATATTCAGCCAATTATGGACGAATCCTAACAGTCTTCCCTTCAAATAAACATCATTTTACATTTAAAACCATAATGATGTAAATGTTGGATATGCATATATGCATGAAATATATTACGAATTGGTTGTTATACTCCAATTACAGAAAAATTTATATATATTGAAAGTTTATGTCATAATAAACTTGAGAAATATAGTTTTATTATTCAGAAATATTTTTATTTTGTTATAATTAAAGGGGATTTTTAATGTGGAAATATAAGAGGGGGATATAATGAACAGTTCATTACACAATATCGAATCTTTATCACAGCAATTAAATGATTTGTATGCAGCTATTCGTAAAAGGGACTTAAACAGTTCTATTATCTTAAAAGAAAAAATCGACTTGCATTTTGATGAATTCCAAAAAAACTCTGATTTGGCTCTTCACTATCACCTTATTCACTTTCGATATAATTTCTTACTAGATAATTTCAATATTTCAAAAGATAGTTTTGATGTTATTGATACTTTCGATATACCGCTTACAGGTATTTTAGGATACTACTACACATTTTTTAAAGCAATTTATTTTAACGCTGTGGGAAATTATATTGAGGGAAAAGCTTATTTCTATAAAGCAAAAGAATTATTACATGATGTTCCTGATGAATTAGAATATGCAGAATTCCATTATATGTTAGCCATTTCTTTATATGACAATTTTGAATCTCTTTTAGGAATAAAAGAGGTCTTAGTATCTAAGAAAGTATTTCTTAAAAACGATACTTTTGAAACAAATGTTGCTTTTTGTAACAATTTACTCGGATTAATGTGTACAGATTTAAAAAATTATGAATTAGCAGCAGATTTTTATTACGAGGCATTACATACGTTTCAAAAACTTAATGAAGAAAATTGGATATTAATGGTTCAGCAAAATTTAGGTTTTATGTATTCAGAACAAGAGCTAACTGAACAATCTTTACATTATCTTTCTAAGGTAAACAAAAAAGTATTAAATAATTATAAAGTTTTATTTGTTGAAGCAAAAGAACTTTTCAAATTGGGAAAAAATGCGGATGCACTTGATTGTATTGAAAGAGGGGTACATATTTGCAAATCTTTACATCATGAAGAATATTTACATCACTTTAATATTCTTCAAGCTTTTGTACTAGATTTACCTGGTATAGAAATTGAAGAAATAATTTTAAAAGGGAAATTATATTTTGAAAAGCAAAATTTAACAGCGTATAATCAAAGGTACTTTGAGCAACTTGCACATAAGTATAAGCAGGAAAATGAATATTTTAAATCTTGCGAATGTTATAGTTTATCTTACAATTATGCAAAACAAACTAATAAAAAGGAGGTGCTTTCATGCAAATAGTAAAATTCACTGTATTAAGTGCTATAGTATTATTAAGTGTTTTAAATATTGATAATGTAAATACTCTTCAAAAATCAGAAAATATAATAGTGCAATATCAACATGGAAACACAGGAGGGTAAGTTTTACCTCCTGTGTTTTTTTATTATAAAAACACATATAAATAGTTAAATCTTTATAAGAAACACCATCTATATTATTTAAATCATGTTTTAAATAATTAAAAAAATTAGTTATATTAGGATTTATTTTATCCTATTGGCTCTTACTCTCACAAGGGGTTAGAGATTTCTTCTTATTCAATTTCTTATTCAATTCCTTATTCAATGTAGCTATCATTCTATGTATGAATTTAGCTCACTTATTCTAAAAACACCCTTTCAAACTTAAAAACTAATAATTGATTAAAAGGATTTTTAAATTTAACAATACAATTTCATGACAAAAAGCCTTGTGAGGTTTAATTTTTTCAACAAGGCTATATGATTCTTATTTTGTTGTTAGAAATAGCAGTTAAGAGTTAAAACCTAGTATTTCTCGTAACTTCTTAAAATCAATTTGGTTCTTAAATGGCTTATCAAACTCCGTATTAACCATGTGTTCTTTTAATTTCTCCTTGCGCAGTTCCCTATAAGCATTTATTTTATTTGTATACATTTCTATGAAATGGGCAGGAGTACTTACATCTGATTGAGTATGCTCAAAATAGCGTACACACTCCTCGAAAGTCTTTCTTACTTCCCAATCTACGTCTGGTGGCATACGCAATGCAATTGTATAAGCATCTTTTTCAGTAATATTTGTATTTTTACTTAACATGTAGAGATAAAGCTTCTTCTGATCTTCACTCATAAAATCATTCATTTCTTGTAATCTTGCCGCCAGTATCTCTTGTAAGCTAGTTTCCAATTTTTTATCTTCGTCAGAATTCGTTTCTTGTTCCTCATTTTCTTTTTCTTCAGGTTCTACTTCAACAGGATTAAATAAATCTAATCCTGTTGAAGTAGATAAAAGTTGCGTTTCTTCAGATTGTATGTCTTTTTTCTTATTAAAACTCTTACACAAAAAATCTGTAAATGTGGAACAAACATCAATAGTTAACGCCCATTTTTCCTTGAAATATTCTAAGATTTTTAAATAGTTGTTGTGTAAAGCGAGAATATAAACAGAAGGTGCAATCTTACCGTGGCGTCTAGTCTTAATTTGATGACAAACACCAAGGTCTTCTAAAAAACATATTATTTCATTAATAAGTGGAAGAGATACTTTAGATTTTCGACTTAATTTTTTCTGAGATACTTGAGAATAACCATTCTGTACTAAAAATGATAGGATTGTTTCTAAAGCACGATATTTTTGAGGAGAATCTAGGTAATCATATGTATTCTTTGCTTCGCAATCTAATAAAATATGATCTATATAAGAAATGACATGTTTTACATGACGATTAATTGTACCCTCTTTTGGGGATAAATGTTGAATATGTGGATTTAAATCTTTTAAAGCTGAGCTGAGTAAAAAATTTCGAATGAACACAAAAAAACCTCCTATTTTTCCTAACTCAACAAAGGATGGAAAATAGGAGGTTTTGATTCACAAGATATTTAACATATGGTATAATTGTATTGTGTTAAATATACTTAAGAAAACCCCCTACTTTTTGGGTCATTTTAATTGTTTCAGCCGCCAAACTGATAAGACAATTAAAATGGAGTTGAGGTAGGGTTTTTTTTATTTAAAAGCATTTATGATGACATATTAGTTTTTTTATCTTGTAACATGACTTAAATAATATTAAATTACGTGTTAATTTGACCAAAGTAATTCTGTGAAAAACTTTATCTGAATTTACATACTTTAATCTTATAACTAATTTGATAGAATTTCAATATATAAACGAGTAAATTCGACTTGAAAAAACGTTAAATCTACAGAGATAATTTAGGAGTCTTGAGTGAAAAGGGGTTCTACATATAGAAAGTTGCAAGGGAAATTAATCGATTGGTTATTTTTATCAAGACTTAATTTATTTTATTCTTGGATTATCAGGCCGCTTTCTTGAAAGCGATCGAAGAACACCGAAAACCCACTTTTTTAGAAGTGGGTTTTCGGCTTTTATCTAAATGAAATTATTAAGAGTTTTTTATTTCGTTTTGAAGGTAATTAGCAAAAGTTTCAAAATCCATATGCAGTTGTTTTTCTTTATAGTTAAAAAAATTTAAATATGCATCAAGTTCAAATTTTAATTTGTCTTGTTTTATAGTTGGTAAATTTGAAAGTTGTTCATAAAGTTGATTGCATCTTTCTTGTTGTTCATCTGAAATAGAAATATTTAACGGGTTGTCGCTTGCTCCTATTAAATAGTCTGTACTGACATCTAAAACTTTTGAAATTACAGCTAGAATGTCATATGGTGGCTCAGTGCCTTTTAGTTCCCAATTTGATAACGAGTTCACAGTAAAAGTGGAATCACTTAATTCACTAACTTTTTCTGAAAAATCCTTCATTTTCCATCTGCGCTCTAGGCGTAATTGTCTTAATCTAGTTCCAAAAACTCCCACAAATACCAATTCCTTTCATTGATAATTAAAAAGTATAAAATCGATAGTGAAGCGAAAATAAATAACAAGAAATAAATATGTAAAAAATACATAAAAAAATGTTTTTTTTACTTGTTTTTAGCTTAAAGATGATATAAGATAAAAACCAAGGGAGGTGTTAAGTATGAATGTTCATCAAAATATTGTAACGAATTTAAGGTTAGTTCGCGAAAGTAAAGGAATTACGATGAACCAATGTTCAAAAGACTTAAATATTCCATGCGGTGTTTTTCATGAAATCGAAGTAGGCAAAAAAAGTACAATTGCATCTCGAGCTATTATAATTGCAGAGTATTTTAATCTACCTGTAAGCGAACTATTTAGTCCAACATATTATCGAGCCAAGGTTACGTAATTCTGATTAACTTGATAAGTATACCCATACAATATACATTCAATGTACATTGTATAGGAAATAAGAAAGATTTCAATCATTTTTAACTGCAAGTAGAAACTATGTTCATGAAGTATATTTTTTTGTTCAATTTAGACTGAATTTTTTTAATATTAAATATATTTAGATCTTTGAAAATTTCATACTCAAAAAGGAGCTACTAACAATGACGAAAAGATTCGTGTATTCCAAATCCTTGGCCTTGGTGATGAGCTTATGTATGTTCTTCATCAGTGTACTGATTCCGATGAAATCTGCGAGT
>NZ_JBBOTE010000008.1:0-94107 GCF_038005385.1 Bacillus sp. FSL K6-2944 | reverse complement strand
TAAGCCAAAACCACCAGTAGATCCGCCAACAGATGGGGGAGATAAGCCAAAACCACCAGTAGATCCGCCAACAGATGGGGGAGATAAGCCAAAACCACCAGTAGATCCACCAACAGATGGAGGAGATAAACCGAAACCGCCAGTAGATCCACCAACAGATGGAGGAGATAAACCGAAACCGCCTGTAGATCCACCAACGGATGGGGGAGATAAACCGAAACCGCCAGTAGATCCACCAACAGATGGGGGAGATAAACCAAAACCACCAGTAGATCCGCCAACAGATGGGGGAGATAAGCCAAAACCACCAGTAGATCCGCCAACAGATGGGGGAGATAAGCCAAAACCGCCAGTAGACCCGCCAACAGATGGAGGAGATAAGCCAAAACCGCCAGTAGACCCGCCAACAGATGGAGGAGATAAGCCAAAACCGCCAGTAGATCCGCCAACAGATGGGGGAGATAAGCCAAAACCACCAGTAGATCCGCCAACAGATGGGGGAGATAAACCAAAATCATCCGTTTTAGTTTAATGATAGAAGGGAAAGAGTAGGGTGAATATATTGGGGGTTATATGGCTTGTTTTGTTATCGCTGTTCTTTATTCATGGGGTACGTAAAAGAAGTCGGAAAGTATGTACGTGCATATTACTGATGACGTTCATTTCTCTAACCATAATGTTTCCAGACATGTTAGATGTCGCAAAAACGTTACTAACCCCTATATCGTTTGGAGAATAATCAGATATTGTACAGGAGCTATTGAATCAAGAAAATATAGTGAAAATAAAGAATGATATAAAAGGGGGATATAACATGTTTCAAACAAATGAGATATTGAACATAAAGGAAAATTTAAAGATTGTCGGCGGTATTGCTACAGGTAAAACAACAACTTTAAAAGAATTTGCTATCAAGTTGGATAACGTAATGGTTTTAGACCTTATCGGTGAGTATGAAGATCTTAAAGAATCGTTTGAAGGAGATAAGTTAGATGTTATAAACCTATGCAATCGGGACTGTCCGAAAGTGGAATTGAGCAAAGAAATAATTGATTTAGCTAAACAGCATGACTTTGTAATAATTGATGACACATTTTATTTATTTGCTGAAGAAGTAAATGGTTTTTTATCATTTTTACAACAAATGAAAGAGGCAAACACAAAAATCATAGCCAGTTTTCAAACATTACCTCCAATAGAAATTGATATTAAATTCCCACAATTCATTATGCTTAATCGATGAATACTTTTTAAGTACAAATTAGGATTTCGTTTAGAAAAGATAGCAAGCTGGTTGGATATTCAACCAGCTCTTTTTATATAGAAATACAGGAAATTTTGATAGTAAACGAATACTTTTAACTATAATCAAAGCGTTATTGTTATAGATTATGAAATTTATAGGACAAATAGAAATATGAGAGATGGAGGGGAAGTTATGGAATTACAACCAATTGTAACAATTCCCAAAATGGATTGGTTGCCCATAGAAGTTGTGTTTGTATTCCCTATTCTTATTTTAGCAATAGTTGGTATCTTGGGAATATATAAAGAGTATTCATTAAACAAAAATATAAAATAAATTTTGTCATATATGTTTATTGGCGTATATTTCTTGACTAAGGTGGAGGAGTGATTTTACTTGGCTAAAAAGACAAAAGAGGAACGAATGATTGAACTTGCATCAAATGCACATAGTGCGAGAAATAAAAAGAAATTAGATGAGTATATGCTTAATATGTTATGGGTAATGGTTAAAGGAACACGTTATCAAACTGATGTAGAAATAGCTTTTGATATGCGTGAAAAATATCATGAGTTAGAACGTAAAGGTAGATCACAACTGGTTATGAACCTATTTGAAGTAGGTAAGAAATACGAAATAAAAACATTCATCGAAAGGAACAATGAGTATTTTAAATGCAAGTGTTATGTAGATGATAAAACTATGGAAGATTTATTTATTACTGTTTTTGAACCGTCTAATATAGGAGAGTTATGGATTGAATGGACAGATGTAGCCACTGTCAAAGAAATAGAATAAGTCGTCAAGCGGAGTTACTTCTGAAGAGGAAATGATTGTCTGTCCGTTAATGAGGGTTAATTTAATCAAATTTGAATAGAAAAGAGGGATTTGGAATGGATCATATAAAGAAATTGGCTCGTAGTAATCATGTTCATTTTATAGGATTACTTTATTTGTTAATAGTCGGGATGTTTGGTTGGTGGCATGGAATTACATGGTATCAAGGGATAGGAAATTGGATGCCCTGGTATCAAGAGTCAAGTATTGCTTTTGAGAGAGCAGATATGTATCTTTTGATGACAGTTCTTTTGATTGGAGCTAGTTTCATGACGGGGGTGCTAGTAATGGATCAGGACTATAAAAAATTGACTATCCTTAAGGTAAGCTATTTGTTTGGATTATCGACATTGATGTTAAGTAGTGTTTGTGGCGGTTTTCTTGCTTTCGGTTTCTTTCTTGGATACAAAGATGGAGCTTTTTATCCGTTATTTTTCCTTGTAACAGGTATTGTAGTTGGTTTGCAAATAATAAGAATAGCCTTAAAACAGACGTCACAACCTGAAAAGAATACTTTGGCACACGAATGATAAATAAAACGGATAACAAGCTGGTTAAACCTTCAACCGGCTCTTTTATTTTCTAAAAAGGGAGGAAAATTAGGATGGAAAAATGGATAGCGTATGGGAGAAAGATAAGTTTAGGAATTTACACTATTTTAGGCGTATTAGGAATTACTTATATCATTTGGGGCGTAAATGATTCTGGATATGAATGGACAAAAGGTCATACAATCAATGGAATTACTCTCTTTGGTATGTTTTATGTCTTAATGGTTCTGTTAATACGTCTCATTATGGATAGAAAGTTGACGAAAAAAATATTGTTATTAGAAATTCCACTAGCAATTGTAATAGCAGTTGGTGTGATTGCTAGTATTGCATTTGTAGAAGAACAGAAAATACATTCTCTATCTCTTTTTATGGCTGTTTTATTAGTAGTACCTGTTATATTAAGTTTACTGCGAATTGGGTACTCACAATGGAAATTTTACAAAGAAATGGAATGTAACTTGAAGAAAAGAGGCCAGATATGATAGTAACGTATTTAATGTTTTTGTTGGGATTTATTGTGCTGATGTTCATTTTCTACACGGTAGAGGTTCAAAAAATTATCCAAGACACTATATATAAAATTTTGGAAAAAGACAAACAAAAGATGAAAAGGAGGGGATAACGTGCATGTGCAACAAAAAGCACCGCTCAAGTATAAATTAGCTGAATGGAAAGTACTCATCCCGATGAGTACTTTTTTGTTTAGTGGAATCTTTCTTATCGTAAATTTTCTAGGAAACGTCATTGTAGAAGTAGTGAAAACAACATTTTCAGATTTATTACATCCAAAGCCTTTTCATATTGGGATAGAGGATCTATATACCTTTGAACATCCTTTTTTTCTCTATTTGATATTATTCCTAATCGCGAGCTTATGTACATTGCAATTCGCTTATAAAATTCGCTCAAGCTTTAAAGACTTGAATCAAAATCAAAAAGACTCCTCCCGTTTTGCGACTTTAGATGAAGTCAAACAACAATATCGTGCCATTCCAGATAAAACAGAACGATATGAAGGGAAGGGTGGCGTTGTCATTTCTCGTTATGATGTGGTTTCATGCAAATCCATTTTTCAACAAGCGAAAAGGGTTATAGATGCAAAAGGGATGGAGAAATGGCAAGAAATTAAAAAATTAAAAGATAGTGCAAAGGCGGGACGCTTATTAATTGATGATGGTGCAGTCAGTAACCTAATCATTGGTACAACAAGATCTGGTAAAGGGGAAACGTTTGTGTTCCCAACACTTGATGCATATTCCCGTGCGAAACTACAACCGTCTATTATCATCAATGATCCAAAGGCTGAAATTTTGGCGGCTTCTAAAAAAACATTTGAAAAACGTGGGTACCATATTGAAGTTTTAAATTTAATTAACCCGTTAGAGTCCATGAGCTACAACTTGCTTCAGCTCATTAAAGATGCCTACAAACAAGGAGATACAGCAACAGCACAGACACTCTGTAATACATTATCATTTTCACTTTACTACAATCCAAATGTAAAGGATCCTTTCTGGAATAACAGTGCGATGAGTTTATGTAATGCATTAATCTTAGCGGTTATAGATAAATGTATCCAGGAAAAGACAGAGGATAAAATTTCGATGTATGCAGTCGCAAACATGTTATCGGAGCTTGGTTCCAAAGAAATTGTGATTGATGCACAAGGAAATACACAAAATGTATTAGATATATATTTTGAAATGCTTCCAGCTGAGAGTGTTGCGAAGATGCAATATGCAACTTCTAGCTTCGCAAAAGGCGGGACAACACGAGGAAGTATTTTTAGTACCACAATGAGTAAATTGTCCATCTTTACTTTTGATGGTATTGCAAAAATGACGTCCCGTAATAGTATCGACTTAAAACGAATTGGCTTTGGGAAAAGCTTGCAAGGAAAAGGAACACCAAGGGTTCGTGTACAAATTGTCTTTCCTGACGGATCTAAAGAAAGCATCAAAACGGATACGGAAGGACGTTTTGAGCTTAACTTCCAACAAAAAGTAAAAAAAGGTCAGCGTATTCATGTCATTGAAAGTGAAACAAAGAAGAAAATGATCGTAGAGATTCAAACAATTAACAAGGATACAGGTGAAACAACATTTAGGGTTGTAGAAAAACAAGATGGATTGCAGATTGATAAGATTATCATTTTTGAAAAGCCAATTGCGGTCTTTATGATTGTCCCAGATTATGATTCTAGTAATCATGTGATTGCTTCTATTTTTATTAGACAGTTATATTTTGTACTCTCCAAGTATGCTGGTTTAGCTCGTGGTGGGAAGTGTCATAGAGAAGTAGTGTTTTTGTTGGATGAATTTGGAAATATGCCGGCGATTGATGATATGGGGAATATTGTTACGGTTTGTTTAGGACGAAATATTCGTTTTAACCTGATTGTGCAAGCTCTTCCACAGTTAAAAATGAAATATGGAGATGCAAGTACAACCATTCAAGACAATTGCGGGAATCAAATTTATATTCAATCTGGTAATAAAGAAACCGCAAAAGAAATATCCGAAAAGTTAGGGAATCAAACAATCAATTCTTTATCTCGAAGTGGGAAAGGGTTGTCAATTGATAAGAGCAAAACGGAAGGAATCGATACAAAACCATTATTAACGCCAACTGAGTTAATGAGATTCCAAGAAGGAGAAAGTGCAGTGATACGCTTTATGAAGCGTCGGGATAATAAGTTTGAAAAGATAGAGCCTTTCCCAATTCTGAACCGAGGAAAAACGGTTATGAAATATCGCTGGGAATACTTAGGGGACGACTTTGATACAGATCAATCCATTTTAGATATCGATATTCGCTCTTTACATGAATATGTGAATCCAAGGGACCTCATTATTGACTTCTTCCCAAAACAAGAAGAACCATCTGGGCAACCAGAGGAGCCAAAATCAAATGTATTCGTATCTGAACCAAAACCAGTGCCGATTCCTTCGGAAGAGGATCCGGAGGAGCCACAATTTGCGGATATTGATGAGGATATTGAGATTCCTGAAGAAGCGTATGCATCAGAACCGGTTTCAGTGTACGAATCAGAACCGTCTAGTCCATTTGAACCACTTACCTTAGAAAATTGGAAGCACAAAACAGCAGAAGAATTTTTTGAAACACATCGTTCTATTTGGAACATCATTGAAAAACAATGTATGAGGCAATGGAACAAATCACTAGCGGATATTCAAGCAAGTACAATGGAAAACTTTATTGATGAGCTGAAGATATTAGTGACAACAGGAGAAATTGATAAAAATATTTATCGTCTGATTAACGGGAAATACGGTGAAGTTATGAATAGTTTACTAGAAAAAGAAGGCGTGAAGGAGGAAGTGTGATGCAGGTAACCAATCCCTTACAACATATTTTACAAGTTTACGGGAAACAAGTCACAGCGGGAAAAGAAGTGATGATTGGGCTTACAAATGGTGTTGTGGTTTTACAGCCAGGAGGAGTCGGTGAAGCACCGATTATCATTCGGGTAGATGAAGTAGATGAGCATCTTGATATGACCATACAAGAAGTATTCGGAGCGTAAGAGAGGAAGGTGAAATCATGAATGATGAAAAAGTCTTAGAAATACTGAAAATGTTTAATGATTATTTAGAAATTGGTGGCTTTATCAATTATATTCTCCGTTCTATTGGTTGGATGATTATTATTGGATTGTCGTATCTGGTAGATGCATTAGAAGGAATCACAGATAAAATTCTTTTAGTAAAAACATTGTTTGCTTCAGAAGAGGTACAGTCTTTTGTACGAGATTTTCAACCGATTTTGTATGTACTATTTGCTTTTTCACTGATTTATATTGGATACACACTGATATTTAATAGAAAAACGAATCGAGAACAAATTGCAGTCAATATTTTTATCAGTATGGGCGTAATTGTGTTACTGAGTACAGCTATGATGCAGGCAGATAAATTTACAGATAAGGCAATTAAGGCAGTGGATCTGAAAGGAAGCGGAACAACAAGTGAAAAAATCATAAAAGATGGTCTCACAGATGTAGCACAGTTTGATATAGGGGAATGGAAGACAACAAAATTAAAAGAACCAAATCAAATTCCCCAAGAGAATATTAGACGAATTGATATTCTAGAGAAAATTGATAAAGATTTTAAAATCAATAAGGATACTAAATTGTCAGATGTAGGAATAAAAGTTTTAGAGAAGAAAATGAGTGTTGCACCAGATGGAAAAGAAGTGCTCATCGACTTGAAAAATGGATGGTTTGATTTTTGGCCAGATAAATATTATCGCTGGGACTGGGATTTCTGGAAAATCGCTCCGTCTCTGTTTGTCATTGGTATGACACTGTTATTTACAGCAATCAAACTTGGGAAATTGTGTTTTGAACTAGCCTTTAGCTACATTCTAGCAAACTTAGTTGCACCGGCAGATGTGGCAAACGGACAGAAGACAAAGCATATTCTTCTTAATATCTTAAATTCTTTTTTAATTATGATTATGATCTTCATTTCATTAAAACTCTACCTCATCGGTATGAATTATATTCATGAAAATGTGAATGGCATTGCTTATGTATTGGCATTAATTTGTTTAAGCCTTGCGGTTGTAGATGGTCCCGTTATTTGTGAGCGCCTATTTGGCATTGATGCAGGTTTGAAAAATGGTTGGGGAGTCGTTGCGGGTGGATACGCACTTGGAAAAGGGCTTAGTAAAGCAACCGGCAATATAGCGTCCAAAGCTGGTAACATGTTAAAAAGTACAGGTAATGGTGCATTACAAGCAGGTGCAGGTGCCGCCGGCATCGCAAACGGATATAAAAATGCAGGGAAAACAAATGGTGGTGAACAAAAGGAGCAAAAGCAAGGAAAAGAACAACAGGGTAAAGAGAATGGAAAAGAAGAGAAAGAAAAGCAAGGCAATGCCGATGGCGGGGCAAATGGAACCGGTCATTCATCTATACAAAATGAAATGGGTCAATCAGGTTCTGGAACAGAAAAAAGTCAAGCGTCCCAAGGCGAGGCAGGCGGTGGCGCTACGTCCTTGCAAGATGAAATGAAATCGTCTGGTTTTGATAAAGAGGCTAAAAATGAAGGGCAGGGTTCTTCAGCGAATGTATCCGGCGGAACGCAATCTGGAGGTGGTGGAACACCAACAAGTGCATCAGGCGGAAGTAAATCCGGAGGTGGTGGAACACCAACAAGTGCATCAGGCGGAAGTAAACCAGGAGGTAGTGGAGCGCCAACGAGTGCATCAGGCGGAAGTAAACCAGGAGGTAGTGGAGCGCCAACAAGTGCATCAGGCGGAAGTAAACCAGGAAGTAGCGGAGCACCATCAGGTGCATCAGGAACAACTCAACCAGGAAGTAGCGGAGTACCATCAGGTGCACCAGAACCGTCACAAGCAAGTCATAGCGGAACACCATCAAGCGGTGAGAGTTCTTCAGGTTCATCTCGTCCAGTAGATACAGCGCCATCTTCTACAAATGATATCCCAGCACCGCAAAGAGAAAATCGTACAATTGGACAATATGCAAAGGATCGCCTTTCCAATGCTTTTCATAATTCTCCAACGGTACAAAAGACAAAACGTTCGTATCAGCTGGGGCAAAATACAGGGGAGAGTTTACGGAACAAAGGTCAAAATAAGGGCGAGAGTCAGAAACAGAATGTAAATCAGACTCCAAGAAGGGATCGTAGAAAAGACGCATAAGTAACAACACAGTAAGCATACAAGGAATGCTTATTTTTTTCGGTTTGAAAATCAAAATTTGGAGGTTGTAGCTATGAATTATCAAATCGCAACACATATAAAGGTGAATAAAGGATCCCTTTCACCGTATGAAGTTCATGTGAAAGTCCTATATGAAGATCCTTTATTTGCATCACGTATACAAGAACTTGTACAAAAATATGATCCGGTTCTTTATACAAGGCGAAGAGATTTTCTCACGAGTTGGTTATTAAAGACCAAATGGCATGTGTCTATTCTTAGCTTAGAGACAGAAAGTAGCATGGATTTCATACGAGATAAAGATCCATTTGAGACTCTCATGAAGTTATCGCCTAAAAGATTTGATTTTCAAGAGGGATTGTATGCATTTAAACAGCGGTGTGATGCAGAAGAAGTAAGCGCGAAAATGATGCATGTAATTGAAAAGTTTCTAGAAAAAGAGAGTGCAATCTATGCTCAGATTTAAATGTGAGTTTGGAGGGAATTCAAATGGCAAATTATAATATCCCGAAGGAAATACGAACAGAATTAAAGATTAACAAAGCATTATTTTTATTCGATCTACTGTTTATTATTGGGCTTGTGGTTTTCACCATGACAACGAAGCCTTTGGTTCATCCCATGTTTCAAATTCCATATTATATTTTTATGTTAATAGTAGGAGTGATTTTGATTGTTCGTCCAAATACAAACCCACAAAAACGGATGTTTGAGGCATTGTTTATTGCGTTAGCTAGAAAGCGTTCTACGTATTGTGCAATTGACCAGGAACAAGACTGAAGGAGGAAATGGGATGGCATTATTCAATGAAAAAGAAATGAATAGACAGGTAGAAAAGAAAAGCGAAACTAAACCTTCCCCGCAACCACCAAAACAAGAAAAGAAATCAGGCGAGGTAGTAAAAATAAAAGGATTTCAAGAAAAGAAAGAAACGCAACCTGTCGTTGCTCCTTTGAGAGAAGAAGTCATACCGGTGAAGAAGGCAAAGAAAAATATAATGCAACATCTGGGCAATAAGAAGCAAGAGGCTGTACAAAAAACAGCGAAGATTGACGAGGCTTTGGGAAGACAAGGGAAGAAGAAAAAAGAGAAAAAAGTAAAAAAAGCCAAAAAGAAAGAAAAACCCCCTCATATAAAAAAGAGTATTGCGGAGATTATCCCGATTATTGATATGACAGAATCGGGTGTTTTTGAGTTTCGGGAAGAACAAGGTTTTGTAGATATCTTACAGATCCAGGGGACAGATATTTACTCCCTGAACGAGGAGGAAGCAGAATTTGCGATTTATCACCTTGCACACTATTACCAATCGTATCAAGAGTCCATCAAGATTGTATCTATGAATTTTCCAGTTTCGACGGAACCGCAACAACGTTTTCTACTCAAGAAAATTGAAACGTGCCAGAATCCGTTATATGAACGTTTCCTTGTACAAAAATTGCAAGAACTTCAGTATTTAGAATGGGGGCGCACAAACCGGGAGTATTTTTTATTTGTGTATGGTGAGAACGAATTTGTTGTGAAAGAACGGGTGGAATCGTCAAAACGGTACTTGCAACGATGCATACCATTGCTAGAGATGAATGAAGAAAAGAAAATAGAAATCTTATATAAATTGCACAATCAAAACTCGAAAATTGGTTCGAAAAAATAAGGAGAGATAATATGAAGTGACCACCTAGATTATCAAGTCAGGGATTTTAACCCATAATAATGAATGAAAACAAACATCATGAATGGGGTTATACCCTATGATAATAGGAGGCCACTATGGAAAATATAATATATATTGGGATGGATGTCCACAAGGAAAGTTTTAGCTTATGTGCATTGCACGGAACAACTGGGGAAATTGTAAGAGAAGCACGATGTGCTTCAAATGTATCTCTCGTAAAAAAATTTGTTGAGAAACTGAAAACAAAATATGGTGAAGATATAAAAATTAAAGCTGGATACGAGGCGGGTTGTTTAGGATATTCACTCCATAATCTGCTGGAGCAAAACGGGATTGATTGTGATATTTTAGCTCCCACAACAATGTACAGTTCATCAAAAAACAAAATGGTGAAAAATGATAAATTCGATGCCAAAATGATTGCTCTTAATTTAGCGAATGGCACTTATAAAGAAGTATATGTTCCAGAAGAAGAGGATGTTGCCGTAAAAGAGTATATCCGCATGTTAAGTGATTTTAAAACATCATTGAAAAAAATAAAACAACAGATAAAAGCATTCCTTTTAAGACATGGCTATATTTACGAAGGAAAATCAAGCTGGACAATCGCTTATATGAAATGGTTAAAGAGTCTTGAACTACAAGGATTATTCAAAGAAACGTTAGATGAATATCTATTACAGTATGATGTTCTAGTTGATAAAATTGAGAGGTTCAGTCTGAGATTAGAAGAATTATCTCATAGTGAAAGATATGAAGAACCAGTCGCACAGTTAAGATGCTTAAAAGGGATAGACACAACATCGGCAATGACTGTTCATGTGGAAATTGCAGACTTTACTCGTTTTCCCACGGCTAAAGCATTTATGGCTTATGTAGGATTGATCCCGAGCGAAAACTCAAGTGGAGAAAAAATCAGTCGAAGTTCGATTACAAAACAAGGAAATTCGACCGTTAGGTCTACTCTTGTAGAATGTGCAAATGCATTGGTAAAAGGAGCAATCGGATTAAAATCGAAACGAGTGAAAGCGAGACAAA
Organism: Bacillus sp. FSL K6-2944; assembly: GCF_038005385.1. Classification (NCBI taxonomy): domain Bacteria; kingdom Bacillati; phylum Bacillota; class Bacilli; order Caryophanales; family Bacillaceae; genus Bacillus; species Bacillus sp. FSL K6-2944. The sequence continues at coordinate 83,042 of NZ_JBBOTE010000008.1, read as the reverse complement.
AAGGGCAACGAAGTGAAGTAATTGCTTATGCGGATCAGGCTGTAGAAAGGTTACAAAGAAAATATCATCGAATGATGTATCAAGGAAAACCTAGAAATGTCGCCGTTACAGCTATCGCAAGAGAACTGGGAGGTTTTATATGGGGGTTAGAAACAGGTAAAATTCACTGAAAATAAAGAAGAAGGGATATGAAGTTGATTCATTCATAGTTAGAGACCAAAGGTATCAATTGATGGCATAGATGAGCTTCAGAGATAGTGAATTCCAGGTCTGGCTATCTATGACTCACCTCTTCTGGCACAGTTGAAATTCTGATAAACAAGCTATTTATTAGAATGTGAAAAGATGTGATCCACGCAGTGAGATTATAAGAGCCTAACGACGGACCATTAACCTGAGGTAACCAATCCACGAATAACAGAGTGGTTAACTGTCGATAGATCTTATTTCTGAAGCTTTTGTATGCCATCAAGAAAATATTATGGGCAAAGAAACTATTGACAAAGGTCACTTCATAACAGGTGATGGATGTGTCTGTACTAAATTTTTTTAAGAGAAAGCAAAAGAAAGAAGAGAAAAAAGAAAAGAAACAAATCAATAAAGAATTAATTTCCCAGATTCAACCACAAGGGGGTATTCACTTTAAAGAGTTATATGTGCAAGGTGGAGATGGATTACAAACTTGTATTCATGTATACGGGTATCAAACGACAGTAAATGACTTTTGGTTAGAGCCTATCATGAATATGTCGAATGTCATTACAACGTTAGATATTATAAGTGACAGCCGAAAAGTAGTGATTGAATCCATTAATAAATCAATGGCAGAACAAAGCGTTCGACATGCGAACGCAAAAGAAAATATTGAACGAATTGAAGCGGAACAACAGTTTCAAGAGTTGGAACAGTTGTATCAACAAGTATCAAAAGGAGAGGTGCTGAAACGAGTTCACTTACGCATCTATATCTCCGCACGAACAATGGCAGAGCTTGAAAAACAAGCAAAAGAAGTCATGGAAACTCTAGAATCTTATAATTTTAGAGGTGCCATTTTCTTAAATGAACAAGAACATGAATGGGCTTCCCTCACATCAAGTTTTGAAATGCAAAAGCAATATATTAATAAACGAAATGGAAAAGAAGTACCGGCTCTTTCTTTAGCCGGGGGCTTCCCGTTTCACTTTACATTTCTAAATGATCCATACGGTATTTACTATGGCACTACCAAAACAAAGGGGAGTGTCATTTTTGATTTGTTTCATAAAGATGCACAGCGAAAAAGTTATAATGCGGTTGTAATCGGGAAAATGGGAGCTGGTAAGTCAACCTTGCTGAAAAAAATCATGAGTGATTATGCGATGAAGGGTTATAAAATCAGGGGATTTGATATTACAGGTGAGTTTGAAGATATTGTGCATGAATATAATGGGAAGCAGATCGCACTGGATGGGTCACAAGGAAAAATTAATCCGCTTCAAGTGTATAAGACGGCTGAAACAGAAGAAGGTTCATTTACCCAGCATTTATCTAAAATGAGTATCTTTTATCGCTTTATTGCGCCAGAAGCAAAAGATGATGAAATTAAGGAGTATGAGAATTTACTGCGCAAAATGTATGTAGCTAAGAAATTATGGAGTGATGAATCGAAAGCTGTCAATCATATTACGAGTTTACCAGCAAGTGAATATCCGATTTTCTCCGATTATTTACATTTTGTTCGTACAGAATTATACGAAGATATAAAGAAAGGAATCTACCGTTCTAATGTGAGTCCGACTCGTAAGGAACGCTTAGAACTGATTGAATTAAATCTTATCAATTTAGTAGACAATTATGGACATTTATTTAACGGTATTTCTACAATAGAAGATTTTTCTAAAGAGCAAATCGTCTTTTTTTCATTGCGCCATCTTATGAGTTTAAAAGAAGAAATCTATCAAGCACAGATTTTCAGTGTAATGAACTTAATGTGGGATGAGATGCTAGAAAACGGAAAACCGCAGTGGAAAGCGTTTGATAGAAAGGAATTAAAATTTGAAGACGTAATGCGTTTTCTTATTATCATGGATGAAGCACATCATCTGATAAATACGAGTGAACGTAGTCAACATGCGGTGGATTTTACGATTAAGTTTAGCCGAGAAGCACGTAAATATTTTGCAGGGATTGTATTTGCAAGTCATTCTATCCGAGACTTTGTGCCAGAGGATGCAAGTGTGGCAGCGGTAGAAAAAATTAAGACACTCTTTGAGCTTACGCAGTACAAATTTATTATGCAACAAGATAGCAACAATCTAGATATGTTACGAAGAGTGTTTGCCGGGCAAATCAGTACAAGTGAACTGAATGAAATACCGTTTTTACCAACAGGAGATGTGCTCTTATGTATCAGTGCCGTAAAGAATATTTTATTTAAAGTCGATGTGACAGAAGAAGAGTTAGCGTTATTTGGAGGAGGGGCATAATTCATGCATCTTGTACTGAAGATGATTCCGAAAAAATGGCTGATTATGATCGCACTGAGTCTACTTTTTCTCCTTGGAACGATTCTTTTAGGAGCTACAATGACACTCATTGGCGGAATGGAGGGTAATAAAAAACAAGGGGATATTACATACCCACAAGGAAGTATAGGGACAGCAAATGTTTCGGCTGAAGTGTTGAAATGGGAACCGACAATTCGGAAGTATGCCCAGCAATTCGGCGTTGAGGCATTTGTCCCATTAATGCTTAGTCAAATGATGCAGGAGAGTGGTGGACGTGGACTCGATCCGATGCAAAGTTCCGAAGGAGCTTTCAATACAAAGTACTGTAAAGGGCCAAATTGTATTACCGATCCAGACTACTCCATTTGGGCTGGTGTTCAAGAATTTAAGCATGCGATTGAGCGAGCGGGTGTAACGGGACCAGGTGACATGGATCACATTAAAACCGCTTTACAAGCCTACAACTTTGGAACAGGATTTTTCGATTTCATTGCAAAAAACGGAGGTAAATACACAAAAGAATTAGCGATTCAATTCTCCGCAGAAACCTATCAGAAAGTAAAACATACGGGTATGTATCGTTGTGTAAGACCTGAGATGATTCCCTACTCCGCGTGCTACGGCGACGCGCTCTATGTTGATGCCGTGCTGAAATATTATACGCCTGGTGTGCCAGTTAATGGCGGTGGCGGAAGTGTAGGAGGAGGTTCCTCTGGTTCACAAGTTGCCGATGTTGGGCGTCAATGGATGGGGCGTTCTACCTATGTATTTGGTGGGGGACGTAATACAAATGACATCGCAAGAGGCATCTTTGATTGTAGTAGTTTTGTACGCTGGGCATTCGAACAAGTAGGAATGAATGTAAGCCCAATGGGAGCTGTAAGTACAGAAACCCTGAATAAAATCGGCACACAAATTTCACCAATGGAAATGAAAGCTGGCGATGTTATTTTCTTTGATACGTATAAACATGACGGTCATGTTGGCATTGTAATTGACCAGAATACATTCATTGGTTGTCAAACGAATAAAGGTGTCTCAATCGAAAATTTATCAAATCCATATTGGGGTAAAGTGTTTAAAGGTCATGTAAGAAGGTTCTAAAAAATAGGGAATTGAAACAAAGGAGAGATTTTTATGACAAATAAAATAAATTTATGTGAAGATGAATTATTTCGAAAAGTGATAACACCGCCATTGGAAGAATTTCAAAATTATAAAATCAAACCAGCAAATTATATGATTCAAGATGTTGGTGAGAATTTTCTTTTGTATAGAGAGTTGAATGAAGAGGAGCCTTCACAATCAGAAGAAATGCAGTCTCGTTATGAAGGAAAGAGGTACGTGTTTTTGTATAATTTCCCTTCGGAAGAAGAAGCTTTGCAGGCAATTCATTCCTATTGGGATGCAATAAAACAGCTCAACTCATTTGAAGAATAGGAGGGAGAAAGATGACAGGAGGAAAAAATAAAGATAACAGAAAAAGCTGGTTTATAACGCTTGCACTTGTGATTGCAGGCGTTACTTTTTTAAACATCTTTCTGTACGCTCGTAATGATGAAACAGGAGATGTAAAACGATTAAAAGTTCAAAGTCAGATATTGCAAACTGAAAATGAAGAGCTCAAAAAGAAAGTGAAGGAAACACTTCCTTCGGAACAGGAACAACAGAGGCAAGCGTATCTTTCGGCAGTAGAAAAGTTTATTCAGTTATCGTTTCATCGAGAAAAGCAAGGATATGATGAGCGAAGAGTACAAGCAAAAAAACTCATGAAGGAAGAAATTTTTCAGCTCTTTTATCCAACAGATACATTTGAAATGGAAGACACATATGTATCCAAACCATCTGATATGAAGTTGTATTTACAGTCTTATATAATTGGTGCTTCTCAAGTAGAAATCATTGCGGAATTTCAAAATACAGTGACCATTGGATCACAAGGGAAAACAGATAAAACAAAAAATGTAATGAAAGTAACCGTACAAAAAAATCAAGAGAATTGGCAAGTAACCAATGTTGAAGAACTATCAGTTCAAATCATTGCATCTTAAAAAAGTGAGGTGTCGAGTAAATGGAAGTTGTAAATAGTGGTGTGAATTTGAGACGAAAAAAATCATGGATATATGGTTTGATTGTAGGCTTTATGCTGGTCGGTTTTTTCTTGTTCTTTACTTCGAAATTATTTGTACCCTATGAAGAGCCGGTTTATCATACAGAATTGAAAAAGCCGGTTGTGTTATTTGGAAATCGAACGATGACAGTGGAAAGAAGAGCGTATGATCCAACTTCTCATACAATAGAAATGTTTCTTCATGTAGATGGAGGAGATGGAGAAAAATATCAGTTCCAAGCACAAGAAAAAGCAAATCCGGATCTTCAATTACCAGTGAAAGTTGTGTATCAAGATGAAGAAAATATTGTTGTACAAGTGAAAGAATTATCTCGGAAATGGCAAGCAGTTGCGCTTGATGTATTTGAAAAAAACAATCGAGATGTGACACTAGAGACAAAGAAAAAGACGGAAGAAGATTCAAAAGAAGATTCAAAAGAAGATGACAAGCAAACATTCTTAAAGTCACTCTTCTCCGATCAAAACAAAACGGATATAGAAGAAGGAATTTCACAAAAAAGTAAAGGCTCTTATGCGAAAGTATTTATAGGGATTGAGCAAAAAACATTAAAAGAAAAAGTAAAACAATACGATGCAATGATGAAACAAGAAACATCTAAACAAACACAGTGGCAAGAGCAAATCACAGAATGGAAGAATGACGCTAAGTATCAAACGGAAACAGAAAAGATGGAAAATGATGCGAAAATCAATTCAAAAGAAACGAATATTAAGCAATCAAAAGACAAGGTTGAATTATACAAATGGGAGCAAGGACAAATCAAGGAAAAGATTAAAAAATTAGATGAGAAGGCAAAAGATGCGGAGCGGTTATGAAAAAAGTTGGGTCAACCGCATCTCAACATCAAGGGTTTTTGGGTCAACAGTAACTCAACATTTTGGTCTACAGGACATCAACATCAGGCGTTTTTGAGTCAACCGCACCTCAACACTTGAGTTACTTTCTTGTTCCCACGGTTTCGCTAGGCTTTGCCTAGCTTCACACCTTAGGTGGGAACAAAAACCCCTTATGCTCTTCTCACTCTTTGTAGTGGAGATCCTGAATTTAGAGGAGGAAATGAAAATGGAGGTAAGAGTTCGAAATATGAATCCAATTGCGGTGAAACGAATTGATGAAATCGCAAAAGCAAAAGGGCTTTCAAGAGATAAATTCTTGCAAGGTCAATTGGAAACTTTAGCTTTCTATCGAGAACAACAAAATCGTGAATTGTATCTTCAACAGTTGATAGAAAAAAACATCTTTGCGATGGAGAAATGTTTTACAGCGGCACAAGAGATGAATGCATTTTTAAAGCTCATGACAGAGGATGAAGAGGCATGAATGTTTCAACAAGTCCTTCACAAACAAAGGTGACACCAGGGGTTGTAACAGTCTCTAAATTTGTGACAGCAGATGGAGAAAGTTTTCAAGATTATGTGGAGTATATTGACAGAGAAGAAGCAAAAAAAGAAGGGCAAGCACACAAAAGAATGTTTTCTCTGTATCAAGATTACATGGGGGATTCTGAAAAGACGTCCGCTTTATTTACAGAACAGAGTAACAGTTTGAATAAAAAGGAAAAGAAAGACCTAAAAAAGATGTTTCAGCTCGCCCAAAAGAATAACAGTATCATGTGGCAAGATGTGATTACATTTGATAACCAATGGCTTGCAGAACATGGCATATATGACCCGAAAACACGTACAGTTGATGATAAAAAATTGATGGATGTTACTCGCTTATCCATGAAAGAAATGCTGAAAAGAGAACGATTAGAACATACAGCTATTTGGTCAGGAGCGATTCATTATAATACGGATAACATTCATATTCATATCGCAACAGTGGAGCCATATCCAACGAGAGACCGTGGCAAGAGAAAACAAACAACATTAGATGCGATGAAAGCGAAAGTGGCTCAAAATATTATGGATCGTGGGCAAGAACAAAAACAGATTAACGATTTGATTCGAAAGAATATGGTTGATAAAAAGAAAGATGATTCCACATTGAAGTGGCGCAATCGAGAGTTGAAACCATTATTCCAGTTCATTTATAAACGTTTACCAGAAGATAAAAGGCAATGGCAATACAGTTACAGTACATTGCGTCCTCTTCGTCCTCATCTTGATGCATTGACGCAAAAATATATTGAGAAGCATCATAAAGAAGATTATAAACAGTTTCTTCAAAAGTTAGATAAAGAGGTGGATGTATTAAAGCGAGCATATGGAGAAGGTTCTGGTGATAAGAAACGATATGAAAATTATAAGGAAAATAAAATAGAAGAGCTTCACAAGCGAATGGGAAATGCATTTTTACAAGAGATGAAAGCGTACGATAAGGAAAGACAGCGTATTGATAAAATGTTAGATCGAAAGCCTAGGGAACGAAAAACATTTCAACAAAATGTTTCGATGCAATATGCACTCAAAAAGATGGAGGGCGCATTTAAAAGTGAATATGAAAGTTGGAAAAACCAACGTTATTATGAGCGCCTTCAGAGAGACATCCAACAACAAAATGAGAGGGGTTATGAACGATGAGTAAGACCAGAAGAGTGTTTTCCATTGATGAGGAAACAGATCAATATATTACAACTTATATGGAGGAACATAAAATTCGAAATGGTTATAATGGTGACGCAATTGTTCGAATATGTAAGGAACATAAAGAGGCAAAACAACAAGAATGGTCTCTTCGGTATATTACAGAAGTTGTGACAAAGCATCTTCATGAAGTATTAAAAGAAGAGCTGACAAAAATTCGTCTTGGTACCAATAGTGCAGATAAAAATACGCAAATGTTACTTGAGTTTATGAATGGGATTTATGAACATGAAAATTATCAAGGCGTTTGTACAACTGATATCGCAGAAACAGAAGCAACAAAGCATATAAGAAAAGTAGTGGAAGATAGAATTGCACATAAAAGACAAAAGAAAGTAGATCATCAGGCGTCCAGAGGACAAAAGGAAACAGTATTTATATCTGTTGATGAAATCAATTGATAAGGGAGTGAATGAGAGATGGGACCTTCAGGAATTGAACCAATTGTAACCGTGCCCAATTCGTTAGGTATGGTTGCTGTCTTTCTGTTAATCATTTGTGTAGGATTAATCAGCATGTTAATCATTGAAAAGAAATGGAACCAACTTGTTCATTTATTGGTGTTAGGTTGCATAGTGGGTGTAGGGATATTCTGTTTATATGTAACAAAGGTTGTAACGGATTCGTTGTTTCTGTTACACTGCGCAGTGATTGCGATTCCATTTGTATGGCTAGGTAGTATGGTAGAGTGGAACGCAAAAGTAAAGAACAAGGAATTAAGATAGGTATCTTATATCAGAAAAGGGGAAGCGAAGATGTTATTATTTCACGAAGATATTGAAATCGGAATCATAAAATCTATTGGCGAAAGAGAGGTTACTTTTCAAGTCGGCAATCAAGAAGTTACAATCCATTTAACAGAGCAGGAAGAACAAGAGTTATTCGATTACATTGAGCTTCCAGAAAATGATTTACTCATTCCCATCAATATGAAAACAAAGAAAATATGTGTTCCAACTGATTTAGAAACATGGAATGAGGAAACGATGGATGAATTAATAGAAGCTTCATCAAAGGGAGCGGAAAACAATGAGTAAAAAGCGTTCCCCAGTTTCATTTGAAGAGAAAAAACAAAAGGTAGAAGCACTAACAAAGAAGATGGAAAAAGGTATAGAAGGTTACTTTCGTTCACCAGAAGATTTAAAAGAGTATTTATCATTTATGGCAAAATTTTATCGCTATTCACCATCTAACATTGCATTAATACAGAGTCAATTTGTGGGATCCAGAGCCGTGGGTTCCTTTTCTTTTTGGAAAGAAAAAGGATTTTCGGTTAATAAGGGTGAGAAAGGCATACAAATTCTTGTTCCGAACCGGACGACAGCAAAATTCAAAGATAAAACTGGAACTTGGAAACCAGTTGCGAAAGCAAGTGAGGAAGAGAAAAAACAGATTGAATCTAAAAATGTAGAAGTCAAACCAGGTCGTTTATATTTCTCCGTCGGATATGTGTTTGATGTATCTCAGACGAATGCAAAAGCTGAAAATCTACCTCGTATCTTTCCAAACCGTTGGCTTGAAGGAAGCGTAGGAGATTATAAGAGTTTGTACAAAGGAATGGAAGCTATTGCTGAAAAAAACAGTGTGAAAATTATTGAACCGAAGCAAGAACTTGGAGTCGCAAAGGGGGTGAGCTATACCTTAACGAAAGAGGTTGCCTTGAATCCGAGGAATAGTGAATTACAAAATGTAAAAACGCTTCTTCATGAACTGGCCCATGCCAAACTTCACACAGCAGAAACGCACATGAATTACTCAGCATCTGAAAAAGAGTTTCAAGCAGAGATGACAGCTTATACGGTTTCTTCTTATTTCGGAATTGATACAAGCGAGTATTCGTTAGGTTATTTAGCGAACTGGACGCAAGGAAAAGAGCTGAAAGATAAATCCAAATTATTAAAAGAAGTACATGAAACTTCTACTGAATTTATTGAAACGATTGAAAATACTTTGGAAAAGGCAAAAGAACAAATACATGAGAAAGAGGTGGAAAGTATGGGGAATATAAAGAATATGGATCATGATAGTTTAAAAGAAACACCGGCTCATTTGGTAACGATTGAGGTCTTGGATAAAGATATACAAGATGAGGAAGTTGCAAGAATACACATGATGGATGCTGTGACAAAAGAAATCAACTATTTATCGGTATGGAATCCTGATAAGTCTGATCGAGAAGACTTATATGTTTCTTTAATGGAGAAACACGGTAATCGAGAAAATGTCTATTTGGATAACATTTTGAAACCAGATTTATATGAAAAAGTTCAGAATTCCATCTTCGACGGAGAAGGCAATCGCTCATTTATTGTACATGAGAAAGATGCAAGTATGAGTCTAGATGAAATAGTAAAAGACGAACGATATGGTGTTTTAGTTGATAGGGCAGAGGAGCAAAAAAATCCAACGTTTAGTGAAAAAGAAGTGGAATTATATAAAGAAATGAAAGAAGGAGGATATGCACCGATTGGATCATTTGAACAAAAAATAAATCCACTTCCGCACACAGCGCCACATGTTACGGCTTCTATGGAAAAAGAATTGATTGGAAAATATGAAGCTTTTAAGCAAGCGCAATCTCATGAAACAGTAAACGATATCGATAGTATTATCCATCGTGTACAAATGGAAGAACGTTATTTTGCGACGAAACATGTAGCAATTGATAATGAACTCATCACACAAGAGTCTGTCACACAATTAGAACATAGAGTACAAGAAAAGTTGAATAAAGAAGGAATTACAGTTACGAAACAGACCGCATCTAAAGTGGTTGATCGTGAGAAACAGTTTGAACCATTCTCGAATTTTACGCAGTTCCAAAATGTTGCAAAGAACAAAAAACAAGAGGCGGAATTAGAACGATAGATGGCTTGTTTACACAATTAAATAAAGAAATACTGTCATCACTTATCGTTGAGAACGAGAAGTGATTTTTTATTATAAAGGAGGAAGTTTAAAATGAATATACAAGAACAACTGAAGCAAGAAGAGATCAGAGAAGCCGTATATAAACAAGCACTTAAGATGTCTGGTAAACCAAAAGAAAGGTTTCCTGAAGGAAATATGTACGAAAAACAACGAGGAGTGGAACCAGGTGTTACTCGTTTTGCAATTCCATCTGTGACAAGTGCAATGGACTGGGGGCAAGGAGATATCACAATTGATGTTCACCATGATACAGGGAAGATGAGGGTATATGAACAAGATATAGATGGTGAAAATTGGTCGAAAACCTCTCTTCAATTTAAAGGAGAGAAGCTGTTGTCTGATGTAGTGAAAAATATGATAAAACAAAGAGCTATTGAAAGGAAAGAAATGGACGAAACAGCCAATCTAAAGATGGAAAACCAAGTAGAACAGTCTTTTGAACCGTTAGAACAATTAAAGACAAAAGATAAGATAATGATACCAAAAGAAACTCCGAAAGATGCTTATAAGGAGTCATACAAGGAACAAGTACTAGAAGAGATTGCTCCTTCTCAGGGGGAGGAACATTATAAAGAACAGTATAAGGCTGAAGTATTAGCAACGCTAGGGATTGATAAAGAGAAGTCATCTGATTCCAAAGAACAGGTATCAAAAGAAGAGAAAAAGGAAGCTCGCTCAGGGAAACAAGAGGAAACGTATTCCAAGAGTCGGGAAGAACATGTCAAAGAAATGAAAGAGTTCGAGAAAACACATTCTTATCCTGAAGTATATCGGTTAAAAAAAGAAGCTCTTCAGGAATTAAAAGGGCTGAATCTAACAGATTCTCAGCGTGAAAAGTTAACTAACCTCGAAAAAGCCCTGGATCAAGAAAAACAAGAATATGATAAAAATAGTAAAAAAGAATCTAGCCAGGAGAAAGAACCGAAAAACCAAAATAAATTCGCACAGCTTTTTCATCAATTTAAAGGTGTGAAAAAGAAAGAGCAGCCAAAGGAAACGGAAATGGAACGTTCCTAATGGACACATTGTAAGAAGGGTACTGTTAAACAGTGCTCTTCTTCTTTTTAACAACGAAAGGGGAGAAAATAATGGTAAATATCGTTGAGATTGTAGACATCGATTATACGGGCGTATGGGCAGAAACGATAGGTGCAGAAGAACTAATTTTTATTTCTTTGCCAAAAGAAAAAATACAAATTGCACGTGAGGTGTTATCAGAGAAAAAACAAATGTATGTCTTTCTACAGAAGGATTGGGAATGGAGAAAGATGTCATGAATCCCTGGTTATTTGCTGGTTGTATGTTGCTTGTGGTCGTGACAATGAATACTTGCATATGGATGGGACAATGTGCGGTAAAACGATTTAAGCTACGAAAAGGGAAGCGTCAAAATTAAAGATTTTACATATATGAGGAGGAATGAATGGTGGGAAAAACATTATTTATTGCGGAAAAACCGAAAGTTGCATACGAATTATTGAAATCACCACGCTTTCGAAATGCAGAAAAACATATGGGTAGTAAACCATATTATGGATACTTTGAAAACCAGGAATATATTATTAGTTGGTGTTCGGGTCATTTATTAGAGCTGAAGCATCCAGAAGAAATGGATGAAAAGTATAAAGAATTTAAGTTTGAACATTTACCTATATTAGTAGAACCAGAGTATAAGGTAAAACTAGATTATATTGAACAAATTAATACGCTAGTGGAGCTATTACAGCGTCAAGATGTAGATCATGTGGTCAACGCCTGTGATGGAGACCGTGAAGGTGAACTAATTTATCGTGAAATGTATGAGTATGCAGGTATAAATAAACGACAATCTCGTCTTTGGCTTTCTTCTTATGAACCAGCAGAATTAGAGGCTGGATTGAATCGATTAGAGCCTGGGGAACACTATGATGGACTTGCAAACTCTGCAAAAGCAAGGCAATATCTGGACTATCTTCTCGGAATGAATGTGACGAGAGGGTGTACAACGAAACTGGCTAAAAACCAATTCTTATTAGCGACAGGGCGTGTGCAAATGTGCCTGTTGAATGAGATTTGGCAACGTGAAGTAGCAATAGAGAATTATAGAGAACAAACCTACTATAATCTGAAACTTATCACAGACAATGGCTTAGAGGCAATCATGAAGACAGAAGACCAATTATTAGATCCGGCTCCTTTGCAAAAGCTTGGGACAAAACTAGTCGGTACAGCATTAACCGTAACGGAGTTTAAGGAGAGTACCAGAAAAAAGAAACCCAAATTGTTATATAACCTGACGGATTTGTATAAAGAGGCGCATTCAAAATTGAAAGTGAGTGCAGAAACCGCAAAAAAACATATTCAGAGTTTATATGAAGAGGGCTGGATTTCGTATCCTCGTTCATCGTCAAGGCATTTGCCGACGGAAAAAGTAAGCCGAGTACAGGAAGTATTCCAAGCCTTGCAGGCTACCAATTATGAGGATCTGGTACGAATGGTAGAGACATCTACCATTACAGAAAAACATGCTACTTTTAACGATGAACTTGTAGATAGTCACTTTGCCATCATCCCGACAACAAAACCATATGACGGGACCAACAGAAAGCCATTAGAAATTCAATTATATGATTTGATTGTAAAGCGATTTATTGGGAACTTTATGTCACCGGCTGTTTATTTGGTTCGTGAAGCACAGTTTATGGATCAAGATGAAAACATATACAGTACAAAAGAGAAGGTGCTTCAAGAGAAGGGATTTTTAAGCGTATTTCACGAGGACATGGAAGAAGGGTCTGTGGAAAGCTTTCAAATCCCTTTTTTATATGAAGGAGACTCATTCCCAATCGTAAAACATGACCTCATTCAGTCAAAAACAAAGAAACCAGCATTCCATACAGAAAGCTCCATTTTAACTTTTATGGAGACCGCCGGTCGCAAGTTAGATGATGACCATTTAAAAGAGTTAATGAAAGGAAAACGGATTGGAACAGTCGCAACAGAGGAGACGTTTATTCCTAAGCTTGCGACACGAAATTATATCACAGTTACCAATGGCCAAATTCGTACAACGAAAATTGGTCGTGCATTTGTAGAGAAGTTTCCGATAGATGAAATCAAAAATCCAGCTTATACGGCTGAAATGGAAGGGATGATTCATATGATCGAAAAGAAAGAGGTGCCATACGGTGAGTTTGTGGAAAATACGAATACATTTGTGAAAGAAACGGTTGCGAAGCTGGGAGAAACAGAAGAGAAAGTGGCGGATGAAATGATTTTAAACTGGAATCAACAAATTGAAGTATGTCGTTGTCCATGTAAAAAGGGCAAGATTCTTCATAAAGGAAACTTCTATGGGTGCAGTAACTATCCAGAGTGTGAGATCCGTATGCCAAAGAAAATTAAAGAGAAGGCGATTCCTGAAGCACAAGTGAAAAAGCTGTTTGAAAGTAAGAAAACGGATCTGTTAAAAGGCTTTAAATCCGGTGAAAAAGAGTTTTCGGCATATTTGGTGTTACGAGAAGGGAAAGTGCAATTCCAGTTTCCAACGACAGATGAGCTATCTCTAGGGAAGTGTCCAGACTGTAAAAAAGGGGATATTCTTCATCGGAAAACGTTTTTTGGATGTACAGAATATAAAAATGGTTGTAAGTTCATGTTGCCAGCAAAAATCAAAGAAAAGGCGATTCCTCCTTCTCAAATGAAGAAAATTTTGAAGGGGCAATGTTCAGACTTCATTCCAGGGTTTAAAGGAGAAAAAGGAGAATTTACAGCGGCACTCTATCTGGATAAAGAGGGATTAAAGTTTCGTTTTCCAACGGTGGAAGATCGTACACTAGGGAAATGTCCGTTGTGTAAGAGCCGAGTGATTGTAGGGAAAGCAAACTACTTATGTGAGCAGTATAAAAAGACTTGTGAATTCATTATCCCAGGGACGGTGTCAGGAAAGAAAATTAGTAGTAACAATGTGATCAAATTATTAGAAAAGAATATGACCGATCAAATTAAAGGATTTGAGTCCAAAAATACAGGGAAGAAATTTGATGCTCGTTTGTCATACAGTACACAAGAGAAACGATTAAAATTCCTATTTGGAAAATAAATGATGTAGAGAACTGATACAAACAGTTCTCTTTTTTTAGTGTGCCAGGCATGGCAACTATCTAGGTGGTGAAAGTCCACTGTGGGGGTACGCATCGACCAACCACTAAGGAAGCGCAAGGTACTTACCGTGAGGTAAGGGCTGGAGGAAGCGTGGAATAAAATCTTGGCTCGACGAACAGAAATCTGATACGAAGGCTCTATAAAGGGATGAGACTCCTAAACAAGTTAAAGTCCAAAAGATGTGCGTAACTTTGTAGAGTAAATCAGGCGAGTAAAAGAGGAAAGATAGCTGCCTTACCCTGGGAGATCTTGCGGATGTACTAACAGTACAGTCGAAAATGGTTAACCGCAAGAAGTCAGCCGAAGCCATAGTAGTGGAACAAATTCATGAAGGGCCGAACAGTTTATAGTGTTTCAACGCCATGAATGCGTAAGTGACGTACTCCGAATATGTTAATGATGAAAGTATGAGCGTATCTCAAAGGATAATCAAAATGGAGTTGTCACTTACTACGTGAAGGGAAAGGAGAAACGAGTGTGGAACTCTTAGAAGCAATTTTAAGCAACAAAAATATGAATGAAGCCTACTTACGCGTTTATAAAAATAAAGGTGCAAGTGGAGTTGATGGTATAACAGTCGAAGAACTAAAGCAATATCTGAAAGAGCACAAGGACGAGCTACGTCAGCGCATTAGAACAAGGAAATACCAACCACAAGCTGCCTTAAGAGTGGAAATCCCAAAAGAGAATGGCAAGATGCGCAAGCTGGGAATACCAACAGTAGTGGATAGAGTCGTTCAACAAGCCATTCATCAAATACTCAGTCCCATATTTGAGAAGCAGTTCAGTGAATTCAGTTATGGTTTTAGACCAAAAAGAAGTTGTGAGATGGCAATTGTTAAAAGCTTGGAATTTCTGAACGACGGATATGATTGGATAGTGGACATTGATTTGGAAAGATTCTTTGATACAGTCCATCACGATAAATTGATGCGAATTATATCTAACACAATAAGCGATGGAGATGTCATTTCTCTCATAAGAAAGTACTTAGTCAGTGGGGTTATGGTGAATGGGAAATATGAAGAAACACCAGTCGGAACTCCGCAAGGAGGCAATCTTAGCCCTCTCTTGAGCAATATTATGCTGAACGAACTGGATAAGGAACTCGAAAGTAGAGAACTCCAATTCGTGAGATACGCCGATGACGCTCTTATCTTTGTGAAAAGCGAGAAAGCGGCGAGCAGAGTGATGAAATCAATCGTGAGATTTATAGAAAAGAACCTAGGTTTGATAGTCAATACAGAAAAGAGTAAAATCTCTCGACCAGAAGATTTAAAATTTTTAGGATTTGGATATTATTACAACTCTAAGGATAGGAGATATCAAACGAAACCACACCCAATCTCAGTACAGAAATTTCAAAGAAAGCTTCGACAACTGACAAAACGAAACTGGAGTGTTCCGTTAGACTATCGAATATTGAAACTAAAACAAGTTATATTTGGATGGGTAAATTACTTCAGGAGTACAAATATGAAAGGCGTTATGAAGCAAGTAGATAAGAAGCTCCGCTCCAGAATTAGAGTGATTATTTGGAAGAAATGGAAAATACCGAAGAAACAAATCAAATCGCTTGTTCAATTAGGGATTCCGGAGGAAGAAGCGAAGGGGTTAACTTACTGTCGAAAGGGCTACCGATATATAGGATTATCGAAAGTCGTTCAAAGAGCCATCTCAAATCAAAGACTAAAGAAGAGGGGCGTCCCTTCTTCTTTAGAACGCTATCTAAAAGTTCACACTGTAATATAAACTGAACCGCCGTATACGGAACCGTATGTACGGTGGTGTGAGAGGGGCGGAAATGAATTACTTTATTTTCCCTCTACTCGATTTTTATTTCAAAAAGTGAAGTTCTTATGAAAAACCGGATTCGCAAATTGTTCTGTATTGGGTTTTGTTAGTTACCATGATGTAATAAGTATCGTATGGATTAAAACCTTATTCAAGATAGTATATGAACCTCAAATGGTATTTTAAAGTTTACCTTGTTAATTTATATAAATTGGCACTTATTCTTATGTAATAAAAAACAAAAATTTTAAAAATTAACAATTAGACCTTGTAAGGGCGGATAAAACAAGTTAAAATGACCTTATAGGAGCGAAAATGATAAGGAGTGATTACAGTGAAAAAGAGGTCAGTTGAAGTAATTCAAGACTTAAGACATTTCCTTACAAAAGGTCAAATTTGTTTCGATCTTAGCAATTTTAAGTATTATCAAATGTTTTGCCATGCATTAGAGGCAACGGGTACGCCGTATCATTTGCAGGTCAATGAGTTAGAAAAAAACATGATAGTAATCAAAATGATGTAAAGAAAAGGAGGATGAATGATGAAAATCAATACACCGGAGTGGTTATCTTTGAGTAAGGAAGTGAAGGTTAAACTCATTCGTTTGGCTATTTTAGAATCAAGATTTAAATATCAAAAATAAAAACCCTCTGTTGCAAAAAGCAAACAAAGGGCATTTGAATGAGTATCGTACTGTGAAGGGAATCTAGCACATTCCCTTCATGAACCAGTATAGCATAAAAGGAACACAACAAAGGAGATATTCATGAAAGAGATTGAAAAGTACATGACGCCAAGTGAAGCATCCTTCTATTGGGGGATTCCTCGTGAAACGTTGAAGCACAAAATCAGCCCTTCAGGTATGACTGAAAAAAAAGTAGTAGAGTTACAACGAATGTTAGATGAAGGCTTAATTAAATTCTTTTTACATCCAAAAGGAAAGAGGAAGGAATGGATTATTAGTCATCAAGCTATGTATGAATGGTTTGGTGAACCTAAAAAATAAAGGAAACTAAGGGAGGAAATGAACATATGTCTTTAAATCGTACAATTTTAGTTGGTCGTCTTACGAAAGATCCTGATTTGCGTTACACGCCAAATGGGGTTGCGGTCGCAACATTTACGCTAGCTGTTAACCGTCAATTTAAGAAGGACGGACAGCAAGAAGCAGACTTCATAAATATTGTAGTGTGGAAAAAAATTGCAGAGAATGTAGCGAACTATTTAAAGAAAGGTAGTTTAGCTGGTGTAGATGGTCGTCTTCAGACACGCAATTATGATGGGCAAGATGGGAAGCGTGTATATGTTACAGAAGTGGTTGCTGAGAGCGTACAATTTTTAGAGCCCCGTAATAGTGGTGGAGCAGAACGTAATTCATTTAATCAACAGCCAGTGGGAGCTGGTTTTGTTAATCAAGGTTCGAACTCATTTAATCAATCTAGTAATTCTGGATTTAAAAAGAATGATGATCCATTCTCTAATCAGGGTCAACCAATTGATATTTCGGACGACGATTTACCATTCTAAAGTTAGAGTGGGAGTGTATAAAAGGAGGAAATAATAGATGGAAGACGTACAATTTCCTTTTTTACAAATGTGTAAGGAGGTTCTTATCATGACTGTAAGCTTTTGGTTCATAATGTTTTTAATCTTTGGGGAGGTCTTGTTACAATAAAAGAAACATGAGGTATCGTGTGTGTAGCTATAAATATAGGTATAAGAGGGAGAGACCAAATGAAATCAACAGGTATAACAAGAAAAGTAGACGAGTTAGGACGAGTGGTAATACCAAAAGAGCTAAGAGATACATTAGGAATTAGAGAGAAGACACCATTAGAGATTTATGTAGATGGTGAGAAGATCATCTTAAAAAAATATGAAGCTGGTGGTACTTGTGCCATAACAGGGGAAGTATCGAATCAGAATGTTTCTTTAGCAAATGGGAAGATTACTTTAAGCCCAGAGGGAATTAAGCTTTTAATGAATGAATTGCAACAGTACTTAGTGAAATAAGGAATGGTTCATATGAAAAAGAAGAGAGATTAAGAATCCCTCTTCTTTTTATGTATGTTATTCTATTTTACAGCCTCTTTTAGACTTTTCCCCGCTTTAAATGCAGGTGCTTTTCCTCCAGGAATGAGCATTTCTTCTCCTGTTTGAGGATTACGTCCTGTACGTGCAGAGCGTTCACGTATCTCAAATGTACCGAATCCAATTAATTGCACAGAGTCGCCTTTTGCTAGGGCTTGTGTAATTTGATCTAGAACAGCTTGCACAGATGCAGTTGCATCTTTTTGTGTTAAGTTTGCTTCCTGGGCAACTTGTTTGATAAGTTCTGTTTTATTCATGTGTGTACCTCCAGGTAATGATTCATTTTAGGTTGCTATTATAACGTTTTTACTAGAAATGTACAAATGCTCATTTTGCTTACGGAATCCTTTTTTCATATAAGTATTTTTTCTCAATAATCTGATCGTTTAATCCTTTGTAAAGATTCAATTCCAAGTTGCAAATCACTTTTTTTCATTACTTTTTCATAGGTTCCCTCTTTTAATTTTTCCGTTAAAGCTAAAATATCGGTTAAAGTATGGTGTAACTGTTGCACTTGTCCTTGAAGGCGTTCAATTTCACTTTGCTCGATAGGTGTTAAACGCTCTTCTTTTATCCATTTGGAGAGCTGTTCTTCAAATATCCATACAAATTCAAGTTGTTCTGTGTAAACACGGATGGTGCGTTGTATGGTTGCATCATCCAACACATGAGGTTTGTTGCGGACTTCTAAAAGGTTTATATATTGTTCTTTAGCATCTGAAGCTTGCCCAACAATTAGATTTGCAATGATAGGCAAGTTTTGGATAGGTTGCCAATTTGGTTGATTCTCCATGTATTTTTTTCCTTCCATTCCTTTAATGTATTATAAAGGAATGATATCACAAAGGATTCAGATTTACAGGGAAGGTGTAAATAGTTACCCCCACACCTATAATTTCACGTACCTTATTGTAAAAAAAACATATAACACACAATCATAATATCCATTTAAATCTTATATTCTTGTATTCTCAGTTATATAATACATAAGAAGAGGGCTGGTTAGAAGTGAGGGGGAAGATGGATGAAAAAGAAAGTATATGCCGTACGAAAAGGAAGGGAAACCGGTATTTTTTATTCCTGGAAAGAATGTGAGACGCATGTGAAAGGGTATTCAGGTGCCCAGTACCGCTCTTTTCCTTCTAAAAAAGAAGCACAACAATATTTGTCATCCACTCTCATTCAAAATAAACAATCATGACTTTACAGTCCCACCCATATATGAAAAGGGGTGGGACTATTTATTTCCCAAGCTTTCCATACTGATTATATAGATGGATACTTTAGTACGTGGCTTTTTATGGTGGATTTACCCTGTAAAATAAACTGTAAGAAATAATTTGGTGCACACCCCTTTGTTGACAGATTCATTCTGATCACGAACAGAAAAATGTTGAAATTCCAATTATTTCGGTCATCCATCTCATATCTCGTGAGGAGGTTCATTCATTGGAAACTTTACATTCTCATTGTGCTGGACTTGATGTCCATCAGAAAGAAATTGTTGTTTGTATTTATATTGGAAATTCTGAGACAGAACTTACAAAGGAAATTCGTACATTTCCTACTTTCACAAAACATTTATTTGAAATGCTTCAATGGCTCGAAGAGCTACATATTACCCATCTTGCGATGGAAAGCACCGGTATTTATTGGAAGCCCGTTTTCAACATTTTAGAAGATTATTTTGATATTACCCTTGCCAATGCACAAAGAATAAAAAATGTGCCAGGACGGAAAACAGATGTAGCGGATGCTGAATGGATTGCCAAACTCCTTCGATATGGACTAATCGAAAAAAGTTTCGTACCTCCATCAGACATTCGAGAACTTCGTGATTTAACACGGTTACGTAAGAAAATGATTGGCAATATGACTGCTGAAAAAATCGTATTCAAAAAACTTTAGAGTGTTCTAACATTAAACTAGGTTCTATTATCTCTGATGTATTCGGTGTATCTGGTCGTAAATTATTAACTCGCCTGGTGGAACAAGGATATGTTAACTCACATGAGGTAGAAGAAAATATTCATGGAAGCATGATGCCGAAGGCATCTCAGATTACAGAATCTTTATTTGGAACACTGAATCCACATCAAATTTTTCTTATTCGTCAGTCTTGGAATCACATCTTATTTCTCGAAGAATCCATTGAACAACTAGAAGAAAAAATTGATGAGCTTCTTTCACCTTATTCAGAGCAAGTTGAACTCCTTTTAACGATTCCAGGGGTGAAAAAACATGCTACCGCCAGTATTATTGCAGAAATCGGTGTCGAAATGAGACAATTTCCATCCGCCCAACACCTGGCTTCATGGGCAGGCTTATCACCTGGAAATCATGAAAGTGCTGGCAAGAAAAAAAGTTCTCGAACAACAAAAGGAAATCCACACATTCAATCCATGCTTTGTGAAGTAGCATGGGCCATCTCGAGAACTCGTCATACATGGTTATCAGGAAAGTATTGGTCTCTTGCTGCACGAAGAGGTAAAAAGAAAGCACTTATTGCCATTGCACATAAAGTCATTAAAATTATCTATCATATACTAGATCAACGATCTGGATTTATTGAGTATTCAAAAGTTCTTTCTTAAGGTAATCAACTCAAGTTCATATTTTTTTCGCTACTGTTAAAAAATTTTAATAACATGTGGCTTATTTATTTATGCCTTTTTTAAGTCGCTAGACACACATATCAAGGTTACTGCTCCCTACAGTACATACGAAGTTTGGAATGTTGAATCAAGTCTTTTCACAGAAAAAAGCACCAGGTATCTCCTCCTTCTCAAAACATAAAAGAACAGCCAACAAAGTTACATTCTTCAGGTGTTTCACAAGAATCCATCGTAGAAGTTTATATTGATGGAAGTTATAACATGAAGCGGAAAATTGCAGGATATGGCTTAGTGATGATTGTTCAAAACCAAGTGTACTTAAAGGATTTCAGTGCCTATCCCTACTCAGATGTAACAGCTACTCATAATGTAGGTGCTGAGCTTATGGGTGCAAGACGTGCGGTAGAATTGGCTTTAGCGAATGGCTGGAAACACATGATATTGTACTATGACTATACAGGTATTGAAAATTTCGCAACAAAAGCTTGGAGAGCTAAAAATCCTCAAACAAAAGAGTATCAAGATTTTATGCAAAAATACATGCGGAATATTAAAATACAATTTGTAAAAGTTAAGGCTCATAGCGGTAATGAGTATAATGATTTAGCTGATCGTCTTGCGAAATATGCAACGAATTTATAAAAATAGTTGGGTATGAATCCTATAATTAAAATATGACTGATACTATAAGTAATTCTGTTTATTGTTTATAGTTTTGTTATTTGTCTGCTATTGACAAAATGAGAGGTAGATTTTATAATTCGAAAGCGTGTTCGTGATTCTTTGCTGGCACAAGCAAGATTGTTGTGAAGGATCGGGTGGTAGAGCCAGCAACTTTCGTAGCATATGGAATAGCTGTGTTTGTGAAGAATAACACGTCTAATTTACTAGCGTACAATTATTTAGTATATTTATGAATAAGTTGCATATAATAGTATTATCATCTAGAGAAAGTTACATAAAAAAGGCATCTTCCTGAGGAAGATGTCCTTTTTGCTGTTCCTAATTATATGCCCATATAAGATAGGATGTGATAAACTAGGGATAGTGAGACGGTTCGTGCTCTAGTCAGTCAGATGAATCATAAAATGCAGGTTGAAATACTTTTTTTCTATTGCAATTTATTATGTTTAGTTATTTTGCCATCCAATTTAAATAAATTATGTTTGATTTTTAGTTAGTAGCTCCTGAATTTGAAATGACTAATTAAACATAATTGATGTTATGTTTAGTTTTTCTAACTCAATTGTTATTAACCGACCAAAAACTCCTAAATCATGGAATGTTTGTGACGGATTAGAACAGGAACCGTCTCACTACCCCAAATAGATATGAAAAGATAAAGAAATGAATTTGATGGAGGAGACGTATAAAAAATCATATAAAGGAGAAAAAAGAAGATGAAAAATGTCTTTTACACGGGGCCAAATGAATTAGAACGTGTTGCAGAAGTATTAAGGGTATTAGCACACCCTGTCCGTCTCCAAATGGTACATCAATTAATAAAGAAAACGTCATTAAATGTTTCTGAATTACAACGGTATCTCGCCATGCCACAATCCACTGTTTCGCAACATCTTGGCAAGTTAAAATCACATAAAGTCGTAGCATACGAGCGAAAAGGATTAGAAGTATTTTATCGAGTGGACGATGAAAAAGTGAAACAAACGCTGAAGATACTGATAGGCTAAACAGATAGATTCATTTATATGCCTAGTCATGTACGGATGAAAATAATGACCGAGGAGGGGATTCTTCTATGAGTGGGAATTCACATTACAATTATATAACAATAAAAGAACTTATCTTTATCCATGCCTATGTAACAGGAGAAGAAATCCCATCTTCACAAGCATTACAAATACTCAAACAGTTTGCTTCTGAAATTCCAGGTACCATCAGACAAACTCGACGGTATCGTATATGGGAAAACGGAGAAGAATTGTTCGGATACTATAGACAGAAGCAGCCCAAATTATTTGATAAACAAAAATTATACACGTATGAAGAGTTGAAACACCGAGCGGTGTACTATTGTTCTTCTCATTTGACGGTTCATCTCTAATCCGTATATTTTGTTTTATTAGTTTTAGAACCCGAGAAATCGTTCATTTTTTTTGCGGAAAGTGAGAAAAACGGACGCTCAGATTCCTTTCTAATGAAAGAAAAAGACAAAGTGAACATATTTACATGTAAAAAGACAAAACCCCTGCACAAGAACTGATAAGGTGGTTAAAAAGATTACAGGTTAAATCTGCGATAGGAAAGGGAAAGACATAAAAAGATAGGTGCATGTTTAAGCTACAAAATATAATTTCACGTACCATGATGTTAAATAAAAAATAAATACCCAAAAAAAAACTCAATAAGGGTTGCTTCTTTTCTTTCTTCTCCGATACAATAGATATAGGTAATTCTTTGCCTATTCCCCCCGAAAAAGGAGAATAGCAAAAAAGTCAAATAGAATACGAAACAGAAAGGTGACTCTAACCATGGATCAACCTTTAGTCAATTTGCGAGTCGATTTTGCTTTCAAGCAATTATTTGGCTCAAGAGGAAATGAACAAATTTTAATACAATTTTTGAACGTGATTTTAGCGTCTTCGCTATCTTCACCAATTCAAACACTGAAAATAGAAGACCCACATTTACACCGTGAATATGAAAAGGACAAATTGTCTATTCTAGATGTATTAGCCACTTTAAACGATAATACCCAAATTTCTATTGAAATACAGCTCAATGACCAACATGATTTTTTAAAACGAAGTTTGTATTATTGGAGTCGCTTATATGCTTCTCAAATGCAAAAAGGTGGATCTTACGATGCACTCAGAAAAACCATCACCATTAATATTTTAAACTTTCCTGTTTTCTCAGAATACGAAACATTTCATACAACAGGAAAACTGTGGGATATTGAGTTACAAAAGTTACTCGTAGACGATTTAGAGTTACACGTAATTGAAATTCCAAAATTAATGGCACAATGGAAAGAAGAACAAGTAAATCCGTGGGAAGACTCTTTTGTGAGATGGTTGCTGTTACTATCCGCAAATGAAGATACACAATTAACGCATACACTGGAGGAAATCGCCATGAACCGAGATCCGATTTTAAAAGATGCGATGCAAAAGTGGGAAAAGATGAGTCAAGACCCTGCATTCCGTATGTCATATGAGGCGAGACAAAAGGCTCTTATTGATGAGGCTTCTAAGTATAAGTATGCCGAAAAGAAAGGCATGGAAAAGGGACGAGAAGAAGGGCTTCAAGAGGGTATGGAAAAAGGAAAAGAAGTAGGCATTCAAGAAGGGAAAATTCAATTGATTCAAGGCATGCATAAAAACGGCATGGATATCGAAGATATTGCGAAGTTTACGAATATGGATATGTCAGAAATACGCCATATTTTAGACAACTAAAGTGTACGGTACACTTTAGTTGTTCCACTGAAGCTTCTAAACCTAAAGAACTAATACTTAAAAGTAAATTGAATATTCAGAAATATACAGACCGAATGAACCTTTTTATGCTACACTTAGCGCATCCGATACTGTACTACCTTTTGCTCCCTGATTTGTATAACAAGTTAGGGAGCTTTTCGTATGTTTCACGTTTCATGTTCTACGACTATTCTTTCTACAGTGTAAAAGGTTCCACCGTTACATTTCTAAAGATAAACTTATACTATTTTAGTATGCCATAGAAATTGATTCTTTTCAAACTATTTTCCATGTGAATGCTGATTTGCATATTCTACATAACGCTTTACTGATAAATGAGAAAGGAATCCTGTTCTTTTTATGATTTCCTCTGTAGACATATTTCTTTCTAAACAACTTAGAATAAAGGTATTCCGTAAATGCTGTGCGGAAATTCCTTTTCTCAGTTTCGCTCTGGCTACTTCTAATCGAATCATTTTTTGTACAGCAATGGCTGTTAGTGCTTTCGGAGCATCATTGTCATACACCCAGCGAAATGTGCCTCGTTTAAAATCAAATGCGACCAATAAAGGATCCGTACTATGATATCTAGGACGAACTGGTTCAGGTATCGTTTTATAGTACGTAAATAAACGTATTTTATCCTCTTCCCTTAACATGATCCTTCTCTCTGTCCCTTTGTTATGTAAAACAGTAATCATATTCCTTCCAAAGTGCACCTGTTGCATCTGTAACGACACAAGTTCTTGTAGTGTAAGCCCATAGTCCAAAAGAAGTGATAGGATGGATACATTTCGATCTATGAGAAGCGGTCGAACGGAAAGTTGTTCTTCTGACAATCCTTCAGGTGAAGAAAGAATGTTTTTCAGCTTTTTCTCTTCTTCCTTCGTAATAAAGACCTCTTTGCGTAGGGCCCGATTCGGTGGAGTAATTCCCTGCATTTCTACAATAGGACTTGGAATATCCAAGAACTGATACAATTTCTTTAACACGACTGCAATTCGATGAATGGTTTTCTCTCCATACTTTCGTTTATATATGAGTTCCTGAAAATAGGCTTCAAAATCCTCTTTATCTATCTTGTTCCATACGTTCTTTTCTTGAAAACGGTTCGATGTTTGCAGCCATCTTCCAAAGTCTTCAATATCATAGACATATCGTTTAATTGTGGATGCTTTTCTTCCACGACTAGCTAAAAGGCCTAGTCACAGGTGAAGTAGGGAGCCAGACGCCGATGGCGCACCAACTCCCCCTTCCCGAACCGTACGTGCCACTTTCATGGCATACGGCTCTCCAAGAACCTAACAAATCTATCGGGGATCATAAGCTAAATTGCTTAACTTAACTCCATCATATTCACCGCGATGGATTTTCTTATGACATTCTTTACAAACTGGGATTTGCTTTCGATTTATTTCACTTAGTACATCATTGAAGCTATTTCTTGTTTTCTTATCTTTGCGTATGTGGCGTATGTGATGCATTTCAATATCTTGTTTAGCATTACAAATGGCGCAAGGGTTTCCTAATTTAGAACGTACCCTCATATTTCCCATTACTTTCAGTAATTCCGGTTTGATATCTTTGGTTTGGAAAGCAGATGGTTGCCTGGTCCAGTCATGATTGTTATAAAATGAAACTACATAGGTTTTTCCGTTTATACTTTTTGTTCTAAACGTGATATCCTTACCAAACTTTTTAAAAACTTTAGAAACAGAAATACGATATTTTTTAGCCAGTGTTTTTGCAAGTGAAAATTTTAGTATATATTGAATCCGACCAATCTTTGCGAAATTGTCTACAAACCGATAGTAGTTCTGAATGCCTCGATTAATACTATTGAATCGACTGATAATTTGATCTGTATCTAAAGTAGTCCAACCGTCTTTGCATGATGGTACTCCGTTAGGAGTACAAAATCCTTTTAAGCATAGTTTTTGTACCAATTTCGTAATAGGCGCTTTCATAGTAGGAGTTGTTTTCCCTGCTCTTGATTTATAGTGACGTTTAGCCTTTTGTGTTGTAGTTGTTACAAATATATGCCCGCCACTCCTCCCATTTGAGAGATCAGTACCTAAAAAATGAGCTTGTCCTGATTGAGCGTGTGTGATGCTGGTCTTTTCCTCACTCAATGTGAGCTTAAGTTTTTCTTGCAGGAAAAACTTAAATTCTTCTTTAACTTGCTTGGCTAATTCTAAAGATCCGCATACTCCTAAAATCCAATCGTCTGCGTAGCGAATATACCTGAGTCTGATAAACTCTGGATCATTTGTAATACCCCAAGACATATTCCGCATTTGCTTAGTTAATTCTTTAATAGTAGGGGTTATTTTTCCACTGTTTTTCTTTAAATAATAGCCTCTTTTTGAGGCGATTCTTCCATATTCAGGATTCCGTCGTTTGGCTTTTCCTTTGTTAAATTTATTTTTTAATTCTTCTGCTTTGTTATCCAATTCATGGAGATAAACATTTGCCAATATAGGACTAACTAGACCGCCTTGAGGAGTTCCAATAAGACTATTAGCAAATGTACCGAATTCCATATATCCTGCGCTAAG
The DNA here is from genome assembly GCF_038005385.1 of Bacillus sp. FSL K6-2944. NCBI lineage: Bacteria > Bacillati > Bacillota > Bacilli > Caryophanales > Bacillaceae > Bacillus > Bacillus sp. FSL K6-2944. Next base: position 56,261 of record NZ_JBBOTE010000008.1, on the reverse strand, counting down.
AAGTTTCCAAGTCAGGCGAATGAATTTCTCATCCTGTATTTTCTTCTTAAGGATATTGATTAGAATGTGATGGTCAATATGATCGAAACACCCTTTAATATCGCCTTCAATAATCCAATTAGTAGCTTGCCACTTTTGACGATATTCCTTTAAAGCTGTATGAGTTCCTTTGTTAGGTCTGAAGCCATGACTAGATTTATGAAAATACGCCCCTTTTGGGCTATCATATATGGAGTCTAGAATTATTCTCATGACTTCTTGTACTATCTTATCTCGAATAGTAGGAATCCCTAATTTTCGTTTACCACCATTAGCTTTGGGTATTTCCGTTCTACGAACGGGTGTTTTTGTTAACCTAAAACTGAGCCACAATCGCAGTTGAAATGTGAGCCGCTTTTATATCAGAATAATCCTAACTTCATAGAGTTAGGAGGATATAGAGGTGATCAGTTTGAAGAAGAAACAACAGATTTTAATTGATTTTCATCAAAATGGAAAAAGTCAACGTACCATCGCAAAAGAACTTGGTATGTCACGGAATACAGTCAAAAAATATATTGATCAAGATTTAGTAGCTCGAAAACAAGATACTCGTAAACTACCAATACCAACAAATTCTGTAATGCCTCCGGCATACAAAAAGCGAGTTAGTCCAAAGAAAGCACTCACCAACTCGGCTATGAGGCGGATTTGTGAAATGTTAAAACAAAATAAACAAAAACGTATTAGAAATATGCATAAACAACAATTGAAGATTGTGGATATTCATGAAAAATTATTAGATGAAGGATTTAAAATTAGTTATACAACTGTGCGTAATTTTATTAGTGCAGAGGAAAAGAGGCATAGAGAGGTATTTATACGTCAAAAGCCTACAGCTGGTCAAGAAATTGAGTTTGATTGGGGGGAAGTTAAACTTTTAATTCAGGACAAATATCGTAAATATTCATTAGCCCTATTTACTCTTCCCTATAGTAATCAGCGATTTGGTTATTTATATGAATCTGAAACCATGATATGTGTGCAAGATGTTCATGTGAAATGTATCGAATATTTACAATTTGTACCGGCTGTTTTTACATACGATAATATGCGAACGGTTGTAAAAACCTTTATTGGAACAGAGCGTGAAATAACTGATGGTATGAAGAATTTATCTTTACATTATCAATTTAAAATTCGTCTTTGTGAGCCACGTAAAGGGAATCAAAAAGGACATGTGGAACGGAGCGTAGAGTATGTACGTCGTAAAGCATTTTCACATTGTGATACGTTTAGCAGCCTTGAAGAAGCTCATCAGCATTTAGCAAAGACTCTCCAAAAATTAAATTCGCGAAATCATTATTTAAAACATAACACTCATCATGAATTAATGCAGGAAGAACGTCAATTTCGAGAAGGATCTTTATCAGTCGCGGCATTTGATGTATCGGAACTTCATGAATTCAGGGTAGATAAATACAGTACAATTACTTATCGACAAAACCATTATTCTGTGCCCGAAGGGCATGTTGGAGAATACGTAAAAATAAAGGCAAGCGCGGAGCAAATTCTTATTTTTATTAAAGGAGAATGCATTGCCAAACATAAACGTTGTTGGCAGAGCCATCAATGGATTATGGATATCTATCATTACTTACAAACATTTGAAAAGAAAAAAGGTGCTTTAGCTCAAAGTGAATGTTTACAGCAAGCACCAACAGAAATTAAAAGGATTTATCAAAATTATTATATCGGACATGAGCGCGATTTTCTAGCTTTACTCTTCTATGTAAAAGAAAATGGAAACCTAGAGAAAGTATTAAAGGCTGTTAACCAATTAAAGAAAAATCAACTAATTCAACTAACAACAGAAAAAATTATTTTTTTAGCAGAACAAGATAGTGTAACTGTTAAACCTGTTCAGAAATCTGATGAAGTAGCTTCACAATCTATTGAAAATTTATCAGTCATTACAGCATTGTTTAATTCTAAGAAAGTTGAGGTGCTTCATTAATGGAAAAACAATTAGAAATAATTGAAATGTGTAAAGAGTTGAAATTACCAAGTGTTCGCGAGTTAATAAAACAAAATGATATTTTCGAAAAATATCCATCACCTATAGAATTTTTGCATTTCGCATTATCACAGGAACAGCAAGATCGTTTAGTACGCGCAAAAGCAAATCGTATTCGATTAGCTAATTTTCCTGAGAAGAAGCTTTTGGAAGAACTAGATATGGATGCATTGCCGCCAAATGCGGCGATGCGTCTTTCTCACCTGAAAGAATTAAATTTTATAAAAGAAAAACAGAATATTTTATTCATCGGTTCTCCAGGTACAGGAAAGACCCATCTTGCGATAGGTTTAGGGATTGAGGCGTGTTTAGCTGGTTACAAAGTTTATTTTACTAGTGTATCTTCCTTAATTAATCAATTGAAGGAAAGTCGTTCTGAAAGAACGTTACGCTCATTCGGATTAAAATTTGAAAAGTATGATTTAGTTATTATTGATGAACTCGGCTATATTTCATTTGATAAAGAAGGCGCTGAATTATTGTTTACTCACCTTTCTTTACGTGCCGGACGAGCCGCAACAATTATTACCAGTAATTTATCATTCGATCGTTGGGAAGAGGTCTTTCATGACCCAGTTTTAACAGCTGCATTAACGGATCGGCTCACACATCGAGCGCACGTTATTAATATGATCGGGGGTTCTTATCGAATTTTGGAAACGAAAGAATGGATAGAAAAAAGTAATTACTAAGTGGCTCACTTTTCAATTAATAAATGGCTCATTTTTAGCTTGCGAAATACAGAAGTATTCGATACAAGTGCGCCAGGCAATGAAAATGATGTATTTAAGGGCTATCGTGGGTATTATTTGACAATGGGAGATGTTGAAATAGTAATACCTGAATTGCAGCCGTATGTGAGAGAGCTGAAATTCATTTTCTCTTTACTCCTGTCGTTGCTGTATAAGGAAACAACAAATGAGTTGTATCGTAACACGGGTACAAGATGTACGATAGAGGAGCATATCCGCTACTGTAAAAGAACATTAGAATCATGGCATGTCTATCTAGCTGAAGAATGAAGTGGAGCAACTGAATCCATACCGAGAAGGTTTTCCTTTCTTTTTTGGCAGAAGCTAGCTGGGGGTATGGGGGCGAGTCCCCCATGGTTTCCGTATCCATACAGAGAATAAGTGGAATCAATGGGCGATCGTACAGGCGGTTCGGCACGTACAATATGACGTGTAAGCTGAAGGACTAAAGATTTCCTTTTTTGTCGTCAGCTTAGCAACAATACGTTGACGTGCCGAAAAAAGTTGGGCAAGGATGAAGATAGCTGCGGAACAACGTGAAGTGGCCATCTTCAAAGGTGGAGATTTTCTGGAGAGAAACGGAAGAAAATACGACCTGTTCCTGGCGGAACTTTTAGCCTTTTGCGTATAGGTTCTTTTATTCCCTCTTTTACCACATATATGTAATCAGGAACGGTGATGGAATAAGCGGAAAGGCTTGCAATATATGTTATAATAATCATATCTATCTATTTGAGGAGAGTGGGGGAAGAACGGTGAAACATCATGTTATCGAGAATCATCAAATTCTCCAAACCAATAAGAAGTGGTCACATCTCACACAAAATCAGAAGAATTTGATAGCAGGATGGTTACGAGAAGAATACCGAAGTTTCATTATCTTGTATTTACGAAAACCGAAACGTTATGAAGAAGAATATATAGTAGATAGCGTGATGGAGCGGATACACGCACGTGGTATTTGGATACCATATGGAGAAGTAAAAGCGTACTTTGCCTGTAAAAAAGGCAAATGGTATCGGAAATTAGAAAATGAGTTTGAAGATAGAAGGAAAGAAGAAGAACAAAAAATGATGTTACAGAAGGAAGAAAGGGGAATCTTGTTTGTATAGTCGGAATATTCGTTTCTTTTTTTCTATGGGTAGTAAAAATGTGGTACGATAGAAGTGACATGATAGATGTATAGTATGATTCCAGTTCATTCCTATAGGAGTGAACTGGAATTCTTTTTCATTGGATCATTCCGGATTGGCAAATAGACAAGGAAAAGTGGAGAGGGGGAGAAAAATGGAAGTACAACGTGTACTGCAAGAAGAAATTCGGGAAAAAAAGCGAACTGCTTCGGGCGTTCATCATAAAACAGGAAAACGAGGATATGTCGGAAAGATGTTATTTCCGACTGACATGCTGAAAGGAAAAGAGAAACGAAGCTACCAAAAAGCATCGAAGGTGGAGATTTCAAATATGTATGAAACAATGATGAGCCGGACAGAATTTGAAACGTTGCCTGTAGAACAGCAAAAACAAATGTTACAGGGCTACCGGATGCATTTTCATATGAAGGATATCGTAAAGCACTGGAAAATGAGTACAACGAAGTTGTATAGCTTAATTAAGGAGCTAGAATTGCCCGCTCTTCCTAAGGAAAATGTAGTGGCAAAACGAAAAGAATCACGTCAGAAAAATCGAAAAAAAGGGAAACAAACAAAGCAAAAACAAAGGGAAGTATTGTCATCAGTAGAACAAATTTCTCTTTTTGATACAGATTCTGAAGTGGTGCACAGTATACCAGTAGCTGCACCAATACAAGGATATCGCACGACCTTATCAGGTGTATACAGTTCCGAAGAATTAATCAATCGTCTATTGAAAATGGGTGCTGTATTAGAAGGAGAAGAAACCATGTTTCGAGTACAATTAGTGATAGAAGAACAAGAAAGATAAAAATAAGGTTGGAATGTTATACATAGAAAATGGAGGAGGAAATGACAGTTGAAATCAACAGGAATTTTACGCAAAATAGACCATTTAGGAAGAATTGTCATACCGAGAGAAACAAGAAGAGTACTGGAAATAGCAGAAAAAGACTGGGTAGAAATATTTGTAGAGGGAGAAGAGATTATTCTGCAGAAATATAAGGGATATGACGTTTGTCCCATTACAGGAGAAGTATCCTCCCAGCATATGAAACTAGGAGATGGAAAGCTAGCGTTGAGTCCAGAAGGGGCGAAACAATTGAGGAAAGAATTAGAACAATATCTTGTAAGAGCCTGAGAAGAAGGGGGAAGGAAACATTGGAAAGAAAACCACACGTACCTCAAAAGGAAAGAACAAAAGATATGCTATCCTTTCAGGAACAAGTACTACAAGAAGCAGTGCAAAGAAAAAAGAACATGACAATGATTTTAGTTAATGGATTTCATATCAAAGGAACAATAAAAGGATATGATGTATATTCGATTTTGGTAGAAGTGGACGGGAAACAACAGCTTGTGTATAAACATGCCATTTCAACAATCCGATTATAAAAGAAACGAAGTAGGGGAGGGTATTATATGGAATTTATTGTTATCATACTATTTGTTGTAATTGGAACAATCTTAACAGCTGTCCCATTAAACAAAAAGAAAGTAAACTTGACGAAACAAAATAACACACATAATTCATCACTATTATTTTCCTGTTCGGGTTCAAATCATGATAGCGTGTATGATGGTAGTTCATATGATTGCGGTGGGTCTTTTGGTGGAGATAGTGGAGGTAGCTGCGGTGGTGGTGATTAAAGAAATAAGAAAGAATGAGGCGAAAGAAGATGACAAATGTTTTTTATATGGAGCTCAATGATCTTCACTATGAACTCGAACGAAGTGCGGAAATACTGAGAGTATTAGCACATCCTGTCCGTCTACAAATTGTACATCAATTATTAGGGAAAAAGACTTTAAATGTTACCCAATTACAACAGATTTTAACATTACCGCAATCTACGGTTTCACAACATCTTCATAAAATGAGAAATCATAAAGTGTTATCACATGAACGCAAAGGAACAGAAGTATTTTATCGAGTGGACGATAAACAAGTGAAACAAACGGTTCACATACTGATGGGATAAACAGATAGCTTTTTGTATCTGCCTAGTCATGTACAGATACAAAAATAGAACGAGGAGGGGATTCTTTTATGGATGTGAATTCATATTACACGTATATAACAATAAAAGAAATCATTTTTATCCATGCCTATGTGACAGGGAAAGAAATTCCCTCTTCACAAGCATTACAAATTCTAGGACAATTTGATCCGGAAGAAATCCCAGGCACAATTAGAGAAACACGTCGGTATCGTATACGGAATAATGGAGAAGAATTGTTCCAATACTATAGACAGAAACATCCGAAATTATTTGAGAAACAAAGATTATGCACGTACGAAGAGTTGAAGCAACGAGCGGTGTCTTACTGTTCGGCCCATTTGACGATTCACATGTAATTCAGGATGTACAGGATCATGTTCTGTTCACTTGAATATCGTCAAATAAATGGAAATTAAATCCAATTTATGAGCCGAGGGTGATAAAAACGAATGATCAGATCCCTCTATAACGAAAGAGAATAAAGTACCGAATACATTTAGGTCTCGGAAGATAAAAAGCGTCTACATGAGTAGATAAGGGGATGAAAAGATGGATAGTAAATATTCCGGGTAGAAAGGGATATAAATTAGTGAGAATAAGTGCATATACAAGCCGCTTATAAAATTTCACGTACCATAATAAAAAAATAAAACACACCAAAAGAAACAACAAAGGTTGCTTCTTCTCTCCTTCCTCCGCTACAATAGATATATACTTTCTTTGCCCATTCCCCCGAAAAAGGGGAATAACAAAGAAGACAGAATATGAAATAAGAAAGGTGACTCTCTTTATGAATCAACCTTTAGTCAATTTACGAGTCGATTTTGCGTTCAAGCAATTATTTGGTGTACAAGGCCAAGAAGAATTACTGATTTCTTTCTTAAATGCAATCTTGCATGAGTCATTATCTACACCGATTGTATCCTTAAAAATTGAAGACCCACACCTCCATAAAGAATACGAAGAAGATAAATTATCTATACTAGATATATTAGCTACACTTCAAGATGGGACGAAGGTAAATGTAGAAATACAGTTACGAAATACACAAGAAATAGTAAAACGTTCCCTGTATTATTGGAGTAAATTGTATACATCTCAATTAGAGCAAGGGATGCCTTATCGTTCTTTACGGAAAACAATTGCGATTAATCTATTAGATTTTGATCTCTTTCCTCAATATGATGACATGCATACAGTTGGACAATTTTGGAGTCAACAACACAAGGAAGTGTTACTCGAAGATTTGGAAATCCATTTCATTGAAATTCCGAAATTGCTACAGCAATGGAGAGAAGAAAAAATTAATCCGTGGGAAAATGAATTTGCTCGTTGGTTACTTTTACTACCAGCGCATGAAGATGAACATTTAACCCACACGTTGGAGGATATAGCCATGAAACAAGATCCAATGTTACAGAAGGCAATCCACAAATGGGGAAATATGAGTCAGAGTAGCTCTTTCCGTCTCGCATATGAAGCACGTGAAAAAGTGTTATTTGATGAACAAGCGAAATTAGCACATGCTCGTGAGGTTGGTATAGAAGAAGGTATGGAAAAAGGGAAAAAAGTTGGGAAAGAAGAAGGGATTCAAGAAGGAATAGAAAAAGGCATGGAAAAAGGAAAATTAGCCGAAAGAGAGCAATTAATCCGTGGCATGCATAAAAACGGTATGGATATCGAAGATATTGCAAAATTTACGAATATGGACCTGTCGGATGTACGCCATATTTTGGAACAATAACAGAGAGACATCTTAATCGGTGGGATGTCTCTCTGTTATTGTATGATTATTCAGAATATTTACGATTCATTTCTCCCTTATCAAACAATTGATTATACTGTTCCTGTATACTTTGGAGTTGTAAATGTAGTCCTTTTGCCAGTGGTGTCATTTTGAGGTCTTGTTGTAAAATGAGCAATAACTGAGGTACTTTTATAAGCATCTCGTGAATCTCATATGATTCTTCTATCAAACCATCTATAGAAACCTGCTGAAGAATCGATTCAATTCTGCTCATTTCCCAATCAATTTCTTGTAACAATTGTGTAGAATTACCAGACCATGACTTGTCCATGTATAATCCCTCTCCTGTCTTCGATATCTATTTGCATCCAATTTACTGATAGTTTTCATGTTACTATGGAAAAATAGAAAAGGAAATCTGGAAATTCAAACGACACACTTCTTCTGTTACATTCTTTTCAATTGTTTTTATAATTGAAATTTATATATGTAGTACTATTCCTGTAAGTTTAGTGATATATGGTATAAGCATTCCGAATTTCTATTAAAATATCAGCAATTCGTTTGCCATTTTTCAAAATCACGTGATTTGTTGTATACCCGTCTATACATTGTCTTAATTCTTGATTTAATATGACTTCTATTTCACCGTTTTCTCGCATGTTACTCGTTAATAAGGTCGGCTCTTTATTTAACAAGCAATACAATTGTAAGGTTTCAGCCAATACTGTCACTAATGGTCTCAATAGAATATTATGGTGTGGAAGCATATCAGCAGCAATTTGTTTATTTAAAACGAATTGAATGCCATTTTCTTTTACATCAAATCGATATAAGAAAATCATTTACACATAGCACACCCTTTTCATATGATGTGTGAAGATATAAGAGAGAATAAGAATTGTATAACTGTTGTATCATCCGCTTATTCCCTCAACTGAATAAAAGAATGGTCTATATTCATTATATATCAGGAGAAGTCACTATTCAATTTGTTATTTCATTTTAGCTGGATAGTTCCAATCTGGCTTATCTTTTTTATCAGGGTTTATATTTTTTGTTTTGATTTCTTTTACCCTACTTCGTTCTTCACCTAGCTTACGGATTGCATGTTTACACTATCTATGCCTAGTATGCGGTGAACGTTATGGACAAAAGAACTTCTCCCCAATGTATGTGTCGTACCAAAGGGAACGCCTAATTCTTTTGCTATCCGTACCACACCTTTAGAGCCGGAGGTTGCACCACCATGCCCCATATGTTCTAACATGAGCATGACAATATCTGCATTCCGTATCATTTTGCGTAATGTAACTTCTCGTTCCCTTTTCCCATGCGCCCACTGAAAATTTCCACCTCTAACGGTAATTTCTTCTTCAATGGCTGCTCGACCTGGTTCAAATCCTACCATCAAAATTGTCTTTCCTTCCAACGTTTGTACATACTCTTTTTGATTTTTTTCTTGCTTTCTCTTCATACGGGCTGGTTTACTAAAATCATTTACAAAACTAGACGGATACGTCCAAGCAACCCTGACAATGTCTGGAGAACTCTTGGAATAGGCAAGATCAATAATATCTCCCTGGACGACAGAAGCAGCATCTTTTGGCGGAATCCAAAATCGATAAGGAGCTCCATTGACATATATACGATTCTGTTGCATGTCTTTCTCCACAAAAAATTGTTGTCGTTCTTCATCATATTCTACAATAGCATAGGAACAACAACCACGTTCTTCATTTGGTGGCATATGTCGCCTTTCGGCCACTTCAAATCTATGCTTATACCGTCCATCCGACACAGATGCATTTTCTGTTACATACACGAAATCCCCTTGTTCTAATTCTAGCGCTCTGACAATGCGTTCGGGGACAAAACATCCTATTCCTTGTAATTCGCCTCCCTTTAATTTACGCTGAAATACATACGATTCCCTCTTTTCAAAAGGTTCTGTTTTAGCAAGAGAATTTGTATGAAGGGGATTCGTCTCTGGTTCTGTGAATTCCTTCTCTCTATGGGGTGTTTGTACGGTGGTTACATCTGGTAAACGAAGGATATCTTTCATCACATGTAGATAGCTCTGTAGAACCTCCTCAGTTTTCACAATTGATTGTTCCTGTAATTCTATTTCACAAATGACCGCTTCCATACCTTTCTTTAGTTCCGACAAAATGTTTTGTTTATCCATCTTTTCCACCTCTCTAGTCATAAAATAGGTAAAGTTCAGAAAATTAAAACCTATTAGATTAATATTAACATATCCTCTATGTACAAACTACTGAATATAGAAACGTTTATATTGTGCTCATCTTCCACCTGTTGGTCATGTATGGTGAAAAGACGGTCGAAAAAGGACCGTCTTCTAAAAAAACTTCCTAGATGATACCTACAAATCATATAGAAGATCGTGTGCTTAACAGCATTTTTCTTTCGTAGATTTTATCATAGACATGGTAGAAGTCATCATTTCATTACACTCGTGCATTGTACTAACCATATCTTTATCCACGTGTATATTCAAATAGATATATTTTCCTTCTCTTTACAAGTACATCCATTTTTTTAGTACGTTGCTCCCACTAGATTCTTCTTATTTTAAAGATATTAACTAGCCTGTTGAATCGATATGATAGGTGGAATCGAAATAGATAAAGGATAGCTGCGAGTTTCTCCCATCGCGTTTTTCGCTACCACATGATACATATAAGATTGCTCAGGTACGATATTTAAATCTGTAATGGTAGATGTTGAAAAAGTCTGGATTTTTTGATTGTTTTTATACAAATCGTATGCAGTCGCATTTTTTGCTGAAATGTTGAATTTAATTTCAGAAGAACTTATATCCGTAGTTTGCATTTGTACCCCAAATGGCGGATATTGCTTGTGTATAGGCTTAATCACATACGCCACACTATTTGACATATCTAATAATGTCTGATAATGCATATATGCATATCCGTGGTCACCAAATTTTGTCCCCCAACTATTTCTTACAATGAACCATTGGTTTGTCTCATCATACCCCACGATCACAAGAGCATGTCCCCCTCTCGATTTCTTTTCTGTAACAGGTGGTACAATTCCAGAGGTAGGAGTTGCATCAAAGTTGGGATATACATGTATTCCCACTAAAACAGGGTCTTGATTTGCTACTGCTTGCTTAATATCAGCAATCATATTTGCTTGACGTATAGCTTGATAGGAACTAATTTTATAAGGAACTGCATTTTTTTGCTGTAAGGCTGTAAGAGGTTCTTTAAATTGGTTTGTATTTTCTGGATTTAAATCATACAAGCGTTCTGTTTCTGGAGGTACTCCTTCTTGTTTTAAAATTTGAAAGGCTGACTCGAAATACATACCGTCCTTTGGCCCACTTGGATAATAAATATAAGAGGGCGATAAATACGTAATGTCTGTTCCACGTGCTCCTGCATCTTTTGCAATATAGTATTCTCTTAAAGCAGTTGTAGCAAATGGGACACATGTACCAAACTTCCCTTGACTTCGTACTTCTGGAAAATATTCACGTAAATCAATGCGATTGGGAAGAATATTTGGATTTTGAATTCCCTGTTGTTTTTGTTTGGTTGCTTCTTGTTTTGCGAGATAAGAAATAGATGGTGTATACTCGGGTATAGCTTCGTTCATCTTCGTATCTTTTAAACCCAATCCATACGTAGAGAAATCATTTGGTTGAAATGATTTCTCTGTTTCAGCATGTACAACGGGCACAAATAAAAATCCGATAATTCCGACTAATATCATCATAAAAAAACTAAACGCATTATCCTTCATACAATTCCCCTCTCTAAATGCATTACCTTTCCGTAAACTAAAACTTTAGCTACGCACTAAATATATAACAAATTAAATGTATAAACTAGATTCATAAGTTGATAAATATTTTAGATTAACAGTTCGTAAAGGTGTACTTTTTCAGATACATAGAAATATAGGAAAAGACGCGTCCATAAAAGTTTGTTTTTAATTTTACAGACATCTTTATTTTTTATACACCTTTACAGATATAAATGAGATATAATTGTGGTCGAGGTGAAAAGATTGAAAGATAAAAAGTTTGGATATGTCAGAGTTTCCAGTAAAGACCAAAATGAAGAACGTCAGATTGAAAATATGAAATACCTAGGAATAGAAGATCGGGATATTTTTATAGATAAGCAATCTGGTAAAAATATGAAGAGAGAAAATTATCAAATGTTAAAACGATTAGCTCGTACGGGCGATACCATTATTTTTGATTCCTTAACAAGATTAGGTCGTAGCATGAATGATGTGTTAGAGGAATTTCGTTACTTTGAACAACAGCGAATTAACTTACAATTTATTAAAGAACCTTTTATTAATGTGAATTATAATGGAGAAAGTACAAATGATGTTATCCAACAGGCTGTACAAAAAGCAACTCTTACTATTCTTTCTGCCTTCGCAGAAAAAGAAAGGAATGATATTAAACAACGACAAGCAGAAGGAATCGCACTTGCAAAGAAGCAAGGGAAACAGTTAGGCAGACCGCCTGTACAAATTACCAAACAATTCATCAAAGCCTACCAAGAATGGCACGATGGAAACATTACAGCGGTGGGGGCAATGAAAAAATATGAAATTAAACGTTCCTCTTTCTATAAATTAGTAAAGGAATATGAATCGCAACTAGCAAAATAACCAATAGATGGGAAGAAACATCATGTTTGTACTTGGCATAGATATTCTATTGGGTTATCTCATTATGGGGATAATCGTTGGATGTATTATTTGTTATCTCGAATTTAGAGAATAACTTTCTCAATACCAATATATATAATTTCCTGTAAAATACAAGATGCTAATACTTTTACTAAATTCAGATGATCTTCTCCTTAAACACCGCGGATGTGGTGTTTATTTTTTATATAAGAAAAACCGGGAAAATCACCCGGTCCTTTTGAGCATAGTGCATACTTGATATATTACTCACAAACCCTTATATAGCAAGCTTTCCAAAGAAGCACTTCGTGCTCAAAAACTTATACTTTCTTATCTTATAAAAAAAGCCCCAAAGGGGCAAATGAATGAAAATAAATAACAGACAATCATATTCTATCACGTTTTCAACATATCAGAAACGATATACTACATAAATGCTTTTAACAATTGTGTAACTAATGGAGCAACGCCCCCAATGAATGTTAAGACTGCGATTGCAATTGACATACCCTATTCCTCCCCGTATTAAGAATCTTACCTTCTGTATTTCCCTCATTATACATGATTAGAGAGAAAATAAAATATGCAATTTCGCATATCAAAAGACCTTTGCTATACCACTAAAACCACTCTTTTTATCCATCCGAGCTAACTTACACTGTTTTTTATGTATACGACGAAATAATTCATCGACTTCTCCTTGTGTCATGTCCTTTGATACCTCTAAATCTCGATGAAATGTTTTCTTCCACAAAACTTGTAACGATTTGATTTGCCGCCCCGAAACAAGACGGCCTTTTTTCTTTGTCTCTCGCTGTTGTTTTAGCATTTCCAATTCTATTATTCTCTTCTTCATACACAAAAAATCCGGTGGGATATCTTCTTGAAGGCCTATCTCTCGTAGTAACCGATAAAAATGATTTCTATGTTTTAACGTAGAACTTCTTTGGCGCATAGCATGTTCAATTTCTTGCAAAATATCCTTACACGAGATACGATCCATTTCAAAACCGATTTTCTCCCACTTAAGAAATACAGGGGAACCTTGAAAATATACCATCAATATCTCCACAAATGAATCTGTCACAATCGATATATCTTCTGTAACACATGCATATTTCGTGTCTTCTAAATAGTAGCGCAATACTTTACATAAATCAGAACGAAAACTCCTCTGAAACGAAGAGGAGAGCTCTGTATATACCATCTTACATACAACCCTTTCTATTCTATCAACATAACTAAGTACTTGAATATTATGGTAACACTGCTTTTTGGGAACATTGGCCGCAGTTTTCACATGTTAGGATAAACAATTCATTATCCAGCCAAAGGATTCAAACGTATTCGTATAGATTCCTATATCCCTAGATAATATTGACTAAAAATATATGCTCTACCTGGATATATTCAAGTAGAGCATAACATATCCTTTGGATGAAATCGTTAAATTACATGAACTTTGATACCATCATGGTGCCAAAAGTAATAAACGCCGCTTGTATCAAAAAGATGACAACAACTGGAATGGAGGATTTTACTTTACTTAATCCGGCAACTGTTCGTAATCCCATCCAAATTAAACCTAAATACCATAAATAAAATACCTCAAATGCGCTAGCCATTCCATGGAGTAGTGTACCTTGTTGGAATAATGGGGCTAAGTTCGTGTATCCTGTTATATTTCCACCAAACATAAGTGTTACAATTGCATTGAATAGATCACCAATAATCAGTACAATACTTGCATACACAATAATAGCAAGTACCATCTTATAAGACGTATCATTTCCAAAAAACATGAGAAAGACTTTATAGATCATTGCTACTAATAAAGTTCCGATAAGCGCCCCGAAAAAACTAGTTCCCATCGCCTTACCTATCATCAATCCCATAGATTCTTGCACATCACCCAGTTGTTTCTGTATTTCTATCATTTCCGCAGTATTTTGAGCGGCATAAGAAGAAATCCCTTTTACAATTGCTTGAAAAAAAACAACTAAAAAGAAAGCACTCCATACTTTTTGTGTGACCTTCAGTTTCGAAAATTGCACACTCGGTGAAAGAAGCATGCCACCTAATGATGGTCTTTCCTTCCATTTCCCTTTTACTACGTTTGTTTCCATGTTTTACACTCCTCATATTTTATATCCTGTATGGTTGAATAGCATTTCTATCATACAAGTTAATTACTCATAACGTAATGCTTCAATTGGATCTAATTTCGCAGCTTTGTTTGCTGGAATTAATCCAAAAACAATACCAAGTGTCATAGAGAATAGCACTCCTCCAACGACAACTTCCCATGAAACGAGCGGTGGCCACTTCGCAAATGTGGAAACGATATATGCCCCGCCATACCCAAGACCAATTCCGATTAAACCACCTAGAAGCGTTAACATAACTGCTTCAATTAAAAATTGTAATAAAATTTTACTACGCGTCGCTCCAAGTGCTTTACGTACTCCAATTTCGCGCGTACGTTCTGTTACAGATACGAGCATAATGTTCATAACACCAATACCACCAACGACTAGTGAAATACCAGCGATACCGCCGATGATCATTGTCATAATACCGGTCATCTTTGAAATACCTTCTTGAAGTTCTTTTAAATTCATAACTTCGTATGTACCAGTTGCATCACTCGGTTTACGACTGTTTAAGACATCTGCAGCCTTTTTACCTGCCTTCTCTAAATTATCTACATGTTTTGCTTGAACAGAAATATTTTGAATTTCATCTTTTCCATACAGTGTCGGCCATAATGAAATGGGAATTAGTGCTTCTGATGGGCCCATTCCCATAAACTCATTATCTGATTGATAGACACCAATAATTTGCATCGGTTGACCTTTCATTTCAATAATTTTACCGACCGGATTGGCATCTTTAAACACCTTATCTTCCATTTGTTTACTAATCATGACAACATTATTACCTTGATCCACATCTGATTCTTGCAGCGAACGTCCTTTGAGTACTTTCACTTTATTCACCGTGAAATACTCATTGTCTAATCCTGTAATATTCACCATCTCTTTTTTATCTTCAATATCAAGAGATTCCATACTTGAATTTGTTATTATAACATGTGAGATTTCTGGAATTTTTTTAATTTCAAAAATATCTTCTTCAGTTATTTTCGGTGCTTCTACCATCCCCATACCAAAAGGATCATTCATATCAGCACTATAATGAATCGGAACTGTTTGATTACCTGATCCAACAAATTGAGATTTCAATGCAGCTTCCCCACCTTGCCCAATCGCAACGACGGTAATAATAGAGCCTACACCGATAATAATCCCAAGCATCGTCAAAGCCGAGCGTAGTTTATGAGCTAAAATAGACGATAAGGCAATTTTCATACTATCTAGTAAACTCATACTGCACACCTTCTATCTTCTGTAACTTTCCCGTCTCGCAGTACAATGCGGCGAGACGAATAAGCCGCTACTTCCTCTTCATGCGTAACCATAACAATTGTCGTACCTTCTGCATTAAGCTTCGTAAAAATATCCATAACTTGCTCACCAGACTTCGTATCTAGCGCACCAGTCGGCTCATCGGCCATAATGAACGTTGGGTTATTCGCAATTGCCCTTGCAATCGCTACACGCTGCTTCTGTCCACCGGATAACTCATTTGGTAAATGATGCACGCGATCCGCTAATCCAACTTTACCTAACGCCTCCAAAGCACGCTTGCGACGCTCCGCTTTCTTCACGCCACCGTATACGAGCGGAAGCTCAACATTTTCCACTGCGGAAAGACGAGGCAGTAAATTAAAATGCTGGAATACAAAGCCAATATATTCATTACGAATTAAAGCAAGCTTTGACTCGTCTGCTGTTAAGATATTCACGTCATTCAGCATATATTCGCCTTCTGTTGGACGATCTAAACAACCGATAATATTCATAAGCGTCGACTTACCAGAGCCAGACGGTCCCATAATCGAAACAAACTCACCGCTCTGAATTGTTAAACTAATACCATGCAAAATCGGCACCGCCAATTTCCCTTGATAATACGTTTTAGCAATATGATTTAACGTAATCATTTCTCTTTCACTTCCATTCCGTCATACACATCGTCGGAAGGATTTTTAACCACCTTTTGCCCCACTGTTACGCCTTCTACAACCTCTGTCCAGTCCCCATCAGTAGAACCTTTTTTCACATTTTGTTTACGAAGCTTCCCTTTATCCTCAACATAAACAAATGCATCATCGCCTTTTTCTACAATGCTTTTACTTGGAACAGCAATCATCGTCTTATTCTCTAAATTTACTTGCAGAGAAACGTGATAACCTGGAGATAAACCATCTTGGCTATCAAGACTTGCCTTATATGTATATTGAGACATATTTTGAGTTCCTTCACCAGCAGCTTGAGCCATCTCTGCACTCGTTGGGAACTCACTTACTTCCGTAATCTTACCTGTCCACTTCTTCTTATTATTTGCTTTCGCAGTTACAGTGAACGTTTGATCTTTTTGAATTTGTGACTTTTGAAGCTCTGTTAAAGTCCCTTGAACTTGGAACGGGTCCTTAGAAGCAACTTGTAAAAATGCTTTCCCTTGACCACCTAATGCCTGAGATGAACTTTGCGCTGCATCCTTATCTAACTTCTGTACAACACCAGTGAAATTACTATAAATCGTAAGTTCTTTCTGTTTTTTACTTAACTCTTCTTTTTGTAACTTCCCTTTTTCTTTCTCAAGATCAGTTGTCTTTTGTGCCATTTCTAACTCACTTACTTGCTCTTCCATTGGATCTGTTACTTCTTTTGCAGATCCGCTATCTTTCGCCTTCTTAATCTCTTTCTTCAATGAATCAATCTTCTTTTTCCCTTGATCATAACGCATATCCGCCATCTTCTGATCAAGCTCAGCTTGCTTCATTTGAAGATTAATCTCTTCATTATCATAAGAGAATAACTTCGTACCTTTCTCTACCTCTTGCCCTTCTTTTACCTCAATATCTTTCACTTTCCCTTTGGCTGGATCTGCATAGAAGCTTTCAATATTACCAGGCTTCACCTGACCAGAAATTAACTTCGTATGATTCAGCTTACGCTCTGTCACTTTCTCAAAACTTACAGCATCAGCCGTTGTTGATGCGCCCTTCTTCTTGCCTTGCATAATAAAAATATTAACTGCTGCCACAATAACAATTAGTGCAATAACCCCAATAATAATCCATTTCTTCTTGTTTGGAGTACGAACTGTATTTGGTAACATAATCATTCCCCTTTCAAAACTAAATACAACTAAACATATGGTAATTGTTTAATATCGTGCGAAAATACAAAAGGAATCAAAACGATTCAACGTACAATGAATTACAGAAATTACTCACACTTGTATAGAATTCAGCTATACCTCCCCCTAACTTTCTACCTGTAAAAAAGTTAGAACAGAACCTATATTATTGTTTAATTTAATTTTTCTTAAAGATTCTATAACATTTAATAAGATAACAGATAATAAACGTTACTAAAGAAATCGCAAAAACTTTTATGTACATAGGTAATCCAGCATTATCAAACTTTTTCAAGCTAAATAATGTAACAAAAAAGAAAATAAAAAACACACTCCAAGTTTCAATTGATTTAACGTCTTTTTTAAAAGTTAATTTTACAGTTTCAAAATAGTTATTTTGCATGGTATACCTTCCTTTTTATAAAATTTCATCATACCATTTATAAAAATCGGTATGGGAAACGTTTTTATTTGGATGTTCCATTCCAGGTAATATTTCTTTATCTTTTAAAACTAATATATTAGTTGCTAAGTTATATACGTGTTCTTTATCATGACTCGTAAATAAGATTCCGCCATCAAAATTCACTATAAATTCATATAAAAATTCAAGGGATAGGGAATCAAGTTTATTAAAAGGTTCATCCATGATTAGTAATTTAGGATTATGGATGGTAGATGCACAAATTTGTACTTTTTGCTTCATACCGCTGGATAGAGATGAAACTTTCTTTTGTCTAAAATCATATATATTAAATTTCCCCATCCTCTCCCGAACCGTATTTTTAATTGATTTCACCTTATAAAGTGAGGCTATAAATATTAGATTTTCTTCCACTGTTAAACTTTCATAAAATATCGGTTCTGTAAAGACAAAACCAATCTCTTTACGAAGCTCGGGCTTTTTCAATAAATCTAGATTTTGAAACAAAATTGAACCTTCATTTGGTATTAATAATCCTGAGACTATTTTTAAAAGAGTCGACTTTCCAACACCGTTTCTACCTATAATTGCAACCCTTTCATCTGAATTCATACTAAAGTTGAGATTTTTCAACACATCTTCTGATTTTTTATATGCCTTGTTTAAATTATTTACTTGTAATAACATACTAACTCCCTTACATATCCATTTGATTGAGTTTAGACTCGGCTTTTTTTATAATATTTTTAATCAATTTTAAGCTGACAAAACTTATAATAACAAACAAACTACCAATGATCAGATACATCCAATCTGTATTAATTTCTAAGAATACTAACATTAAAAAAGGTGTAGCTGTGCAGAAAAATATAATTTGTCGGAATTGATAAGCCACTTTATCTATAACAAACTCTGTCTCTACATAATCTTCCATTTCTGAGTAATGCTGATTATGTAGATGCGGGAACATATATGTAGATAGTGTAGTTATGTGGGGGGTAACACAGTAATTTAAAGTAATCACACAACTAATAAAAAACGTTTCTTGTAAGTTAGGTTTGATAATGCAGAAACAGATTATAACAATACAAAACATTTCAACTGAACCTAAAAACCTCTGAAATTGAATTTTTGAATGATATAACTTACTAAATGAAACATTCGACATTCTATATAAGCGTAATATCCCACTATCACTATCAAAACGTAATAATCCAGGAAATAAAGTTATAGTTTCATATGCATCTTTGGAAATTGAATTAAATATGATATATATTAAAACAAATTTAACAATATCCACACCTCCAGTATTCGGAAGCGCAGCTACTATACTAGAAAGGGCAATAAAGGCATAATTAAAGTAGTGCCCAAAAAAGTAAGAATAGTGGTGGCTAAGTTGAATTCGGCTGTTAAAAAAGTTTTGAATTTGTACTTTTAGTAAAGGAGATTTAACAAATTTATTAAAGTATTTGTTTAAGACCAAAATCCAATCAGAGTAATCACCTTTAAACGGTGTCTCCCATTGAAATCTATACCATTTTCCAGCCAATAAATAGTGAATACTTCCCACAACAACTACTAATATAGTAACAGCAGTAAATATAATATTATTGAAACTATTGCTATACACTAATTCTTTTATGTTCAATTCAAAAATATAGATTTTGATTTGTTTGAAAAATACATCTACTATATTTTTCCAAGTAGATATCTGTCTTATATCTTCTACAGAAATGAGCCAGTGTACAATCCAATTTGCTATAAAGTATGTACAAATATATATCATCAAACCTTTAAATATTGATGTAATAAAAGCTGCTATTTTATAGCCTGTTTGAATACATTTGACATAAAAAACACATATGTACAATGTGACAATATAAGATACCATGATGCTACAAATTAAAAGTCCAATTAATAGTAAAATAAAATAGTTAACGTTCCCAAACATAATATATATAGATATTCCTAATATAATGGATTGTAATATTGAATTCACATTATGAACACTAAACTTTAACAACCACGTATATAAATATAGGGTCCTATTAGAGTAGGGTAATAAATATAGAATGTTTTTATCTACTGGCGATAAAACTCTTTTTGTAAGTGATATCCCATTGATAATACCAATGATACCTACCAAATATAAGGAATACATTGTCCATGCTTCAAAACTATTAAGATATAGACTGAGAAAATATGAAATTCCTAAATATATAATACATTCGAATGAAATTTTTAGAATAAAGAAAAGTGTATAAATAATATATCCATATCTTCTAAAGTACACTTCCTTATTAAATTTCAGGAAAACTTTTTCTAAACTTTCTATTCTGTGTTGAATTATATATTTTGAGTAGAATAAAACATATATAAACATTGATTTTAGCATTTATTAAATTCCCCTTATTAAATAAAAAGCTGAGATACATACATAATTGATGTATGTACTATAAGAATTAAAAACGTGATTTTCCAAGAATAGCAGGCTATTTCTTTTAAGAATAATCCCAAAATGTAAACTTGAACAATAAAGAAAACATCCAAAAGTTTTAACAAAGCTTTAATATAGGTGTTATCTGACATAATAAATGAAAGACTAGAAAAACTTTGAATCGTGTTATGGTCACCTAAAATAGATAATCCGCCATTAAAGACTACACCTAGTAAAGAAATAGTGCCCATATAAAAGAAAATATAGTAAACTTTTCTAAAATTCACATCTTTTGTCGAAAGGATAAAAATTATTTTATATATAAAGGCAATAATAATATTGCTGGTAAACCCGTTCAATATTGCCATAAATGATGTAATTATAATTAAAAATAAATTTAATCTTCCTTTCTCTACGGTGATACTTGACTGAATTTCTGCAACAGCTTCATTATTCAATATAAATTTGCTACTAATTATTCCGCTTACTATTGTTATTCCTATAAAGAGTAGGGTTAATAATAATAAGGGTTCTTTTAAATTCTTCTTTTTTAAATTTTTAATTGGTGAAACTAAGAACTTATAAATTGATCCTTTTTCTATATACTCTTGCACTGACTACACCTCAATTTTCTATTTATATTCCTTCAATTAATGCAGCAAGAAATGTTAATATGAAACTTAATAAAAATAAATATTTTTTTTCATTAAAAAATCCAAAAAGTGCCTTCAACTTTTTCTCTTGATTAAAAACAGATAATACTTGATAAGAAAGTATAGAAATTATAAGAAATCCAGGTATTTCAAATATCCCGTGTGGTAAAATGTGTAATAGTAATTCTATTAGATTTTCAGAAATAATAGCTTGTGCCACCGTCATTCCAATAGAAAACCCATTTATAAACAATAAAATGATTGTTGGAATACCTAAAAGCAATGCCCCCATAAATATAAACATCTGAACCTTTAAGTTGTGTATAAATATATCAAAAAAATTACCAATATCATTATTAAAGGTAATCTCACCAAAATCTACATTTAAAATTAAGAATAATATTAATGCAAATGCCATTCCGAACAAATATATTGAAAGTGCTATTTTTGTAGCATACTTATTAAAAAAAATAAAATAGTTTTCCAATTTAACCTCCATTTAAAAAATCAAGGCAACCTTATGGTTACCTTGATTTTTTCTAGTAATTAGAATTTTACAACTGATGAGAAGCCACGTTGTTTTACCCATTTAATTAACATGCCTCGTCCGATAGCAGTGAGTGCAGCTGTTACCGGTCCACCAAGTGCTACACCTACAACTGCAGCTACTGCACCACCAATGCTTGCGCCATTAATAATCGTATTTAAAATTGTAGAAATTGCTGTTGCATTTACGCCTGTCCATGCAACCTTTCCTGCAAGTTGAAGAATTAGTCCAGCATTTACTAAAGCATAAAATGATGCAACACCAACAATCGCAAGAGCATATAAGTATAAATTACCTTTTTGAGATTTAATTGCCATAGATTTCATTTTTCCACCTCCTACAATTCCAAATATTAAACTATAAATCCATATATTAAAAGTGTTATATTTTCATTTGTTTTTTGTTATAATTACTGTAAATAACAATAACACTTAATGAAGTTAACATTTATCAAATTTTTATTTAAATTAGATTTAATATTGTCTCGTTTAATCATTAATCTAATTAAACGTATGGTGTATGGAAGAGCAAGTTTACATGTATTGACCAAACGCGTCCTGTATAGATTGTGAATTATTATGTCAAAAAAATTAAGCAAATTAATATACTTCTAAGTCGTAAGTACTCCCCAAAAGTTCGTAAGAACCATTTCCTGCTTGCAAAAAACACGCAATCTCAAACATAACATCTAATTCCATTAATTGTACCTCTTTCTATTTATGTTTTTTATCCAATGTATAAGGACATTTGAAGTAGCTAATACCCATCTTAACAATGCAATATAAAAACAAAAAAAATCATTTATTTTTATTTATATATAATGTATATAAAGCAAATAAGTTGTACAACATGGCAAATGTAACTAATACAACCCATGTATAGTCAAATATTCCAGTCGCCCCATTAATAATGTCATTTATACCATTTATCAGTAAAAATAGGAGAACAAATACTAGAGTAATTGTTATATTCTTTTTCATTAAAATCTTCCCTTCAATTAATTTCAAATACTTTAATATATTTTGGGTTTCTTTGCCCAACCCCCAAAAAAGGTATATTAGCTTGTTATATTCCCTAAAGTCCTAATTTTAGGGAAACGATTAGGAACCCTGATTTTTCTAGTTTAGAACACTCCCTATTTATTCTCCCTAAATTTAAGCAACTTGAGAAAAAGATGGCTGTAACAAAATCAGCGTTATATCGTGAAATCGAAAAACGTGAGCTACTGAGGAAAGTTTAACTTTGCTGTATCTATCTTTGTAAATAGCAATACCTAAATATTTATGAATTGGGTAGGATAGATGGATCTAAAGACATTCCTTTGTATAAAATTAATCATTAATGTCCCTTTTGGATGCGATGGGTACAGAGAAACCCCAATCAGCAATTCAAAAAAGAGGGTTAAAGTAATAAAGAATTTTTCGAAAAATAACGGTCTATACAATTCTTTTCAAGGGGAATCCCTCTTTCCTATAGAATCTATACAACATACCATCTTTCAAGGAGTGATTCCCATTGCCGGAAAAAGTACGTATCGAAGAACTGAATACATGGATTCCCTTAGCTTCTTTCGAATCTCTACCTGCGGAAGAACAAAAAATGCGGCTGCAATATTGGAAAGAGCACTTTTCAATCAAAGAAATCTTAGAAGGATTAGGAACCTATAAAAATAAACTCTATGATTTGTATAAAAAACATGAAATTACGACCCAAGGGCACATGCAGGCAAAACGAAAAGGAAAAGAAAAAACTACTCCCAAAGAAGATACACCTAACACTCTAGAATATACTCATTCCACCGAACCAGCTCAAACGCAAACACTCCCATCAACCATCCCAATGCAAGATGTACCCGTGATTTCAGAAACTAAACCGACAACAATTCCGTCAGCACCGATAGAGCCTTCTATTCCAGAATCCTTTCATATCCACTATACAGGCCGTAAATCAAAACAGAAAGTCATTCACCAATTACAAGCGCTCGCTACTTTGTTAGAAGAAGAATCACACGAACAATACCAGTTCTCGATCCAAATTGAAACAACATGCTTAAAATAAAAACAGACAAAGGATACAAACCACCTATAATTTTCTTAACCTTTTGTATAAAGTACAGCTTGTATGAGAAAACTGTTAATCATCCATAATATGTATTCCATTTTGAGTAGCCATTATTAGCTACTCTTTTTTTATTACTTACTGTTCACTTACAATACTTTTTCAAATGGGATATCACTATATATATTAATTAGGATGCAGAATATTTTTGTATCGTTTCTAGGACAGCTGACACAATGCTTTGCATATGTTGATGCAATTCCGTTATTTGTAGCAATAATTTTTCTCTTTTATATGTTTTCATCTCCCGCACCATTCCTACAGAAAGTCTTTTTATTTCTTGATATGATTCTGAGCTTTCAAATGCTACTGTCTCTATATATGCTAATTTCGGAAATGAATTGTGCTGTTCTTGTTTCTTGCTCTCCCATTGCTGAAATACATATTGAATCCATAGCCGGATTTCTTCTTGCATAAGTATGAATTTCTGTATTTGCTCTTCTTTTTTATTGCCCCTCATTACAGTTCACTCCATTCTATTTCCATATCAAAAACCTCTCAAAATAATTTTTTTATGTTTTATTTTGAGATCCCCTTTGTTTCTAAAACATATAGCTCATTCACCAAAGAATCATATTCTCTTCGTGTGATTTGCTTTCTATACAACTGAATTAATAACTCTTGATGTGCTTTTGAAAATGCCATTTTGTCAATCCATTTGGGATACATGCGATGCCTCTCTCCATTTCTGTTTGAACATTTTGTCACATTGCATTATTTTATCTCGATATTCAAGTTCGTTCAATTAAAAATATAATTTTTTGAAAATATCAATTTACAATTGACTTATAAGTCATTACAATAGACCTATAATATAGGAAAAAGAGGACATTAGACCTTTACAACATATAGGAGATGCATATGAATGACATGAAACTACAAGATGTTATGACCACTAACGAAGCAAGCTATCGATGGAATATTAACGAATCCACCTTACGAATGCGGATTAAAAATAGTCCTATAATCGACGAGTTAAAAACACAAGGATTAATTAAGTATTTCCTGAAACCCGGAAACAAACGTGGAGAATATTTATTCACTGTTGAAGCGATGGAACGTCTTTATGGTAAAGAAAAAAGAAGGTAATAGAAAGCCCTCAGCACCCACCAAGACTGCGAGGACTTTCCACAATATCATTTCCATTCAGAAAGGATGACAAATATGTCAAACGCTTTACAAATTAAAAATGATGAAGCTATTGTATCACATTCTGAAAGACCACAACAGACACCTCAGACGCCAAAAAATAAGCTACTTACCAAATATTACGCACTGTGTGAATGGTTTGGAATTGATGGTTGTAACGAGTCTCAACTATACTTTTTCGGTACTTTTCTTGCACCTATTATTCTATTCACAATAACGTACGTGATGGGAGGTGTCTACTATGGCTTCTAATGGAAGCATTAACAAAATTAACGTTGGGGATTATGTAACATTTTCTTACCGTCATAACTTTCTCTGCAAGTAACAGGATACATTGTAAAGGTACTTGAACATACATACTAGTATGGTAGATATTTCTGAAATGGAATCCTTTTTCCAACTTGGAATTGATGGACGCCAAGTTGTTCGACATGAGCAATATAAACCCGTTCCATTCAAATCCTGTAAAAAGTGGCACAGTGAGTATGTACCTATTTGATGTGAGCTATTCTGTGGATGGAAACAACTTTTCAAAGTCTTTTCTGCTGGCTGAGTCGGGAGATGGATTTGAACTCCAACAACAGTTGCAAACCTTGCTGGAACAAGAACACGTTGCACCTGTATACATGATGGAAACAGATTTGGAAGAACTATAACCGATCATACAGCATACACAAAAAAAGAGGTGAAAATATTGATTAGTTTTCTCATAAGTGGTTCTGTTGTCTTATTCTTGGCTGGTGTTTTATTTACATTTCTAAAAAAAGGATTATCTATTTTTTCTAAATGCGCACTGATCGGATTAAAATTATACGGTATCATATTTGTAGGTGTCCTCATCACGTATGTATTCTATTGCTTTCACTATTATGCGCAATAAGGAGGCGTTTTTTTGAAAATTAGTGCCTATACACTTTCTTATACCATCGTAGCACCAAGTGGAGAAATATACCCGACACAAGAAGTAGTCATGTATACAGCCTCACAAGAGCGTGCGATTCAATTACTAGATGATGAAATGCAGCGAAGATTAGGGAAGGGATACAATCGACATATCTCTTGTACAAATCAAGAAAAAGAAGAACACGAACCCATCCAACTGTCCCTTTTCTAACGATAAAAACCCTTCAGGTCGTTAGCTTACCTGAAGGGAAAAATCGAAACAAATGCCTCCTGCTTGTAGGCATTTGCTATGGGTGTTCAATATAATGGAATATACGGAACACCTTGATTGTATCATATACTCATATAGAGGAATACTGGAAAATCCATCATGTATTCCTACACAAAATTCCCTTGGAATCGCATGAAACATGCCTGTGACTCTCAAGGGGATTCCCTTTACACACCTCGCCACTACTCTCTTATTCTATAGCCATTCCGTTGCCAAGACTGTGTGCTTTGCTACGCCTTACCTATACTAAAAAAAGAGCAGGCATACAATACAACGTCAGTATTGTGTGCCTGCTATACATAGGGATTTTGATTTTTGTTGAAGCTACTATGAAAAAGTGAAACATGTTAAACTCCGCATATTGGAAGGCATATTAATTAATCTTCCTTATTATACAGCAAATATCGACAGGATGACAGAGAAACCCCCTTATTTCAGATGTTCCTCTTTCATTTTACATGTTTTTACATTATAGTACGTGAAATTATTAGTTTTCTTCTTATCTGCTTCCAATTCCTCACTTCATACAAAAAGCGAAACCCCTTGCGAGAGTAAGAGTTTTCGCTTTTTTTCTGTGAAAAGACTCAAGTTATCATTCCAAAATTCATATGTGCTGTAGAAGTAAAAAATCTTAACATGTGTGTAATGACTTAAAAAAGGGCATAGAAAAATAAGCCACATGTTATTAAATTTTTTTAACAGTAGCGAAAGGAATATGAACTTGAATGAGTTACTACGAAAGAACTTTTGAATATTCAATAAAACCAGATCGTTGATCTAATATGTGATAGATAATTTTAATAACTTTATGTGCAATGGCGATAAGTGCTTTCTTTTTACCTCTCCGTGCAGCAAGAGACCAATACTTTCCTGATAACCATGTATGACGTGTTCGCGAGATTGCCCAGGCTACTTCGCAAAGCATAGATTGAATATGTGGGTTTCCTTTTGTTGTTCGAGAATTCTTTTTCTTGCCTGCACTTTCATGATTTCCAGGGGATAATCCTGCCCATGAAGCAAGATGTTGGGCGGATGGAAATTGTCTCATTTCGACACCAACTTCTGCGATAATGCTTGCGGCAGCATGTTTTTTCACCCCAGGAATCGTTAAAAGGAGTTCAACTTGTTCTTGATAAGTAGAAAGAAGTTGATCAATTTTTTCTTCTATTTGTTGAATGGATTCTTCGAGAAATAAGATGTGATTCCAAGATTGGCGAATAAGAAAAATTTGATGTGGATTTAAAGTTCCAAACAAGGAATCTGTAATCTGGGATGCCTTCGGCATCATGCTTCCATGAATATGTTCTTCTACTTCATGTGGGTTAACATATCCTTGTTCCACAAGGCGAGTGAGTAATTTACGACCAGATACACCAAATACATCAGAGATAATAGAACCTAGTTTAATGTTAGAACACTCTAATGTTTTTTGAATACGATTTTTTTCAGCAGTCATATTGCCAATCATTTTCTTACGTAATCGTGTTAAATCACGAAGTTCTCGAATGTCTGATGGAGGTACGAAACTTTTTTCGATTAATCCATATCGAAGGAGTTTGGCAATCCATTCAGCATCCGCTACGTCTGTTTTCCGCCCTGGTACATTTTTTATTCTTTGTGCATTGGCAAGGGTAATATCAAAATAATCTTCTAAAATGTTAAAAACGGGTTTCCAATAGATACCGGTGCTTTCCATCGCAAGATGGGTAATATGTAGCTCTTCGAGCCATTGAAGCATTTCAAATAGATGTTTTGTCAAAGTAGGAAATGTACGAATTTCCTTTGTAAGTTCTGTCTCGGAATTTCCAATATAAATACAAACAACAATTTCTTTCTGATGGACATCAAGTCCAGCACAATGAGAATGTAAAGTTTCCAATGCATGAACCTCCCTAATAGATATAAGATGGATGACCGAAATAATTGGAAATTCAACATTTTTCTGTTCGTGATCAGAAGGAACCTGTCAACAAAGGGATGTGCACCAAATTATTTCTTACAGTTTATTTTACGGGGTAAATCCACCATAAAAAGCCACGTACTAAAGTATCCATCTATATAACCAGTATGGAAAGCTTGGAAAATAAATAGTCCCACCCCTTTTCATATATGGGTGAGACTGTAAAGTCATGATTGTTTATTTTACTAGCATACCCTTTACAACAAGTTGCAATTTATACTTCAGTGTAGTCGCAACTTGTAGCTATTAATATGTATGCTATATTCCACAAAATAATTACACAAATTTTGTTCGTTTATCTAATTATATGCTGTAGTTTTTAAAATATTCTTTATCTCGAAGTTTGAAAAATAGAAGTTTTGGACAAGGTAGTAGTAAAAAAATAGTGAGGTGTTTAACATGCCTTGGTTTAAAAAACCACGTTCAAAATTAGGGAAATTTATAGATAAGCATGAATTAAAACAAGTTGATATTGCGAAAAATAGTGGTCTTAGAGAATCAACCATTAGCAGACTTGCGAACATAGATAGTGTATCTCCTAGCATGAAAACAGCTAATAAAGTCTTAAAAGCCCTCAAAAAGCTAACTGGAAAAAATGTTAATCACACAGATTTTTGGATGTAGCCTTTTATATCACATCTTGTAGCAAATACGTCTGTACATACACATTATGTTTCAGCGCATACTTCATTAATTGCTTCTCCCTACAGTCAGATATCATACAAAAGATGATGATGGGCTTAATTTGTTGTTGTTTCTGATAAATGTTAGTTAAATAAGCATAATACTGTATTTTTTTCTCATTTACCTTCATATGCTGTAGCCGGTCTACTTCTACAAAGTGAGGGACATTGTCTTTTGTGAAAAAGGCGTCTGGGATAATTGTTTTTTCTTCTCCTTGATAGCGCAGAGTGATGACTTGCTCTGTCTTCCAATCAGGAAAATCTAGCCACATCCATGCTTCATTTCGCAATAAAATATGTTCTAATTGATGCTTCTTTTTTCTTTCTTTTGCCTGTATACCGAGTAGTGCCATCCCTTTTTTATTGAGATAATACACATACTCTCGGTTGTGCGACGTCACATGACAGTAGGAGCGTAAATCCTTCAGAATACGATTGGCATTCCGAATGCTACCTGGGTGTTTTTGCCCATCCTTTCGGGGGGGATGGGCAAAAACACCCAAAATTGAGAATATCTTTGTTTATTATACAGTTTTACAACTCTATGTTCGCCCCACTAATTTTCGCAATATGCTTCAAGCAATCTATAACAGGATATCGAATTAATGATTTAGATTGTGCGAACCGAATTCCTTCTTTTTCAAGCAAAGAAACGAGCTGTTCAATGCTCATTTCTTTGCGTTGTATTTTGTTGAAATGTTGTAACACAATACTTTTCCACTTATATGATGGACTATGGAAATATGCTTCTCCATTCACTGCATGATTAAAAATACGTTCCATTTTTTGTTGCCTCTTTTTTTCTTCTAATTGTTTTTCGAATGTATTCATCAGCACAGCTCCTCTAAATCTGTCGATATAATTTCAACAGGTTCTTGTTGTTCATAATGCAATAGAGTCTGAATCTGTTCTTTTAAAAGGAAACCGTCCTCTAGTTGAGCAAGTAAATACGACTTCAGATACGATTCGCCATTCACCGTATAATTCACATCGAAAATGTACAAATCGGTTCCTCCTGTTCCACCTGTTCGTTAGGAACCTTTGTATACTTGCCATGACGTACTACTTGTCTTATAGCGATACCTTTATCCAAAGAATGTTGCATGTTTGAAATATCTACAATAACAGTGTTTTCTAATACACTCACTACATAACCTGTTAACCTGATTGATGGATTCTTACGGTAACAAAATTGTACAACATCATCTAACATAGCCTTGTATTTTTCTTGTTTCATAAGTATTTTCCCCTTTCATTATACGGTCATTAGTTTTGTAACTTATATACATTGGAAATCCCTATCTACTGATACATCCGATCTAATTTCCCATCAATTTCTACCAATCTAATAGTTCCTCGCTTTACCAATTCATCTAAGTACATGCAAACGGGCACATACATTTTCGGCTTTCTTGTAGCATATCTGCCCTTTGGAGAATTGTGTTCTTTCACTAATAGCTCGCTTAATACCCAAGCACTAGATACACCTTTTTGAAGATAATATTCAATTGCCTTTTGATGTTCATATGTTAATTCCCATGAAACGTTCTCTTGTTGTTCTATGGAATAACCGATTTCTTGAAATAAGTCTAAAACAACTTGCTCATTACTATCTGAGGCCATTCCTATATCGTTTATGGATTCTACTTGTCTTGAAGGTGCATGCAATTCTTGCAAAAATAAAGATATTTCTTTTCTAAGCCGTTTGAATTGTGTGTCCAAGAGTGGTATCCCAGCATCTAATTGTTGCTTTAAATTTGTTGGAATGATAAACCCATTTGGAAAGTGGGACAATTCATCATCTAAACACCAATGATTCTGTAGCTTCACAAGTAACTCGTCACGCTCATAATCAATAGCTGCAAATCCATCTTTGATTTGTTTAACGATGTGCGCTGGAAGACCTGTGTGTTCCGCAAAATGGGTGATACCAAAACGTCTGGTTTCTTTTGTTGTTTGATGCTGTACGATATATTGATAACGAAGTGGTCTACCGCATTCACAAGGTGTATTGGCATTTATTTCGCCATTATCAATGTATTCTATTAATACCCATTCATCTAAAATGGTCTGAATTTCAGTGTCCGTTGCATGTTCTGGAAGTACAATTCCTTTGTCTAAAGCCATAACATTAGCAAAAGCAGTTTTTTTGCCACGTTTCACATGTTGTTGTAGAAAATCTTTTTGTTTTTCAGTAAGGGAATCAAATATGTTTGATCTTGTTGTATCATCCAATATGATTTTAGAAACCATAACACATACCACCGATTAGATATGTAACAATCATCATAAATATGGAGACTCCAAAGAATCCGAAAAACCATATTTGAGATGCTTTGCAATCCTCAATACCAAACCATTCACATACTGCACGATAACGTATAGCAACCGTCTGTTTTATACTTGTAACATCTTTTTTTACTGGGTGAGTTTGTGCTATAATGGACTCACCATTTTTGATTTTTAAAGTGTTGAACATAGTTCCCTCATCCTTTCTAAATTGAAAATGTTTTTGTGCAAAGTCCTCGATTTGCTGTCCAAGGCTGTGAGGACTTTTTTGCGTTCTGTTATTTACCCAGATGGGTGTTGAGGCCTATATTTTTTTCTTGATTGAACCAACTCTTGTTTTAAAAGCTCAACATCTTTACGCCAGTACAAATTCACCTGCCCAACTTTAGAAATAGGAATAATCCTATTTTCCGCTAACAATTGAGACATACGTTGTTTAGAGATAATTAACACTTTCCTTGCTTCTTCTGATGTCCATACTTCATTTTTTAAAAAAGATTGGAGCTCTTCTCTGCTGTTAATGATATACAATCTAACTTTTCACCTCCTACCTTTAGTATACCAAAACACTAGTTTAACCGTCTAGTGTTTTGGTGTTATTTTTAATAATATTCTCATTATTTTTTATTCTGATTCATTTTTGTTCTTAATATGGTACGTGAAATTTTTCGTTTGTTTAGTCAAAAATCAAAACTTACTATTCTTTGTCTTTCGACTCGAATTACTTTTAGACTTTCATTTTAAAAATCATATACTGTTTAGTATTCAAAACATAGAAACGCTTAAACCCTTATATATCAACGGGTTTAAGCGTTTTATTTTATTAGCATACCTGTTGCAACAAGATGCAATTATATTTTCAGCGTATCCGCATCTTGTAGCTATTATTATGTATGCTATATTCCACAAAATAATTACAAAAAATCTGTTATTCTCTTTATCTATTTTTATAATATGCTTCTTTTTTGAGCCATATGCTTCTTTTTTGATTCATCTATGTATGTATACGTTTAGGGAATTATGTCCAGACTTACAGATACATAGAGGGGAAAGGAGTGAAAATAGAATGAAAGGAAATAAGCAAAAGCGTACAAAACTAGGAAAATGGTTAGATCAAAATGGGATTGAACAAAAGGAATTAGAAATAGCAGCAAAAGTTAGTCGTAGTACTATAACTAGGCTTTGTAATGATAAAAATCATGTTCCAACTCTTACTATTGTTCAAAAGATCATGAAAGCAATTAAGCGTTTTGATTCTAAAGTAAATGTACATAATTTTTGGGACATGTAAAAAGCACAAGGAGTAGAATTCACCTTGTGCTTTTTAACTTTACAGTACGTCTTTTAGTAAAAATGTACGGATGTATACATTATATTTTATCCCATACTCCTCTAGTTTCTTTTCACGATAATCTGAAATTGTAAAAAATAGAATGTTAGGTATGATATCTCTTTGTTTTTTATACAACTTTGCAATTAAACCATAATACTTTATTTTTTCTTCATTTGTTTTCATGTGTTGCAACCTATCAATCTCAACAAAATGCGGTATCTGATCAACTCCATAATATGCATCTGGTACAATTGTTTTTTCTTCATTTTGATACCTAAATTGGATAACTTGCTCTGTTTTCCAATCGGGAAATCCAAGCCACATCCAAGCTTCATTTCTTAAAAGTATATGTTCAAGTTGGTGTTTCTTTTTTCGTTCATCAGGTTCTAATCCTAACAAGGCTGATCCTTTTTTGTTGAGATAATATACGTACTCCCGATTATGCGAAGTGACATGACAATATTGCCGTAAATCCTTCAAAACACGATTTGCATTTCGAATACTACCTAGAGCATGAATCGCTTGCAATTGCCTCCTAGAAGCAAATTCTAGCTTATTTAAACTCGATAAAATCTCGATCTGTCTGGCTTTCTGTTTGAGCTTCTGGTGCCTCATGTTGTTTCACCACCTTGTATTGCTTCAGTAACTTCCACATTTCTGTATCCTTTAAATAAGGTACCTGAATTTCTTCTGTACGATCTGTTTTAAACAATGCTCTCCCAGGAAGGGAAGGTAAATCTTCAAGACCTGGTTCATCTATAGCAACTTGTGACGCAACCGCTGTTGGCAATCGAAAACCTAGCTTTGCATCCGCATTTTGCTTGATTTGCCTTGGCAATGTATCAGAGGTTGGATATTGCGTACAAAATATAAGCCGGAATCCTAAACCACCCCCGATTCTTGCAATTTCAGATAACATCTCCTGGCAGATAAATAATAAATCCCGTTGTTTTTTAGGTAATCCTTGTGTGGGACAAAGATTTGCTCCCTCATCTACTATGATGAAGCAACGCTTTTTTATGGACGTATCTATGATATTGGTAAAATAGGACTTCTTCATCATTTCAATCTGTTTTACCATCTTTTCACGTACTCTCACCAACATCTCTAACGCCTGTTCCGGATTTTCAGCTACTTCTACTACTTGGAATAGCTCTTTATAAGGACTAAATTCTAGCCCTTCCTTCAGATCGATAATAAAAAAATTCACATGTTGAGGTTGTTGTAAAATCAAACTAGTCATCACATTTTTTAAGAATACTGTCTTTCCAAACCGCGTCATACCCGCCACACACATATGCGGTGTTTCCTCGAAATCATGATATACATGTTTATCTAACGCTTTCCCCATCATAACTCTCCATGTGTGCTCTTTTAACAGATCCCTAGACCAATTCCACATTTCAGGTATTTGTTGCTTAAATACGCGGATATGAAGCTCTCTTTGATGGAACGATATTTTAACAGGTTTATATAGTCCTTCCTCTAATACTTCAGCTAATTTTTTGATAAGTTGACTTGGTACGCCGAGTGGTAACTTGTAAACATAATTCATACTTATGTCATCTTCTATTTCTTTTATAAAAATTGGGTATTTTAATTCACCTTTATGCTGAACACATATCTTTGCAATTTCAAAAAACGTTGCAATTTTTTTCTTATCACTCATTCCTTTACTTTTGTAAAAGTAAGCTACTGTTATAAAGGTTGCTGGAACTAATAAAAGTGACAGCATTCCCTCCATACCTCCTTAAGGTAGTTGAGCCTGTATGGAAGCTTAGAAAAAACGTTTAAGATGCGCTAATATAATCATTTTCAACTACCAGATGTAATACTAACGTAGAAATACATCTAGTATATCCATTAGAACGTACCAAACACTCCCAATCAATAGGCATTTGAGACCCGCACGTAGCAACCAACTTGGAAGATAAAAACCTTTCTTCTTCAGCAATTTTATTCCTAAAACTGAGGCTCCGGTCACTACATATACAATTCCTAGCTCTCCAATAATTGTCATGTTAATTCCACCCTTTTGGTTTAATGCTCAAATTTCCTTTACGATCCCTATAAAGTTGATAATCATCCAGTAACTCATTCCAGGACAAAGCATGTTCATCACCATACAGATCTTCTTCAATTTTTTGACTTAAATAATAATAACCTCGGTACTGTCGGTCCAGGTATACTTCATGACGTAGCATGTGCTCTTGTATGGCACAAATATCATCTTCCTTCTTTGTATTTTTGTACATTTGACGCAAGGTTTGTGAAGGATATAAATAAGGCGTACTATATAACATTTGATATTGACTCATGTTGTCTCACCATCCTTATCGAATTCTAGGCACATTCATAAATATGATGAGAATCCTTATTTTTGAATTTGTACAAAAAATAAAATATGTTCTTACTATCTTGATAGTGCAGGACAGTTATATAGAACCGAAGAAAGTATGTTAACTCTTGTAATTCATGAAACTACATAATATGGTAAATTATAGAACGAATTATTATATACGTTAGGTATATAGTTTTCTTTGTATTTCAATGTATATAAAGGAGGAAATTAGATGGGGTATATAGTTTGTAGTATTTTTATCTTAATATTAGGTGGTATCGCATATTTCTTTTATAAACAGACAAAGACATTACAAACAGAGAAGCAGATTATATTGTTAGATCAACAAAATGAAAAGGAGCAACTACTAACTAACTTTGAACAACAACAACATCGCATGGAATGCGTTTTCAACGAAAAAAAGCAAATCTTTGAAAAAGCTGTCAAAGAAGTTTTCGAGAAAACACAGCAGGAACATGAGGCCGAAGTAGCAAAAATGCAAGAAAATATGAATGAATTAAACAATTACATCGAGGAAATACAGAAATACTCACGAAATACAGGAGAAATCATTACCCATCAGATTTTGAGCGAATTAAAGAAAACCTGGATTGCAAATGGTACCTTATCTGAAACAGATATGCATATTATCCCGAATGTGTTCATCCCTTTTGTATCTAAGGGACAAGTGAGAACACGACAAATTGACCATCTTATTTTATTACCAGTTGGTATTTATGTTGTAGAAACAAAGTATTGGCGAGGGAAAATTGTTCATGGTTTAAACAAGACCCGAGCAAAGGATTTTTCATTTTTACTTGATATGATCCCAAATAACAAAAAAAGTACCCAAACGCTTGTATTTATTCCTTCTACATCTTCAGATGAAACAGGGAATGCAGTAAATACCATTCAAGTACGTTCCTATGGGGAACCAACTGACCAAGCTTCTAGAACCGCCGTTACATTAAATGAATACTTGAATGCTCTAGTGCAATGGAAAGTTCCTTATGTCACACCTGTAGTTTATTTTGGTTACCCAAATCAAGGGAATATGAATGGACTAGTTGATTTATCCAAAGAAAACAAAGTAAATCGTTTTACTTCAGCAGAGCAACTTCAAAATTTCTTCAAACAAGAATTAACAAAACCACAAAAACTAAGTGATGTACAACTACAAGAAATCAAATCTATTGTCGAACACGTGAATTATTTAGATTCCGCAACTCATATTGAAAAATTACAACTTGCAAATACACAAAAAGTAAATGGATGAAAACACAAAAAGACCACCCTAATTTCAATTTTTTTGATAATTCCTTTCATATCTTGAAAATCAACGTTATATTTAAGGAGGGGATTATAGCATCTACATATTTATAATGAGGAGCGAATGCACAGTGGGAAATGTACACGTAAAAGTAGCCGATAAAGAAGGAATCATTCAAGAATCTACAGGAGATTTTGTATTAGCCATCAATGTCAATGAAGAGCAAAGCCAAGTAATTGTACAAGGGGAGTTTAATGCTGAAAATTACATTAAACTAGCTCAAGCAACTGTTAAAGCATTAGTACAAGTAGGGCATTCCAATCATGTCCCCCCAATTATGCTAGACACAATGATTCAAGAATCTTTTCGATTAGCGGTAAAAGATATATTACTTGAAAATGGTTTTGATGAATTAGATATAGAAGAAATTGAAAAGAGAACTGGCGGAATGTATGAAGAGGAAACAGAAGAAATGTCCGAGGAACATAAGGGCTTTGATCTAGATTCCTATTTAGAACGATTTGATTTATTAAAAGATGACATTCGCTTAAAATCATTTCGTAAGTTGTGTTCAAGCTACCACGTTTCAATGGGGCGTGTTGAAATACAAAAGCAATTTGAAACAAACATTTTACCAAGAGCAAAAGAGATTATCTCTATCATCTCGCCTGATCTTTTGGAATCTGATCTATTTATTAACCGTGTAATAGAGTATGGAGTACAAACCATTGAATTAGAAACCATGTTAGAAGAAATGAAGGAAACGCTCATAGTGCTTCATGAATTATCTATTGTTCTAGAAGTTTCTACATTGGAAGG
This sequence comes from Bacillus sp. FSL K6-2944, assembly GCF_038005385.1. Classification (NCBI taxonomy): domain Bacteria; kingdom Bacillati; phylum Bacillota; class Bacilli; order Caryophanales; family Bacillaceae; genus Bacillus; species Bacillus sp. FSL K6-2944. Next base: position 19,401 of record NZ_JBBOTE010000008.1, on the reverse strand, counting down.
CGTTCTAACAATTCAAAAAGAGTATCATAATATAAGAAGTAAATAACATATAAGAGTGTTGTTTGTGAAACGTTCGCGCATCTCTTCAAAAAAAGATCTTAGAACACAAGAAGCCCACCCTATCATCTCGCCGTCGGAAGCGTAAAAAAGGTGGACTTCTTGAAAGAAAACTCCTCTAAACTTTCAATGGATAAATAAATCACCTTCTCATAATAGATTTTTGTTTAATAAAATACTTCATTAAACAAATACATTTTTTTCTACAAAGTGTATTTAAGTTTCTTCTATATGGATCATCCCTAAAAACATTAATTTTCTATGATATAACATTAAAATGAAATGCAATATTGCATATACAGTTACATATCAGGAGGGTCATATCAGAAAATCCTTTTAACTCTAGATTGTATTGAGAAACATAATTCCAAACGAAAAAATATGGTAATAATTGCATTCGATATTAAAAGATAGGTTGACTATACTTAATATGGATAAAACATGCATTTTACCCACATTTTAAATTATGTATTGTTTGGAGGATGCCAATTTGATTTTTTCAAAACTCATTGATCGATACGCCTTGTACGATTTACATAAAAAACGAAGTGAAAAGTTTCATTATTTTTCTCTTTCTAATCCTTCACCAGATTTGAAGGACATAGATTCCTTTTATAAAGTAAAATCAGTTGATGTTCATTTCGACATTAAACAATCACAAAATAAAGAATATAAGGTTGGAAAATTCAAGTACCAAAGTTCGATTCAATCTGGTGATCCACGCAATGATTCTGTAACAGGAGAGGTATTCTTAAATAAAAATGAAAATGCACCTCATGTTATCTTCGTTCACGGTTGGCGCATGGATTCTAACGAGCGTGTAAAAAACATATTTCACGATCAAATGAAAGACTTAGGGTGGAATATGTATTATTTCACTCTACCGTATCATTTTGAAAGAGAACCAGAAAATTCTTTATATAGTGGGGAATATATGGTGAGTGCCAATCTCGAAAGAACTGTTCAAGCTTCTAAACAAGCGGTAGTTGATTTGCGAGCACTGATTCATTGGATCAAAGCAAACAAAGATGGGCCCGTGATTCTAATAGGCATCAGTTTAGGTGGGTTTGTTACTAACCTAACAGCTCTTGTTGAACCCGAAATTGACGTATTAGCATCCATATTCTATGCCAATCGACTTTCCTACTCAATATGGAATACCAATCCTGGTAAGTTTATTAGAAAAGACCTGGAACATCATGGCGTAACTTATAATGATTTAATAAATTATTGGAAAATCACTGAACCTAGTCAAAATGTACCAAAAGTTAAAAAGGAAAATATTTTATTAATTTCAGGGAAGTATGATCTATATGTACATTCTGAGGATACGGACTATTTGTGGGAATCCTGGGAAAGACCTACGCGATATATTTATAATTGCGGACACGCTGGAATTGTTCTTAAACGAAGAAAAATCGCAGCTGACACTATTAATTTTATTCGAAATCGAATAAAAGGATGAAACCATGATAGTACTGGTCATTTTGCTATGGTTAATGGGGGCAATTCTTTTTCTTACAAATCCAAAAAATGACGAAACTAGATGGGCGAGTCTTATTGCCTTTTTTGGTGGATTTGGCGGCTTTGGAACAGTGCTTGGGGATAGCCAGAATCGCCCTGAATGGATTTTGTGGTTAGACAGCATATCTACGTCCTTTGGGCATTATATGACCCCTTATGCCATTCTGATTTTCGGCTTGGTTTTTTCGGACATTTTCAAAACATCTAAACAAGGATATTGGTGGAAATTATTATTGATGATACCAGTTATCATCATGTACTGTATCGACCAATTATATCCTATATTCAAAGCTCATTATACGATTTTAGCTGTTTGGGCTACTCCCTATGTGTTAGGTTCCAATATCTTATTACTTTACACGACTTACCGTGAAACAAGACCAGCTATAAAAAGGAATAAGGTATTCACCTGTTTAGTCATAGTTCCAATGAATACATTTGCCTTATTCACTAACATTATTCTAGAGGCATTGAATATTCCTGACGTTTGGTTGTACAACCCTTGGGTCATTATTTTGCAATTTGCATTGTTCTCTTACTTTATTATTCGATATGGATTCCTTGATGTACAAATTAAGTTTGAAAAACAAAGACGAGATTCTACAATGAAAGCTGTAAGTTCCGGAACAGCCCTGTTAAATCACACAGTAAAAAACGAGATAGCAAAAATCGACATGTTAATTAATGAGTTAAAAGAGCATGTTTCACTAGATGATGTCGCAACTGAAAATATTGATTTAACCTTACACTCTACAAATCACATCCTTGAACTTTCCTCTCGTATTCAGAGTAAATTGGACGTTATGAGTCTTAAAGAATCTGAATTCCGGCTAAGTGACAGCATAGATTCAGCGATTAGTTTACTTCAGCCCTATTTATCGGAGGTTAGCATCACAAAGCAATTTGAAGTCGATGTTAAAATCTATGGAGATCCAGTACATCTTCAGGAAACTTTTCTTAATATCATTAAAAATGCAATAGAGGCTATGGAAAAACAAGGTAACATTTTAATTAAACTCTATAACACTCACAAAAAAGTTTATATAGACTTTATAGATACTGGAAAAGGAATAGAAAAAGATAAAGTTTTCCTTGTTTTAAATCCGTTTTATTCGACCAAGCAAAACCCGAAAGGAAACTACGGACTAGGCCTATCTTATTGCTATAATGTTATGCAAAAACACAATGGTGATATTGCAATTAAAAGTAAAATCAACCAAGGTACTACTATAACACTGTCACTTCCATCTAAAAGAGTTCTTGAAATACAACAATCTCATACAAATAACAGATTGGAGAAGACTTATTATGAACAAAATTAGATTGATGATTGTAGAAGACGATCCTGTCTGGATGAAATGTTTAAGCAATTTTATTGCAAAAGAGAATGATATTACTCTTGTTAAAAAAGCTTATACCAAAGAAGAAGCACTACAAAGTGTTGATGACAATGTGGATGTAATACTATTAGATTTAACATTATCAGAGCCTGGAAATGACGAAAATTTAAATGGACTTGAAGTTGCAAGTCAACTGTATGATAGAGGATTTAAAAAAATTATCATGTTAACCTCTTGGGACGAAAGAGAAATCATACTGGAAGCTTTCGACAAAGGAGCGATTAACTATGTAATGAAGTCATCCTATAGAGATATTCCCAAAGTAATTAGAGAGGCGTACCAAGACAAAGTTAACATTCATTCTGATGTCTCTCCAGTACTTATACATGAGCTTAAAACAGAAAGAAAAGCCACAGTATTAACGCCTTCCGAACGTGAGATTTATAGATTAAAAGAGCGAGGATTAAATAAGATGCAAATCGCAGAAAAATTATGTAAGTCTGTTGAAACTGTAAAAAAGCAATTTAAAATGATAAAGAATAAAATGAAGGGTGATATTTGATATCAGCCTTCATTTTATATTTTCGCAAAAATATAGACCTTTAATAATAACACAGAATATCCATGTTGGGGAGGGGTAAAAATATACCCCTCCCCTAAACCAATAATATCCTTTACTATGTAAATAATAACTTAATTCATTATCGAATTGGAGGTGTTCACGATGAAAATAATACGTGAAAAGAGGATTGAAAAAGGCTGGACTCAACTAGATCTTGCAAAAAAATCAGGTGTTCCACAACCAACTATTTCACAAATTGAAAATGGATATCGAAAATATCCGACCTATACAAATATTAAGAGAATAGCTATCGCATTGAATATTAATATAGCAGAACTTACAGTCGAAAGTATTTAATTAGAATATTCAGAAAAATCTTGAAACATAATAATTAATGAGATTATCTTTTGGTTTATCTGTTATTATTTTATTAATAGAATATTCCCTTTATTATGGGATGATGGGGAGGATTATATGAACGTTCAAGACATCGGGTGTCTGAACACTCAACTTACAGAAATGTTAAATGACTGGTATTTAGAAATTCGGAACCGTAACATCGAAAATGCTGAACACTTAAAAGATAAAATCAATAACTCATATCATATTCTAGAAGATGATGATAATTTATTTTTTTATTACTCTCTTCTTGAATTTCGATATAATTATCTCCTTAATAATCTAACGGTTTCAAAAAATAGCTTTGACCATATCGATTCTTTAATTATTCCAGAAAATGATTTTTTAACCTATTACTATCATTTCTTCAAAGCGATTCATTCAAATGCAATCGGCAAATATAATTTAGCTAATGAGCATTATATTATTGCCGAAGGTCTTTTAAATCATATTCCTGATGAACTTGAACAAGCAGAATTCTATTATAACCTAGCAACCTTTTACTATCACCATTATCAAGCGTTCTTAGCTATCAAATACGGCATGCTTGCTAAGGAGATTTTTGCTAAACATGATAATTATGAATTAAAGATTGCCTACTGTGATAATCTTGCAGGATTAGCTTTTACTCACTTAAAAGAATGGCAGCTCGCTGAAGAATCTTTATTTTCTGCAATGAATGTATTCAAGAAACAATCTAATCAAAAAGCTATACTTGTATCCCATCATAACTTAGGTCTCATGTATGCTAATCAAAACCAATCCAACCTAGCAATCCAATACCTTTCAGAAGTCTCTACAAAAAATCCTACTCATTATAAAGCTATTTTTGTTGAAGCAAGGGAACATTATAAACTAAAAAATACAGATATTGTATCCGAACTTACTAATACAGGCTTAAATATCTGTAAAGATCTACAAAACAATGAATATTTGCATCATTTTTATATTTTACAAGCATTTAATAATAATATTTCCACTACAGAATTAGAAAATTTGATTTTAGCAGGAATTACTTATTTTGAAAAAGAAGATTTATTCGAGTATACTCAAGAGTATACTGAAAAATTGGCACATAAATTTTACCAAGAAGAAAATCATTTAAAAGCGAGTAAATATTTTTATTTAGCCAGTAAATCAAAAGAAAAAATTTTAGAGAAGGAGGCTTTAAAATGAAGAATATAGCACTTAGCTTAATGGGAGCTATAGCAGTTCTAACAATGATGTTTGGTGTACATACAACACCAACAACAGATTCTAAACAGATAAGCATGGCTGTTCAATATGCACATGGAGATACTGGTTGATAATCAACAAAACAAAAAGCATTGTCTTTAGATTTTTAGACAATGCTTTTTGTTTTGTTCTGTATACAAATTATACTCACTCATTTTTTATATTAAAATAGAAAATATGTTAATAATCCTATAACACTTATAACACTTCCGACAATCAGTAGTAGACTAAAAATACCTAATAGTAAATAGAATAAAAAATAAAAGCCAATTGCTACAAAAGCTATAATTAATATGAGCCCCATCACTTGTAAAATTATAGTTTTCAGTAAAAATAATACAAAAAATATCACTCCACAAAAAAATGCATAATACCCTAAAGACTTCAAATTTTTTAACCATTGTTTGTGTTTAATTACTGATGATTCCATATAAATTCACCTCTTTTTATCAAAAATACAAAATGGAGCACCTAAAAAATAAGCACTCCATGTTGTATTTATACGTATTATTGTCTTTTGGCTTCTTTTGATTTTTCCCACTTGGGTGTTATACTGTTGATTTCCTTTAAATCTAATTTTTCGGTAGGAATTAAATCTATAATTGAACCTTTGAATACACAATGCGTTTTATCATCTGTCTGTACATAAATCATATAAGGATCACGTCCATCAATAATTCCGCTTAATGTTTTCCCGTTTTGAAATACGAATTTACAGGGCATTTTACAATGATCTAAGTACTGTAGTATAGCATCAAATTTCAAAAACATCTTCATTCCCCCCATATTTTTTATAACTTTTTCATGCTTAGAATATAGAGTTCTGATCCACATCATCAAAAATATCATTTTCTTTTTTTAATTCACCTGATTTTTTATTATCTTGTTTATTTTGTTCTTGCTCAATAGGCTTGTGTTCATTTAAATTTGGATGTGGAACTTCCATTTTTGAACTTTGACTCTCATTTATTTCACTTGCAGTTTCTGACGTAACTTCTCTTTTCTTTTCTAAGATATCATAAGAATTGTTACTAATATAAGCTTTATTTTCTGTCACTAAATCTTTAATCATTTTTAAATCATGATAAAATTCATCTTTTAGAAACAGTGAGCGATGCATTTGCTCTTGGATATCAAAGGCTTTTACATCCCGTATGCCGTATTCCCTTGTAAAAAAATGCACCAGTGCAATTAATGAATCGTTTATATTATCTTGTGCTTCATACCATTTCCAAAAACTTCCATCTTCTATTTTCTTTAATTTCCATCCATATTGTTCCGGTCTTTTTTTCACTTGTTTCACCTATCCTTAACGAGCTAAAACTTCATTAACGAGTACATCCATACCTTCAATGTTCATGTCGATTGCATATTTTTCTGGAATCCATAATAATTCTAATTTATTCAATTTACAGAAGGTAGCTAGTTCGTCATATAAATCTTCTTTAAACCCAACTGAACCGCCACCGTACACCGCAATGACTTGAGCTTCGCTTGCCGTATTTTCTTTATATTTATTTTTAATATCTTGTAATATATTTTCAGCTTGAACAAATCGAGTTTCATAAAAGAATGATTTCGCTTCTGTATGGAAATTATGTTCCTTATTCTGAAGCATCTCACTAAATTGTTGTCTTGTTATTTCACCTATACCTGGTTTATCACCCTTTAATAATCCAATAGCTTCTTTGATCGCATGACCTACACCTCGTTTTTCCCCTGTGCAAGCATCACTTCTCGGATTAACAGCATCTGTGTAAATATATTCTGTAGTACCATCACCAATATCTACGTGTAAGATTTTTTTTCTTGAAAAGACTTCTTCAGTTAGTAAACCTGCTATTTTCTCTTTAGAATATTTGAGCTCCTTTTCGCAAAAGTCAACATATTTCTCAAACATCCCTAAATCCTTTTCACGAATAGCTTTTAACATTAAATATAGTGGTGGAATTCCTTCGCGAGTTACTTTTACATCATTAAATTTAATTGTTACGCTTACTTTCGTTTCGGCAACATCAACAATCGCAATATGCGCTCCATTCTTTGTTTCAGCTTGTGTTTCATCCGTCTTCTTTTGTTTATTTAAAAAACGATCTCTTAAAACTCGGGAACGCTCAGGAGTCCATTCACTCGCTGGAATGGCAGTAATTAAATCTACTGTTACATTTAAAATTTCAGGTAGTTCCTTATTGTCTGCAAATGCTTTTTGAATCGCTTTGGCAGCAATAATACTGATTGTATGAACGATTGGTAAATCATCTATATATTTACCCCCTTCACTAATATCCATTGATTTTACATCTTTTCCGAAATTCATTGCTCTTTCACCAACTAAAAATTGACCACTTCGTTTAATTGAAGAACTTGTAATATGTACATTCAATTCATCTAGTAAGTTAGCAACACATTTTTCAATGTTTGTTTCACTAGGAGCAATCGGAGTGAATAGCCTTTTATATACACTTTGTACTTTTTCCACTTCATTATCTACCTTAAACTTCACTTTATTATTTCCGATATCTGCTTTTAGATAAAAATGCATATTCATTTAACAACATCTCCCTCTTTATATTTAAAATACCTTTATGGCACCTATTCAATACCTTCAAAATACCTCTTAACTACATTATACAACTTAGGTACCTCGATTGCAATAACTTAATTATATTTTAGGTATCTTTTTTGTACCTGTTTTATTTGCTGTATATTCTTCGATTACAGAGTCACGATAAGAAGTGAGAAATGTACAATATTAATACCTATTAAGTATTAATATTGTACCTAAAAAATAAAAAATCTTCATCCTTAATTATGAGATACCTTATCGATTTTAAAAAGATACCTATTAGGTATCACTCTGAAGTTTCCTTTCCCTACATTAATTGATATAAAAAAAGAGGTAATTCTACCTGATTCTGCAAAGCTCGGTGTGCCTCGACAATGCTTTATATGAACAGGCTTATTTATTGTTTAGGCCTCGTATTCAGATAGCAAGGTCATGGAAGGTGATAAAGGGTGGTAAGAAGAAACAGAGTATATAGTACTTGGTGGGAAGTGAGAAGAATGTGGTGAGTGGTGGTGGATGACGCTGGGTGGTTCATAGTAAGAAGTGGTGATAGGTGGTGGAAATTTGGAAGAACTATTATCTGTAAGTGATCTTTCTATACAAACAGGTATATCTGAAACAAGTATCTATCGATACTTAAATGATTTTAACGAATTTATTGTGGTGAAAGGTGGTGGAAGAGGCAGAAAATATGAAAAATCAGTAATAAAGCTGTTAATACGTGCTAAATACCTGTTAGAAGAAGGACATACTAAGCAAGATGTTAGAAGAATATTAAAAATCGAATTCCCACGTGTAATAGAAATTGATGATACAGGATCAGAAGAATTAGCAACCGTAGCTTCCCTTATAACAACTGAAGATTTAAACAGATTTGAAGAAAAATTCTCTAATATGAACAAAGCTGTAGAAGTGTTAGTCCAAGTATTGCATGCGCAAAATAATGAGTTGCAAAGTATTAAACAGCAAAATTCATATTTACTTGAAGTCAATAAACAATTAATTGAACAGTTAAACAAACAAGAGACTAATGTTGAACAGAAGTTACATGAAATTGATATGAACGCTATGAAAAGAGATGAGAATCTACTAATTCAGATCCAAGAAACTTTAGAAACTAAAAAATTACCTAATCAACATAAGAATAAGTGGCTGACCAAGTTGTTTAAACGGTAATTATATTCTAACTTGAATACAAGAGAAATTAGGATTCTATAAAAACATATTGAACTTCCACCAAGTGATTTATGCCATGAAAGTTTCTTTACTATGAGGGAAACCCTCATTCAAACTAACAGAGATGGCCTCAGAAGAGCGATTCTTATCCTCTGGGGTTGTCTTTGGACATTTGAAGGTTAGGAATAGGGAGTCAGGAAACAGGAATAATAGGCAAATCCAAGGGTGTGGCTACTTCTTTGAATAATAATCTTCGCTATAGTTTATTCAAAATGGTCAAACGTCCCTAAAAATTTCAAATGTAGTTACAAGGGGTTACAGGTTTCCCTGAAATTTTTAGGATACCTTAAAAATGATATTTTTTACTTTATTTTTAAAACTAAAATACACTAAGAATATAGGATACTCTTATTCATTAAATCTTGTTTTAAAAGAATTAAAAACATTAAATACATTAGGATTTATTTTGGGACCTTTGTCCCTACTCTAAGAAGGAGTTTGGGATTTCCCCTTATTTAATTCCTTATTTAATTCGTCATTTAATTCAGCTATGATTCTATGATAAAATTCACGTGTTTTTTTGCTGAAAGCATCTATAATACCTTAAATTTTAATAATAAGAATAATAGATTATGAAAATGAAAATTATGATTGCATGACAAAAAGCCTTTTGAGGTTCAATTTTTTCAACAAGGCTACATTCACTTTATTTGGTTGTAAATACAAGCTTTAAGAACTAGCAAACTAATAAACTTTATTTCTTAAAGCCCATCAGTTCTCGCATTAGACCAAATGGAATCGTACTCTGATATGGCTTTCCAAATTCCGTATTAGCAAGATACTCTTTTGCTTCACGATCTCGGCGCTCTCTCTTGGCAGTTATCTGTTGTGTGTAAATTTTTATGAAATGTGCAGGCGTGCTTTCTTGCGATTTGTTTCGTTCAAACCGCTGTACACAATCTTCAAAAGTCTTCCTTGCCTCCCCATCTATGTCTGGCGGCATACGCAATGCAATTGTATATGCATCTTTTTCAGTAATATTTGTATCTTTACTTAATATGTACATATAAAGTTTCTTCTGATCTTCACTCATCCATTCGTCCATCTGTAGGAATCTAAGTTCTAATTTTTCACCTTCTTTAGGATTCGTTTCTTGTTCCTCAACTTCTTCTTCAACAAGTTCGACAGGAGTGAATAAATCGAATCCATGACATGTAGAAACGGGAGCATCCTCCTTTTTATCTGTATCCTTATTTTTTTTCTTATCAATTTTTTTAGACAAAAACTCTGTAAATGTAGTAAAAACATCAATTGTTAATGCCCATTTTTGCTTAAAATACTCAATGATTTTCAAATAATTATTATGCAAGCTTAAAATGTAGATAGATGGCGCAATTTTATTATGACGTCTCGTTTTAATTTGATGACATACTTCCAGATCCTCTAGCCAATTCAGAATAAAGTTAATAACGGGTACAGAAATACCGGATTTTTTGCTAATTTGCTTTTGTCTCATTTGGGAATATCCCTCCTGGACAAGATAGGAAAGTACGACTTCCAATGCCTTATATCGGCGTGGGGTTTTTTCGAAGTATTCTTTTGTAGTTACGTTTTCCAAGTCTAAAAGAATGCTATCAATATCTTTAATTACATTTTTGACTGCTTGATTGATAGCTCCCGTTTTACACTTAGGAATACGATATAATTGATGGCTTAGTTCTCGTTTTGCTTTGCTTAGTAAAAAGTTAGTTACTAGCACAAAAAAACCTCCTATTTTTCCCACCCAACAAAAAGGTTAAAAACTAGAGGTTTTTATTCACAACATATTTAACATATGATATAATTTTATTGTGTTAAATATATTCGATTAAAACCCCTACTTTCTAGGATATTTTAATTGTTTCAGCGGCCAAACTGATTAGACAATTAAAATAGTGTTGAGGTAGGGTTTTTTACATTTATATGGTTACTTTAGTTACATGTATAATAATATAACTATTTTAATTTATTATCAATATTTATAGAAAAAACTATTTTATAAATGAGAATAATAAAAGCCTCTATTTTACTTAGAGGCTTTTATTTCATATTGGAGGTATTTTTTAAATTTTTTTAAATCAGAATATAATTTCGCCTGTTTATATTTTGTGTATTCCAAATAGTCATTTATCTCGTTTTGTATATCTTCTTGTTGATTAGCGGGTAATGTACGTATTTCTTCAACAAGATCGTTCATAATTGAAGCGCCTATATCAGTTTCAAGGTTAGTTTTGAAAAGTGGCGTTTTTATTTTTTCTGGAACGATTAAAGCTTCTTTATTTATAAGTAAATTTTCTGATTCAGGAATTTCATTAGACAATCCTAATAAAAAATCAGTACTAATATTAAATAATTTTGTTAAAGCAACTAAGACGCTATACGGAGGTTCAGCTCCTTTATGTTCCCAATTAGATATAGCAGTTTGCGAAACTGGGGTTCCAGTTATCTCACCTATTTTTTCTCCTAATTCCCGCATACTCCAACTACGATGCATACGTAACATTTTGACACGAGCTCCAAAAATTTTCAATTGTGCATCTCCCTTCTTTTTTGTTTTTAAATGGATTATAAATATTTTAAATGTATTTTTTGTTTAAAACAGTTGATTTAACCTTTAAAGTGAAATATAATTAGTTTTAGAAGGAGGTGTTTAGATGGCTTTAACTCAAGAACGTAAGGATAAAGGTCTTTCATTAAAACAAATTTCTCAAAAAATTAACATGAGTATTCAGGTCCTACATGCAATTGAAAGAGGTCGATCAGGTCTTAATGTAAAGCGTGCTAAGGCGATAGCTGCTTTATTCGATAAACCTATAGATTATTTTTTTGAACCCACCTACTATAAAATACGTAAATAATTATATTTCAACTTAAGGTTATATACATTTAAAAACAAAAAAGTATATTCTGGATAAAAAATATACTTATCTAAATTATAGTAAAAAATACTAACAATTCAAATGGAAATACTGATCTTTGACAATTAAACGCACACTAAGGAGCTATTACGATGCCAAAGCCATTTTATCGAAAGTCGTTTGCTGTTTTCATGAGCGTATGTATGTTGATAATGAGCTTTTTCTTGCCCATTCGACCTGCGAGCGCAGAAGTAATGAATCATCAGAAATATCAAATGGACTGGAGTTACAGCAATACCCTTGGCAAACCAATTCGAACAGAGTTGATTATGACTGCCAATAATGTCATTGCGTACTGTATGTCGTTAGGGCTCAAAAGTCCATCAGGGAATGATCTCCCAGAGAATGGGAAGACGGATGATGTGGTGTACCGTGTCTTGCTAAACGGATATCCACAAAAAACGCCTGAACAGTTAGGCTTATCAACTTGGGAAGAATCGCATTATGCCACACAGTTGGCAGTATGGAACGCCCAGGGGTCATTAGACGTGAATGAGCTGACTCATGCGAATAAGAACGTTGAGAGAGCAGCTAAAGCAATCATTCAAGCGGCGAACGCATCTCAAGAAACACAAGATATGTATATGAATGTTGTCCCAGTGGAAAAACAAAAAGCTGAATTAGTCGGAGAATACTTCCAAACGAACTTATACACGGTAGAAACGAATGCGAAAGGTTCCTTCCATGTTCAGACAAACAATGCACCAAACGGTGTGAAAATTGTAAATGAAAATGGGGAAGCCAAAGATTCGTTCTCTGTTGGGGAAAAGTTTCGCCTGTTAATTCCAAAAAACAACAAAACTGGAGAATTTTCACTTAAAGTGATTTCAAATTTAAGTAAGCTTCAAGCAGTTGCATTCAAAGGAACAGACGTTATCCAAGATGCAACTGTCGTGTTAGAACGTAGTGAAGAAAAAGTATCCGCTGATTTCATGGTGAATTGGGAATCCAAAGGCTCTCTACTTGTTAAGAAGATAGGAGAACAGGGTGAACCATTAGCTGGGGCGGTTTTTGATGTATTTAATGATGCTGGTGAGAAAGTGACTTCAATCACAACAGGAAATGATGGCGTTGCTCGCTTAAATGATTTACCAAGCGGACATACATACAAAGTAAAAGAAGTCAAAGCACCAGAAGGATACGTACTGTCAGGTGAAGAGAAAGTAATAGAGGTACAAACAGCTTCAGAAGCAACAGTGTCTGTTACGAACAAAAAAATTCGTGGCAATCTTTCTGTTTTGAAAACAGATGAAGAGAAAAAGCCATTACAAGGTGTAGAGTTTACTGTTTTTGACGGTAAAAAGGAAGTAGCAAAGGCTGTTACAGATCAAGCTGGTAAAGTAACATTCGAAAACTTACCATACAGCACTTCCTATTTCGTACAAGAAACAAAGGCACCACAAGGGTTTGTTCTTGATGATACAAAATACCCTTTCCAAATTACTGAGAACGGGAAGACTGTATCAAAGCATATCGTAAATAAACTGATTCTTGGGAAGATTTCGATTAGTAAGGTGGATGACGGAAAGAAACCAATGAAGGATGTTTCTTTCATCATTTACACTGCGAAAGGTGACAAAGAGGTTGCGAAAATCAAGACAAACAAAGATGGAATTGCAACGAGTGACGCATTGAAATATGGCGACTACTACTTCAAAGAAGCAACGCCAGAAGGCTATGTAAAAAATGATACAAAATATCCGTTTTCTATTACAGCGAATGGAAAAACGCTTCAGTTTGATGTTATGAATCGTCTCATCAAAGCGGATGTTCTGATCAAAAAGCAAGATGAAAATGGTATGCCGATTGAAGGTGTCGAGTTTACATTGTATGACCGTAACGATAAGGAAATCAAGAAAGTCTTGACTGGGAAAGATGGCAAGGCACACATTGAGAATTTAGAGTATGGTACATACTCCTTTAGAGAATCAAAAACGTTGCCACATCTAGTTTTGAACGATGCAAAGCACATCATCAAGATTCAGGAAAACGGTAAGAAATACGAGTATCTTGTAACAAACAAAATTGCAAAAGCGAACGTTCGTCTTGTGAAAGTAGATGAAGAGGACAAAAATAAGAAACTTGCACATGCTGTATACGAATTACAAGATGGATTAGGCAAGCTTGTAGGTGAGTACACAACGAATGAAAATGGTGAAATTGTAGTAGAAAACCTTCCGTTTGGAGACGGATACAAGTTCATTGAAAAGCAAGCACCTGCTGGTTATGTACTGAGTACAAAAGAAATCCCTTTCTCTGTGAAAAAAGATGGAGAAACGATTTCTCTTGAAGCAACGAATAAGAAAATCTACGGCTCAATTTACATCACGAAAGTGGATGTAGCTGACGGAAAGCTTCTTCCAAATGCGAAGTTTGAAATCTATCAAAATGAGAAAGTTGTCGTTTCAGGTGTGACAGACAGCAAGGGACTAGCGAAATTTGAGAGATTACCTGCTGGGAAGTATACGTACCGAGAAGTGGAAGCACCGAACGGATACAAAATCAATGAAACAATTTTTGAGTTTGAAATTAAAACAGATGGTGAGATTTTGAGACATAAGGTAGAAGACGAGAAAGTCCAAACACCAGAGCAACCAGTAAAACCCCAGCCATCTACACCAGAAAAGCCAACACCGGTGAAGGTACAACAAGTAACACAGGAACAACCAAAAGCATCACAGAAAGTGGAAGGGAAGCTCCCAGAGACTGGTGGTAAGGATACATCTTACTTACAGTGGATTGGGTTAGGTTTAGTTGCGGCGAGCCTTCTAGGGGCTGTCTACGCACTTAAAACACGTAAGAACACGAAATAATGAGAAATAGATAAAGGAAGAGGAGAAGATAGCATGTACAAATTAGAACAGCATTCAGCGTATTTCAGTGAAGAAGAAGGGGATCCATTCGCTTTCTTTCGAGGTTGTATATATGCGTCATTATTTGCTCTCCCCATTTGGGGGCTTCTCCTTTTCTTTTGTCTCACATGAAAGATGACATCTTCAGAGTAATACTCTTATTTGCTTCCCGTACTCAATCATTCTCACTGTAATGAGGTTATTACAAGACTATCAAAATACAAGGAGGAACTTGGTATGAAGAAAATAAGTGCTATAGAGGATGGAATGTATATTGGAAGAGCATCTACTCCTATATATCTTCCAATCCTAAAAGGGTTAGATGGATATGAACAAAAAAATACTGTGAAAATTGATATAAGGAAGGTTAAGGCTGGAAAGTGGAATCCACTAGAAGTGTTTGCTAGAGCGCATGCGGAGAAGATGGTAAAAGAGAGCTCGTTTTATCAATTAAATTCCCCAATCTTTTGGGAAGATGCCGTTGTAAATTTCATCACAGGAAGTATGTTGTATCTCAATATTTTGCCCAAGGACGAGGAACAGGAAGTGAAACCTGCTGACTTACAGATTTTTTTACAAGAATTAGAAAGAAACCCCTATGTTCTTTCTCACATTATGGGAGTTTTAAATCAAAATCATCCAGCCTATCAGTTGCTGAAGTGTTCTGAAGAAGATATTTCAGAATACGCAACAATTAGTCTTGCTTGTAGCGTCGTACATGAGTATTACGAGCGGACAGAAGAAAGGCGAGAATGTGTCTAAACTAGCTCCTATGTGTGTGTTTAGTTGAAGTAGACAAATTAAAAACATTTTATCTTGCAAAGGAGACGATAGACATGGGAAAAGAGCAAAGACTTGCATTCTATGATATATCGTCGTCATGTGCACAAAGTGTCAAAACATTCGATGGCAAAGTTTATCAGTTAAAAGGAGCGGTAGCAGTAGAAAACACAACAGGAAATATTGAGAGGGTTGCAGAGATCTATTACCGTGTCCGTTCAGTCATGGATGAAAAACAAAAGATAATTGCCAAGAGAAGAAACCAGAAGGATGAATTGACAACCGTGTGCCAGCGACGGAAATAAGATGATTTTCGAGAAAAAACAAGCGGTTTTGGAGTGTGCTGAGATAGATAGATTTATCCGATGATAATGGAAAAACCAACAATTTCGTAACTATTTTTATAGACGTTCAAAACGAAAGTTTTTCCTTATCAGAGCACAATTGTCCTTTGAAAACTTTACATGCGTGCCTCCCTTCGAAACGGTCACTAGAAGGGTTGGGTATACGATTGATTTATTGTTCGGTGTGTGTGTACGTAAAACACACCTGTGGCCATGGGAAAATACGTTGTGTTTATAATCTGTTTGCGTGAGTAATCGTGAGGAATCTCCTGTATTGATATTCTAAAGAAGCGATGAAAATATAAAACAGTAGATACATAAGGTTCTGCGTACATGCCAAAACGTTGTGCAGTATTGGGCTTAGCAGTCGTTCGGGAGGGAACCAGCTATGCATGCCAATATAGGGTTTACCATATCAGCCATAAATGGTAATATTTCATTCTTTTCCCAATATTCTTGCTATAATAATAACCAGATGTGGAGAAAAGATCTGAACTCTCAGTAGACTCCAAAATCGCTTGTTTAATAATATAGGGAGGTCAAATTATGACTCGAAAATCAAAACTCATTGCCGTTATTGTTGCATTGGTTGCTGTTCTAGGGATTGGTTCTACACTGGTATTTTCTAATAGTAAAGATGGGGTAAAAGGAAATGGAGAATTCATTAAAGCAAGTCATCAAGATGTAGTGAATATTAAGAAAAACAAAGAAACAAAATTTGTATATTCCTATGGTAAAGAAGTAGAAAAACGTGAACAAGATAGACTTAAATTGTACGAAACACGAATGAAGAACGTTATGAAGGATTTAGGTGTAAATGTTAATACCTATGAAAGATTAGTATGGAGTTACAGAAATGATGCAACAGTTATGGTAGATGTAAATACTGACGAAAAAATTGAAGGAATTGCATTACAAGCAACTAAAATGTTTCAGGGCGGAAACGCAGTTAAGTTTTTTTATAAAGGAAACGAAGTTGGAGAAGTTAAAATTGATCAATCTGATACAACTAACAAAGGACTTCAATCTTTTCAGAGAGAATTTGAAAGTTTTGTTAAGGACATGAAAAAAAATTATGATGTTTAAACAAATATTGAAAGGCGGTGTGATAGATTGCCTATTTCAACTGTTACACAAAAAGATTTAAAAAAATCAAGAGACCTAGTAGAAAAGTTACTGAAGGTCAAAGGAGAAAGCTATCAAAATTGGTTACATGCACAACATCAACAGTTCATTGAAGGAAATCAAGAATTAATCTTAGAAGCGCTCACTCTATTTGTAGAAGAAGAGAAAGGACCTAGCAGGGTACCTGAAAGTACGGGTACACTTTCTCAGTCAAATGAAGTTATATAACACAAATATAAGGAGAGTGTAAGAGATGTTTAAATTAAACAACTTGATTTTAGGTGCCGGAGATGGAATGTCTAGTTTAGTTAGCACAGGTGAAGCAGTTTTAACCTGGGCACAACGTTTAGGAATCATTAGTGCAGCTATCGCATTTTGTATCGGTGGTTACTATCTCATCTGGGGTGGAGAAAGAGGAAGACACCAGAGTAAAGGTTGGTTTATTGGTTCAGCTGTAGGATTAATCATTGTAATGGGTGCAAAAGGATTGGCAGAGGGTATTAATAGTAATATCAAGTTTGGATCTATCTTGTTCTTTTGGATGTGAAGATACAATAAAATACGTTTTGGTAAAGAAGCTATGCACTTGTATAGCTTCTTTTTATATGCCATAAAGCATTAGAAAGGAGAGGGGGAAATTACTTATGTTAGAGGTCATGTTTACCAAAAGCGCAACACCAGAAATTAAAAGCTTTCAAAAGATGTCTTTACTGGATGCTTGTAAGATTACGTACCGACTGGAACAAGAGTTGCAGGAACAACAAAATATTATTCATGTAGATTTTCATATTTTAGATCAAAACAGTGAAGAGATGTATGCAGGGACATTGTCCCTGGGTTCTGGTTATGCTTCTCATTTGTATGAACATGTAGAGAATAAACTTTCTTCTATGGAAATGGATGAAGATCAAGAGAAGCAAAAAGAAGCACTTTTACAACTCATGAAACAAGATACCAAAGAATTTTTACAAGAGATTGCTCCACCGGAAGAAATAGAAGAGCCAGAAGAGAAAACAAGGGTGAAAGGGGAACAACAAGCCAAAGCAAATCTTCCTTTAGAAGAAGGAAAAGGAAACAAAAAACATCTGTTTCAAATGATTGGCGGAGCAATTGGAGGAATCGTAATAGGAGCTGCGAGTGTGTTTTCTTTGTATGCTGTACCATCTAAGCCAGTTGAAGCAACAACTCAACCAAATACGCATTTAGTTAAAGGACTTCAACAAGCTTCGATTCAGCAATATCCAAAGGCAATTCAAGAATTTGAGCAGTTGGATTATAAAGAACTAGATAAGGAGAGTCAAAAAGCAGTTTTATTCTCTTACTTATTAAGCGGAAAAGCAAATAAGGCCTTACAGTATGAACCGAAATTTGCTGAAAGCGTTGTGAGCTACTATGTAGCCATTGATAATTTGAAAAAAATAAATGAGATTCAAGTCAAAAATGATGTGATTGACTTTGAAAAAGCAGTATTGGCAAAAAAAGATGAAGTGGTTGTTCGCTTGAAAGATAAAGTGAGTATGGATGGTCGCCGGGAGCAATCCATTGTAGATGCGTATTTGAGACTTAAAAAATATGAAGATTGCTTTACTTTTGCGAAGGCACAAGGCAATAAGAATGTGATGAAACAAGTTAAAGAAGTAGAAAAGAAAGAAGTGGAGCAATCAACGATACCAGATGAAGAGAAAAAGAAGAAAATTGAAAGTATTGATAAAGTATTGAAGGAAATCTGAGGGAGGAAATAAAATGCCAATCGATTATAAAAATGTCTTAAAAAAGATGGGGCTTACGGTTACAGCGACTTCTTTATCTGTAGGGCTTTTATCGGGATGTAGCTTATTTGGTTCGGAACAAAGTAAGAAGACGGATAAAAAAGTAGAAAATGAGAAAAAGAAACAAGAAGAAAAGAAAAAACCGGAAAAATTACAAGAAAAGGATTTTGCTTCTTTAAAAGAAAATGCTGTGAAGAGTCAGGAGTCTAACCAAAATGTTGCGTTTGTATTAGATCATATGAAAAAGCAACATTTTGATACAAAAGATAAACAAATTACAAGCCATATCAAAAGTTCAGATGAAGCTACATCTCGTGTGGTGGCTATGTTAGACCAGGAATTATCAAAATCGAGTCATTTAAACACAGATGATGTTGCGATTGTTGCATCGAATAGTGTTCCAACAGAAACGAAAGATAATCAACTTGTATTTGGAAATATAAAAGATACAACAGTAGCTAGCATCGGAGATGTGATACCTCAAGAAAATGTGAAACCACCTGTTGTAGAGGAGAAACCTTCTATTCCGCCAGTAGATGGAGGGGATAAGCCAAAACCGCCAGTAGATCCACCAACAGATGGAGGAGATAAGCCAAAGCCGCCAGTAGACCCGCCAACAGATGGGGGAGATAAGCCAAAACCACCAGTAGATCCGCCAACAGATGGGGGAGATAAGCCAAAACCACCAGTAGATCCGCCAACAGATGGGGGAGA
>NZ_JBBOTE010000007.1:0-94870 GCF_038005385.1 Bacillus sp. FSL K6-2944 | reverse complement strand
AGGCTTAGTGACAGGGTAGCTGCTCTAGTCCGCAGGACTTTTTCCATTAATAGTAAAACAGGGTGTTCTTGAAGGTTATGCTCTCTCTCAATTATACTATTTATTAAATAAACGTAATGAGATGAGGGGAAATATTGAAAAAAAGTTGGACTGAAGAAGAATTATTAGAGAACTACATGCTGTTACCAAATGAACGTCATTTAGTATTGAGTAAAAAAACAAACGCCAATCGTCTGGGATTTGCTGTCTTACTAAAATATTTTCAACAGGAAGCTCGTTTTCCAAGCGAAAAACAAGATATCTCGAAAGATATTGTGCAACATTTAGCACATCAAATAGATGCTTTACCTGAAGATTTTTTTGAACATTATAAATGGGGCGGAAAAGAAAGAAGTTATACAGATCATCGAAAAATCATTCGTGATCTCTTTGGTTTCAGAGAGATCACTTCAAAAGATAATCTCCAATTGATACAATGGCTAAAAGAACAAGTACAACTTACACATGATATGGAAGATTTATCTGATCAAGCTTATCATTTATTTCGCAAATGGAAAGTAGAACCACCTTCTAAAGGTAGTTTAAAACGAATGATTCATTCCGCTATTGATACGTATGAGAAAGATTTATATTATACAATTTCCGAACATTTATCCGCTGAAACTTGTTGTCGATTAGATGCATTGTTAGCTGTGCAATCAAATGAGGATTTAGAAATTGTAGACATCATGTATGAAAAAACAAATTCAAATCAGTTATCTTTTCGATATCTTTTATCGTCTGCATGTAAACCGAGTGTAAATACTATGGAAACAGAATTAAAAAAACTGTTAGCCATCCAACGATTAGAAATTCCTCCTAGACTATTTCAGCATTTACCTCCAAAGTTAGAAAAGAAATATCGTTTCCGCGCAGCAACAGAAACTGTAACAGAATTACGTGCGCATCCGTCCCACATTCGTTATACATTATTAGCTATCCTTTTTTCACACCAATATGGGAAAGTCATTGATTCTTTAGCAGATTTATTAGATGAAATTACACTTAAAATCAAAAATAGAGCTAAAAATACAACTCGGAAAGAAGCCATTACAGAATTGGAACGGGTAAAAGGAAAAAATAAACATATTATAAGCTTATTAAAAGCAACTGTAGAACATCCCGAAGGGATTATTCAAGATACCCTATTTCCAATTGTTAGCGCTAACACAATTCAAGATATAATAAAAGAGATGACAAAAAATGATCGTGAATATAAAGAAAAAATTTATACTAGGATGCATGCTTCTTATGGCGGACACTATCGACGGACATTTATTGATATTTTGATGAATCTTACCTTCCGGTCTAATAACCAATTACATCAACCTGTAATTGAAGCTATTCAACTTATCCGAGAATATAAAGAAAGTGGCCAACGTTATTTTGCAATTGAAGATACTGTTCCAATTGAGGGTGTCATTCAACCTAAATGGAAAAATATCATTATCGAAGCGGATAGTCAGGGAGTTGAAAGAGTCAATCGAATTAACTATGAAATTGCAGTCATTCAATCTCTTCGTACGCAGCTTCGGTGTAAAGAAATTTGGATTGAAGGAGCAAATCGATATCGTAACCCGGATGAAGATCTTCCACAAGATTTTGAAGAAAATAAGGAAGAATATTTTGAAGCATTAAAGATACCACTTGATGTGAAGCCTTTTATTGAAAATATAAAGCAGTTAATGAAAGAAAAACTACAAATGCTTCATCAAGGATTAGAGAGTCAAAGCAATAAAAAAATAGTGATTACTACCAAAAGTAATAAAGGATGGATCCAAGTTACTCCCCTTGATAAACAACTGGAGCCTCCACTTGTACCAACTATTAAACAAGAAGTTAAAAATAGATGGAATGATATTAATTTATTAGATTTATTAAAAGAAACAGACTTTCATACAGGATTCACCAAACATTTTAAAACTACAGCTAACCGAGAAATATTAGATTCAGAAACGATTCAACGTCGTTTACTTCTTTGTTTATTTGGATTAGGAACAAACACTGGGTTAAAAGCAGTAGCTGCTGGAAACCCCATTGATAATTATCGAGAGCTTCGATATATGCGTCAGAAATTTATACATAAAGATCATTTAAGAAAAGCGAATGCAGAAGTAATCAATCAAATTATGAATCATCGAGAGAAAAATGTATGGGGAGAAGCTACCACTGCTTGTGCCTCGGATTCTAAACATTATGGCGCTTGGGATCAAAACCTACTAACAGAATGGCATCCTCGTTATAGAAAACATGGAATTATGATTTATTGGCACACAGATCGAAATTCTGCATGTGTGTATTCTCAAATTAAATCTTGTTTATCTTCTGAAGTAGCTGCAATGATGGAAGGTGTATTGCGCCACTGCACAGATATGGAAATTGATCGAAACTATGTAGATACGCATGGGCAAAGTGTGATTGCATTTGCCTTTTGTCATCTGTTAGGCTTCAAACTTATGCCACGTTTCAAGAATATTGGTTCTCAAAAATTGTATCGTCCTGAAGCTGGGATGAACGAAGAATACCCTCAGTTACATCCTGTTTTAAGTAGACCGATTAACTGGGATCTTATTCAACAACAATATGAAGAAATTGTTAAGTTTGCGACTGCCCTAAGACTGGGAACAGCTTCTGCTGAATCTATTTTAAAACGATTCACAAGGGATACAAAACATCCAACATATTTAGCATTATGTGAACTTGGAAAAGCAATGAAAACCATTTTTTTATGTGAATATTTACACTCCGAAGATATTCGTAGAGAAATTCAAGAAGGACTAAATACTGTAGAGCAATGGAATTCAGTAACTACTTATATTTTCTATGGGAAAAATAGTGAATTACGCTCCAATTCACTAGAGGATCAAGAAGTATCGGCCTTATCACTACAGCTACTTCAAAATTGTTTGGTCTATATGAATACCTTAATGGTACAAGAAATTCTATACGATAACCAACAATATTGGTTGAAAAAAATGACAATAGAAGATTTCCGAGGTTTAACCCCGTTATTTTATCATCATGTGAATCCATATGGAATTTTTAAATTAAATATGAATCAAAGAATACCAATTAAATTACAAGTAGCTTAAAAGTTATCATTCTTGTACAAACAGAGTCATAACTTTTAAGTTTTGACTCTGTTTTTGAAGTGCTGTAATATCAGTATGTAGACAGGTGTCATAACTTAAGGTCTAAAGTTACGGGGAAATAGGAGCGATTTTTATGAAATATGGCTATGCACGCGTAAGTACATTACACCAGGACCTGGGGTCCCAAATTCAAACATTGCAAAATGAAGGCTGTGAAGAAATTTATTCTGAAAAGTTTACTGGAACAAAAACAGATCGTCCAAAGTTTCAGGAATTATTATCTATATTAAAAACAGGGGATATGCTTGTTGTGACAAAACTAGATCGTTTTGCACGTTCAACCGTTGATGCGATACATATAATTAGAACGCTATTTGAAAAAGGTGTAAAGGTTCATATACTCAATATGGGATTAGTTGAAGATACACCAACAGGTAGGCTTGTATTCAATGTAATGAGCGCATTTGCTGAATTCGAAAGAGATATGATTGTAGAACGTACGCAAGAAGGAAAAGCAATCGCAAAGCTAAATCCTAATTTTAAAGAAGGGCGGCCAAAGAAATATAATAAGAAACAAATAGAACATGCCTTATTTCTTTTACATAATCATTCCTACAAAGAAGTGGAAGAAAAAATGGGTATTTCAAAAAGTACATTAATCAGAGCAAAGAGGCAATTAAAAAAAGAGAATGCCACAGAAAGTACAGTTACATCATAGTATGAATCTCCCTATTTACTTTTAATGGGAAAAGTCCTGCGGACTAGAGCAGCTACCCTGTCACTAAGCCCAATAAACTGCATCGTACTTTTTAGTGTTTGAATCAATGTTTTTCCCCCTCTCTAGCCGGATGGCAACGAAAATAAACTTTTCTTTTTAAAATCCGTACATAATTCCGCTGATGAGATATGTGAAAAGAAGCAATGAAATAGGTGCAGTGAAAAAGCCATAGAACCAGATTTGATCAAAAATGTGTTCTTCAATACCGAAGTACACATTTGTTTTTTCTTAATTTTCTGAAATGAAATTGTAAAATTTTTTAAGGGGTTTTTGTTTACGATGAGGGTATGTTAAAATTGACTCATCGCTTTTGATTTTGAATAGGTTATTTGCCAAAACAAATCATCCTTTCTTTCAAAAGTTTTTGGATAGAAAGAGTCCTGTCAAAGTTTCCTAGGCCGAGTCAGGGCTTTTTCTTATGCACTTTTACTTTTTAAATTCTTTTAGCGTTAACTCTCTAAAAAATTGCGAAAAAGCTTTATTAGTATCTTCAATACGTTTCCAATCTTCTTCTAATAATGTAATGGAAACCTTTTTTGTAATTCCAAGAGATGGACGACCCGCACCCTCTCTTTTCCCTCCATGTTTCTGCATTGTTTCTCCTTTCTGTTATTTTGATTTAGGTTACTTTTATTATAAATAATTAAGTTACTTAAATCAAGAGATTTATTAATTTTTTTGATTTTTTCATTTCACTACAATTTTGACTTGTGTTCCATCTGGTAATTTCTCTAATTTATTTCCTACATATGATCCAGCACCACGATTATCAGATGGTTTGATATACTTAATATCAGCGCCGGTTCCCCCCTCCGCACATACAGCCATGGGGAATTCATCTCTATCGTATCCCTTTTTTGTAGGAACATTTGCAAGAGATTGCTTTCTTCTATCGGCTGCACCTTTACGATCGATTGTACAAATGTCTGTTTTTCCTTTTTCAATTGCTTCTTTAATATGAGCACCTGTTTCAGGATATTTAGATGAAGGAAATTCTAAGACTTGCTCTACTCGTTCAGAGCCAATTGCTTCTTTTACTTTTGGCGATGATGTTTCAAGAGTTGGTTTACAACCTACAAGCAATACACTAGCAATCCCCAAAATCCCTATAATAGACCTAGCGTTCATTTGTTTCCCCCTTAATTCTTAAAGTGTGAAGTCCTCCATTGATGCTCGAATTTCATCAGCTTCTACACCAATGTATTGTAGTGTCTGTCTTTGCGTCGCATGACCAAATAACTTCATCAAATAATACACATCTTTTTTTCTTTGATAGTAATGGTATCCAAATGTTTTTCTCATGGAATGAGTTCCCCATTGTTCTGAGTCAATACCACAAGCCTGCGCTGCTTGGTGTAAGAATGTATGAGCCATTTGTCTTGTAATCGGCTTATCTCCTTGCCGGCTTGAAAATAACCAATCAGAATCCGCTCGATTACTTGTATACTTGGCAATTTCTTGCTGCAATACAGTATTGAAGTAAACTTCCACCGTTGTTTCTGTTTTTTCCATTTTGATTTTCATGACATTTTTTCCACGAACATCTTTCACACGTAACCGTAAAATGTCGCTAATTCGTAAACCTGTGTTAATTCCAAAGTAGAACAGAAAATAATTTCGATACGAGGAATTCTGCAATAACCAATCTTTCATTTCTTCAACTTTTTCTAATGATCGAATCGGTTCCTTTGCGCCAGGTTTTCGTCCCCCCTTCGCCATATAAAATGACCTCCTAACACTGTTTTGTTAACTGTAATATGTAAAACTTACTTTAACTATACATATAATTTGTAAAAGTAGCAATATCTTTTTATTAATTATGCAACGAAAAAAACCAGTAATACCATAGAAAAACGCATGATATCACTGGTTATTGTGAGTTTAACATTTTGTAAGTTTTGTAAAACTCATTTTAAGATGTGTAATTACAAATTCAGAATGAGGTCAATACACATTTTTTATTTCAAATCATAACAAAATTCCATTTAAGTGAAAATAAGTAACATAAACCTTAAATTGCATATCGAAATATATTTACATTATATTTTTTCTACTTTAATATCCTTATGTATTACTAATGATATCCACGGGGGAAATAAAATGAATTCGAGTTAATCATTCTTTTTCAAGGAAAAATGTTCTTATTAATATAGTAATTTTATATTTATCTTTTCAGAAAATTTATGGACTAATAAATAATAAGATTTCCAGAAACGAGGAAAAATATGTTCAAAAAATGGAGTATATTTATAATTACAGCTGTGTTATTACTTTCTCAATTGAGTTGGTTACCGCAGCTACACATAAAAGCTGAAACACCTTCAAATTCTACTGCAATTCATAAATTAATGCCTAAATATTTAGTAACCAATTTTAATTTTGATATGAATGCATCAACTGTTACTGTTGATAAAAATAACTTTTATGTTGCTGGTAATTTCCGCACAGGAAAGGATCTAGTTGGAGTAAAGTGGGAAACGAAAGATAATTATAGTCATCCTGATTTAAAATACCCAACGAAACCTGATTTTAGTAATGTTAATCTTGAATATGATTATAAAATTGAAGGTTTTACGAACCTAATGGACAGTGGGTTAGCACCCAGTTTAACAATTGAAACCAATAATGGTGAAGTTCATTATGTACGACTTTGGAATTACGTTGTAGATCGTCCTGCGGAATCTTGGGAACTTGGTGCCACTAGAGACGTAGATAAAGAAATTCGTTTTCCTGAAAACCGAAAAGAAGGAACTGCCAATGGGGAAACTGGACATATTAAAATAGATTTTAATAATTTATATGCTGGTTGGACGCCCTATAGCTACAATACTGAACAAAGAAAATATACGCCAGACCCCAATTGGAAGAAGATACCTGTAAATGATATTAAATCAATTATGTGGTCTGTTGTTCCACAAGGATATCAGTCTTCTGAAGCCAGTAAGAAATTAGGGAAGTCTGAAAAATTCAAGCTTCATTTTAACAATTGGAAAGTATCAGGAAATACATACTTGATGGATGAACCTAAAAGTGCACCAAGTCATAATGTGAGGATGACTGACGATTATGATGACATCTATAATTTAACTCCTGAAAGGGTTGTAAGTGATTATAAAAAATTAGGGTTTAGTAAGCTAGTCAATTTTTATATAGGTGCTTCTCATTATTATGACAAAATTTTAACGGATTCTGGCGTAGAAATGAATACTGATTACCCATTTAATCAAGGCTTTGAAGAGTGGTATAGCAATTACGCGAAACGTTTAAAAGAAAATAATATGGATCTTATACAATCTATTTCAATGGAATCTGTAGATGCTCCAGAGTCATGGTGGCAGCGTACTTGGGATAATGTTCCTGGTACAACGGGCTGGACACCTACTCCTCATCTTTTAAGTTTTACGAATGAGGACGTAAAAGCTTTTTATAAAAAATACGTTTTAGGATTAGCTAAAATCTCAAGTGATGCTGGTATTACACCAATGGTCCAATTAGGAGAACCTTGGTGGTGGCATAAAGAAGATATAGCAGGGAAGCCGCCTTGTTTTTATGATCAAGCTACAAAAGACCTATTTGAAAAAGAAAATGGATATCCTATGTATGAGTTTCACTCATCAACGGAAGACATGACTGGCCATGAAGATATGTTAGAGTGGTTAAGTAATAAAAATGGTGAATTTTCTTTACTGTTACGTGATACATTAAAAAATTCTTATTCTAATGCTAAATTTACTGTTTTATTCTTTACTCCTTCTGTAATTGATACAGATCGTGTTCCACCAATGATGTCAATCGTTAATTTCCCTAAAAAACAGTGGAAATATCCAAATCTGGACTTCTTTATGATTGAGGACTATGATTACCTGATTGACGGACATATGGATAAGCACAAAGAAACGTTAAAGTTTGCACAAGAAAATTTAGGTTACCCAAAAGAAAAGGTTCATTATTTCTCAGGGTTTGTTTTAAATAAAGAGCAACAACATGTTTGGAATAATATAAATGAGGCAATTAATGATGGCTTTAATCAAAAATTAGGTGAGGTATATATTTGGGCATATGCACAAGTTATTCGAGATGGTTGGCGAAGTCCTGGATTATTAAGTACTAATTATCCTGAGGGAAGCTATGGAAATCCAATCGATGTTACTCTAACTTCTACAAGCTCAGATAAAATAATATATACATTAGATGGAACAGAACCTACAGCTAGTCATGGTTCTACCTATACAGGTGCTATTCCTATTAAAGCTGATACAGTAGTAAAAGCAATTGGGTTAAAAGGTTCAAACATAGTAAATCGTGCTACACTGAACTATAAAATTACGAATTACGTTGACCTAAAGAATCTTACACCTGTTGATGTTAATGAAAATAAAAATTCTATGGATTTTTATTTCAAACCGGATAAAACAGGATTATACAGATTCTTTACTATGCCTTATAAAGGAAAAGAACAAGGATCAGGAAATGAATTAAAACTATATCAGGAAGAACAAAGACTTGCTTCCAACATGGATTCAGGCGGTCCATACGGTGCTCATTATGCAAAAATCGAATATAATCTACAAGCTGGAAAAACGTATGTTTTAAAACTATCGAATCCTTCTGGGCAAAATGTTTTAAAAACAACAGTAATGGCTGAAAGTGATTTTAATAGCACGAAACAAACAGCAGAAGCTGTAAACTGGGATCAAATAAAAGATCATAATCTTACATCTTTACATGATATAGATTATTATAAG
Source organism: Bacillus sp. FSL K6-2944 (assembly GCF_038005385.1). Lineage (NCBI taxonomy): Bacteria > Bacillati > Bacillota > Bacilli > Caryophanales > Bacillaceae > Bacillus > Bacillus sp. FSL K6-2944. The sequence continues at coordinate 86,216 of NZ_JBBOTE010000007.1, read as the reverse complement.
GTGAATCTTACTTCACTAAATGAACAAAAAATAAATCTTACAAATAATGTAGCAACCATTGAAAATGCAAGTGGTGAAGTCATAAAAACGATGTTCCCTGGAAATGCTTCCAATACATTTAAACCAACAGCTGCTGGAACGTACTACGTGAAGCTTTGGAACAATAAAGATCTTAATACAGACCCAGATTTAATGACGGCACTTAATCAATTAAATAAAACGACTGACACAAGTGCTATCTTAGAATTACAAAAGAATTTACAAAAAATGAAGTTCTATTTTGGTGATTTGACAGGCTTTTATAACTCTGATTTTTATATGTCACTGATATCCTATAAAAAGGTACTAAATAAATGGGATCCTGGTGTTGCAATTAGTGGGAAGATGCTAGAAGAAGATGCAAATATTGATGATCGTATTCGATATTATGCCAAACGTGATGTAGATTTAGGTAGGGATGCTGAAGGAAGCATCTATGAAACATTATTTGATGGCGATTTAGCCATCTTACAAGCTATGCCGATACCAGGCGAATCAGCGTTAATGCTTGGGCTATCTAAAATTGGTAATACGTTTTTATTAAAGGAACTTCCTATCTTAGGTAAGTTCGGAAAATTAACTTATAATAAAGAAACAAAATCATGGACTTCTTCCGGTGGACTTGAATATACTCAAGGTAGTGCTCACGGGAATCGAGTGAAGCATGTACTAGATCATACAAAACCTAATCCTAATAAACCTACACATTCTGTGTTTAATGTTGATAAAACAAAGTTATTAGAATTAGTAGACGAGGCCTGGTCTAAGAAAGGTACCCATGTACCTGGCGACTCCGGTGCATATATAATTCCTATGGGAAGAATTGTAGGAACTGAAGGTGAAACTGCGGTTAAAATAGTAGTAAGACCTGGTACAAATAAGGTTATTACTTCATATCCAGTTAAAAATTAATGGAGGAAAATTTACATGAAACTATTTAGGGAGAAAGTTATTTGTCCTAGATGCGATGGGAATGGGCTAATTTATAAAGCAGAAATTAAAAAACTAAATCAGATTGTATATGTATGTGATGAATGTGATGCAACTTGGTTAACAAATAATGAAATATATTTAAACAACTTTATAGATTTTGAGACCTTTCTAGAAGAGAATTCATGTTCTTATAACGACGCAAATATTATCCGTCTAGGGTATGATTGGTATAATTAGTGATTCGATGTTTTTATATTTTTTGTTTGATAAAATTGTTTAATTAGGAAAAAACCAGTTACAAATAAGAAAACACACATATGTAACTGGTTTTTTAGTTTTACATTTTATAAGTTTTGTAAAAATCGTTTTTCTCTTATTATAAAAACAGAATATTTAGTCATAAAATGATATTGTACTTTGAGATACTGTGCTAGTATGAAAGTATAATCTTACGAGGAGGAATTCAAATGAAATACGTAAAACTGAAATTTACTCATGGAGATAGCTGCCACCATATCAAAGGGCCCGGGGTCGGTGGCGGTTCTAAATCAGCTCATGGAAATACAGGTGGGTCACCTATTAAAGGGCATGGAAAAGGTATTTAACTTTTCGCAATGACTAAAAATCATAAATTGTAAGGCAGACCACAAAAACTAAGACGTTTATTTTTCATGTGAATGACTATGTTAGCTTTAACAAAAAAGGAGAGTTCAAATGAATTATAGCTATGCAGATGGAAATACTGGATATCATACCAAAGAACCTAGTGGCTTAAAATATTCACAACATGGTAACACTGGTGGTCATCATATTGACGAACCAGGTGTAGGGTGGAAATATGCACATGGGGATACAGGTCACCATTTTGAACCAGGCGGAAGCTACCATTAAAAAACAACACCTACAAAATATTTGTAGGTGTTGTTCCCATTTATGAATTTGCTATTTCTCTAATTTTGTAAAAATCGTTTTTAGTTTTTCATTTCTTTTGCTTCAAGAAAATGAAAAGTTGGAATACCTAACTCTCGGCTTATTTTCTCTTGGTACTCATTTATATTTATAACCTTCAATGTACCATTTTCTTCTTGATACTGTACTAAATATGGCTTGTCTGTATCTTCATCTTTACAAACTAAATGATACCATACACTATCTTTCTTAATTGTCATCGCTTGTGTTGTTGCAATTTTTCCTGTTTGAGAAGGATAAGATTTAAATTTATTTTCCTTATTCGCTTGATCTAATGACTTTTTCTCAATATCAGTCATAATAGTGTATACATAATTACCATCTTTTTCAGATAACCTAGCATAATCTTGACTCACGACACTACCATATATCGGATCTTGAACAATTTTTTGTACCGCATCTTGAAGAGCATGAATGTAAAAATATAAAATGACCATCCCAACAACCATACCGATAAGAACTACAGTTAAAACGATTCTTTTAATTGCGTGTATCATAGATTTTAAAATCCCCCTATAACTTTCTGAAAACCCATATTTATGTATTTATTCCATATGTCTTATATTACCATAAATAGGTCAAAGCAAGAGTTCCTACTTTTTGGATTCATTCAAGAATAAAACAGAAGATTTTCTAAACACTTTATCCATGCTGTTCCTTGAATTTCAATTTTACTAATGCTAAAATATCGATATCCTTGATTATCAAGGAATACGTTATGTGAGGTGATATACATGGGTAACCTTTTTGAAAAAGAATTTGAGTCTATCGAAAATAAAGAAATCACAATTACAGGAAAAAGACAAATTACCATTCCTAAAAATTATTATGATTATTTAGGTATGAAGGATTCCCTCCATGCCATCCTTACCCCTCAAGGGATTTTTTTAAAACCATCTAAGAAAGAACAAACAGTATATGAGGATGATATTCAAAAAATTGTTTCTGAATTAATTGCCAGGGGCTATAAGGGTGGCGAACTTGCCGAGAAGCTATCAAAAAGAATTGCTGAATACGAACAGTTTTTAGATCATAAGATTGAGCAATTCCAAAAAGAGATGGAAGGTTCTGTAGGTAAGGAGGATGATTTTAATGGACTTGACATTTTCTTTGACGAAAAAGATGGAGAAACTGATTAAAAAGTTAGAAAAAAGACAAAAGAAGCTTGTAGATGAATATGAAAATAAAAAGGAAATTATCTTACAAAATCCAGGTATCGGTAAGACACTTAAAGGTGATCTAAGTGAGTATAGGGTGTATGATTGGACGATACAAGGAACTGGAATTCGTTTAGCATATGTGTACTATATGGCAGACAATCACCTTGTCTTTGTATATTTTGGAACTAGAGAAAATTTTTATCAAGAATTAGGACGATATGTCAATTAAGTTGAGAAGACACCATATATACAAAGGAAGGACTAAAATAGATATGACAAAGACACCTGAACCCAATTGGCAGCCAATCAGTGCTCTATCAATGATTGCTAATATGATTGATGGACAACTAGAGGAATCACAGGAACAATACATTACTCTATTGGAAACGCAACAAAAACCACATGTGTTAGATGACTACACCGTACATCGCGTCATTCAAGTATATACCGATCAGCTTGAATTTTTGCCAATATATATAATGCAACTCGAAAAGTGGCAAAACGAAGTGAGTTTAACACTCACTCAACAAAATGAAATAAAACGACTGCAAGAACAAGTAACACTATGGAAGCAGGTTTTAACTGATATCTTAAATTTAGCAAACAAACTAAAAGAAGAGACCATTGAAAAAGTAATGTCAAAAAGTGATTTGGAATTAGGTATACAGAGTCTGAAAAACTACATTAACAAATTATAAGTATGGGTATATATACACATTAGGGTATCTTTTGCAATGCATTGTTCACACTACTATCCATGTAGAATTGTACCTTTTAATACCAAAAGTACAATCCATTAGGATTGACCTAAATTAGAAGTTTCGAAAGAGCTATTGAAATGATTTTACACTCTCAAAAACCTTCATTTTTGAGAAACGTAAAAACTTTATAAATTGGGGGTTCTTGCCCATCCCCTCCAAAAGATACAGAAGTAATCCCATAAAGAGGATATATTTCAAATAAGTTTGATCATGAAAATCACTAAAAAGAATGACGCCTACAATTGTAATCAACATAATAGACAATAACACAACTGGATGTAAGTAAAGTGCGTTTTCAGTTATAATATATAAAACATTGACGAATTGTAGCGAATCCGTATGGGTTTCGTACGAAGAGTGCCGAATCAAACGTTTGTTTAAAACATAAAAACCGTGATAGAAGTCCTCTATGGTTGGTACATCAACATTTCACCCTCAAGGAAATCCCCTTGATAGGTAGTATGTATTCGCCATATGTTGCAATCTAATCATGGAATCATAAAAAATAGGAAAAAAGATTGAGCGTATTCGCTCAATCTTCCAAATGACAGCTTACCACAGCTTATAGAATATACTAGCAAACCTGTATCTGTTTGTCTTAATACTTCTATTATTTCGTATCTTCAAATACATGCAATGTATCTTTACGGATTTTATCTTTTTCAGTATCTGACTTTTTAAAGTCGTATTGATATAAAGCGGATTCCCAATCCCCATACATTGGATTTGGGAACATAATAAACTTTTCTCCAAACGCTTCGTGCATCTCTTCTACCGTTTGATTTCTATCTTGTACAGATTTTTCATCAAATCCGGTAAAATCAGATAAATTATCTCCAAAGAATAGAATAATATCATGTTCTGTCGCAACTTTCTTTCTGCGTTCTTCCTTCCCTTTTTCTTCTTTTCCCTGTAATAAGACATGCTCCTTATCAGCTTGTGGAATATGCAATTTCTGTAAGTTTTGTAAAGTAGCATCTAATTGACTCTGTTTGCGATTTGAGATGTAGTAGATCGCTACCCCTTTTTCATTTGCATATTGTAAAAAAGGAATGGCACCAGGAAGAGCTTCTGCTTTCGCTTGTTGAATCCATTCTTCCCATTTATAAGGATATCCTTTTCCTGTTTTCACGGTCATGACTTGATACGGACTATTATCCACGACCGTTTCATCTAAATCTAAAACAATGGCAGTCTTTTTCTCGGTACCTTTAGCAAGTGCGGCATCTAATTTCATCTTTCCAATATTATATCCTTGATGATAGAGCGCTTTGACTTCGCCAGCCGTTTGATACCAAGCATCTGCCATAACTTGTTGTTCGGTTAGTGAAGATGTTTGTTTTGGCTGTACTTGTAGTGACTGACATCCCATGAGGGAAAGAGCGAACAGCGTGATGGCTATACTTGATTTGCAAATGGGTTTCATTGTGTATCACACTCCTAGGTGTATATTTTGTATGGTATGCGCCTACTTTAAGGGAATTATACCAAAAATGCCATTCTCTTTTATTAGAAAAACGCCATCGGTCATTTTAATGGTTCTTATAGGTCTGTGTATGCATTTTGATTCGTTCGCATGTTTTTCTATTCTGTATAAATTAAAAACGTTTATTAGCCAATCTGAATGGTTTGTTTCAAATGAATTCGTATACAATTGGTATACAAAACCATTCATTTTATATAAATTGGTTGTATCAACATGATCAAAACCGAATTATATAATGATAATTAAATGATATATCTGTTGTTGTTCATTTTCAATTGCATTCCTCCCCATACAAACCTCCTTTAAAGTTAATCTGAATACTTAAAAAACTTTGATATAACTTAGGTTAACCGAGTTAACATGGGTTAACTCATTCAAGTAGAAACCCAAACAGAACAAATTCAATGAAAAAATTCGAACTGTATATACATTTGGCTTTTTTTAAATAAAAATCACAAATGTCTTTGAGTAAGTATTATAATTGGTATAGAATACAAAAAGGATTTTTCTTTTAACTTGTACAAGGGTATTTTTGCCCATCCCCTCGAAAAGGGGGAATAAGAAAAAACGGTGTGAAAAACCCTTATTTATAAGGATTTTTCGTTACTCATAAAATATGTGTTTCAAAACATAGACAACTATGTTGACATGTTTCAAATACGATTAAGTTGTATTTTTGAAATGAAAAAAACTAGATTTTTAGCTATGTCATAAAGTGTACTTTTTGGCATGGTGCATAAATATAGCTAATTCCCCCTTTTCGGGGATTCGGGCAAAAACACCCATTTTAGCAATGGGATATTGACCTGGTCAACAGGATAAAACGTAACGTAAGGATTTTTACGTCTAAATGTAATTCACGTGGTTTATTTCCAAAATGCGGGAGTTACCTCGTATAAACGAGGTAGAAAGACCTATTTCAAGTTATTTATTTTTTGCATCAGAACCTATATTTCATTCTTTTTCTTTTGATACTGTACCTTTAAACAAAATAACAAAAAGAGGATCGGAATGTAGATATAGATTAAATAAAATGTAAAACGAGAAGTTTGCGTAATAAATGTATTAATTGTATGTCGATCTTGCAGCTCGCATACGATGGCAATCAGTATCCCTAACAAGGCTAGTAATGTATATCTTTGGCGAACAGCGAATATTTCTCGTATGCCTCGTGTACAAGCCCAAATGGGTAAGATCATACTGGTAATCATCCCCCATGCATACCCGGATACCATAATATATTCAAACCGTTGGATGAAAGGGAATGTAATCAGTTGAGAAAGAGACAATTGTGACCAAATTCGATGTGCAAGCATATTTTCGTTAAAACAGGCTAGTGCTGAAACGATCGTCAAGAGGTAGAGAAAATTAGAAAAAAGCAATCCGTATTGCGCAAATCTATGGGATTCTTTCGGATGATGAATAAAAGGGTATATCATGAGAATGATTTCCGATCCGGCCATCGTATAAATGGACTTTTTCATGGCATCGCCAATATCTTGCATCGAATGATTCCAAATCGGTAAAAAACCATCCATCTCACCATATTTCATCATGCAGTATATACATAAGAAAATATATAAGATAGACATAAAAATAGAGAGTACACAGATCGCAGTCATGACTCGAAATCCAGATGAAACGATATAATACACTAACATACACATAACTGTGGCAAGTATAAAAGTAGACGCGGTAGGAAACATCCATACTTGTACAATTTCAATATAAGTGCGTAAGATAGAAGCACTCACAATAAAAAAATAGAAGAGAAAGAGTACATTTAAACCTGTACCAAATAATTTTCCAAACATATACGTTTGGAGTTCTAACATACTGCCCTGTATCCAAGAAAGCATACGATATATCATCCACATCAAAATATGGAGAACAATCCCTGCTAGTAAAACACCTATCCATGCATCATAACCTGCTTTTTCAGCTGCAATTCTAGAAAAACCCAAGACACCGGCTCCAAATTGGGCACTATGGATTAAAAAAAATACATAGATGGGAGATACTTGATATGCTTGGTTTACTTTCATTATTTTTATACTCCTATTGATTTTTATATGGTGGTGTAAAAAAGAAATGCTGAAAGAAAAGTTCCGTGTAGATCTTCTCGCGTACTATTTTGGTAATGTAGAACCCGATTGTGTAATGTTTGGTTTTACATGGATACGAATTTGACACATAGTAAAATAGTGTTTTCCATTTTCCCAATTCTTCTCTATCGTTTTCCATTTTTTATAGTCTTTACGCTGATATGCATCTCCTATTTCGAGGACATCTAATTTATATTGTTTTTGTATACGCTGTATCGTACTTTGTAATTGTTTTTCCATTTCTTTCATTAGTAAGTTATTCAATTGCTGTATTGAAAAATGATGCTGTAAAGAGGAATGCATCTCTGCCAATTTCCCATCTACCGTAACGTATATATCTACTTTAGGATCGATTTGATTCGTAACATCTAGTTTCATACGATGGTGGACACGCTGAAATTCAAATGTGATGAGTTGTTTCTGTTTTAAAACGGTAAAAATCCCTCTTACCTGCGAACCAGTCATATAATTTAAGGAAGCTGTATCTTTTGCAGGTAAAATTGTAACGAAACCGTTATCCTTTCCTCTAAATAAAGCGGCCCCACTTAATGCTATTCCTTGTTTGGTTTGAAATAAAACTGGCAGTATAAAGCTTTTCTTGGCAAGGATCTTACTATGAATATCTCCAATTCGTTTTTTCTCTACCATGTGTGCATTTTTTTGCGTATGTTCGGATAACATTTCCACATATTTGGCAGGTAAATACTCAGGACCTGCATTTTGCTCTAAAATATGTTCGGCGTTCCCCTTCGATACAAAGAGTCGAATATTTCTTCTCATTGCGTCGTCACGTGTGTACACATCTAAAATATGTTGTAACATATACGGTGTTTGTAAGAGTTTATCAGAGAAAATAATGACTTGTATGTGTGGGAAAAATAAAGGTCGACTAATTTTTTTTGCAATCATGCGGAAATGTGCAAAAATACTTTCTCCTGTATCACTTAAATTAATATAATTTTTTTGTGTAGATGTACCACGCTCTGAGGTACTCAGTGTATTGGGTAATACCATTTGATAGGTTCCTTTGATTCCCGACCCTGGTGCTTGATCATACGCGGCGCCAACAACAAACCCTAATTCTTCAATTTCTCTTCGTTCCGCACAAGCACACAATAGACAAAGAAGAGAACTAGCAAAAATGAGTTTTAGAATCGCTTTCATATACACTCCTTCTGTTAAGAATTGGTATGTATAGTAGCGTGTGTTGTTCGGATGAGAATTATGTAGGTAACAGAAATATTGCATAAATCTTTCCTGTCAATCTTCGTTTGATAAGGAAAAGTTTGAAATTTCTGTATTTTAGGTTATGATTAAATCTCTATGATTATCTTTTTAAAGAACGGACTATGGATTTCTTTGCCCATCCCCCGAAAAAGGGGAATAAGACAGAAACTACCAATTAATAGATAATCAACGTAACAAAAAGGTATCATTTTTATATTGTGACAAATTATTTTTGGTACAGTATTTTGTTACGGCTAATTCAACAGCTAAGACATTTCATATTTTTAAATAAAAACTGTAACAAAAACGAACGTTTATGTTACAAATCGAACAACTAAGACTGAACCCTAAAATGGAATATTTTGTCTTAATACCCCTTTTCGGGGGATGGGCAAAAACACCCAAGATAGTGTACAAGCAGAAAGCATTGTATTAGAAAGTATTAAAAAAGCCGGGAAAGTTTTATCCCAAAAGAATCATGCAAAATTAGATGAAGCATTAGCTTTAATTAGTGAAATAAAAGAAGCTGCTTCACCACAGGAGGAAGATGAAATGAAAGTAGAAGATATTGCAGAGATTGTTAAACAAGCAGTAGAACCACTAGCTACTAAGTTAGATAAGATTGAAAAACAAGTGAATGGTGAGGAAGTAGAACCGACACCAGAAGAGCAAACAGAGGAAGAAAAAGCTGCAGCAGTTATTCAAAAAGCACTAGAACCAATTACAAAGCGACTTGAAAATATCGAAAATGCTGCTTCTATCCGTAAAGGTTTAGATCCAGATGAAGAAGTTACACCAGGACAACAAATTAAAAAATCTAAATGGGCAGGATTAAACCTGTAAGGGGAGGATTACCACTATGACAATGACTAACACAGAATTATTATCTCATATGCAACGAATCGCAAAAAGCACAATGACGACAGGAGGAACAGCTGCTGGGCTATTAAATCCAGAACAAAGTAAAGAGTTCTTCCGTATGGCTTTTGATACAACGCCATTCTCACAATTACACCGTAAAGAAATGCGTAAAGCAAAACAAGGTGAATTAGATAAAATTGCAATTGGTGGCCGTATTTTACGCAAGAAAACAGAAAACAGCGATGATAATTACCGCGCAGGTGTTCAAACTTCTAAAATTGAGTACAATACAAAGGCTATTCGTTTACCTTGGGAAATTACAGAAGAATTACTCCGCGAAAATATTGAAGGTGAAGGTTATGAAGATACTGTAATGGCTCTTATGTCTACACAATTAGGTATCGATTTAGAGGATTTACATTGGAATGGTGATACAGAATCTTCCGACGGAATGTTATCTATCAATGATGGATGGTTGAAAAAAATCAAGAAATCGAAAGAGTCTCATATTGTAGATCATGCTAAATTGGTAACTGGTACAGGTGAAGCTGCTGCGGCAAATGGATTTGGAAAAGGCTCTATCTTTGCTTTATCCGGTGCAATGCCAAATAAATATAAAAACAGCAACCTACGTTGGATTATGTCTCCAAGCCGTAGAGAGAAATGGATTGAGTATTTAACAAATCGTCCTACTGGTGCTGGTGATGCTGCGTTACTTGGAGCAGGAGATCAAGTTAATAAACCAATGGGATACGGAATTGTTACGGTTCCATCTTTAGAAGACGATGTTATTATTCTTGCAGACCCTAAAAACTTTATTGCAGTCAATACATACGACACTCGTGTTCGTAAAACTACAGAAGGTAAAACTGCAGTAATGGAAGATAAACGATTCTATGTAATTCACTTTGATGATGATGCTGTAATTCAAGAAATGGATGCAGTAGCAATCCTAACAAATATTCCGGATGCGTTTGGAGCTTAATATCCAGGCGTATTTTTTATGGAAATAAACCCTTTGTTATTGGGGTTTTGAATGTATACTTTTTTAATATTTTCTTGTTTTTAATGGAAAACGAGATATAACCAATAAAACCAACAATACGAATGTAAACTTTCATGTAATAGTTTACATTCGTGAAAGGGGTGTTAATTATGAAAGTAGTTACGCTGCGATACGGTGGCACTTATACCGCTTATGGACAAAAGTTTAAGAATGGCCAAGAAGAAACAGTTGCAAATGATAAAGCTGATTATCTTGTAAGTACTGGACATTTTGAACTTGTAAAAGAAGTCGATAAGAAGGAGAAAGAAACATAATGGACATTACCTTGCAGGACATTAAAGAACGCGTAAATGTGCAAAAAATGCCCGATACGGTTATTCAAGAACTAATAGATTACTATACAGTTATTGTTAGAAAGTATTTAAGAGTTAAGCCGGAGAATCCAATGAAAGAAGTCATTCAAACAAGCAAACTAGCTTGGCTTTCTTTTCCTGCTGAATCTATAGCAAAAGTAATTCATGTTAGTTCGAAACAAGATATGACCGATTCTATTACTGTAAATGGGCGTATTGTTTATGGTTTATCCGAAAATCAGTTATATGAATTCGAATATAAGATACAAGATTATGATGATCTGCAGGTACTTATGAAGAAATGTATTATTGATTTGGTTGTTTCTGCAGTAGTTCGTGCTAACTTACAAAGAAAAGGTATGAAGACATCGGAGAGTATAGGGGATTATTCGTACCAGATTAGCCCAGAAACGCTAGATGAACCAGCTACAAACAATAAGATGCTCAATGGTTTAAAAGGCTTTAGAGCAAGAGTTAAGCCGGTGATGGCAACATGAATATGTACTTTGATGATGGCGGTATGGATGATTTATATATTCATGAGGTAGTTGTAAAACGAAAAATGAAAAAGAAACAATCCTCTGGTAATTATGCAGAAACAGAAGAAGACATTTATGAGAATATGACTTGTCGTGTAACTACTAATTCTGCTGCTGATAATGAGAGATTTAAGCGTGATAAACAAAATTTCGATACAACTTTTAAGATATATGCACCTGCTTCTTACAAAATTAAGCCTAATGATCGTATTCATTTCAAAAGTGAAGAATTAGGCGTTGATTATATGTTTGAAGTAAAAGGAGAACCGCGTAATCCTGTGTTTATGAATCACCACATTGAAATTTATTGCGAAAAGGTATGATTCTATATGGCTAATTCAGTAGAAATTGAGTATTCAAGCAATATGGAGCAAATAAAGACGCATATTAACGCTATGTGTGTTGAAAAGGTTACAGCAGCATCTATTCATTTACAAAATCAAGTGAAGAAGAATCTCACGGGTAGCCGTAGCGGTAAACAATACAAAATACCTCATAGGGTGTTTTTGCCCATCCCCCGAAAAGGGGGAATAAGACAAAATATACCAAATCATATTTTGTCTTATTCTTCTTCAAGTGAATGTTCTTGCGTTAATCTGGTTAAAATATCATCTTCGTTGATGTTCTCAATGATTGTCTCTAAATTTACCACTGTTGGGGATTTGCTAAATTCATAACGGCCATAAAAATTGATATGTTGCCAGGCAACCGGTGAAATATACTTTAGTATGTTCATCTCGATACCTTTATTCTGAGATTTCGTTAATAAATTTGATAATATACTCGCATTGTAGTAAATAATACAATTGGTTAACAACCTACTACATTCATTCCAGATTTGCTGATCTTGTTCAGTCTTGAAACGAAGTTTCCCAAAGTTTGCAAAAGATACAGCCCGACGTAATTTATGATAACTTTCCCCACGGTTTAGCGCCTTTTGAACATTTTGACGTAAGGATAGCGAATCAATATATTCTAAAAAATATAGACTTTTGATGATATTATCATATTCCCACAACGCACGTTTTGTTTGATTTTTTCGCGCATAGGAACTTAACTTTCGAACAATCACATTTTGAGTAGTCGTTTTTAAAGCAAGAGACAGCATAATTCGTTTAATATTGTCCCATTCCTTCATAATTAGCTCTGTATTAATTTTCCGCAAAGGTTTGATAAGGAATTCTTCATACTGGCTTGGATGCTGAAAACCATATAAATTTCGGGATATTGTCGCATGAATATCTTTATATCTTGGGGCAAACTGATAACCAAACAAATCTAAAATTGCAAAATTAACCTCATTCGTTCCGTGTGTATCTGTAGAATGAATATTAGGCTTTATATCAGTTGTATTATTGTATAAGATATCGAATACATAATGGCTTTCATGTTCATTCGCACCAATAATTCTTGCTTGAATCGGAATATGGTTGGCCACCATTGTATAAGAGGTAATCCCTTTATTCATTCCGAAATATTTAGAGGAATGACGGGACTGTAGCGTATGAATCTGTGTTTCAAATTTTTGACCATCACTACTCGAATGGACGAAATCATCAATATTATAATATTGAACAATGGGAAGTTTACTTGTTGCATTACTAATACAGTCATTCGCTTCTTTTAACGTTTCTAATCGAATAAAATTAGATGAGGTAGTTGCTAATTTTGAATAATCTATATCAGAGACTTCCCCCATTCTATATAATCCCATATTTGTTCCCCAAGCTATTAAACATGGAATGAGAATAGTATCATTTGCTTTTTGATTTGCATAGCGTCCCAGGATATGTTCAAAGTTATCTAGGAAATTACATTGTTGATTTACAAAGTACAGAATACTTCTCATATCACCTTGTGGTAATACATCGAAAAACGAATGATTAATAGGAGCTGAAGCTCGAGTATATGGAAGTGTCCAGGAATGATGATTTTTATGCTTTTTTACTTGAACATGTTTGTTTTTTCCTGAAGTAATCCTTTTATTAATTGAGATGATACGAGCTTCTAATTTGTTTTTAAGTTCTTTTAAATGTTGTTCGATGGGCTGTTGTAGCGTAGTTAAATGGAGATCTTGAATGATACTCTCTTTTTGTTCCCACTTATCTTCATCGATTAAATCATCTTCAAAACTTCTATACTGTATACTATCTCTACAAAAAATATCTCCTGATTGCAAACGATGCCATAAGGAATAATAAATTAAAAATTCATATCGATCTATTAGTAAACGTTTTGAATAAGGCTCATCTTTCGTGTAAAGATAACGTTTGTTGTTATTTGTTATAAAGGTTTGAGGGATATCTTCGATATCATATTTAGTTAAGGTTTTTCGTTTCGTAAAGACTTCTTTTAAAAAAGTTATTGCATCCATAAGAGAGTCACCCATATCCGTTGTAACAAAATCAACCATCATAAAAATAGGACGAATTTGTCGTTTAAACTGTAATGCCAATGTATCAATACGTTCCCAACGGAACGCTTTTTCATCTATTTTCGCATTATCCAGAATTTGATTGGCTAGTTCTGTTAATTTTGGACGGTCTAGTATAGAAAATACACGTTTTTGAATGTCTTTAAATGCGGTATTATCTGAAATGTTTTCATCTACTATAACTTGTAAGACCTCGCCTACTTTCTTGAAATCCCCCTGGTTTTCTGTGTAATAGGTATATACCTGGTCTTTAGCAAAGGATAGTATATCATCGTTGTATTTTCTCATTTTATAAATAAAACTATTAATCAAATTATCATTCATTCTTTGATAACGATGAAAAATAAAGCACAGTAAATAAATATAAATAAGGGATTCATCAAACCGTTTTAATTTATACACGGAATAATATTCTACTAAAGAAGCGTAGTATTTTATACTTTCATTAGAGATCTTTAGTTTAGGCAAAATTGTATTGGCCAGTTGAAAGAGAGAATGAATGTCTTTCCCACATTCAATTTCACGTTTAATTTCATTCATACTAAAATCTTTAGGTTCATGTTTTATCCGAGTAATCTCATATAATCCAGAAGAATTATATAATAATTCTTTTAAATGCTGTTTATCTGTTTCAGATAGATGATTTTGTATAATCTTTATGAGTCGTTGTTCTTCAGATGTAATAGCAGTTCCTACAATATCTTGCATAAAACTATACGCAGGAATAATAATGTGTTCTTCTATTAAATAATTGAGTAATTCACGAAAAATGAAAATAGGTTTTCCACTTACTGTTGCAGCCCTACGGGCTTTTTCTTGTAAAACACCTCGATAATATGAATCACAAATACGGTAATTAGATATTTTAAGAATTAATTTTTTATGAGTAGATCGTGTCTTTTTATCAATCGATCCAAAATCTCCAAATGACTCATTTTTAAAATAGACTTTTAAAATATATTGAATATCTTCTTGGACTTCAGATAATTTAAACTGAAAAAATAAATGTTTTGATTTGAAATATCCAAGTTGAAGAATAAAATACACTTTAGACTTTATAGAACGTAAAGTATATAATAATTCCTTTTCTACTTGTGAAAGCGAAAAGTATTGCACACGTTCTTTAGGTGTAAATACAGGTCTACTATAAAGACGATTAATTTCATCTGTTGTCAAAATTTTCAGTCTGTTTTTAGTGTTCATATTTATCTTGGAATCCATCCTTTTACACAAAATATTTTATAATCAAACTTACTATGTCACAAAGTATACGTCATTTTGTATTAGTTCATATTTCGATAAATGGTCATTCTAGATATACCAGATTTTTCAGCAGCCTCTGTGATACTTGCTCCTTGTTCCATTAAATAAAATGCATAACTTAATTTTTCTTTGTCTACAGATGGTCTACCAGGATATTTTCCTCTTTTTTTTGCTGCAAGTATACCCTCTTTTGTTCGTTCAGAAGTTAAGTCTCTTTCAAATTGAGCAATACCAGCAAAAACAGTAAAAAGCATTTTTCCATGTGCAGTTGTTGTATCAAGCCAAGCCTCTTTTAGACTTTTCAAATTCGCTCCTTTTTGAGAAATGAGTTCGGTAATTTCAATTAAGTCCTTTGTAGAACGTGAAAGTCGAGTCAAGTCTGTTACTACCACTGTATCTCCGTTACGTAGAAACTCTAACATACGATTTAACTCAAGACGATCTCGCTTGGTTCCTGTTACTTTTTCAAAAAACATACGCTCGCACCCAGCCTCTTTTAGTTGTTGTTCCTGGCGATCTAAATTTTGATCAATTGTAGATACTCGCATATATCCAAATTTCATATAATTCCTCCTTTTTTCAGTTTTATTGTATCAAAAATGTTCTAAAATAGATATTGTTACAAATTAATTTTGTTACATATTTTTGTTACAGGCGTCGGCATGTTATAATGAGATATCCTTAACTTTAAGAGAACCAAATCTACATATAGGAGGGGTTTGAGTGAACTTATCTCAAGAAAAAAAACTAAAATTAATGATGCATACTATTACTTTATTATCTTTCATCATTCTCATTTTTTTTGGCATTACAATTTTTTATGTACCGTTCATTTTTTATTTCATATTCAAAGCAAAAGAACTTCGTATAATTGCTATTGAAACAGCTGTTTATCAGCTATTCACTTGGATTATTGTATTGATTTGGAATACTTTTGTAATGAGGATTTTAATGTTTTCTATGTTCCATTTCGATATGAATGCGAGTAATATGTCAATGATATTGTGGACAGCCCCATTATATATAATCCTAACTATTTTATTATTTTTCGGGCCTCTTAAAGGAATTTTATATGTATTACAAGGAAAAGATTTTCATTATCCGATTATCTCCAAATGGATTAGCAAGTAAAAAATAAATAAAGAAGAATCCAGCGAATTATGGATTCTTCTTTATTTTGTATTTATTGTCTATTTATGAAATATAAACTCATATTTTGTGTTTAAATGCTAGTTGTATTTATAATTGAGATATTTTTTAACTTCTAAAAATACTTAAAATAAGCATCGCTAAACCACTTAATGCCATAAAGGTAAAAGCACCATAGCCAAAAATTCGAATCCATTTTGGTAATTGATTCATGTTAACTTTATTTGTTGGGACTCCTTGTATAGAAAACATCATTTCTTGGTCTCGATCCCTATTATTTTGTTGTTGGTACATAATCTCATCACCTTTCTGGCAATTTTACTTATAGTATATCAAATTGGCTACAATTATACGTAACACATTTCACCAGTTGCCTGGCAACAAATCAATTTTTATGGCCGTTATGAATTTAGTAAATCCCCAACAGTAATCGATCTAGAAACAATCATTAAGAACATTAATGAAGATGAGATGTTAACCAAATTAACGCAAGATTCTTCATTTGAAGAATAATACAAAATACAATTTGGGATATTTTGTATTATTCCTCTTTTTCGGGGGATGGGCAAAAACACCCAAAATGGTTTCGTAAACTTGAAGGAAAATTAGTACATGCACAACGTATTCTTTCTAGACGTCAAGAATTAGCGTTAAAACGAACATGTAAATTAGATGAAGCAAAGAACTATCAAAAGCAAAAACGTAAAGTAGCTAAAATTCATGATAAAATCGTAAATGCAAGAACAGATTACTTGCAAAAAATCTCAACCTATATCATCAAAAACCACGATGTTGTAGGGATTGAAGATTTGCAAGTATCTAATATGTTACAAAACCACAAGTTAGCCAAAGCGATTAGTGAAGTATCTTGGTCACAATTCAGAACTATGCTTGCATATAAAGCGAAATGGTACGGTAAAGAAGTAATTACTGTATCTAAAACCTTTGCAAGTTCTCAGTTATGTTCGTGCTGTGGTTACAAAAATAAAGACGTTAAGAATCTAAATCTTCGTGAATGGGAGTGTCCATCTTGTAGCACACATCATGACAGAGATATTAACGCAAGTATCAATCTTAAAAAGGAAGCTTTGAGACTTCTAACCGTAGGGACTACGGGGATAGCCTAATCAATTAGAAACCGATAGGTTTCCGTACTTAGGAATCTCCCACTTCAAACAATCCGTGAGGATGTTAAGTGGTGAGTAGTTCAAATACTATAGACGTTGATCTTTCTGGAAATTTAGTCGAAAATGATCCGCATTATTGTAAACACCAAATTCATATCCTTTTTCTTTATAAAATTTAATAATTTCAGGAAGAGCTTGTAATGTTTGCGCCTTTTCATGCATTAAAACAACTTCTACGTCTTCTGTTGTCTGTTTTTTTACATTTTCTATAATCTGAGTTGGATTATCTTTTAATTTCCAATCACTTGAGTCTATTGTCCAATCCCAAACTTTTATTCCAGCTTCTACAATTTGATTACGAATTTCTTCACTCTTTAATCCTGGTGCGGAACCATATGGTGGACGAACTAGCTTAGGAGTTGTACCTGTAATATCATGGATAAGAGCTAACGTTTCTTTCATCTCTGGTACAAATTGTCCTTTTTTGTATAGCTTATCACTATTATGTGTCATACTATGTGCACCAATATAATGTCCTTCTTTTACTGCTCGTTTTACATTTTCCTGAAAACTTGTATTTTGTAAATTGCTACCCTGCATAAAAAATGTTGCTTTGATATTTTGCTCTTTTAGTACATCTAAAAATTTCCCAGTTAATTCGCTAGGACCGTCATCAAATGTTAAATAAACAATTTTTCCTACTGGCTTTCCATCCGGTCTTTTTTGTTTTGTCGGTGATGTTTCATTTTTCTTTTCTTGGTGTTGCGTATTAATTTGTTTCATACTTTCATTAGCTACTCCCCTCGCTGGGGTAGAGTTCCATTTCCCAATTAAAAAGAACATGAAAAAGGTCGTTGCTAAAACAACTCCTAACGATATTATTGCTTTGGTTAATACACTTGTTTTATTCTTATTTTTTGATTCTTTCATTATTTTCCGATCCTTTCTCTATTGATTTGCATATTAATTATTTATAAAGTTAAGCCTTTACTCGACTGAATTATTATTCTCAACCGGTATTTACAATGAATAGCTTAATAGAGAAAGATAAAGATAAAATGCAGACAATGTCGAAATCAGTTAAAGAATAATGTATTGTGTTCATTCTTTAGAAAAGTATTGTTCTCTCTAATACAGTTAAGTTAATTATTGAATTTGAAATCTGGTTGTACACTTAAAAAACAGCAAAAAAACATTCAATTTTTATCGAATGAATGTATATAATGTTACAATTATTAGTTGTATACACCTAAAATAAAAAATACTATTCTTTCTGATTAAGATATAGAAAGAATAGTATTTTTCTATTTACTTACTTTGTTAGATAGTAAAATAATTAATAATGCCATCCACAATACCTTTTTTTGATTTCCCTTGGAATTCTTCTGAATTCATTCTTTTTTCATCACTTTCATTTGACGTAAACCCTAATTCAATTAAGATGGCCGGTGAAGGATTTTCTCGTAAGACAAGGAAATCACTTCCACGAATACCTCTATCTCGAGTATCTATATTTTGATTAAAAATAGCTTTTTGTACACTCTTAGCTAACTTTTTATCTTCTCTTTTATTAGCTCCATAATGAGTTGTTATTCCTTTTACATTTGTATCCTCAAAAGCATCATGATGGATACTGATATAAAGATCCGCCGAATGGTCTTTAGCTATTTTGACACGTGCTTGTAATTCTTCCTTTTGTTTTGTTTCTGGAAGTAAGCTAGTGTCTTTTTCACGTGTCAATATAACTTTTGCATCAGTTCTTTCTTCTAATTCTTTTTTTATATTTTGTGCTACTTTTAAATTAAGGTCTTTTTCAATTGTTCCAAGCCTCTTTCCTTTCGTCCCTCTATCTCCTCCACCATGCCCCGGATCAATTACAATTGTTTTTCCTCTTAAGCGTAAATCCTCTTTTGATATATTTTTATGTCCCTTAGCATGTATTAAACCAAATCCTGTGCACATTATTAATGTAATAAATAAAAGCAATATCGCTCTTTTTTTCATTTTTAACAATCTCCTTATCAGTTTTTCATTCAGTTTCTAATGAAAATAGTAATGAATGCCGATAAAGATAAAATGCAGATAATGTCGATTTTGTTTAAAAATGATAAAAACGTGTAGAACAAAAATTCTACACGTTTTTATTTAAGTAGAAGAAAAATAATACTCCATCTTCTGTATTCAAAACACCATATTCTGCTCCATGCAGCTCTAATATATTCTTTGAAATAGCAAGACCTAACCCCGTTCCACCTTTAGAACGTTGACGAGACGTATCTCCTCGATAAAAACGGTCCCATATTTTTTCTAAGTGTTCTGGCGCGATATGAGTCCCTTTATTTTCTATACATACTTTTACACGTTCATTCTCTTCTATTGTAGAAATAATAATATTCTCATGTTCTGGTGTGTAACGAATTGCATTCGTAATAAAATTAGTAACCACCTGTTCGATTCGGTGTGGATTTGCCACTACCTCGATTTTAGAAAATTGCTTATGAAGATGTAATTGTTTAGCTGTTATATCCGAGGCTAATTGCTCGCATATATAATCAATCATCTCGTCGATATGGAAAATACCCATTTCCATTTTATATGTACCAGACTCGAATTTTGCTAACTCCAGCATATCAATAATGAGCATATCCATTTTATCTATTTCTTTTGACATTGCTTTAAAGTAATAATCTTTTTTATTACGGGCAACACCATCCTCCAAAATTGAAATACAGCTCTTTATAATACTTAAAGGTGTTTTTAATTCATGTGAAACACCAGCGATAAATTCTTTACGAGTATTTTCTAATTGTTTTTCTTTCTCTATATCTTGCTGTAATTGATGAATATACGAATGCAAAGCTTGAGAAAGTGTATTAATATTTTGTGATAAGTCACCTATTTCATCTTTTGTAGTAATAGGTATCGTCTCTGAGAAATCTAAACCAGTGATTTTTTTTGTAGTAGCATTTATTTGCAATAGTGGTTTGGCGATTTTTTTTGAGTAATAAAACGATATCAAAACGATTAAAATCAATACAAAGATAATTAAATATACATAATAATCCTTTATCATTTGTACCGCTTCATCAACTGGTTGCAATGATGTCATAGCAAATATATAGTTTGTCTTACCCCCCGCGTCTTTTGTTGGCTTGATTAAAACTTTATATTTAATATCATTTTCTTCGTAATCCATTATTTCTGTAGAAGTAACATCATTAGATTTTTGATTCAATAATAAATCAACCTGAAATTGTTTTATTCTATCTATAAGCACACGATTTCCATATATAAAGTTCGTTCCTACAGTCCCCTCCGGTAATTGCACGTTTTGAATGCTTCCCGCTAAATATAATTGTGAACTTTCTTTTGAAGATACGGCTTTTGGCCCATACAACCTTTCTGACAGTTGCTTGTTCTCTAGCCCAACATTCTTCTCTTTTATTGTTAACATCGCAGGGACTACTATATCCCCCTTCTGTACTCCGTCGATAATAATATGACTCCCTTGTTCTAAACTATATTTCATCCTTTGTATATCTTCTAAATTGATAAAACTATACAACGGTATGTGAATGGAACGTTCAGAAAATATCTTATTTTCGTTTGGGTCTAATTGAATTTCTATAGAAAAATCATTTGCATATTTTATATTACCTACACTATCTAACGTTGTAATCCATGTCGCATTCTCTTGATAGAAATTTTGTTCTAATTCTTGAATTACTTTCGCATCATCTCCAGCTTTTATATATGCTTTTTCAAAGGATTGAATATTTGTTTTAATATCATTAACTTTTCGATTTGCGTAGTATTGCTTAAAAAATATAGTTTGTCCAATAAAAATAGTTACTAAAATAAGTGTGCATAATGCTGTTGTTAACATAAATAACTTTAATACAATTCCTTTTTTCATACTTGTCCCTCAAATTTATAACCAGCTCGTACAACCGTTACAATACAAGCTGCTTTTTGTCCTAATTTATGACGCAAATTACGAATATGACTATTAACAGTGCGATCATCCCCAGCGAATTCATAACCCCAAATTTTATTGATTAGTTGTTCTCTCGAAATTACAATTCCTTGATTTCGCATGAGATACGTTACTATTTCAAATTCTGTATGAGTCAAATTTATGTCTTCCCCATCTATAGTTACTGTACGAGAAGGAAAATGTACATGGATACCACTACTCGTTAATGTGTCTTCAGCTGGTACATTAACAGCTGAAGAATATCGGCTTTCCATTAATCGTTTTGCTCTTGCTAACAAAATTGGTGGACTGTATGGCTTGGTCACATAATCGTCTGCACCTAATTCAAAACCAAGTAAAGTATCATCCTCATCTACACGAGCTGTCAACATGATGATAGGTACATTGGATGATTTGCGTATCCGTCTACAAACAGACCATCCATCTAACTCTGGCAGCATAATGTCTAAAATAATTAAGTGTACTTCATATTCCTCAAATATAGATAATGCTTCTTTCCCATCAGTCGCCTCTAACACGTTATATCCTTCGTTTAATAGGTAATCCTTCATAATCTCACGTAAAATATCTTCATCTTCTACAATTAAAATTGTTCTTTGCATATTTTATCTTCTCCACGATTTATTTTTATGAAGAAATAGTTCATTTTATATTTTAACCAATTAAAAATCTTTCACTATTTCCATCGCTACTAAATGTAACATAATTATATAAAGAAAATAACATGCTGGTATAAAGATAAAATGCAGGATAACCTTTAAAATTGTGTATTTGGGTATCTTTGTCCATCCCCTCGAAAAGACCTGCGGTAGTATGTCAACTGAAAAATAATATATTTTGAAGTTATCAAAGGACAAATTGCTTAAAAAAGACATCACGAAACTAGACCAGCACCGAATGTAAAATACTGGAATTGATTGAAAGGTAGCGATGACAGGTTTTATGTCACACTTTCACACACCTTTCAGGCGTAAAGAGTTGGTGATTACGTAGTAGCGCATCCACCAATCGCACAAATTTTCTTGCGGTTAGAACGAGTGCACGTTTGTGTTGATGTTTTGGTACTTCATTATACTTTTTTGCGTAATATTCTTGGTATTCCAATACATGCTTTCTTACAGAGTTGGCGGCTTCAACTAAGTAATACCGCAAGTAGGGGTTTCTTGCCCATCCCCTCCAAAAGGTATATTAAGGAGTACCTCTCAAAACTTTATTGGTTTAAGAGGTACTTTTTTTCTAATATTACTCAGATGAGGTGTGGTTTTTTGTTGCGGTTATAGCTTTTGATTGTGCTAATTCTTGAATAATCTCATCCATGTTAATCATTTCTTGATTACTATGAAATTCGTAACGACCATAAAGATTGATATGCTGCCACGCCACCGGAGAAACCTGTTTCAACATGTCTGAACTTTGACCATTTTCCTCCCTGTAAGTTAGCATATTAGACAAAATACTGGCATTGTAATAAATGATGCAATTCGCGATAAGACGACTACATTCTCCCCATATTTGTTGGTCTTGTTCCGTTTTAAAACGTAGCTTACCAAAATTAGCATACGATACTACTTTGCATAATTGATGATAGCTTTCACCTCGATTCAATGCCTTTTGTACATTACGACGTAAAGGCGGGGAATCGATATAATGTAAGAAATACAGGCTTTTCATGATGTTGTCATATTCCCACAAAGCACGCTTGGTTTTGTTTTTTCGGGCATAAGAACTCAATTTTCTGACAATTATGCTTTGTGTCGTACTTTTAAGGGCAAGTGACAACATGATACGTTGTATATTTTCCCACTCTTCTATAATCAGGTTCATGTTGATTTTTCGAACAGGTTTGATCAGCGCATCATCATATTGACTGGGATGTTTGAATCCATAAAGGGATTTACTGACTTTATCATGGATATTCTTGTAACGAGGCGCAAACTGATAACCAAAAAAATGGAGAATGGCAAAGTTCACTTCATTCGTCCCATGCGTATCTGTGGAATGTACATCTGGTTGAACATCTGTGGTGTTATTGTAAAGAATGTCAAATACATAATGGCTTTCATGTTCATTCGCTCCAATGATTCGCGCATTTACAGGAATATGGTTCGCTACCATCGTGTAAGAAACAACCCCCTTTCTCAGCCCAAAGTATTTCGGGGAATGACGAGCATTAATCGTATGAATACCTGTTTCAGCTTTTCGTCCATCGCTACTGGAATGAATAACTTCGTCAATATTGTAATGTTGAAAGATAGGCAGTTTAGCTGTAGCATTACTGACCCGATCATTTGCTTCTTTTAATGTTTCTAATCGAATAAAGTTATCCGATGTGGAAATAAGAGTGGAATGATTCATATCAGAAATGTCACCCATTCTCCCTAAGCCCATATTGGTTCCCCAAGCGAGTAAGCACGCTACTAGGGTTTGCTCTTCCCGGGGTTGTTTTGCATAACGACCTAAAATATGTTCAAATGCTTCAAGAAACTGACAGCGTTGATTCACATAATGCAAAACATTTTTAATCTCAACAGGCTTTACCGTTTCAAAGAAGGGATGATTCATCGATTCACTATCACGAACATATGGAAGTGTCCAGCGACTATGTGAGCCACGCTTTTTGATCTGAATATATTTATTTTCTCCAGATGCAATATGGTGGTTCACCTTTGTAATAGGGGTAAACCCAGCATCTCCGAGCAAATCGGTAATTTTGTAATTTTCAGAATATTTTATGGGATGGGATTTGATTAAAATCTAATTTATTTCAACAGAGCTCTTAATCCTTCGATTTCATCTTCCTTTGTTCCAATTTCTCTTTTAATTCGTTCTTGTTCCCAATGTTCTTCTATAACCTTGTTCATGTATTTTTGTTTGTTATATTCTCTTTTACATGACCAACAACACAAGAGATTTGTCTTTGGAATACCATCTACAAAAATTGTGTCAAAATTGGATATATGTGTTTGTTCACCACAATTCATACACCGTTTTACCACACGGTACTTATCATTCTTTTTTAATTCGTACTTTTTTGATAAATATTTAACCCTTCTTACGCTTATACTTAGTGCTGCGGCAATATCAGCTTGTGTGCCCCATGTATATATAGTTCTTAGTATTTCTTCTTCTGATTTCCCTTCCTCTTGAAACTTTATCACATTTTTTCTCAAAGGATGTGTCAATATAATTTCCTCCTACTATGTTTGTACTTTTAGTTTGAAAAAGTACATTTTTTTCATAGTCTAGGCAAAGTAAAACAGGAACATACATCGAACTCTGTTCTAAATTAACATTTTACATTATGTGATTTCGTCACAGAAGAGTCATTCTGTGCCACTTTTTGTTATAATAGCTTTGAAATATATTAAATTTGGAGGTATTAAGAGTGAAAAAAAGTGACATAGAACTCGGAGGGTTCGAGAAATTTCTTTTTGAGCAAGGGAAACGTCCCAATACTGTACATGATTATTCTCGTCATATTTGTAATTTTCATCGATGGTTAGTTACTGAAGGTAGCTCAATTCACGACATTACGCGTTATGATATTCAACAATATATCAATTTTTTATCCATTCAAGGAAACCAAGCAACAACCATTACACCGAAATACAGTGCTATCGTAGCTTATATGAAGTTTGTCGGAAAAGAAGAACTTCTAAATCATATAAAACGACCAGAAGTTAGGCATATTCGTAATATTTCTCCGAAATCCTTATCTAAAAAGCAGAGAAATCGATTATTGAGAGAAGTTGAGAAGTCTCAAAACCTTAGGAATATCGCTATTGTTTATACAATGCTTTATACAGGTGTTCGAGTATTTGAACTTGTGGCTTTAAACCGTGATGATGTTGAAATGAAAGAACGGTCTGGATTTATAATTATTAGAGATGGTAAAGGTGGTATTTCAAGAAAAATTCCTTTACCAGCAGAAAGTCGTTATCATCTACAAAACTATTTACAAAAACGAACAGACTTGGAAGTTCCGCTGTTTCTTTCTAATTTTAGAAAACGATTATCTAAACGATCAGCCCAAAGAATATTTGAACAATACGGCATTGGTGCACACATGCTCAGACATACATATGGACGTGAACTTGTGGCTTCTGGTATTGATCTTGCAACAGTTGCTGATTTAATGGGGCACAATGATGTGAATACAACCAAACGCTATGCAGCTCCTTCAATGAGTGACTTAGAGCAAGCTGTTGAAAAAATATTTAATAGTTAGGATGAATGAAATGAAACAACATTGGAATTTAGATCGAGAAATTACTTCTTTTATACTGAGTTCTGAAGAACTAAAATTAGTTAATGCTAGATATAAACTAACTAGAATCGGTTTTGCAGCTTTACTTAAGTATTTTCAATTGTTTCATCAATTCCCAACGAAAAAAAGTCAAATTCCATCTGACATGCTACACTTTCTTTCTAAACAATTAAATCTTTCTTTAAATTCTTATCACACTTACATTCTTGATTCTAAAACAGCTAGAAAACATAAACAAGAAATACTTGATTTTTTTGGTTTCAAAGAAGAACAAGATAAAGACCGAGAATTCATTCGAACATGGCTCTATAATCGGATCTACGAATATAATTTAGATGCTAATCTATTGAGAAAACAGTTATATATCAAATATCGAACAGAGAAAATTGTAGCTCCTCCCGAGTGGCAAATAAATCAACTGATTCAGCAACTTATTTTTCAGAGAGAACAAGATTTTTATCAAGAAACTTATAATAAACTTTCGGATAGTACTTTGAAAAAAATTGATGATTTACTGGACTACTGGGGATATCTAGAAAGTCAAGAAAGCGGTTCTAATGAAGGTGAAACATCAGAAATCACATTCCGAAAATTAACAATGGGACCTGGACGTTTGAGCCAAGCTACATTATTTAATGAACTTGATAAATTAAAAACTTTGCTAGCTTTAGAGCTACCTATGAATTTATTTTCTGAAATACCACCTAAAGTACTCCAGAAATACAGGTTACGTGCTACTTCTGAAGATAAAACAGAGTTGCAACGTCACAAGAATCCGATTAGGTATACATTACTCGCCACTTTTTTCTGGTTAAAAATAAAAGAATTGAACGACAACTTAATTGAGCTCCTTATTACTTTGATTCATAAAATTGATGGTCGCGCTGAGAAAAAAGTAAAAATGGAAATGATTTTAGAGGTAAAAAAAGTGTTTGGAAAAAATAAAATGTTAATTGATTTACTCGAAACAGCACTTCAAAATCCCGAAGGGACTATAAAAGATACCTTATTTCCAGTCGTAAAGCCACAGATTCTTGAGGATATCGTGAAAGAATTAAAGTATAAAAAGTCTATG
Source organism: Bacillus sp. FSL K6-2944 (assembly GCF_038005385.1). Classification (NCBI taxonomy): domain Bacteria; kingdom Bacillati; phylum Bacillota; class Bacilli; order Caryophanales; family Bacillaceae; genus Bacillus; species Bacillus sp. FSL K6-2944. The sequence continues at coordinate 59,465 of NZ_JBBOTE010000007.1, read as the reverse complement.
TATCAACAAAAAGTTCACTGGAAAATCCGTAATTCTTACAGTAGTTCTTATCGGACAGCCGTAACAGAAATATTAAAATTACTTGATTTTAAATCTAACAATCATCTTCATCAACCTGTTATTGAAGCGATTGAACTTCTACGAAGTTATAATGGTTCCAAACAAATCACATTTTCACCGCATGAAGCTATTCCCCTTGGAACAGAAATCATTCCAAGGAAATGGTATGATTTAGTTGTAACAGAAGATAAAAATGGAGATATACGTGTGAATCGAATCAACTATGAAATCTGCGTTTTACATGCCTTAAGAGATAAATTGAAATGTAGAGAAATTTGGGTTGCTTTTTCTCATCGTTATCGGAATCCAGAAGAGTATTTACCAGCTGATTTTGAGGAAAATCGTATTCAACATTATGAAGAATTAAATCAACCTTTAGAATCTCAAGAGAAAATAGATGACCTACAAAAACAACTACGTGCAAAACTAGATATGTTAAACAATAATATTCCTAAGAATAAAAAAGTGAAAATTTTAAGTAAACACAATGGGTGGATATCAATAGCACCAAATGAATTAAGCCCAGAACCAAAACAATTAGGTCGTCTAAAAAAAGAACTGTCCAACCGTTGGTGGATGACAAATTTGATCGATATTTTAAAAGAGACAGCGCTAAGGACTGGTTTTATCAATCACTTCCAAAGCTTAGCTACTCACGAACGATTAGATCGGGATGAAATCCAAAAAAGATTATTGCTATGCTTGTATGGCATAGGAACAAATACTGGAATTAAACGGGTATCTTCTGGTGATGCCAGTATGCAATATAAAGCACTTTTATATGTGAAGAGAAAGTACATACATGTAGAAAATTTAAGAATTGCAAATCAAAGTGTAGTGAATGCAATTTTAACTGAACGAGCTGAAGCTATTTGGGGACAAGGTACCACTTCTTGTGCTTCCGATTCCTCACGCGTAGTAGCTTACGATCAAAATTTAAGGACACAATGGTTTCCTAGATATCGTGGACCAGGTGTTTCTGTTTATTGGCACGTTGAGGAAAAATCAATGTGCATTTATTCTCAAGTAAACGCACCTAATTCTTCTGAAGTGGCTGCCATGTTACATGGATTACTTAATCATGATACAGATAAAGAGATAGATCGTAATTATGTAGATACACATGGCCAAAGTACAGTGGGTTTCGCCTTTTGTCATTTACTGGGTTTCGAACTGTTACCACGCTTTAAAAATATTCAATCTCAAAAGCTCTATAAAGCATCTGCGACAGATTGTTATGATGATTTGTCTCCTGTCATTGCGAAACGAGCTATTAATTGGGACTTAATTAAGCGGCAATATAACGAAATGGTTAAGTATGCGACAGCACTACGAGTAAATACTGCTGATACAGAAGCCATTTTGAAACAATTTTCTAAGAATAGCTCTCATCCAACATTTTTAGCATTTCAAGAGTTAGGAAAAGTGATTAAAACAATGTTTTTGTGTGATTATTTAGCTTCAGAACAATTAAGAAAAGAAATCCATTCTGGATTGAATACGGTTGAAAATTGGCATTCAGCAAGTGATTTTATTTTTTATGGCCAAGGTGGGAAAATACGTCGTAATGAGCTCGAAGAGCAAGAGGTTGCCATGTTAAGCTTGCAATTAATCCAAAACTGCATCATTTATATTAATACTTTAATCATCCAACAATTACTTAGTGAAGATGAATGGAAAAATCGTTTGGACGAAGAAGATTATCGAGCACTTACACCTATGATTTACTCTCATATTAATCCGTATGGTGAATTTCGTTTAGATATGGATAAAAGAATGGCTATTTAAAAGGAGAACCGGCATCATTAATTATATAAATATTTTCAGAATATTACAAAATTACCGATTTACTCGGAGATGCTGGTTCTACCCCTAATACGAGTTTCAAGTTCCTTCTCAAGCTCTGCTAAATGGACTTGAATCGGTTGATTAAAAATAGTTAGACCGTTCTCAGCAAGTAAAGTTTCTTTTTGTTTCCACTCTAGATCGCTAATGAGATCATCTTCAAAACTGCGAAATCGGATACTATCCCGACAAAAAATATCTCCTGCTTCTAAACCATTTCGTAAAAGTTGATAGACGAAAAATTCATAGCGATCAGCCTGCAGCACTTTTTGTCCTAAAGAGTTTAATTGATAGAGGTATCGTTTCATCCCGTTAGGGATAAATTGTTGAGGGAACGTATCGGAAGGATACTTTCCTAATGGCTTATTTTTCATAAAAGCTTTTTTCAGAAAATGGACAGCTTCCATCAATGGATCATGAGCAGAGGCGGCTAAGAAATCAACCATCAAAAATACGGGACGCAGAGATCGTTTAAATTGATGAGATAACTGATCAATGTATTCCCATCGGAAAGCAACTTCATCTAATTTGGTATTGGTAACGATTTGATCAGCGATGGCTGCCAATTTGGGACGTTCCAAGATAGCAAAGGCTCGATCCTGAATCTCCTGAAAAGTAGCCTCTGCAGGGATTTGATCATCAGTGAATAGGTAAAGTACTTCTCCTACTTTCCTTATATTCTGGTTTCTTTCTAGATGAGATTTGTATACTTGTTCCTTTCCTGCCGATTTCGCTTCATCCATGTAACGTCTTACTCGATATGTAAACGTATGGATTAGATTGTCATGCATCCGTTGATAGCGATGGAAAACAAAACATAATAAATACAAGTAACCAATCCACTCATTTAATCGTTTCAGTTTATAAACAGAGTAATAATCTACCAAGGAAGCATAATATTTGATACTCTCGTTAGAGATAGCAAACTTGGGTAGCAATGTTTGAGCGTGTTGATATAAATTTTGTATTTGCTTTCCTCGATCCATCTCCTTCTTAATTTCAGTGATACTAAAATCTTTCGGTTCGTGTTTCAGTCGGGTGATTTCATATAGACCTGAAGAATCTTCTAACAATCGCTTCAATGCTTTGATAGTGGGTACACTCAGATGATTTTGCAACATTGTAATTAAACGGTTTTGTTCGTAGGTAATGGCTTTCCCTATCGTTTTTTGCATAAAGCTGTAACCAGGGACAATAATCCGTTGTTCGGATAAATAATTCATCATTTCACGGAAGATATAAATTGGCTTACTACAAAATGTGGCAGACTTACGAGCCTTCTTCTTTAACAGTCGCCGTTTTTCAGCATCACAATTTTGGTAATTGAACAGTTCAAGAATGAAGTGTTGTTGTTTAAGCTTAGTAACTTTACCAATGGAACTAAGGTCAGTTATTTTACTACCATTGAAATTTTTTTTTAGAATATGTCGCAAATCTTCCGTTACTTCATGGAGATCGAAGGTAAAAAATAAACATTTCGCTTTAAAATAGCCGAGTTGTAGGATAAAGTAAGCCTTAGATTTTACAGAGCGGAATGTTTCTACCAATTCTTTTTCTGGTTGAGTGAGAGAAAAATATTGACAGCGATCTTCATAGGTAAAGTTCGGTATAGAATAAATCGTTTGTATTTCATCTTCATTAAGAATTCTCAAACGTTTTTGGTTCGTTGTGTTTTTTTCGATATCCATAATATTTGTCCTCCCTGTGACAGAGCATATATAGCTCGTTATATTCCCTAAAATCTGAAATTTAGGGAATCCTTTAGGAATCCCCATTTTCCTAGTCTAGAACGTTCCCTATTTATTCTCCCTAAATGCAAGGTTATAATCAAGAGAAAATCTACAGGAAAGAGGAATTTAAATGGGGAATGTTTATGGATATGCTCGCGTGTCAGCTGCACATCAAGATTTAGAAATACAAATCGAAGAATTACAACGATATGGTGTCGATAAGCTATTTTGTGAAAAGATATCAGGTAAGAATGTGAATGACCGTACAGAATTTAAGCAGTTACTAGAAGTAGTGCAACCCGGTGATACTGTGGTTGGTTACAAATTAGATCGAATGGGACGATCCATATCTGATGTGTTGAAGACCTACGAATCATTTACTAAGAGGGGGATTCATCTCGTTTGCATATCTGACGGGATTGACACACGCCGGAACAACGATATTATGACCAAAGCAATGATTACGCTGTTGGGGCTGTTCGCGGAAATGGAACGTAATTTCATTCGTGAGCGGACGATGGCCGGTAAACTCAGAGCGAGGGAACATGGAGTAAAGTTTGGACGTAAAGGAAAAAACAAGGATTTAGTAGATCATGCCATTGATCTTTGGAAAACGAGAAAGTACACGATTAAGCAAATCGAGAAAAAGACGACTGTAACAAAATCAACATTATATCGTGAGATTGAAAAACGTGGGCTAATGAAAGAATCTTAACTTCGCTGTATCTATTCTTACGAATATAATCACTAAAATGTCTCTGAATCGAGTAGGGCAGACTGATTCAGAGACATTTCCTTTTATGGAATAAATCCTTAATGTACCTTTTGGAGGGGATGGGCAAGAAACCCCCAATTGTAATTGTACGAGGTTTTGAGGCATGAAAAGATTGCAAAGCTTTCTTAAAGAATCGCTTTGCAGCCTTATGATTTCTAGTTTTACTAAGATTGAAGTCAATCGTATTTCCTTCAGAATCAACCGCACGGTATAAATACATCCATTGCCCTTTTACTTTTATATACGTTTCATCCACTCGCCATGAATCATTTGTTTGTTTCAAATGACATCGGATACGTTTATCCAGTTCCGGTCCGTATTGATGGACCCAGCGCATAATCGTTGTATGAGCTAAAGATAATCCTCTTTCTTCCATCATTTCCACCAAATCTCGAAAACTTAGATTGTACCGTAGGTACCAACGTACAGTTAATAAAATTATATCTGGTTGGTAATGCTTCCATTTAAACAAATTGTCCTTTTTCATACTGATCACATCCCTTTTGTAGAGTAATCGTATCAGTATGTCCCAAATTAGAAGATTACTTGCAATTAACCTAACTTTTTTGCACCAGAACCGTAATTCTTCTGCAAATGGTTGTAACTCTTCTTGAATCGAGAGATTCATAAAAAAACAGCCCCTTTCTCATTTACACTATTTAAGAAAGAATACCGTTTTTTTGTACTTGGGGGTAGTAAAAATCCTTAAGTTGATGGATGTGGGGTTCTCCCCCTATTATTAAGAACGTCTTAATGAGTTACCTTTGATAAATGTCCTTTTTATTATATAGGATTCACATTTATTACGTTACAATTTAATTATCAGATAATTAAAATACATAATCAGAGGTGAAGGAAATGTATAAGAAAATGAAGAAAATTGCCCCTATTGCTGTATTAAGTGCGACGATGTTATGTTCGCCAGCATCTAGTTTTGCAGCAGAAAAAACACCAACGGCTAGGCAGTCCCAATCGATGGAACAAGCACAAGGAATTAAAGGTTATCTAATTAAAGATGGAGTAAAGACACCGGTATATAAAAACAATGTGGCTCTAGATCAAACCAATGATAATATATCTTACCCGGAACTTTCAGCTAATCCAAATGATCCAGTTCCATACGAAGGAAAGATAAAAACGGAAAGTGCATTACCAAGTTCCATACTATATTTTAATAAGTTTGCTTCGGATTTTGATTATGGTACTTACGCTGAGAAAACAGATGATGGTCATATTCAACTTGGAAAATATAATCCAGATACTTTAGAAAGAACGCCCGATAATACTGCAGGTCTTATACTAGATTCATCTGGTAACGAACTCTCAGGCATGCAGAAAAATATAATGAAAAGTCTGGATAATATGAACGGTACACATAAACTTCAAGATTTAATAGATGCACAATATAAACCGTATTGGGATGGCACAACACTGACAAGAGATACATCCTATAAAAATATAGATGTTGGAATTGTTCCTAAAACAGGTATATATACATTTAGTAAAGCCGTAACCTCTGGATTAACTACATCAGATGCCATTGGTGGTGCTTTAACATTAGGGTATAAATTAAAAGTAAAAGCAGGGGGCGGTATTTTACCTGTGGAAGCAGAACATGAATTTAGCACACAATTAACAGCAAGTTATAATCATACAATTACAGTTTCGCATCAAGAAACGGATACAAGAACGTTAAGTAATAATAAAGTTGCAGATTCTTATCCATATGCTAGATATGTAGGAGCTGTATATCAATTATCATCCACTTATACTGTAAATCCAGGTCCAGCATTGAAAAATGCTCCGCTTACTTTAGCACAAAAACAATTCTCATATGCTGATTCTGTTTTATACTTAACAGTTACTCCAGGTGTAACGGGTTAATTTTTTGGGTTCTGGTGCAAATAAAGGATACATTCCCAAAAAATAAGGTTCTGTTGCAAAGTTTGAAAAAACATCAACCTGCTTACAAAATACGGTTGTAGTTTAAGCAGTTCTAAATAACTGCTGTAATTCCTTGTACGTTGAAAAAGAGAAGTCTGGAATGTGACTTCTCTTTTGTTTATATATGGCATGAACCGTTTCGATTCCTTTCAATGTACGTGAAGCATGACGCAGGTTTTGAAATCCTGCGGATTTAACAAAACGTCGTTTGATATGTCTATGGTCTTGTTCGATGAGATTATTGAAATGCTTAACAGTACAATGTTTCGTATGCACATAAAAGCCATTATGTTTTAGTTTTTTAAACGCACAAAGTAAAGTATGAGCCTTGTCTGTTGTGAGAACCGTTGGTTCTCCAAAAGCTTTCACTAACCTTTTCATAAACATATAGGCTGCTTGATGATCTCGCTTTTTGCGAAGTTGAATATCCAATGTGTGACCTTCCTTATCAATCGCACGATAAAGATAACGCCACTTTCCCTTGACTTTGATATAGGTTTCATCTAAATGCCATACGGAATGTGCTGATTTATTTTTCTTCTTCCAAATTTGATAAATGATATTTCCATATTCATGGACCCAACGCATAATAGTTGTAGGATGAACTGAAACACCACGCTCTCTCAAAAGTTCAGATACGTCGCGATAGCTTAAAGAAAAACGACAATAGTAGCCGACAGCTACCAAGATAATGTCTCTCTCGAATTGTTTTCCTTTAAAATATCCCATATGTTAGGCTCCTCATCTCATTTTTCTACAGTCTAGCTCAGCTCCAAAAACTTTGCAACGGAACCGTCGTTGTTCTTCAGATGTAATCGCAGTCCCTACAACATCTTGCATAAAACTATACGCAGGAATAATAATATGTTCTTCTACTAAATAATTAAGTAATTCACGAAAAATAAAAATCGGTTTTCCACTTACTGTTGCAGCCCTGCGGGCTTTTTCTTCTAAAACACTTCGGTGATAGGAGTCACAAATACGGTAATTAGATATTTTAAGAATTAATTTTTTATGAGTAGATCGTGTCTTTTTATCAATTGATTCATAATCCCCAAAAGACTCGTTTTTAAAATAGATTTTTAAAATGTATTGAATATCTTCTTTCACCTCTGATAATTTAAACTGAAAAAACAATTGCTTTGATTTAAAATATCCAAGTTGGAGAATAAAATATACTTTAGATTTTATAGAACGTAAAGTATGTAATACTTCTTTTTCGACATGTGAAAGTGTAAAATACCGCACACGTTCTTGATGGGTAAATATTGGTCTGCTATAAAGGCGATGTATTTCATCATCTGATAAAATCTTCAGTCTGTTCTTCGTGTTCATATCTGTTTAAGAATCCATCCTTTTAGTTAAAATATATTTATGTTATAAAATACACGTCATTTTGTATTAGGCCTCACGATACCATTTCGGGAAAATTGTACGTTTAGACACAATTTAGACACATTTCAAGTGATTCTTTGTAAAATATCAAAATTTTTGATTCCTTCATTTGCCTTTTACTATCTATTTCTCATGATTTCGGTGAAAATGAGAAATATGTTATTACTTCAGACGGGAGGAAACAAGAATGAAATGCTATCAATTACATTTGGAATTAGTGGGATGCCCTTTCCCTATTTGGAGAAAAGTTATTTTACCTGCGAAATTAACTTTTGATGATTTACATGATGTGATTCAATGCTTATTTCAATGGGAGCACCAACATTTATTTGAATTCACTGTAGGAAAATATACTATATCGGATCCACCTGATTCGAGTATTCCCTTTTCCATGTTGGAATTGACAACACCATCTCGAATGCTGCGCGCTCATAGAACCATGCTACTTGAACAAATCAAAAAGAAGGGGCAAATTTTTCAATATGTATACGACTTTGGAGATCACTGGTTGCTACAGATTCAAGTTGAAGATGTACTCGATCAAAACTCTGATGAAATAACATGCATTGGAGGAGAAAATGCAGCTCCTTTAGAGGATATCGGAGGTATTCCGGGATATATTGAATTTTTAGAGGCAATAAAAGATTCTTCACATCCACAATATAAACTCTTCGCAGAATGGGATTTATTAGATTTTGATCCTACTGCATTCGATATACAAGAGGTAAATAAGGGATTAACCTATTGTGATTAATGAATGCCTACATGACACAAAAATTTTGAATTACGAAGTTTTGAAAAGAGGTACTTTATGCTTAGAAGTCATTCTATGTTGCGTTCTTATTCCATCGATTCATTACATAGTCATCATTTTTTTAGTTGGAATGAGCCTGTTCTTTTGAAATCTTTAATGATTATAAAAGTACATATATTTACGCACGGCAAGTTTGACCTCATTCTTTAGAATTATTTTTCATCTTATTCTCCCTTTAGTGAGGGACCTTGCATGAAGCGGCTTACACATGTCTTTACGAACGAAAAAGAACAGATTATTGAAATAATCTGTTCTGAGAGAGATGATACAATTTGAGTTTTTTTGCACAAGAACCAATTGTTTAACCATAGTGCGAGTCCTTTTTTTATTTCCAGTTTTTTTGTCCTCCTTCAAAATAATCAATACATGAGGGCTGATTATTTTGACACTTCATATAAATCATATTTACATTACTTTTCTTTCGGAAGTACAATTCTTTTATATAATTGAACTGTAATGAGGTAGTAAATCAAGTAAATCACTACGAAAATCACAAGTGGTAACCAAATGCGGGCATACGGATTACTTAAAAGACCGCTGAACATATTCATACCAACTAATATGTGAACAATACCCACAATTGCTGGGAATAAGAATACAAAGAATAGCTCTTTATAAATCGATTTTGTTAATAATTCTCGGCGAACACCAATTTTACGAAGCATTTGATAACGTGTAATATCTTTTGATGCACCAGACAGAACTTTAAACATCAGGCAGCTTGCCATCATTGCTAAGAACGCAATTCCGACAAATATGCCCATAAACATCAATCCACTGAAAGCACTATAAAAAGAATTGTACGTTTGATACTTACTACCCCATAGTGCTTCAGATTTCACATTTGTATATTTAACTACTTGTAATTCGTCAAGTTTTTTCCATTCTTTTAAGTATGCTTCAAAATTATTTGTTTTCCCCATAAATACAGTATTTTCTCTATTCTCCATACTATTGTACATGTGTTGATCTACAATTTTTATGCCATGATTAGGATATATATAATCTGGCTGAATAGTGTTGAAAGCGTCGCTCCATTGTGTTGGTAATTTTTTCGTATTCGCATCTTTTTTACCCCATTTTGTTGAAAATGCACCCATGGGTAAGTCTTCTGAAACCCTTTTTTGTCCCGGTAACATGTTTGTCCAATCTTTTGCTAAGGGACGATTTTTTTCTAACTCTTCTTTTATATAGTAAACATACTTATCATCTACTTTGTAGTGATATTCAACTTTCTCTTTAAATGGGATACCACTCAAAACTTTATTTTCTTCCGCTGTTGGATTATGAACGACTGAATCGTAAATTCCCACTGTATCAACCATCGGCATAATGTTATTTTTAAATGCTAGACCCGACGAGATTCCACCAGCTCCAAGAGCCACTAACATCGCTACCGTAGCAAGCACATTTGTTAGACTGTTAATGCGGAAGTTTAATTGAGCAAACGTAAAAGCATTAAGCCTTTTTTCACTACGTTTTTTATTACTCTTTAACTTTTTGATCATAACGGGGAGAAGTGATCCAAATAACATGTAAGTACTAATTGTTGCTGTAATTAATCCAAGAGCCATGAATCCGAGAATCTCCGGCCCCTTTCCCTGTCTCATATAAATCAGTGATGCATAACTAATACCTAGCAAAATCAGACCAAGTAATGCAACGACAGATGTCAGTTTCCCTTTTACTATGACAGGCTCTGTTTGTGTATCTGCATGTACAAGTTGTAATACAGAAATCCGTGCTAATTTAATACTATTCATACCTGCTGATAGTACAAATAATGCAAGGAAGAAGATACCAGTAACAGTCATAGATGGTATGTAAAATGCTTGATACCCATCGCCAGAGAATTCTAACTGTTTCATTAGTAACTGTCCGATACCAGATGCAAGTCCTACACCAATTGTAATTCCAATCACAAGAGACGCTGCGCCTAATAGGATTGTTTCAATAAACATAAGTAGTGTAACCGTATGCTTTTTTGCTCCTAACATCATATACATACCAAACTCTTTTTGGCGAAGAGAGATTAAAAAAGAGTTTGCATATAAAATGAAGAAAAATGTGATAATCGCTAGCAACGTGGAACCAATGTAGAATACAAATGCAATATTCTTAATAGAGGAGCTAGAGTTAAGAAACGCCTTATTGAGTGCTAACGTTTGAAACATATAAAAAGTTGAGATAGATATAATAAGACCAATGAGTAAGACAATATAATCTTGTAACTTACTTTTTAGCCCTGACATAGAAAGTTTAAATAACATGTCCTTAGGCCTCCTCTTATGCTTTTTGTGTGCCTAAGTCTGCCAGCACGTCTAAAATTTCTTTATAAAAACCTTCGCGTGTACCACCGCGATGAATTTCTTTATATAACTCACCATCTTGAATGAATAAAATACGCTGACAATAACTTGCACTATATGGATCATGTGTAACCATCATAATTGAAACGCCTTGTTCTGTATTTAAGTTTGTCATGGCATCCAGTAAACTCGTTGCGTTTTTAGAATCCAAGGCTCCCGTAGGTTCATCCCCTAAAATAATGGCCGGTTCATGAACTAATGCACGTGCGGCTGCTGAGCGTTGTTTCTGTCCACCAGATACTTCAGATGGATATTTTTGTAGAATTGCTGAAATTCCTAACATATCGGCTACTTTTTCTACCTTCGGTCCAATCCTATGTGATGAAACACCTTGAAGCGAAAGTGGAAGTGCAATATTTTCATAAATAGATAAGTTTTCTAATAAATTGAAGTCTTGGAAGATGAATCCTAACTTTTGTGAACGGAAATCTGAAAGCTCACCTTGCTTCATTTTTGTAATATCCGTACCTGCAATTTCAACAACGCCGCCTGTTGCTTTATCGAGGGTTGAAATAACATTTAATAGTGTTGTTTTTCCCGAACCAGATGGTCCCATAATGCCAACAAACTCACTTTCTTGAATGGAGAATGAGACACCTTTTAATGCATGTGATTCGTTATCCCCTTTTTTACCGTATACTTTTTGAACGTTCTTTACATCTACAACTGGCTTTATCATATATATCCTCCTATTTTCGTTTTTCATGCAAATCAAATTCTGAGAACGCCTCCTAGTTTATGATTCAAACTAAGAGAAGAACTTTAATAGCTTGTTTTTATAAGTCAGCTTTTTTACTATAAATAAAATAGCACACATTTATAATATACGGAATAACAAGAATACCAACAATAATCGGATATGAGATTATGTTGTGCTCTAATATATATAAAAGACTGATAATCGTTATGAATGGGGCTAATATCCATAATATTGTATTTACATAAGATTTTTTTTTCATAAGTTTCACCTCTGTACTAATTATTTTGTAAGATAATTTGAATTATAAATGGAATTTCTTAATAAACCCTGCATATATTTCTTAAGTTTTCTTAACAAAAATAGAAAATTTAAGATCTATAGGTAAAACTTTAAATTTTTAGCTACGTTACAAGAACGGTAATTTTTCCCGTCTGAATGAAACTTATCTCATTTTTTGAGAGTCTGGAAAAGAACATCCCAGTATCGGTATAGAGTACGAATATCCTGTATGTCTAATAGGTCTTTCCTTTATAGAATAGGGTGAGGAGCGTCCTAAATGAGATATTTTTAAGGAGAGATATCTCCACTTTTTTCTAAACAGAGACCCTATTTTACACCAGACTTAAATTTTTAAATGTACAGTGAATTACGACATAAAAAGAGCATAGAAGTCTAAATTCCATGCCCCTTTATATATTTCTAGGTTGCTCAATAACAAAGGTTATCCGTCCGTCTTTATATTTTGCATAAATGCTACCATTATGAAGATCAACAATTCTTTTCGAGATAGCCAGTCCAATACCAGTTCCTCGTTCATTTATTCTAGCTTGATCTCCCATAAAGAATCGCTCAAATAATTGATTTACATCATTTACGAGAGGCCTTTCGGCGGTGTTTGATATTTTTAAAATTGCTTTGTTGCCAACACATTCGAGATATATTGATAATTCAGATGGTTTTACACTGTATTTTATCGCATTTATAAACAGGTTTTCATAAACGCGGACCATTTTTTCTATATCCATGACAATAGGTATGTTTTCGTTCGTTATCGATTTTTTAACACTTAAACCTTCTTTCTCAAATATAGGAGTGTATTCTCCAACTAATTGCTCCAATAACACTGATAAATCAACTTTATTAAGGTGTAACTTAGTATCAGGACTTGATAAACGGGTATACTCAAACAGCTCATCAATTGAATATTTCAATCTCTGTGACTTTGAATAAATGGTTTCAATATATTCTTGAAGTTGCGTTTCAGTGTTATATTTTCCCTTTTTCAATAAATCTAAATAGCCTATAATAGATGTCAAAGGTGTACGTAAATCATGGGATATATTTGTAATCAATTCATTTTTTATCGTTTCTAATTTTCTTTCGTACTCAAATTTATTCGTTAGTTCTTTGGACATATAATTGATATTTTTTGCAAGGTGAGCCAATTCATCCCTACTCTCTATTCTAATTGTTAAACCCAGTTTTCCATTAGCAATATCATGAACACTTTTTGTAATGGATTTCAAATATAATAATTTTCTTCTTACTATTAACCATAATATACTAATAAAGGTGACTATCACCACTGAAAAAAGGGAGGTAATATTCAAAAAGAAACTTGGACTGTTAATAGATAATAAACTCAAGAAGCTTAGTATTGTCACACCAAATGTGATAACAATACTAATTGCTACCGCAATAATAAGTTTTACCATTAACTTAGTTTGAAAATCAAACATTCTCATATCTTATACCCTATCCCCCAGATGGTTTTAATATAGAGAGGGTTCTTGGAATCTTCGTCTAGTTTACCTCTAATCTTTGTAATGTGTACCATTACAGTATTATCCGATTTATAAAAATCCTCTTTCCAAACAGTTTCATATATTCTTTCTATGCTCAAGACAACCCCTTTGTTGCGAGCAAGAAGTTCCAGTATATCGAATTCTTTAGGAGTGAGTCTCACTTCTTTACCTTTTACCCATACTTGGCGTGTATCTGTGTGTAAAGTTAAATCATCTATTTCAATCCTATGTGTATGCTTGTTCGTTGTAATGTTGTATTTTGAATGCCTTCTTAATTGAGATTTTACTCTAGCAATTAATTCTAATGGGTTAAACGGTTTGGATAAATAGTCATCCGCACCAGAAGTAAGACCCTGAATTTTATCCATGTCTTCTGATTTTGCAGAAAGCATGATAATTGGAATCGTTCGTTCTTCTCTAATTTTCATACATACTTCAATTCCATCCATGTTAGGCATCATAACATCTAAAATAATGAGATCAAATTCTTTTTCTTCCAATAATCTAAAAGCTTCAATAGCATCTTCAGCTTTTTGAATTTGCAAACCTTCATTTTTCAAATAAACAGAAATAAGGTTTCTGATTTCTTTATCATCATCAACAACAAGAATATTAGTTTCCATAATACACCTCCTTGTTTTTTTGTGTTGAGCAGCTAAAGACATAAGCTGGAGGTACATTTCTAAGCTCCCGTTTCACATCTATTTTAGAAAAAAACTGCTTAAGGAACTTCGTTTTAAATTTTGTATATTGAAAAGTAATAAATACCTCCTCTGTCTTTAACACTTTGGTGGTAGTGAATAAGATTTCATCTGAAATATGTTGAGGTAGACTAGCAAAAGGAATGCCTGAAACAATATAGTCTGCATAAGGAATAGTAAAGTCTTTTAAATACTCATCGGTATTTTTCGCAGACCCCCATACAATGAATACATTCTTCTTTGTTGCAAACTTTTCTTTCAATATTAAATAAAACTCTCTATTATTTTCCACTAATAAGAGAGTGATATTCAAATTTCGTTTTTCAAGTAATTTTTCAGTGAATACACCCGTACCTGGTCCATATTCAACAATAGACCTCTTCGAAAATTAATTATTCAGTATCAAAATTCAAAGTTATACATTCCATAAGTAAGATGTACTTGATAGCTAGTGCCTGATTTTGCTTGTTTTCTTCTCTGGTCAGCTCGCATTTTTCCAAGTGTTTTTTAGGATTTTTTTGCAATAAATTCCTATCCGGTTTTAATTTTCGAAGAGGTCTAATATATTTAGCTTTCTCAAATTTGATACTTTCCATCATTTTTTCTGCAAGAAACTTTGGACCGGGAAGTACAGCACCTACATTTCTTGGATTAGTTATATATTGAGATACAAAAGATATATACTTCATACTACATCATTCCAATAAATCATCTTTTTATCCATACCTTTACAAACAAAATAGGACTATTAGGCTTATTGACAGGGTAGCTGCTATGGTCCGCAAGATAATTTCCAAATTATAGTTAAAAATAGCGGTTCATCATTAACATAAATGTTTGTTTTTTATAAAAAAGGTTCACAACTCTTAAGTTGATGGGCATGTATGCCGCACCTTCAATGACCGATTTGGAACAAGCAATAGACAATGTCTTTCAACGATAGGAGCACTTTATGAAACAACAATTAAATATTAACGAAGAAATTGAAGCTTTTATGTTAAATCCTCAAGAATTAGCGTTAATTACAAGTAAGCATAAAGCGACTCGAGTTGGTTTTGCTGTTCTACTGAAATATTTTCAGTTAGAATACTGTTTTCCGTCAGGAAAAAGTGAAGTTCCTAAGAACATGTTACACTTTATTGCGAAGCAATTACAACTACCTTATAGTCTATTAAGAAAGAATAACGTTTTTTTGTACTTGGGGGTAGTAAAAATGCTTAAGTTGATGGGCATGTATCGTGAGGCCTATTAGCAAATTGTTATCATGAAACGATGGATTATTTAGTGGATTCAATCTATCAATTTATAGAATCTATTGATAAAATCCTGATGCAATCCTCAGTCGTATTCAACGTGCAGATATGTCGATTTTTTAAAGAGGACTTATATAGTTTTGTAGGTTCTTGGAGAGCCGTATGCCGTGAAAGTGGCATGTGTACGGTTCGGGAAGGGGGAGTTGATGCGACCTGAGGGCGCTTGGCTTCCTACTTCACCTGTCACTAAGTCAACTTAATAGTACTGTGGCGACACCTCAATATTACCTTTATAAAAACCCATTATGAGGGAGGCAATATACAGTTTTCCCTTTATACTTAAGTAAGTAGGTTACTAGTATCCTACTTTATCCATACATAGAAACGGAGGAGTTTATATTGCGAAAACGTTATAAAAAGTTAGCTACTATTATACCGCTTACAAGTATGTTAAGTATGTCAGCGATTGCGGTTGCACCGGCTACATCTTTTGCAGCGGAAACACAAAAAAACGAAGTTTCACTACAAGAAGGAACGGCCCAGGGTTACCTAATGGAAAATGGTAAGATGACCCCTGTGTACAAAAATAAACTTACTAAGTTTGATACAGACGGCGATATCGATCCTGGCCTTCCACTACTCCCAGAGAATCCATATAATCCAATTCCTGATCATGGAACTGCATATGTTGAATCAACCGATATAGGAGATACTGTATATTTCAAACCATTTGACACCCCTCAAAATAATGTATTAGCGTTAGGTGACTCTGATGATAATACTTCTCAGTGGGCCGTAGTTGTAGATTCAAAGAAATATAAAAGTGTAGGATACTTTGTTCAAAAACAAGCCGATGGTCAAATTAGAGTTGGATATTATAATCCAGAAGATTTATCTCTGATTACAGATTCAAACTATGCTTTCGCAGGAGTACCAGGTTTCGGACTGTCAGCAGAAGCGAAAGCTAAGATGCAACAAGATTTAAATCGAGCATATGGCGATATATGGGATGGCACAAGTAAACTAAAACGAGAAACAAACTATAAACTTCTGCCAAATGCCTCAGGTCTACAGGATGACGCATCGGCATTTGGTTATAATCAAACGTTAACTTCGGGTGTATCAACTACAAATATGTTTGGAATAGCGACAACAGTTGGGTGGAAAATGGGGATAAAAGTATCGGTTGTTCCTCTTGTTGCAGACGTTACGTCAGAGATTAGTGCAAGTTTAACAGCTAGTTATCAGCATACTGTAAACGTTTCAAACCAAACGAGTTCGCAAGTAAAATTTGACATATCAAGAGTAGATAACCCTGACTATAAGTATAATGACTATGCGGCAGCTGTATACAAAATACAAACAGACTATACATTAGAACCGGGTAAAGGATTATCTCGTGTTGTAGCAAAGCAAGATCTTAAAGATCCTGTGCGTACAGCTGCATTAGCAAATACGAATTATGCATATGAAGGTTCAAAATACTACTTTACAGTAACACCTGGATCACACAAGAAAAGTGTGTAATTAAAAAGTGCAGCTACATAACCTGAGTTCTATATTTATATGGACTCAGGTTATTTAATTTCTTTTGAAATCTTTGATGATTATAAAAATGTATGTATTTGCATACGGCAAATTTAACCTCATCCGCTTTGCGAAAGGAATATAAATAAAAGCATTCTGCTTAAAGGGGGCACACGACCGAAAAAAGAAAATTGTACGCTAAGGAATATTTTTACATATTATTAAGGAATAAAAACACAGAGAAAATAATTTTCCCTGTGTTTTTATTTTTGTTTTATTCTATTTTTCCGTAGTGGCCGTAAGTTTTCAAAATTCAATTCTTGATTTAAATTCCAAATATAATCTCCTGTAAGTGCGATATGTTCCCAACCTAATGGAGAGATGTGCTGAATATATTCCTCTGGAATATGAATACCATTATTCCGTAACGTTTCAATTGCACGAGAGATATAGATAGAATTCCAAGTTACAATCGCAGAAATAATGAGTTGAAGGGTCAACATGGCAATGGTGGCTGCTCACGGAGATACAGGGCATCATATTAACGAACCTGGTGTAGGTTGGAAATATGCAGATGGGTGTATGGGGCACCATTGTGAACCAGGAGGTAGCTGACGGACTAGAGCACGAATCGTCTTAACTACCCCTTTGAGAAGTATTTACACAACACACTCTATACGTATAGGCTTTTCTTTTGTATGGTAGAAGCTATTTTGATATGATATATATGTACGAATGCTTGCAAAATCACAAACACAACAAAGACAGTCTGGCATAACTGTCTTTGTTGTGTTTTTTCGTAAAAAAAGCGGTCCAAAGTCCGCCTCTTTTATGCTTGCTCTATGATTTTCTTTACTTCTTCAATCGTTAGTTCGCTTGCTTGTGCAATGGTTTCTATTGGGATTTGTAATCGATGCATACCCAGAATCATTTGACGTTTTCCCTGTTGAACCCCTTTATTTAATGCATGTGCAATACCGGCCGCTTCATCCATCAAAGTTTTTTCCCTTGCTTCATACTCTTTACGAAAAGAAGCATCTTGACTCATATGTTCCCATTTATCCATCGCTTTTTGTAAAATTGGATCCTGATTCATCGCAATCTCCTCCAGTGTATGTGTTAAATGTTCATCTTCATTGGCTGGTAACAATAATAACCAACGAACAAACGAATCCTCCCATGGGTTTACTTTTTCCTCACGCCACTGCTGTAGCAATTTTGGAATTTCAACGATATGAATTTCTATATCGTCACTTAGGAGTTGCTGCTGTTGTATATTCCACAGTTTCCCCGTCGTATGAAAATCTTCATATTCTTTAAACATGGCGAAGTTCAATAAATTAATGGTAATGGTTTTATGAAGGGAACTATATGGCTTCCCTTTTTTTAATTGAGATGCATACAATCTACTCCAATAATAAAGGGAACGTTTTAGAATGTCGTGATGATTATTCATTTGAATTTCAATGTTAATCCTAGTTCCCGTGTCTAATGTTGCGGAGACATCTAAAATTGATAATTTATCTTCTTCATGTTCCCTATGCAAATGTGGGTCTTCAAATTGAAGCGATTGAATCGGTGATTCTAACGAATTATTTAACATTGCGTTCAGAAATGTAATGAGAATTTCTTCACTTCCCGATGTACCAAATAATTGTTTAAATGCAAAATCAATGCGTAAATTGACCAATTTTTGATTGGACATGGGCTTCCTCTCCCTGTCTGATAATATCTCTTTTTTCTTATTGTACATAAAAACAAATTGAACATGCAAATAGGCTCTTATGATGAACATAAGAGCCCGACTGCCGATACATACAATAGATTAGATAACGACCATAAATTGACTTGAAAAACACCTAAAAATTTTACAAAAGAAACCATATTTAGTATACATCTAATTAGAAATATATACAAGGAATGGTGAAATATATCGCTTTTTCATCATTGATTTATGATATGATAAACTTGCGGATTCTGTTTGTGCAACAAGCTATGTAGGGATAATATACGTTTCTGGGTCAGCACATTTTCTGAACGTGGCATGTCTTACTACTCATAAGACATGCTATATTTATAATGTTCAAATAAAAAAACGTCTTTTACGTGCTGATAAAAGACGTTTTTTTATGCCTAAAACCGCATAATATAGTTCTTGCTTGAGCTTCTTTAGTATACAACAAATGAGCCATGAGTACTCTATTTTTCTACGTATGTATAAAGCTTTTCTAACACATATTTTCATTGAACTACTCGCCACTAATTAATCCTTACAATGTAATCAAACTTTTTATAAAAATAGAACGATACGCTACCATCGTTCTCCTTTTAATTTGGCTTCTGCCGATCTCCGATCCATGATTGTGGTACAAAGTTCAGTAATTAGTTTTCCATGCTCAAAGATAATTTGATTCTTGGTATATGCGTCAATGTACTTTCCCAAACCTTTACTGAGTGTAACCTCAGCTTCCCCATTATCGTGAATGACTCCTGAAAAGATGGTTTTCTCTTTGTTATAGACTTTATAGTAATCAAGCATGGAGCATAAAGATTTCACTACATCACGGAGCATTTCTTCCAAGTCAGGATACATATCTTTTGCTATTTCTTCATTTAGAATAAAATCCATTCCCTTGTCTGTCACATCAAATCGAAACAAAAAAATCATTACTTTCACCTCGCTGATTCATTACTTTTTCTATCATAACAGAAAATCTACTCCCTTCCCAAGACACTTTCAATCACTTTAAAATTATCCACTTCATCATATAATCTAGCCATTTCAATCAGTAGAAGCACTCTTTTCTTATGTTTTGTATCCAAAATAGATTTTTGATGCTCCATAACTCCGAAATTCTCTCCATCTGTCACATAACGATAGTCACATAGACTTAAGCACATATGTCTAGGTATGTGTGCTTAAGTCTATGTTAGGGTGCATAACTTATGTACATACACCTGCTTTCCTTAAGAACCTTATAACGAAAATGTTTAACTTAGATTTTCAGTCGGCTTTTTAAAAGAAAAAGACACCTCTCAAAACGGCAACTTAATACCCCCTTGGAATAGATGATTTTGTTTAGAAATATGTCTCTATTCCACAAAAAGCTCTTATAAAAAACGAAATACAATTTTGACATTTCTACTACCGCACAACATCTAAATTAACATTCAAAAGTCTCCGTTCAGATGAAATCTTTTCAAGAAAGATTCATGTCCATTTCCAAATGAAAAAGCCTTGCTATTCGCAAGACTCTTCTCTTTATTTCATCTAATTGTGTATCGACTATCCTCTGAAACAAGTAAACTTGTATGATCAATTTTGACACGACATTTCCCTAACCGTCGTTTTACTTCCAATTGTAATTTCATGTTTGCTTCTTCTAAAGAAGGTGCTGGAATAATTGCTGATTGTAAGTCTGTTACCTTTCCATCATACATCACAGAAAAATCAATTTCATACCGATGTATCACGATTTCCCCACTTCCTTTCCAAAAGTTCACTTACAACTCACCTTGACATGCGTTTTATTTTTGTATATTTTCACGATTACACTATGTTTCTTCACAATCCCAGCTAACCCTGCTACAATAGCCTTGAAAAATTACAATACTTAAAAAAATATATGCAATTACCCTTGAAAAAATCATTTCCCTCTCCTTTTTCTGCCTATAAGGGGTATGACAACCAAAATGATTTTCTGGGGCCATATGCAAATAAATTCCAATTCTCTTTAATATAGAGGGAAAACTGTAACAAAAACGAACATTTTTGTTACGTTTTCTATTTGAAAATATAAATGTCCTAACTGTTGAATTAGCTGTAACTAAATACTGTACCAAAAATAATTTGTCACAATATGAATTAACACCATTTTTGTTACAATATTTGGTTTTGTTTTGGAAAATTATTGCATATGGCCCCATATTTCGCTTTTGGTTGCCATACCCCTATAACCATTTGAGCTATCTAATAAAACGAATAAAGAAAAAAACGTCACTTAATACCAAATGTATTCACACTTCATTTAAAAAGGATTACAAGCGAATCTGAAAAGTCATTTTCTTTGAAATGGTAATTTTTTATGTCTCAAATCATATATAAGCTGTTTTCCCACACATGCAACTCCAATTCCTGTCATCAAAATGACTCCTCCCATTTTGATGCCCCATTGCAATTCACTTTCTTGCAAAACATGATCAGATATATACATAGAGAATCCAGTCCAAAGAATAAACCAAAAACCATATCCATCATATTTACCTTGTTCTAACTTTTGCTCTTGAAACGGATATACCTGGATACACAAATAGGCTATCAGCAAAACCGACAGCCCTATTCCAATTGCGATCATTCCCCACCGCCCCATTTCTATTGTGTTATATCCTTTCATGCCTTTTCTGTAGTACATGATATACATGTGTAGAAAATGCTCTAAAATACGGAGCATTTTCTACAGCTACTTTTCCAAAATCCATATACAGTAAAGTTTCTTGCAACAATTTTAGCTCGAATTCTAAAAACTTATCACTCTGTTTCTGAATAGAATGCGGGATATTATGTATGGCATCAACAATATCCCGCACGTATTTCATGCTATAAAAATCTTCTCCTGGATGTGAACATACATTTCGAATGAGTAAGAATGTTTCCTGCAATATCTCATGTCCGATATCGTGTAATATATTTTGATTCATATCCTCTCCCCTTCCATTTCCGTATTATGGCCCTTCGATTCCTGCATTGATTTGAAACTCGTAATTTTCTACAAACCATTCTTCTTCCTCTAATATCAAATAAAGCTTCATCGTGTGTTTTTGTTGTTGCTCTGTACTATTTACCGTAGCCACATAATCGTATTTCACGTTTACCTCTGCTTTATTATCAGCCGTCTTCCTGTAATACACATCTGTAATGTTTGCTTTTGTCTGAATCTGAAGCGAAGGATCCATCAAATGTCCATGTGCATCATCAGGTGCTTCAAATAACTTTCTCTTTGCCTCTCCTGTCACCATTTCTTTAATCTGCATTAATCCGGACTTTTCTTTTTGTTGATTATCTTGCTGCATCAGAAGTGTCACGAATTTTTTTGCTACTTCCTGCCCTTTGTCTTGTGTATTTTCTGTTAACACTGTAATCCGTTTTTGGAGCGATTTATTTTCTGCTGTCAATTCTTTGACTTGTTCCGTCCATTTCTTCTCTGTTTTTTGCACTTTATTTTGCAATGCACGATTTTGACTCCATAACCAGGTGCTTGTGATTACGAGCCCAACAATTAGAATGGCTGCTATCCCTTGTTTCATTCTCATTCCTCCCTATCATTGTGGTAAAAATGGCGCTGGATCGACTTGCCCAAATGTAAAGGATGTTTTGATTTCAAAATGTAAGTGCGGCCCTGTAACTTGCCCTGTCTTTCCGCAAACACCGACTTGCTGGCCGACTCCAATGTTCTGTCCTTCTTGTACCGTAATAGATGACATATGGCCATATAGACTCCAATATCCATTTCCATGATTGATTACAACGACATTTCCGTAGCCGCCGAACCCAGAACCGCCTTCGCCAAACTTCGCTAATTCTACAACCCCACTTTTCGACGAAGCTATTGCGGTGACACCGTCTTGGCAAGAATAATCAATACCTTTATGAATCGTACCCCAACGTGGGCCAAATGGGCTTGTAATCGTTGTTTGTGCAATCGGACGGATAAAACCTTGCGAACTTGCTGTTCCTGTATCCACGACGCCCCCAGGCTTCCCAGCTTCGCAATTAAACGACAGCCCTCCCATTTGACCGACAAATTTCGTTACCAATATGGGCCACAACCCATTCGTACCATGTGGATCATTTGCGGCACCTGGTGGGGCATATTTGGCGCCAATTGCTTCAATCGTTGTAATCCCCATGCCAATATAGTTTTTATATAAGTTGCGCGCCATGGCGCTAATCCCTTCTTCAAGTGTGGCAAACTTCTGAAATCCCTTCATTTGAGAACTACTTGGGTCCATCAAACCACCTGGATTATTATAATTTTTAACAGCGTTTGAAGTACCGTTCCCTGTCTCTAGTTTCGCTATCGCTGCTAGTAAAACAGGATCAATTTGATTTTGTGTTCCTGCGTTTAAAAAAGACTGTGCCTGCCCCGTGAACACACCACCTAAATGCGGTTGGATTTCTTCCGGCGTCACTGTCTTCCCACCTGGACGACACACTGTCATCCCATTACTTTGGACCGTAGATGATGGCGTCGTCTCCTCTTTCTTCCCAATTCCTTGCCCAAACAATACAAATACAAGGAAACTAAAAAACAATAACACACCGAAAATCTTAGCAAGTAAGATAAAGAAAAAGATTCGAAGTTTCCCAGGTTTCTTTTTCTTTTTCTTTTTTTGCGTATTCTTTACAAGTTCTTCTTGCACCATCTCATCGATGTGCTCTTTAATTTGTGCCTTCATCACCTACTTCCCCCTTCCCATATTGGAACTAGAGGTGAGGGATACCCTCACACTCTAGAATGTTATTTGTCTTCCATTGAGTCTAGATGATTTAATTGTTTCGGCTCCTGTGTTGGCAAGTTCCAATCTTCACTTCCAGCAGCTATAGCATCCGGAATAACAGGTGGTGTTTGAACTTCAATTTCTTGTCGTGGTTCAATCTTCCCATCTGGGCTTACTGTAGCTGAAATTAAATCCGGAATAGTTACTGTTTCATTTGGTGTCGATACACTAGGTGTTTCAATAACATCTTGTGGTACCACAGCATCCACGTGTGTATTTACTGGAATAGTTGAAGTTGCAATTTCTGATGGCAGTACTGGAACTCCGATTTCTTGTTGTGGGCGAATTTCTCCATCTGGGGTTATGGTTGCTGGGATTAAATCTGGAATAGTTACGGTTTCAGCTGGTGTAGATACAATTGGCGTTTCAATAACACCTTGTGACGCCATAGAACCTACATTTGTATTTGCAATTTCTGATGGCGTTACCGGAATCCCGATTTCTTGTTTTGGACGAATTTCTCCATCTGGGTTTACTGCAGCTGGAATTAAATCTGGAATAGTTGCCGTTTCCCTTGGTGCTGAAATGGTAGGTGTTTCAGTTATATTTTCTTGTATAGTTGACTCTACATCTATATCTGTATCTTGCGGATAAATAACTCCTTCAGTGCCTATTTGTTCTGGCATGATTTTTGGAATAACATTTTCATCTAATGCTACTGGATCATTTGGTACTATGTCATCGGATATATGTTCTTGTGGAATACCTAAGTGTGGTAACTCCTCTAGATTCTCTTCTAGTGGTGTTGTATTTGTAAATTCTCCTAAACTCGCATATTCTCTATCTTGGTCCTGATTTTCAGTATCTATTGCTCCCGCTTCTTCAGCTGTTTCCATTGCTTTTTCTAATTCTTCTGGATCCAATCGTGCAAGTTGTTGCTCTGGCATATCCTGTTCATTTTGTTCTGGATCTTCTTGCTCTTCTTGTCTATGATCTTGTAAAGAAATGAGTTGTTTACTTTTACTGTTTTCTTCGTCTTCTTCGCTCTCTTCATTCTTCTCATAAGCTGACAAATCGGCTGGAACATCTACTTTCGCGAGTTTTGGTTTCTTATCTTCCTCTTCTTTTGTTTCTCCCTTTTCTATCGGTTCTGGCTCACCAGCTGCAACTAGTTCAGCTGCCGAGTTAAAATGATCTCCAACTCGTTCACTTACTGCTCCACCGACATCCGTTGCCATTTCTTTTCCGCGATTTGCAAAATTCTCTGTCATCAGCGAGATATCTGTCACTGTTCTATAAATATTTTTTGTTTTCTTGAAGGATGCTGTAATGCTGTCACGGAAGATATAACATAAGATAAACACGATAATTTGGAACACCATTGTTGATACATATCCCGCAAGCCCTGCTTCTGGTAACACATACAATAACTCTGATACTGTGAAAATAATAACCAACATAATAGACATTAAGACTTTTAATGCGAGCGGTCTAATCCATTGTGTTACCCAGCTCTCAATGACTTTACGATGCCCTGGTAATAAAGCTACAGCTAAAACAATTGGTGCAATTAAACTCATGACAAGGAACCATAATTGGAAAGCTACAATCAGCAAACAGAATGCAAGAATAGGAATTCCTATAAATGTGTTCACGATGTAATAAATAATCGTGAAGATTATTCGATCCCCTACAGAATCTAATTTCATCATTTGGTTTTTCTTTTCATTTACTTCTTTGTTGACAATATTACTTCTTTCTTTTCCAGATTTTGTTTTTAATAATTCATTTACACGTTCTTCACCAATTTTCTCCTTTGAATCTTCCCCATACTGCATAAATAAGTACGGTCTTTCTACTAAAATACTCCAAATTTGTTTCTTAACTGAAGATATTGCTTGTTTTTGTGAGCGACCTGGATCTCCAGCGACTGTACCTGTTGCCTTCGCTAAAATCGTTGTACTAACTTCCGAACTAATTGTATTTGCAGTTTTCAGTACAGTTCCTGCATTTCCAATAAAAACTAGGATAAACGCAATCACTAACACTGTTTTCACCAATTCATTTAATCCCGCTGTAGGCTGACGCTTTATAAAAAAGACATACGCTGCATAGCATGCTGATAATACGCACATCAAGCTAATGATAGACGGAAATAACCCTCCACTTAAAAAGCCTACATTCCCATCTTCACCTTCACCAATACCAGAGATATTTTGCATGGATGCTGCTAATTTATCCGCTACCCCCGAAACAATATCTAAATTCAACGCTTGATCCACTAAAAACATGGTGAGTTGTGTTAACATGATGTTCAGTTTAAAGGCCAAGTTTACAAACCATTGACAAGTCGTATAAATCATACGTTGAATATCTTGCCCTACACTGTCGTCTCCAAATAAATAGCCACCTATTTTTTCTAACGTTCCTTTTTCATCCTTCTTGGGAGACTCTGTATCAATCTCATAATACTTATCTTTATAAACTTCATCTGTATATCCTTTGAACAAGTTCTCTGATATCCGTTGCCCTGTTTGTTCTTGTTTTTTTTCCTCTTCCGCTAGGGTAACTGATGACCCTAGCGGCATGAGTAGAAATACAAAGATCATGCAAAGTGAAAGTAATTTTTTCATTCCTTTTGCCCCCATTTATGAACATGTATTGGTTTTATACTCCCTGCAAAATCACTAACATTGTAGTGTGTATCCCATGACCATTCATAATTTTTCCACTTTCCGTCTTTCTCATCTTTCACTATTCTTAATTCCATCGTACTCTTTGTCTCTTTTACAGGATGATAATACTGGACTTTATAAAAATACTCTTTTTTCCCTTCCTTTAAATCGTATCGATATAAATCGTATCTTTCTCCCATTTCTTTACTTGTGCCAGGATCAACTACATGTTCTTCATAGAATTTATATTTGTTATATAAAAGCTCATTTAATTTAACCGTGTCTACTTCAATAAACGCTCTTACATACTCCATTGCAGCCTTATCCGATTCCTTCATATCTCTTTCTTTTTGGCTTTCTTGTTGGTTTACTGTACTCTTTGTTTCGTTCGTTCCACAGCCAGCCATTCCCCCAATTACTAACATCCCTGCCACACACATTCCAGATACGAATTTCATCTTTTTCATTTCCCTCATCCTCCATATACAGATAATTTAGACTTTTCTTACCTGTATTGTACTACGCTTTATGCCATTTGCATGGAACGTTCTTCATCGGTTTTGGTAGAGGAATCAAATGCATGTGCCAATTCTTCGAATACAGGATCAATATCTACAATCGCTGTTCTACCGTAAATGTAGGGTAAGTACCCAGCGCCTTGCCATGTTTCCATGGTAGGTTTCCATGAACTCCCCTCCGAACCGTACGTACCCCTCTCAGGGTATACGGCTCTCCACTTGTTAATCTAGTTTACCCGCATGTAAATCTTGATGACATGTCTTACACAACACCATTGTTTTTCTCTTCCTTGCGATCATTTTTACTTCCCATTTACTCTTTCCTTTTAAATCTTTTAACTTTCGCACATGATGTACTTCAACAGATTTACCTTCCTCTTTGCACCACTCACATTGATTGGCAAGAAGTCTTTGGGTTAATTCTGTCCGACATGTGTACATTGTTTTATTGGGAAGTGTATCAATTTGCTGTTGCTTCATTGGTCTCAATTCTCTAGGAAATCCTTCATTATAGAGCGCCCTATATTTCGTACCTTCTTTTGTCTCGTAAGAGACCATAAATATTTTGTTGCGGCTATATTTTTTGATTATTTTTCGCATCGTTTTTTTATATTTAGCTGCAAACGTTTTGTAAAGACTATATTTCATAAAATACATAAACTTATATAATACGCTCACATTATTTGCTAGTTTGTAATAATTATAGAGACCTCTTATTTCCGCATTATAGATACTTATTATTTCTATATCGCTAAGTTGTAGAAGGTATGGTCTGTGTACCGGTTTCCAAACTCCATTTTTATCAATTTTCAAAACACCGAATTCCTTTATTTTTCCTACCCAAACTTCTTTCGGGACATACAGTTTACATTTATGACTGTGATGCCTTTTCTTAATTCCTAAATTATTTTTCGTAATGGACTCATCTTTACACATCGTAAGTTTATATCCTAAAAATGTCGCAAATTTACTAGTATGAGTAATTAATGTTTTTTCATTCGATAGCTCAAGTTTGAGTTCTTTTTGAAGGAAACCTGATAATTCCAACTTAATTTTTTCTGCATCTGCTTTCGAACCACTCACACCTAAGATAAAATCATCCGCATATCGACAGTATGTGAGACGTTTAAAACCTTCATCAAGAGGATCTGCACAAGGTATTTGCCTCATTTGTCTTTGAAGTTCTTCGATTGCACGTAAGAGTTCCATTCGTTCTGGAGATTTTACTGGATACAGTTCCATTTTTTTTCGAAGTCTATATATCCTACTGTCTAGGATTTTGTACTCTCGATTTGTCTTTCGTCGTGTTCCCTTGTTAAAATTTTGGATATATTGTTCTACGTATCGGTCTAGTTCATGTAAATATATGTTGGATAAAATCGGACTTATAATGCCTCCCTGGGGAGTGCCACTATACGTCTTATAAAATTGCCATTCTTCCATGTAACCTGAACGTAAGAACTTCCAAATAAGACGGATAAATTTTTCATCTTGTATCCTTTTTCTCAGAAGTGTGACAAGAGTATGATGATGAATATTGTCAAAGAAAGAACAGATATCCCCTTCGATGAACCATCTTGTTCCACCAAATGTACTCTTAATTTGCTGAAGAGCCGTATGGCAGCTTCTCTTAGGTCTGAAACCATGCGATAGGTTTGAAAAAATCCCTTCGTAAATTGCTTCTAATATCATCCTTACGATTTCTTGTATGAGTTTATCTTCAAAAGATGGTATCCCTAAGGGTCTCATCTTTCCATTTGCTTTAGGAATATAAACCCTTCTTACTGGTTTGGGTTGGTATTTTTCTGATTTTAAGAGTTCAATCAGTTTTTCTATTTTTTCCATACTCATGCCATCTATAGTGGAATCATCGATTCCTTTCGTCATATTCCCTTCTTTTGAAGCTAGACGTGCATAAGCAAGTAGGAAAAATTCTTTGTTATAAAGGTTTCGATATAATCTTTCGTACTTAAAATTGATAGTATTGGACTTTTGGACTAGACTGTTTAATACAAACTCTGGATTTCTCATAGAGCCTCTCGCTCCTTCCTGGATTCTATTAAACGAAACAAGCTAATCCCCTTCGCCGTGTACTAGGCTTTCCCTAGCTCTGACTACTACGGGATTTCCGTTACCATATTGGATATTTAGACACGAAACTGTCATAGCCTATTACGGCACTCCAACTTAGGTAATCCCCATTTAGTGCTTGTAGAGACAGACTTGTTATGATGTCGGATGTGACGTTCGCCTGTTTTCTTCCTTATTGGAAGCGCTCAGTTCGGAGGTACTTCAAATTAAGACCAAGACATTATCTTAATTCCCTAACATTTGTCTCTCTGTACAAATGTTGAACTGCATAACGTATATAGTTACCTTTTCGTTATGGGTCTCTTTATCCCAGCCAGACTGTCATTCAAGCAGTATAGCCTTCATCCTTATTCATAACCGTTCATCTTGCCGTTCAGTAGTGACACGGTAACTAGTCAACTTACGGCTTTTCCAGCATGCTATGCTCCCCTTTAGGTTTCCCTTCCGGATAAGCTGGCTGATGATGGGTATGTTTCCTTTGTACCTTTTACCCACTGTTTGGTCATTACAGATTCTCTACAAGCCCGTATGGGCGCACATCCTGGAATAAGGCTTCTCCGCGTCGTAATTCCCGTAACATGCGAACATTCTCTTCTGTCACTGGTAAGTTGTAATATTTCAACATTTCTTCTGCCTGTTCATCCTGCTTAAGAGAGAAACAAAACTTCATTCCGACATTGGCAATCTCTTTATTTTCTGAATTGTAGTCAGATGCATTTTGTGTTCCTAGATATAACCCGATGTTATGGTAACGACCTTCCCGAATTATTTTGTCAGAAGCGCTTGCACCTTCACGGTTTTTCAACATACTAGAAGCTTCATCGACCATGTAAATTTTGAAAATTTCACGATCCGAGAACATAAGCGATTTTCCAAATGCACCTAGCGCAATTAAAATACTACGAGATAATTTATCCGATACACCTTCATGGTCTTGGTTCCCTTTTGGAATGCGTAGATGTTGAATTTGTAAGACTTGTAGTGGTCGTTCTAAGCTCAGTACACGGTAGTTTTGACCCGGTTTTCCAAATAACAAGTTTCCTAGCTGAATGGATTCTAGCGTCGCTAGTCTGTTTGTTAATGCGTTTAATTTTTCTAGTTCATTTGGCAGTATATCGGAACCTAATTTCATTTTTTCTAACTCTACTCGAACAAGTGCTAAACAAGCATCTTTCTCTTCCGCTACTGTATCAATTGCTTTGTATAAGTAATCGTATCGTGTATCATTTAGTCCAACTTCCGCTAAAAACGTTAAGATTTCAAGAGCCAAACTCTTCGCATCTTCTATAGAAGCACTAATCCGAAATGGATCTAAACAGCCAGCATCTTCTTGCTGTTTTCCGAGTGTCCAAACTTCTAAGAATCCTAATTCTGGTTTGTTAAAACCAGGTAATAGCTTGGGCCAATTGGTCCTGTCGCCCTTAGGATCTGTAATAAATGCTCTCCCGCCACTTAGGACAATCCAAAAGGCTAATAGATTCATTAAAAATGATTTTCCTTTTCCGGTTTGTCCTGCAAAGATGACGGATAAACTATCAAACTCTGTCACAATATGTTCTAATGCTTTTGCCGCCAAGTCTGGACGAATAAAAACCGGACGCTCTAACTTTTTGGTTTTCCCAATATAGAATCCTTGATTATCTCCAATTTGTGTGGTGGCACCAAACATGCCTTGTGCGAGTACACCTGGTTCTACAAACAACTTAAAGTCTTTGTTGTATCGCTTTGATCCTGGTAAGAATTCATAGAAGTAGGCCAATTGGTCTCCATATGGATTTACCAGTTCAATTTTCATTTTTTTATACTCGGTAATCAGTGTCTTGATTCTCTTTTGTAATGTCTTCGCATCATTTGCATAGACACAAAATAGAACACTTAACTCATACCCTGGCGCACCTGTTCTTTCAAAGCGGTCTTTCACCATCCGAACGCCTTGTCGTTTCCCCTCAATGGTCATATCTTTTGAACCGCGTCCCATCATCGCTTGTTTTTGCTGATCCTCTAATTCCATTTCACTGTTCGTTAAAGTTTTGGTTACCATTTCATTTTCTAAATGGTGTGCACGAATACTCAGCTCCACAGGAAACTTTAACGCCTGTGACTGGAGTCGATAAATCCATTCCCCACCTGGGAAAAGAGAGGCCTCTGGCATACTCTTGACTGCTAAAAAGGCAACATGCGCTTGTTCTACCTCACCCTCTTCATTTTGTCCTTCTAGGATAAGAGAACGTCCTGGACTTTCATCAATGACGCAATCTGTCAGTTGAATCATTTCTTGCAAGTTTGGACGGCGCACTTTTACCATTTCGCCATCTTCTCTCGGGAGTTCCATTGTTGTACCCACTCTCCAATTCTTGTTCTGCGTTGGTTCCGTCATGCCACGTGTAAAGTTATGCTGGAAGAGAAAACGAATCGAAGATGGTGTTGCCCGCTTTGTATTGGGAAACGCACTACGTACTTGGTGATACACGAGTTCTTCTACTTCTAAGTACGATTCGATTTCCTCTTCTAAAATATCTGTTACAGCTAATCCTGAAATGTTGCTTGCCGTTTGCGTGAATCCCTCTCCCATCTTTTTTAAGAACTTCCATGACTCTACAACGGGATTCATAATTTTTCTTTCTTTTTTTGCTTGGTTCATCTGAACCAAAATATAAAAGCGATACTCCATACTTTCCTTTGCGATGGATGAATTTCGAAGGTACTTCTTTACTTGTTCAAAAAAGTATCTTCCCGTTGGTGCCATTGGCCCTTTTAATGTCGCAATATGTTCATCAATAATCTCATCACAATTGGTTGTACGCGGAATCACCAGAAAATGCACGTCATAATCTTGTTGATTAAATAAGGCAAGCTGATTGCGATAATACGTTTTCTTTGTACTATCATCTTTGTGATCATATCCAAAACCGTCTACCTCATATACCCCGGAATAACGACCATCTATACTAATCACAAGATTTCTTTCAATGTGTTTCAGTGGATTCCGTTTCATACTTTTCAACATTATTTCCTTCCTCCTTTTGATGTAAAAATGTGAGCGAGTACGCATGAACATCTACATTCTTCTCTTCTATGGGCTCTTCTCTATTTTGCCAATCATATGGACCATACTGTATAAACGTCTCTCCTCTTATCACATGTTTTTTCAGTTTAGACATACGAGCCAAGCGGCTACTCTGGTGTTTTCGAAACAGAAATCCAATCCGAGCACGAAAATAGGCGAATAATGACTTGTCGTCTGTTTTATATTGATCCACACCCCAAACAAGAAAGACAGGAAGGACAATGTAGTAAATGAGATAGAATCGATCAATAAAATCCCCGAGCCACCATTTAAATGGTGGCAGGATGCGGAGCGCTACAAGCCCCGCCTCTACCACAACAAAGTAACCCATTGCACGCCAAGTAATTGCGCGGGGAAGTCGTTTCCCCATGAGTTCATATTGCCTTCTCAAAAACTTCATGTAGCTCCCGTAGCAATACACCACGATAGAATTTTGTTTTGGTTCTTGCATGCTATGCCCTCCTTCTCCTACAGACCAATGAGTCCCCCGAGGAATGTCCCAATTGCTTTTAGTGCATCTGGTTTATTGATGAAGAACACCATTGCCGCACCGCCTACCACTAAAGATGCAAAAATCGTCCATGCACGTTTCACCGCTAAAAAGATACCCCCGAAAATAAACACAATATATAAAGCGTACGTTCCTTGCTCTTTTACTTCATCGAAAACCCCTTTTAATCCCATTCCTAATACCATATCGTTTAGCATTTGAAACATATCACATGCCCCTCTCTCTTCTTTAATTTTGTAAATCTGTCACAACAAATTGTTTGCCATCTTCTTTTACAAACAAGGTGTATACGGTCTTCATTTTTGTTTCAGAATGTGCATCCGTTAACACGACCTCTGTTTGCACCTCATAAGAGCCTTTCGTTTTGCCTGGATACACTTTTGAGGAAGTAACCTTATCCAACTTCATGGCCCCTTCTAACCCTTTCACACGAGAATTATCAAGTACATACGCTAATTCTTTTGGTGATGCTGTTGTATACGACTTAAAGAATGTGGGTAAAAACTCTTGGATATCTTTCTTTGTTTTCACATCTTTTATTTCTTCTCGTTCCTTTTCTTTTTCGCTTTCTTTCACATTTGCTTTTTCATCGACTTTCACAATTTGCGGTAACCCATTGACAACAAAGGCTTTTCCGTCTGTTTGGATGGGAACGGATATTTGTTGCCAAACTTCTTTTACTTCTTCTCCGCTGTTATCTGGTTTCTGCCTGTGTAATTTATACTTCACTTTAAAAATGACGTTCGATCCATTCTCCTTCGTTTCATCCACTTTCAAAAGCGTTGCATAGAGAAAGTCTGAATCCCACTGTAGACCATTTGTTTCTAGCCCAGCTTGCGAATCTTCCGTTTGTGACACATATCCTTTTAAGCGCTCTGCGCGCTTTCTAAGCTCTTCTTCTCCCCGCTTCCAGGTAAAGTACTCTTTTGTAAATAAGCGAGCAAATTCGATACCTTCTGGACGTGTCGTCAGGTTTTGTTTAGGTGTGACTTGTTTTGTTTCGGTTTGCGGGGTTACTTTCGCATCTGCTTTCATTGTTTTGAAGACTGTTGTACAAGAAACGAAAAACATCCACGCTAATATCCCCCAAAAAAGCCATTTCCCTATCAATCTCCCTTTATACGAGGGGACACGTAACGCCTTGCGTGGTTCTCCTTCTTTTCCATTTTTCATGTTCTGAAACCATTGTTTGATTTTTTGAAACACGGCTATCATTCCTCCTTTATTTGTTACAATTCACCACCAACAGCGATTGGTCCACCCAGAAACTTTGCAACCTCTACCATTTCTTGACTAAAGAAGAGCGTCGTACCAACCAGGCCATATCCTAAGAATTTCACGCAGCCTTCCCACTGTTTCCGTTTGGCACAAATGATTAACCCTAAAAGCGAATACAACCATATGGCGAGACCTACACACCTTACAAGCATCATGGGATGTATCATATCCATCACCCTGTTCCTCCTTTATCGATCCACCAGTTTATATATACCAACTGCAACTACTCCTAAAATCAGTACCCCTTCCCAGCCTTGGCTATGATACGTCTCGATTACCGTTTCTTGTATCGCTCCCCACGCTGCTTGCGCTCCTGGTACTCTTGCAAAAATCCAATCCGAGAAAACCACTAATACGATGATACTTGCTACAGAAGAGATAATAAATTTGAACACATTCTTACAACCTCACTTTCTTGTCTGTATTTCGAATATTGCGATAAATGCTACCAAATGGATCTTGTAATATCTCCTCATACCTTGTGATATACACTGGAATGTCTGGACTACTGACATCCTTCAAATAGCGGATTAATTCTTTTTCTCTACTCTCACTTCCCGCTACAAAGACCAAGCGCCAAAGCGGAACAGATACATCTTTTCCAGGTACTGCTTTCGCTTTTGGAACCTCATAAGCCATTCCCATATGCATACGGTAATCAGCTAGCTTTTCTTCCCGTTGTAAAAAATCGTTATACCGAAGGATTTTCTTTTCCAAAACACTCTTTGATCCATAAGAGCGTTCCATCTCTATAAAAACACCTAAATTTTTATCTACTTCTTCTTTTAATCCTACAATTGCAACACCGTCAGGCCGAAGTACCCGGTCCTTCCCTTTTGCATACTGAAAGGTGGCACATGGTTCGTTGATCCACTCTTTTAATTCCAACCTTCCCTCTTGCTGTGAAGAAAGTGTCATCGCACATTCAATACGCGCTAACATTAAACTGTGGTATACAAAAGTAGCGGAACGTTGTGACCAACTCGATTTCCAATGTACTTCTCCTTTCAACCCTCGAACAATGTCAACCCCTTTTCGCGTTAGTGTAAAAACATGCTCTGGTCTACCTGATTTTCGCGCCTCGGATCGAGTCGAGGATAACGGCAATTGCTCGTATTTAATGTAGTTTTCTTTTGCCAATTTGCGAAGTCGATTGGACACGGATTTTGGTGTATGATTCGGATAATCTTTCAAGCGAATGTATTCCATATCTAGGTACATATGATTGTGTAAATCATTAAGCAACCCCAAATCTGATTCGTGTAATAAAATATTGCTCATCATCTCTACTCCTCTTCCCAGATATCAAAAATACTGTCTTCTTCCATTTCTTCTTTCTTCTCTGTTTTCGTTGCATCAGCTAACGTTGATTGCTCTTTCTGTTTATCTAGGTTAGGCTCTACACTTCGTTCTTTTTCCTCTTCCACCCGCTCTATCGTGGCTATGGCTGTGTTAGGAAACGGAATGACTTGTGCTTGCTGCTTTGACTCCGTTCGTACTTCTGGTATTGTTTCTTGCTTCTTCCCAACTTCTGTTGGCTGCTTTTTTACTGATTTATTCTTCGGTTGTGCTGAAGGAGAACTTTGCTCTAACGCCTCCCATCCAGACTCAACAACTGGTTCTTCTTTTTTGAGTGTGATTTTTTCAGAAGTCAAATACTTCCCTTTTCCATATAAGAACTCATCAATTTCTTGATCAATTTCTGATCCGGATTTTCCAGTGCTGCGCTCCAGTTCTTTAATTTTTGTTTTCGTCCATTCATTCGAAGCTTGAATTTCTTGTTCGATTTGATAATTGGCTACCTTTCCACTTGGTAAATATCGCTCTAATGGCGGAACACGTATGGTACACCACACATTTTGAGCATCTCCATCGATTCGGTCTTGTGTTTGAATCGCCACCACCAGGTTAGGCAAACCTTGCAGGTACTCTGTACGAAATTGCTTTTGCATAATTCCTTCCAATGTTTTAGCGGAATTAAAACCTTGCCTACATACAAAGTAATTTCCGCCTGCTTCTGTTAACATGTCTGTCAGTTCTTTGTCTAGCTGCCCTGATACTTGCTGCGTAATCACCCAAAGACCTAATCCATGCTTCCGGTCCTTCGCAATAATTTTTGGAAGAACTGGCACTTGTACGTCATGCGCTTCGTCAATCACCGCTAAATGAAGTTTAGAGCCATGTGGACGCTGCTGTGCAATGCGGTGATATTGACTACTGATATAACCGACTGTAAGCTGAATATCTTCTTTACTCATTCCTGCTACCTCATAAAAGATGAGGTGGCCTTGATCCATCCAGTTGCGGATGTCTAATGAAAAGTCAGTTTGCCCATACATCCTTTTCAAGTACAAGGTATTTCGGAATATATCTAACCGATTTAATATCGCTTGTGTGCTGTCTTCTAACGCTTTCCCTACTTCATTTCTCCAAAAATGAGCGTAGTACTTTTTCTCTATCCCTTGTAAATTTTGCAACACATTTGCTCGAAATAATTCATCGCTAATGAATAACGGGATACTTAAAACCGTATGATTTTGACTCCCATCACACAGCAAGGTACCAATAATTGCTCGTAATAAACGCTCTGTTTGTTGCGCTTGCCCTGGAATCATTAACTGAATCATTTCCATAATGGACTCAACAACCGTTTGGATATCTTCTCCTGGAAAGCGATGAAATAAATTAAGTGCTGGTGGATAATCCGTATCTCGGAAACGGATAAAATGAACCTTACTCCAATCAACACGTTTCCCATCCTTTTCTGCTTTCAATAAACGATTGAGCGCAACATACGCCAAATCTTTTGTTGGATCAAAAAGAGATAGTCCCCCAGCTTCATCTGGATTTTCTAACCATTCATCTATGATGCTTTGCATCACTTTCATAGCAACTGTACTTTTACCAGAACCAACTTTCCCTGTAATGTAGCCATGATTCTTGAAAAATTCTTCTCGAATCTTTACCAATCTATTTTTGATATAAGGATGCATGACATGGCCAATCGTAATGCCTTCTGCTAACATATCATCTGGTATCATTGCTTCTCCTTTATCGAGGTATAAAATGTTCTTCT
This sequence comes from Bacillus sp. FSL K6-2944, assembly GCF_038005385.1. Taxonomy (NCBI): domain Bacteria; kingdom Bacillati; phylum Bacillota; class Bacilli; order Caryophanales; family Bacillaceae; genus Bacillus; species Bacillus sp. FSL K6-2944. Next base: position 22,833 of record NZ_JBBOTE010000007.1, on the reverse strand, counting down.
CTGTTTTATTGTTTTTATCACCTGTCACATTCGGAAGATGCATCAAGTTGAGGAGCTCTGATCCCGTCCAGACCATTTTTCCGTATACGGGACGCGGGACAAATGCTATACAACGTCTCAACCTTCTATACCGAAGCTCATTCACATCTGCCATCAAACTGGCTACCATGTGACCAATATTTTTAATGACTGGTACACCTGGATAATGATCACTTGCAAAAGAAACAGACACTTGAAAAGCTACTTCGTTCTTGGAAAAGCGTTTGTTTAATGCACGTATTTCTTCTTTCTCAAAAGCATCTAATCCATCTTTTTTCTTTTTTTTGATTGCTTTCTCTGCTTTTCTTATGCCCTTTGTCAATCGATATCCATTGTCTGGAGAAAAGGCGACGTCTACCCATGTTTTTTCCTCCATCGCATTTCCCAGCATCGGTAGTACATCTCGTGTATACCGTGCTAATGACAACGTTGCCTCTAAACGTTTTCTTTTTAATACCATTCTTCCTCCTACTGCTTTTTTCGTTGGAAATGGCATTTCTTCTTTCCGAATGGTATACACCTCACTGTTGGTATACACACTCTGCACGGCTTCCACAATGAGCTGTAATTTATCTTCTGGACCACCAATATAGTAACGAACCCGTTCCTTGCGACCTTCTGGACGATACATGATCATCCGATACCAATCCCGCCCTTTTCTCAGGCGTTCAAGTGGTTTACGTCCTGTACCATGTACATGTCGGATCATTTGTCCTAACTTTTCCGTTGTCACTTCATCCTCAATATGCGGAATCAACATGACATATCGATACCGTTTTGTTTCAAAATGCAAGTACAAGTAATGCAGAGCTATGCGGATCACAGCATATATGAAAATTCCCCACAAGATCAGGCTGCATATACGAACTGTTACATCAAGCACTGTTGGTACACGTTTCATGATTTCCATCACTATTTTTTCTCTGGAGAACCAGACAAATCCCACAGCCCCTAACACTAAAAGTACTTTCCAGTTCTTCTCAATCATATTTTCAAGTTCTTTATCAAACTTGCTGCGCGCCACTCTTTCACTTCCTTCCCTTCTAGTCATGACATGGTTTACGCGAGTGCCAACGTCTTTTCTTGATGTTTTTGTATGCGTTGTTCTACGGCTAGTTGAATCAATATTTGAGGCTGCATCACTGCTTGTTGAGGTTGATTGATTTGTTCTAAAAGTGTTTTATATTCGAAGAGTTCTTGCTTGATTTGTTCTATATCCATTTCTCCATTGATGGTAAGTTGTTCTTTCCAAAATTGCTCCCAGCATACTTGCCTGTTTTCATACATACATTTTCTCCTCTCTTTTCCTATCATTTTTTAGAACCTATTCGATAAACATCGTTTGAAACATGGTGACGTAGATTTCGGGAAACACATACATCAATACCAAATCAATGAAACCGAATAGAACCATGTAGGTGAACCATTTATGATCTAAGATTGAAATCCCCTTTATGAGATAACCACCGAAGACAACGATAAAGATCGCAACCATCATCCGAACAGAAACCATCTGTACAAGTTGTTCGATATCCATTTGAGACAACGTCCGACTCATACTCTCTTTGAGATGTTCATTTTGGATGAAATACAATCTCATTCCTTTGATAAAGAGAACAATACACAAAACCCTTATAACTCTCTTCCCAATTAACAAAAGAGCATCTTTATTTTCTGCATGCACGCCATATTTCTTTTTTACTTTTTCATTTACAATCGGAGCCAACTCCCTCCATTTCATCAAACAATTGAGAGGCTCTCTGAATCATGTCATATACATACATTGTCTTTTCATCAATTTTGTTGCTACCAAATCCACCTTGAGTTCCAGCTGTTCTAATACCTTATCTGCAAATACCTTTTCATTTTGGATGTTCATATTCGCTTTCTTCCCTCCCCTTCGTTATTTTGTATGGAGGATACTCTATGAAAGAGCATCCTTCCTACACTACATTTGTGATCACTTGTGAAAATGCTCATGGAAATTCGCTTTTGGATCTATGACTTTCATTCTCTTTTGATGACCTCCATCTAATGTCATCAGTCGATGAAATGCCCATCCCATGCCTCCACCTGGTTTCCCAATACATTCAGATGATAACGTTGAGGGATTCATGTGTTTTCCCATTCCCTGTCTCAATCTACCGATATAAAAACCACGTTTGCTACGCATATGCTTCATTGGTTTCATTCCATTTTCCCCTTTCATCTTTTTATCTTTTTATATCGTTAAATGGAAATATTGTGTGATTTTAAGACTGCTCCTCATCTAAATGATACGGTTCACCAAATTTCACTGCTAATTCTGGTGGTGGTTCCTCTTGACAGCTTGCAATGATTCCTATATTCAACTGCTCTAATTCTTCTAAAAATGTAAGGAACCGCTCTGAATCTTGACGATACCATTTCATCATTTCATCTATCACAACAACCTGAGATTGCTTGCACTGCTGTTGTTCTGACAAGGTGAGAAACACTCCTTCATGTGCAAAAGGAATCACACAAACCTGTTCTTCGTATTCTTGATATTCTCCACAACCATCTAATAGGGTCAATTGGACATCCTCTAGTATCATGATGTTGATTGATTGTTTCAGTAGCCATGTTTTCCCTTTGCCTACGCTTCCTCGTACCAAGATATTTCTATTCTCTTCTGCAAACACGGAATGTGGACTGATTCCTTTTCCCGCTGTCTCCGTTACCAATACATTTGACTTACTCCTGTCATAACACTCTGGCTTGATAAAATTTAATGACTTTTCACTTCTTCCAATAAACATTCCGTTCATAAAAATCGCACCTTTCTTTTTCTTAATTTAGATTCTTTTACTACTTTTGCACAGCATTTATAATTTTTGATTTGTATAACCATAAAGCTGCACAAATGACGATTTGAGCTCCTGTAAGTACAGCGTATTGAAAGATCTCATACTGTATTAACATACTTATTACTTTCCCCCTTACAATTCATTTACATATAGCTCTTCTAAATCTGTAGAAAGGATCGTAACTGCTTGTTGGTGATCTTGATATAGAACATGTTGTATATTATTTCGCAACTGAAACCCATCTTCAGGTAATGCTAGCAAATACGATTTTTTGTATTTGATCCCATCGATCTGATAATGTACATCAAACACGCACATTGTGTCCCGCCCTCCCTTATCAGTTGAGAGTGTTACTTACATTTATTGTTTTGCTTTTTTACGCATTCTGTACGCGTAAACTGCTACGACACTGCCAAGAGCGACAAGTGTAGCTCCAATCCAGTACCAATATGGATTTTCTGCTTTACCGCCTGTTGTTGGCAAATGACTTTCTACTTTCTTCGGTTGTTCTTTGATTTGTTTTGGTTGTTCTGGTTGTTTTTCAATGATGTGTAGTTTCTCTGGTGTTGGTACAGGCTTTTTAATTACCTGTGGTGTTTTCTCCGGTTGTGGTTGAGGATGTTCTGGCTTTTCTGGTTGTGGTTTCGTTGGTGTAGGTGGAAATTCTTTTTTCTTATCTTGTACTGTATGTTTGATAATCTCGCCATCTGCTTTAATTCCAAAAGAGAATGTCTCTTCGTTAATTAAAAATCCTTCCGGTGCAAGCGTTTCTTTATATGTGTACTTTCCTACTGGTATTTTCTCAAATTTCGCAATGCCTTGCTCATTTGTTGTTCCTTTTACTACTTCTTTTCCTTGCTCATCGTAAATTGTGAATTCTGCGCCTGGTAGTTTGTTATTTTCATCTGCTACGTTCACTTTTGTGATTTCAAGAGATCCTTTTATTTGTGTGTTTTTTGCGATTAATTCAATTTTCTTTCCATTTTCCTTAATACTGAAAGAAATTGGTTCTTTAACTAACATGTAACCTACTGGAGAAGATTTTTCGATAAACTGATACTCCCCATACTTCAAATTATCAACTTTGATTAGGCCCTCTTTATCCGTTGTATACTCATGAATTAAATTCCCTTTTGCATCCGCAAGGATAAATACTGCGCCTTCTAATTTCTTTTTACCATCTTGATCTACTTTCAAAAGCTGTACATTTCCTTTAATTTGTTCATTTTTCATTTCAATTACAGCAACTTCCCCTGTTTTCACTTCAAATGTTTTTGGATTTTGATCCAAAACATATCCTACAGGCGCCTTCGCTTCTTTTACAATATAGGTTCCTAGCTCTAGATTACCAAGTTCAGCAATTCCTTTGTCGTTAGCTGTAATCGTTCCCATGATTTGTTGGTTACTATTAAAGACTTCAAATACTGCACCTGGAAGTGGCTTTTTGTTCTCATCTATTTTCATAACTTTTAAGCCACCATTTGCTTTCCAGTACACTTGTAAGTCTGTACTTACTTGCTCTGTACTACGTTCTAATAAAACCGTTGCATCCTGGATGGTGCTGGTTCCCTTGTATACAACAGCGTTGTAGTTCGTTAGATTTGAAACGACTTTTAGAGATAGTTCACTACTCTTAGAGGATTTTGGCACTTGAATACGGAACTTTTCTCCTAGTTGAAACGTTTCTTTCGCTTCACCTTGTTCTGTGACAACACGTGTACCTTCTGGTTCATTGTTCATTTGCACTACGAATGTACCCTTTTTCGCATTTGTTTGTACTGCATATGTTGTAGTTTCAAAATATTCGCCGTTTAGCTGTGCTTCTTTCTTATCTGTTGGAACTACATTCATGTATACATCTTGTGTGTCTTGACTCTGATCCGTTGCATGAATGATTGCTTTCGTTGCTTTTTCAACAGCTGCATCTTTAAATTGTAATTCTGCCGTATTGATTTGCCCAAGTGCATTCCATAAGGCGAGCTGCGTTGAATAATGTGCCTGTTGCCAAGTGGAAACCCCTAATTCTTCTGGACTCTTTTGTGGGTATCCATTCAATAAGACACGATACACAATATCATCTGTTTTTCCACTCTCAGGAAGGTCTTGACCATTAGGTGATTTCAGGCCATATACCAGGCAATAAGCTATTTGACCACTTGCATTCTTGAGTAGTTCTGTCCGTACGTCTTTTCCATACTGTGGAGAGTACGCCCAATCCATGTTGTATTTTTCATGATTGATGACCTCCGCACTTGCTTGATTAAGCGGTATGAAGAAGCTCGTGAGTAGTAAGAATACACTCATGACGAGTAGTAATGTTTGATAGGATCGTTTCAAAATCATTTTTACAGCTCCTTTAGGATTATTCAGTTTTTAAAGGGCGGAATATTCAGAATTTTACCTTTCTAAATATAGAACAATATACTTTAGTAATAATTTTTTCGTCTTTTAGCCGAATTTCATTTACAATACATTTAGTAGGAATATGAACAAAATAGATGTAATCAATAACATAAGGTTAATTCATTCTGCGATGGGTATTGCACGATAATATGTTGGTCTGAAAATTTTCTCGATCGGAACTTCAAGAAAATCCGCTATTTTTTTAGCTTTATTATCTTTGAGACTCCTTCTCCCAATTTCAACATCATATAATGTGCCGATTGGAATTTTAGCGCCTTTAGAGACTTCCTTAATACTTAAACCTTTGGATTCCCTATATTCTCGTACAATGGTTTTGTGTTCTGACGCTAGCATTTTTTCACCCTCCTTTCCCTTAGTTACATTGTATTCGGCTTTAAGCCGAAAGTCAACACAAAACGAATAATTTTTATTCAAAAACACAACTTTTTTTAAAAAATCCATGTAAAGGAGTTTAATTATGGCCAATACATTTCTAGGAAAAAACCTTAAATATCTCAGAAATTCACAAAAGCTAACTCAAAAAGAGCTAGCTTCAAAAATTGATATCTCTTATTATGCTTATAACAATTGGGAAAATGATTTAAGGGAACCAGATTTGCTATCTTTAAAAAAATTTTCTATTTACTATGACATTCTTATTGATGAATTAATTAATACACAAATAATTTCATCAGATTCTATAGAAATACAATCTCAAAAACTAGATATGATAAAAAAATTAGAAAAAACGGATGTATTAAAGCCACTTGAAGAAAATTTAAAAAGACTACGATCATTGAAAGGATTAAGTCGCAAAAAGATTGCCGAAGAATTAAATACTCCCTATAGCACCTATGCTGGCTGGGAAAATGGATTCAGAGAGCCTGATATTTCCACACTGAATAATATAACTTCATACTACAAAGTAAGTATAAATGATTTATTAAATCCAGAAGCGGCCGTTAGGGATGAAGATAAATTAAAGCTCATTTCACGCTTATCTAAGAATTTATTTGAAACGTACATAAGTGTTCCAGATGAGCATAAAGCTGAATTAGAAAAAAAATTAATCACCTATATGAATAAATTTAAATCCCAAAAAAATATCAAATAGGTTGAATTCTGATAATTATGTTTAAATTATCCTGTCTTTTCTATATTTTCTCCTGTACTTTCTTGTCTGCATATTTGGATCAAATCCATATATAGGCTGAATATAGTATATACATCAGTTTCACCAAAATTATTTTTAACGTTTTGCTCTAACCAATGAATATTTAATTCCATGACAATGCCACGTCCTTTTCTTATAGTTTAAGAATCAGCGTCAAGGTGGTGTATTTTTTTTACTAAATCAAAAATCGCACCACGCCCTAAAAAGTACGAAAGACGCTACAATAAGTAGCGTCTAATCATTTTAAAATTCAGTTTTTTTAATTTACACTCAACCAGTCCCAGGGTCTACCATATAAGTTGAATTTACAGAGGGATTTTCTTGAACCTTAGCAAACTTTTCAACAGGCTCATTATGTAAAGAAGTTACTGAAATCCCTAAAACAAGTAGTATGCACATTAAATATTTAGTCAACTAAATTCACCTCGCTTTTCAATAGCGCTTGTTTCACACCTCTAGCATAAAACAAGTTTCCAGATCTTTCAAAAGATATTAATGCCTCTTTTAATCCTTGTATGTCTCCAATTACTTTTGAATAAGAATATAATTGATGTGCACTAAATCCATTTTGTTCCAAATCTTGGTACATTGCAAGCCCTTTTTCTCGATCTCCATGTAAACATTCATAGTGAGCATGTTCACCAATATGGATATAATTAAAATCAATCTTATGAAGATTGAAATTATTTTCGATATAAAGATGTGCTAATGTTGTTTTAAAAGCAAAATATTTTTGAGACTTTCTAGGGACATGGATATTATCAAGAAGCTCCAAAGCTGATTCCATGTACATTTCTGCTATCAAAGGGTCCTCATACATGTAACTTTCCCCTAAACACCCTTTTGCAACAGCCTTAATCATCGGAATTTCTAAATCTGATTTTAAGATGGATTCACAGACCTCTCTACATTTATCAATTTTATCACTCAACAAATATATATATGCAAGCCTTTCTTTATATTGCATATATAAATGCTCTTTTATATATGTCTGTTTAATTTCTTTTATAAATTTTTCCGCGTCTTTTGCAAATGGAGCAACTGCATTTGATTCGTCCTCATCATACATAGCCACAGTATAAAGCAAGTTTGATAAGGCTTGACATTCTGCGTTAGAAGAAAGTTTTAGTTCCCTTATTTCATCGACTATTTTTTGCCCTTTAATTTCATTTTTATTTCTTTGATTAAACAAATCATAAATTAATAGATACTGACTCACACTGTCAGTATTAATATGCTTTTTTATTAACACATCTATAATCTCATAATCACCAGAAACATGCGAATAACATAAAGCTTTCCTAATGTTCAAAGGACTTTTTGTCAAGAGTATAAAGGTATTAATTTTTTGGCGCCTAACCTCTAAATTGTCATATAAGATACTAACCACTTTTAAAAAGCTATCTAATTTCATTTCATATTTATTTTTACATTCAATTGCCCTAGTTATTTTCTCTCTACTTACCCCCGATAATTTAGCTATTTTACGTAATGTATATTTTTCATTTATCTTTTGTGATATTTCATCCATAAGATGTTTCATTGTAGTTTCTTTTGTAATGATCTCGTTCATAGTGACAATTCCTCCTCACTAAACCCTATTAGCCCTTTACAAAATTTTAACATAACTTTATGTTTTTTATTTTGAAATATTAAGAAACTTCATCAGAATAGTTGAAAAAATAAACACTAAAAATTCAGAAAATTTTTATTGGAATTTCGAATAGGTTTTATTCATCTTTTATTGATATTTTGCGAGGAACGTTTTACAATACAAATATAACAAAAAAAAATAAACCCACCTCGAGCTTTTATCTGGTGTCGTCGCCAAACTTCAGCCAAATAAAAGCTCCCTAACAGGGTTCATTCACAAAAAAATGTATATGACTTTTTTCAGTATCATACTTGATACTGAAATTATACCATATTGTATATGTAATGTGAATATAGAACCTCTGTTTTTCCAGCATTTTTCTGTTTATTTAAGGTGGGAAAATTAGGAGGGCTTTTTGTGTTATTAACTAATTTTTTACTAAGTACCGCAAAACGAGAATTAAGTCCGCAATTATACCGTATCCCTAAGTGTAAAGAGGGCGCTATCAATCAAGCAGTCCAAAGTGTAATCAAAGATATTGATAGCATTCTTTTAGATTTGGAGAACGTAACTACAAAAGAATTCTTCGAAAAAACTCCACGCCGATATCAGGCATTGGAAGTCGTACTTTCCTACCTTGTTCAGGAGGGGTACTCCCAGGTAAAGCAAGAACAAATTAGCCAAAAATCGGGTATTTCTGTACCACTAATCAACTTTATTCTGAATTGGCTAGAAGATCTAGAAGTATGTCATCAAATTAAAACCAGACGTCACAATAAAATTGCGCCATCTATCTACATTTTAAGCCTACATAATAATTACTTGAAAATTATTGAATATTTTAAGCAAAAATGGGCATTAACAATCGATGTTTTTTCTACATTTACAGAGTTTCTGTCCAAGAAAATTAGTAAGAAAAAACATAAGGATACAGATACAAAAGAGGATGCTCCCGTTTCTACATGTCATGGATTCGATTTATTCACTCCTGTCGAACCTGTTGAAGTAGAAGTTGAAGAACAAGAAACGAATTCTGACAAAGATAAAAAATTAGAAGCTAGCTTACGAGATAAACTGGCGGCAAGATTAGAAGAAATGAAGGACCACATGAGTGAAGCACAACAGAAACTTTATGTGTACATTCTAACCCAAGACACGAATATAACTGAAAAAGATGCGTATACAATCGCTTTACGTATGCCAGCAGATCCAGATCGAGATACAAAAAAGGTTTTCAAGGATTGTGTACAATGGTTTGAATATAACCAAGCAGATGTAAGTACCCCTGCACATTTCATAAAAATGTATACGAATAGTGTAAAAGAACTTAGAAAACGCCGAACTCGTAAAGCAAACGAATATTTCGCTAATACGGCACTTAGAAAGCCTTATAAGGGTAAGATTTCATTCGATGTATTCCGAAAATGTCTAGATCCAAACTCTTAAAGCCCGTGCCTAACAACAAAATAAGAATACGATAGCCTTGTTCAAAAAAATGGAAACTAACAAGGCTTTTTGTCATGCAATCATACTTGTTATTTTTAAAATCTACTAATCTTATTATTTAACTTTAATGTGTTAGCGCCATTTTCAGCAAAAAAACACGTGAGATTTATCATAGAATGCTAACTGACTTTCATCAGCAATTAAATAAGAAATTGAATAAGAAGAAATCTCTAATCCCTTGGGAGAGTAAGGATAAAAGCCCCAAAATAAATCCTAATGTATTTAATGTTTTTAATTCTTTTAAAACAAGATTTAATGAATAAGAGTATCCTATATTTTTAGTTTGGGTTTCTTTGCCCAACCCCCGAAAAGGGGGAATAAGACAAAATATACCAAATCCACATGAACTTATGCGTTTTTTATTGTATTATTCTTATATTCAATGTTTATTATAATGTTAATTTCACTCTCAATAGAGTGTACCCTATTGATAATATTGTGTTTAGTTAACTGTATAATGGCTATAAAAACACCTTTACTATGTCGAAATTTGTCAACGTACAATTTTCTTATTTTGGTCGTGTCGGGCCTACAGGAACAAAACGAGGATATTCAAAAACGCTACAAACTACCAATGCTAAACCTATGTTTATGTTATGGAATATATATGTTTAATCAATATTGGGGGCATCTATTTAGCATAGGGCATATTCCGCGGAATCCCTTGAAGACTCGGCGGCCCTGCTACTTACAAAATATAAGTACCAGGTGAAGCTCTCCTGTTAAGGGTATCTCGATTCAGCTATGAATCAGATTCCGTTGACAGGCAGAAAGTTTCTACAACTACAGTCACGGCGCGGCGGCCCCCCTTCCATTCGTCTTTCACTTATCGCGCGTGTCTCTGCCTCTAGTGCCTTCTCCTGTCTAGCCCGGCCCTCGTGTCTCCGCTTGCGTCGCTTCTCGGCGCAGCAGCAAATCCCTCCAGCATGGCAACAATGGTGGTCAGAGCCCAGACACAAACGAGCAGAGCAAGGATCCCCTATTGCATGTCTTTGTGGTTTTCAGATATAATTGCGGTACACAATTTTTAGGAAAAAGGAGTATATAGCCATGACATGGGAATCCGCCCTTGATTTGTTTCTTGCTGATTTGTTAAAACGTGGCCGCAAACCTTCCACAGTGAAACAATATCGGTATGACTTGACCTTGTTTGTCTCTTGGATTCGAAAACGGCTTAAACCGGCTCCAGAAGACGTTTTCCTCTCTTTTGATGTAAATGTATTAGAGAGTTATCTAAAGGCACTTAGAAAGGAACGTGGGGCTTCGATTTCGAATGCGAAACGTGTCCGAGGGATTTTAATTAACTTTTTACAATTTCACGGTGCTGCAGACAGTTTAAAAAGCGACATAGCGCCGCCCAAACTAACCTCTAAGCACTTTGCATCCGATGAAGAAATAGAAACGTTATTACGATTCATGCGAAGCTACAATAGACTGACGGAATACCAGGCATCTGGTAGGAAGTTCATTATGGACCGCAATGTATTATTGGTTCATTTCATGCTGCATTATGGTTTATCAATACAAGACATTATCACGCTCTCTATGCACGATATTCATTTCGGGACCAATACCATCACGCCAGGCGGTTTGCATGCTTATAAGCGCTCTATTAAGCTTTCCAAAGAAGATGTAAAGCTTGCCCTATCCTATTACAAACAGATTCCAAAACTCATACGGCCTCGCCAACAGACAGGGGATCCCTTCTTTGTTGCATTTGACTTTGCGCCGCAAACGTTCCGCTGGGATTATGGCAAAGATCAACCGGCTGCCCTAACAAGAATTGCCGTTCAAAGGATGTTACAGAAAGAAGCGAAACGAGCTGAAATTAAAGTGACGCCCACTATGTTGCGGAATCGATTCATTTTAAGCGCACTACAAAACGGTATGAAGCCGCTTGAAATTAAAGCGTTTTTAGGCTTAAAAAGCACTGAAGCATTGCATAGATACACTCAATTCTGGAATCAAGAACAAAACAAACACAATCTAATTAACATATAAAAGCCTTGGTGCAAGAAAGCCAAGGCTTTTATATGTCATTCGCGGGAAAGTGAATACAAGTCAATACAAATGAATATAAGTTAATACTTATCAATATAAAAATTGCTGTTATTTTTATGATTTTCATGAGGTTTTGTGGGTATTTTTGTATTGACTTGTATTAAATTATATTTATTTGTGTGAAATTGTATTGACTTTTCTGTTATATTTAGCATATAATGGAATTAAGTTAATCGATGATAAATAATCTTTAGGAGGTTTTATATATGACAATTCTTGAAGCTGGTGCAGACGCGGGGAACAGTGGTTTAAAATTAATGGTTTTAGGGCAAGACCCTTTATTTATACCAAGTATCTATTCACATCATATTGGAGAAGCAACAAACATTTTAAGTGATGAAGATATTCCAGTTGAAGAATTAGAAAATAATATTGATGTTACAATTTCATCACCAGCCTTAACAGTAAACAATATGCGTTATATCGTTGGGCAAAAGGTTATCGAAGAGAACATCAAAGGAATTGAAATGGAAAAGAAATCTGATAAATCTAAGGATGATCTTGTGGTCCTTGTGACTTTAGCTGGTTTAGCAGTTAGTGCAATTAAAAAGCAACCAGACAAAAATACAATCAATGTAAAGTATGATCTTTCTGTTGCATTACCTGTCGCAACAATCACACCTAAAACAGCCGAAGAATATGCACAACGCTATATGAATCATCATACAGTAAAATTCCATCATCCAAGCGGACGCGAAGTAACAGTTAATATCCAGGTAGAGTATTGCAAATGCTTACCAGAGGGCGCTGCTGGGTCATGGGGAATTGTATATGATGAAAAAGGTAAAGTAATTAAACGTAAAGTAGAAACTACAGAAGACAAAGTTACAGAAACAGACTTTGTTGATAAAACATTATTATCTTTTGATATTGGCGCTGGTACTACTGAAGAAGTTGTTTCACAAGGTGTTAGCTTTAAACATAAAATGAGTAGAGGCTTACCATATGGAGTTAAAGAAACTTTACTTGATATCATCAAAGTTTGGAACTTGAACAATAAACAAAAAACAATTGATAGTATTGCTGAATTCAATGCGATTTATCTAGATTCAGAGCATCCCCGTCATACTCGCTTAAAAGAAGCATCACGCGGCGCGTTATTAGGTTTAGCTAATCGAATTGCAACGGATATTATCAATAAAATCGATGATATGAAAGATGATCCATATGTGTTTATTTATGGTGGTGGTGCCGCAATCGTAAAAGAAAGCTTACAGCAAATTTTAGAACAAAAAGGACGCTTAACAAATGTTATTTTCTTAAAAAATCCACTTTTCGTAAACGCTCGTGGTTTGTTGGTATATACTTGCTCTCCACGGTTTAAGGCTTTAAAAGAAAAAGCTATGACTCCTGCCGGTGAAAAATAATGGCTCGTAAAGTATACAAAGCTGGAGACAGAGCAAATGTCTACATCAAAAAAGACATTTCACATGAAATGCTTGATTTTATCAACAAACAAAGCGATTTAACAATGTTCTTTTTGTATGCAGCGCAACAGCTTCATAAACAAATCGGTGATACAGATGTGGCGGAAATTCTACCGCGCAAATATACTTTTACATTAGATAGCGAAACAAAGCCTTTACCAATAAAACAAGAGGAAGCGTCAAAACCAGTTCATTCGCTTGCTCTGGATCAAACACATATCGAAACAAAACAAGAAATAACGAAGCCTGGGGAATCCCGTGACGAAGAAGAAAATAAATCTTGGAGTAAACTAGATGATTTAGACGATGATCCCTATGCATAATACAGTGAAATAAAAAGGGTTGCTCTTATATAAGGGCAACTCTTTTTTAAATTTAACTTTTAAAAAAACCCAGTAATTTTTGAAATCCATTTTTTTTAGTTTCTTCTATTTTTTTAACTTCTACTTCCAAGGCTGTTCTATCCCTTTTTTCCGTTATTTCATTTATATTTTTAAAAATGAATTCTGCTTGTTCCGTCAGTTTTTGATTCAGCATTCTTTCGAAATCTTTATTCTGTTTTTCTAATTTTTCTTCGAATTTTTTTTGTTGAATTTCTAATGCCTCATTTACAATTCTTTCTACAGCGTCCTCACTTAATGGACGTATTAACGGACGGTCTTTTTCACGGACAACACCTGTCCGTATTTGCCCTTCAATACTTGATATAACAGCATGGACAGCGTCTTTCATACTCATATTATTTTTCAAACATTTTTGGAGTAATTTTAGATTTTCAATATCTTTTTCTAAGAATGCTCGACGTCCGTTAGCATCTTTAATAAACTGATAATTTTCTTTTTCTAATGCATTTGTCCAATTACGCAATGTAGAGGTATTTGTTTTCAGGCGCTCTGCAACCTCCGCAGCCCAATAGGCTTTTTCTTGTGTAGTATTATCTATATTCATGGTATCGTCCATGGACACGTCCACCTCCTATTTTGTTATTATTCTACATTAAAAAAGACATGCCTTTGAACTTTATTTTAATCACCTCTTATTGAATAACAAAAATAATTAACGATACAGGCAAATAAAATAAGATCGATACCTTAGCATATATGCAACAAAAAAACACTGCGATTTTACCGCAATGCTCTCTTAAATCGACTATCAATCTAATAAAATTACAATCTTTTCACGAAACCGGCTATGCAACACTTGTCACTATACATGTTTTTATCAACAAGTGTTGCAATGTATATGTATTCCATATTCCACAAAAAAATTACAAAACTTTTGCAGGCTGCTAATCATTATTACTATAAGATATGCAATCTACAAAAGCTTTATGTTAATTTTTATTAACCTCAAAGGTATATAATTTTAACATTTTGTACAAGCTTGAGGTAAAAAAGAAAAGGGAGAGTATGTAGTATGTGGGGCCTCGGAAAGAAACGGAGCAAATTAGGTAGATGGCTAGATTCACATGGTTTATATCAAAAAGATTTGCAAAAAGAATCAAAAATCAATCGTACTACTATTTCTCGTATCTGTAACGATCCTTATTATATTCCAAGCCAAAGTACTATAAAAAAACTGTTAGTAGCAATACGCAAAATTGATCCTAATAAAAAAATGAGTGATTTCTGGGATATGTAACGTGGAAGTAGGATTTGATAATCTTGAAAATTATTGATAAAATTTATTTTTCTGAAAAATTTATCTTAACCACTTCTTTCCATTTTTTCATTATCTTATAATGAGATTATAAAAAATTGAAAAGGGGACAGAAGTTGTGGAAATTTCTTATCTAAAAAGGAAAAAAGGAATACTGACAACAGGTATTATTTTATTATGTATCATAGGATTCATTGTAACTGGATTAATAGCCCGTCATTCTAAAGAAGAAGTACGAGAAAAATTACTACAGGCTTTTCAAAAGAAAGATGCCGATACATTTTTATCACTTTTACCAAAAGATGCACAGTCCGCTCCTTTTGCTAAGGATGGTGTACAATCTTTTTTAAAGGAATCTGATAAATATAAGCAAATGTATCCTGTGATGGTAGATGTCATGGATGTAGAGAATACAACCGTTTCTGCTAAGGCATTGGAAGCGCGTAGTAAAGCTATATTACCTTATACCATAGCAAAAGAAGGAAAGACCTGGATATTTTTCGATAATTATGCTATTAAACCAGTAAAGGTAAAAGTTAGTCTTAAAGATATAGATAAAGATGTTGTCTTATCTTTAAACGGCAAAAAAGTTTCACCTTCCGTATTTGATAAACCTTTTTTACCTGGCGTATACGAATTAACTGGAGTAAAAAAATACAAATGGACCACTGTAACAGATAAAACTACTATCAATTTAGGTGGAGATGATCCCGTTGAAACTGTATCACTCAGTTTAAAAGGCGACGAACTAGACTTATCTAAGGAATTTATAGGCTCAGAAATTGTATTTAAGGGAAAACCTACAGGTATTAAGGTTGGAGATGCTGAATCGAAAAAATTTGGTCCAATTAATAAAAAAGATGAAGAAAAAATACAATTAAAAGCAGACTTTCCTTGGGGCAAAAATGGTATTTCTAAATTAAACGATCAAAAAAATAACTCTTTTTTTGGAAAACAACAAAAATATATATTTAAAGTCGATGAAGAAAAAGTGAATCAATTTTTCCATACATTTTTAAAAGAATATGGGGATGCAAGTACAAAACAAAGCATTGATCCTTTCAAATCAGTAACTGAAAAATATAAAAATCAAAAAGCAGAATCTTTTGCTTCGGCAGCACGTAATACATGGTCTGATCCTTGGAAAGGAACACTTGTAAAATCCTATTTGAATAAAGAGATTGTAAAGATTGTTTCAAATGATAAAGGATACCCTATTTTAGAAATGGAAGGAAAGGTAAAGTACCATCTTCCAGCTCAAAAGTACTCACCTGAAAAAGATGCAGTTTATAATGTGCAAGCAAAAGCATTATATGATACAGATCAAAAAGCTTGGAAAATGAATGAGGTTACGGTAGATTCCTTTGCCACAGAGGAAATTGATAAAAATGAAGAAGGAAAATACATTATCACGAACGTTCAATAGGCTAATTAAGACGTGTTAACCTGAAATAAAAAATCATCTCTAATTTTTTTAGAGATGATTTTTTTCGCCAATTCGTTACAATTGTTTTCTTGAAGATCCAACCTGCACAGAAATATTTTTCGATTTAGGAGTTACTTGCTCTAGAAAGTGCTGAATAGAAGGAGCTTGAAAGATGCGGAAATTTGAGCTGGAGATAGGATACATAGAATCGGTAAGAAGTAACAGAGAAGGGAATACATGTGTATGCTTTGGCTGCCAAGGTTCCCTTTGCCAATCCATACTATGAAAATATAATTCGTATCGTTTTATCTTTGCTTGCATCACGGCTTTACTATAAATTGAATTTTGCACTTCAATAAAGAATGGACTTTTTCGCCAAATCGCAAATATGTCTGGCTCCATATACCCTTTTTGGTATTTTGGTTCTACCTGGAATACCTTTGGTTTTTCAACCTGTAGTAACTGTTTGTATACATCTACAATAGCTAAGAAATGCCGGATTTTTTGGCTTCCTTTACGGATTGGATTAGGGTAGGGGAAATATACGTATGGGCGTTGAGAAGTGTCTACATCAATGTATCCCTCACGACATAAGCGCTTCATGACAGTATTGCAACAAGTCACTGCATTTTTTACTTTATTAAAATGAAGATCCATAATATCATCCCTTGATAAGCAACGAAATTGCTGTAAATGACTTATGATTTGTTTATCTCTACTCGTTAGCATCATCTAACACCCCAAATACAGCTTCTTGTCTATGCTCTTCTAGCTCCTTATTCACAATATCCTGGCCTTTTGGGATACGATAGGGTTCTACGATTTCTTTCGCTTTACTTAATTCTAGAAAAGGAGCTTGCACCTTCTGCAATCCATTTAATTTTAGAATCATTTGGCCAGATTGTTCTAGGTGTTCAGATCCAGGAGTGCCCATAATATTACTATTTATAGAATCAGCACATTTAAATCCCATTCTTACCGTCATATTGAGCTTTAATTTACCATCTAGCACTTTCGCATCGGGACGTTGCATACTCAGCATCAGAAAAATACCAAGCGATCGGCCAACGGCGGATATTTTTTCTATGATGGTGGTACATTCTTGCTCATCCTGTAGCATCGCCACTTCATCAATTGCAAGTAAGATGTAAGGAATTTGTTCATTTGAGGTCATTTCATTGTATTCATCAATATGACCCACTTCATATTCTTCCATCAGTTTTCTTCTATGCAGCACTTCTTTCCACAGTTTTTTCAACATCGCTGCCATTTCCACTTCTTCCATACAAACATCTTTTACATGCTTCACTCTTCGTAGAAAATGAAACTCTGAATTCTTTAAATCCCCCAGGTATAGATGGAGTTGGTCCGGTGACTTATATTGAATGAGTGTAGATAAAACAACACGCACCATACTACTCTTTCCGCTCCCAGTTTCCCCCGCAATCAATAGATGTGGTGTATTTGCCTCCACCATATCATAGACAATCATTTTCCCAAATTGGTCACGTCCTACGACAACTGGCAAACGGTACTCTTGTAGCAAGGGCTGCCAATGCTTATATCGGTATGTGTATTGCTGTAATCCCGCATCGGAAAAGAATACATGAAGTACAAATTTTTTCACACTACCTTGAATCATAAGATTCTTCCCTAAAATTTGCTGAAAGCAAAACCATCTCTTTTGGATTTGCGCTGGATCCACTCCATTTGGCAATGTAAAAGTGTACCGCACACTTTCTTTTTGTTCTAAGATGTCATGGATTTTAGGGAAAACCGGAACCTTTCCTCCTCTTGTAAGATGTTCATCATACAACTTCGCTTTTCGAAACACTGTTTCTAATTGATGTTTATACTTTCTTTTTTGTAACCACTCTTTCAAGTCCATCGCCCCCCTATAACATCATTAAAATACGAATAAATACATAGCCAATACAGCCAATTCCACCTATCCGTACACCGTAATACAGCCCTTCTGAAACAAGTTTTGCCGGAAACATATGATCATTACGTACTAGGTATTTCTCTAATAAAACAGCTCCAATTGTAAGCCCTCCTAATACGCCAAGTGCAAGATACGTATGAACAAGTGGCTGTGACATATGAAAGAATGCAAGTGGACTCATAGGACCTATACTATATATCTTTGTTTGTCTTTTCTTCTTATAGGACTGATTCATGAAGGATTGGAAAGAAATTGTCTCTTTTCGCTTCAACATATTGTTCCCTCCTAGAAAAACAAAATCGTTAATAATTGCGGTATCCAGTCCAATGCAATGTAAATACAATCTAAAACCATGTGAGAGGTATTTTTGATGAGCTCAAATGCATCAACAGGTACATTTGTTAGGAAGTTTGCAAGTTCATCTGGTAGTTTTCGTATTTCGCGTGCAGTACCATCTAGTGGCTCTGTCACATACCAGCTGATCCACCTGTACAAAAAATCCGTCGTATCTGTTGCACTCATTGCATTTTGATTTAGCGCATCCCATTGACACATGAACTCGTTTGTCGAACTCCTACACCATTCAGCTATTTCTTGGCTAGTTCGAAATTGCGGACTCGGGATTTGATTCCATCCTTTCATTGGATCACTCTTCAAATAGAATTTTATTTTGTTACCAATCACCTCATAGGTATTTTCCATTGTCACGTCCCCTTATTTGTTATCTAGATGCCTACAAGATTCAGAACAATACTTCTTTCCGTAATACTCCCAATACATCCAAAGCGACAACAGACAGTGACAATACTCACAGTTTTCTTTTGCTACCATTTTGTTTTCCACCGCACTTCCCCCTTTATAAACAAAAATCAAAAATGCATAAATACATAGTGAAATCAACGATTTCTTTTGGTAGTCATACCATGGTTGACGATTTGGCTATGAACTTGGTATTCACTTTGATCATTACCTTGGTAAAGAATATTCGTTGTTGATTGTCTCATATACGTTGTCACGTGTTGTCTTTTTAAATAAACCTTGCTATCGTCCTCCAATCCATAAAGTTTAATGATACAATATAAAAGGAAAGTTTATTCAATTCAGAAAATTAGAGAGGGGAAACAACTATGTCACGATTACAGCAACATTTTGAAGAAAGAAGAGAATACATTTTCAATCGTCTTAAACAACCAGAATACACGGAAAGAAGCATAGAAAAAGTTCGCCAAGCTCAAAAAGAGATCAAAAATACAGTGCGAACGATTAAAGATTTGTTACTTTTCGACAAAACAACTGATCCTTGTTTACCAGAGGTCGCTCAATTTTCTCTTCAACACATTACAAATTCAGAGTCGTTTGAGAATGTAAAAAAACTTGTTCCATCCTCTATAAAAAAGTTAAGTGAAGAAGAACGCGCAAAAGTGTTAGATGAAACATTAAGCGTCGCAAACCAAGTTATGAATTTAGAGCGTACTGTTTTTATTATGATGTTTAATGCAAAAGAACAGCTCCTCATGAATTTTTACAAGAAAAAGCGTAGATCACAGACGGAGCTCCATTTTGATGTTGCGGATAAAGACGGATTTGACCAGGAATTGTATCAAACACGTATTGAGGAATTGCGTAGTGATATTCGTGTGGTAGCATTTAAAAAATTCTGTTCAAATGAACCAACGCCAGATGATTTAGAATCCTTTAAAGAACGTTATGAAACGGCTATATTGCCAAAAGTACAAGAGATTGTTTCTCTCATTGAACCAAGTCTCATAAGGTTAGATGTATTTTTAAACCCAGTGATTGGATATGGTACGAATCAAATTACATTAGATGAAATGGTAAAACAATTAAGTAAAAACCTTTCTTTACTTCATGAATTATCAAAAACTGAATATTGTCCAACCGTTGAAATGACGGTAAAAGAATATGCTTTTTTAGAAGCCATGAACGATTCTAAAAAAGTAAAGGAGTTGCAACCATCTAAATGATTAACATTCAAGAAGATCTGTATCAACAAGTCATCCAATCTAAAAAAGAAGTTATAATTATTTTATTAAATGGTTTTAGAATACCAGGACAGATTATTGCAGTGGATAAGTTTACAATTTTGATTAAAAACAATGATTAAAAACAATGATAAACAACAATTGATATATAAACAGGCTATCTCAACCGTAGCTGTATAAAAAATACATAGTTATTGCAGGGATTAAATTGTATACTTATTATAAAAAAAAGAACCCTTCATAAGGATTCCAACAGGAAATAACAAATATATAACAATAAAAAGAATTAACTATATTATAATTTAAAAATGCAAAAAAATCATATTGAGAAATTAATAAAAAATTGAATTTTCTGTTTTATTAATTTAAAATAAAGTATGAGCTGAATGAGTTTTCTGTCATCGAAACCCTTGTACGAAAGAGAGATAGGATTATTCCTATCTTTTTTCGTATTGTTGTTGAAATCTCATTCCAGATTGTTATAACATAAAAAGGAATTGAGTGGACTAGACTCAATTCCTCGTGGTGAAAACTCATTTGCCAACAGAATACCTTATGAAAAGAATCCTGCTTTTTGTGTAGGGTTCTTTTACTGTGCCTTGAGCATGAAATGTAACACTGTATACGCCATTTTTCTTGCTGAACATCCTCTTTTGAGTGCTAATTGTTGCAGTAACTTTAGTTGAAATTGCGATAGTTCGATTTCTATAAAATATTGAAATGCATGATATTCACGAACAGGGGTGTCCTCCATATAAATGTACTCTATCCCTTCCATAACAAGATCCGAGGCAATTTGATCTAAATCCTCATTATAGAGTGCTAGACCTTGCAGTTTTTCGTATAAATTTGATTCTAATGAAATAAGTAACTTTTTATTATTTTTCCGAAGAATTTTTTGTTGTTCTTTCCAATAGGTTTGCTCTTGTAATGCTACATGTAACATTTTTGATTTCCCCTTTACAAATAGATTTAATATTCAGTCTTTAAGTTATCCATTTTTCCTAAAGTGAGTATCAATTTCTAATTAATCCTTATTTCTTACACTATTGACTGCTGCTAAACATGCAGCTACTCCAAGACGTTCTTCACTATATATCTGCTTGTTTACTGTTAAATACCAGCAGCCATTCTCTATCACTGTAAAAAGGTCTTTGTAACGTCTACCTAACGTTTCTAAAATCAATGTAGATTCTTCAACAGCATTAAAGTATTCAATTGACATACGGATAAATGGTGTATTTCCTTTTCCCCAATATGCTCCACACTTCTCTAACCCTAGAAATTCCTGTGCAATGACGTGTTCTAGCTTTTCAGTTGCAATTGATAAATCGTGATACGGGACCCACCAACCAGAGGAACTCATAGCAACAAATTCTTTTGTAATGCCGTTATAAAGAATTTGGCATATACTAATTCCTTCAAAATCATCTTGTGCTACAACAAAATCCGATTGTTTTAATTGATTTCCATGTCTATCAGCCGTCCCAATTTCAAGTTCTTCACCTTTTAACAATTTTATAGACTTTATCATGATACAGCCCTCCTATTTCTACTTTCCAACACCGCATATTGAAGTAATTTCAACTTTGTTTCTTTGCGAAGCGCTTTCCATTCAGATACACTAATTTTCATCTCTCATTCTCCTTCGAATAATCTTTTTAACATTACACATACTATCTACAAGTCAGCTTCCCACGGCTACACTCTTTCAAATCGGAGCTCGTTCCTCCGTATTGTTTTGAGCATGGCAGGTAACTTAGTCAATTACCTGCCATTTTTACGTATAATCTTAATTTTTGTGCAAAATAACGTTTTGATTAATAACCATTGAGTTCTACTTGTTTCTTTTTTTCATCAAAATATTTTGTTCTTACAATCCCACGTTCCATAGGTAGGACTTGTGTTGCTAAAAAATGCAATGTAATCATGTCATTGTTTACAGCAATACGGGTATGCTCTATCACTTTATATCTCTTCCCTCGATGTGGAACTGTCCGCCCTGGCTGAAGGTCTTCAAAACGTTCATCATTATATCGGTATAAAACTGACAAATGTTCCAACTTACTTAACGTAGGTTTCGGCGATACAGAGATAAAATCATGAAATTCTAAATCCTGCATGGTGTACCATACTGTTAATTCTATGCCGGATATTTTAAAAGCTTCGATGCCGATAATAAGAAACGATTTTCCTTTCAACTTTACCACGTCACCAATTTTATAAGGATTCTTTGAAGAGTCATATAGCACTATTACTTGTTGTAAAGTATGAATGAATTGACCCATTCAGCATTCTCCTTTCTTAGTACAATTCAAAATTTATTAGATTACGCTTTTGTTTCATACGCTAATTTGCTGTAACATGATTCGCAATAATTCTCACCAGATTCTGTTGCTATTCCATGCTCAATCTTGATCTCGCAAACCTCACATAATACATCCCAATTTTCACGTTCTCTCATGATCTCCATCTCCTTTAATAAAATTAGAATTTCTTCCGTTTTAACGAATGGTATAGGTTGTTGGTACTGGTTCTACCAGTGGCGGAAAAACAACCTTTCTCCCGCTATTTACAGCAATAACACTCCCTCCTCAAAATTTATTCAGTGGGCATTTTCTTCATCCACCAATTGCTCTACAAAATTCACAGGTACAAATGCTTATGCGTTAAAGATATTCCACCTACTCTCTCCGCTCTTCAATAAAATTCAAATTTTAATTTACTAAGCCAATAGCAATCAAAGCGCTTACTAATATCAAACCAAT
>NZ_JBBOTE010000006.1:0-102857 GCF_038005385.1 Bacillus sp. FSL K6-2944 | reverse complement strand
TTTCACATTGATCCATTGCATAACTCATGGTATAAGTCATAAAATCATCACGAAGTTGTTTGTTTTTAATATATGTAGCGATTCGTGATACTTCTCCTTTATAAGAAACAATAATGTCTTTACGATCTTTAGTGGTTAATGCTATGCCAATGGATTCAAGACGGGCTGTTGCTTCTTTACGCATTTTAGCTTCAGTTTGCTTAATTTCAGCTCGGTCATTTTCAATCACACATGCAGGATTCATGCTAACCGTAAATTGAGTGATAACGATTTGTTGGATTTTTTCACGTATGCGAGCTATCCGTCCTTTACGTGGGTTTCGAACCTTTTGTATAGCAGCATCAAATTTAAAAATTGGCGAGATGATTTTTAAGTAGTTTCGCACTTTTTTCGCATTGCGTCCTAAACGTTTCTTTAAGCCGTCCATGTTACGAACACAAGAATAATCTTCAATGGAATTTTTACTATTTTTAAATTGATGAGTAAAGTGGGTACATAATCCTAAAAATTCAATAATACCTTTGCTGTCACGATGGGAAACTAACTCTTTTAAAATAGAAGTCTCTAATAATGCATGAGGAATTCGAAAATATGAAAGTTTTCCATCATTACCTTTTGTTTCTTTTGCTGTACGATTGAATCTTGCATAGTTGCAAATTTCATACACTGGAATTTTCCCGTTAATAAAAATTTCTCTAACAGCCCCAGAATGAAGCAAAGCTTGAAAACCTGTATGAATAGTTGAATAGGGAATATCAGATTCGTTCGCGATAGTAGATAATTTAAAATCACGAGGAAGTCGTCCTAAATCATTCACCTTAAAGTGAAGTAAAATAAGAGTAGCTAATGCAGATGAAGGTAAAGCATATTCACCAAGTTCGTTATTCTTGATTAAATATATACGAAGCTCATCAAAGAACTTTGGCCCATGCATGAGGTATTTTGATTTTTGATTTTTTTTACTAAATTTCATGTTTGTTTTTAAAGTTTTTGTTTCTAACTGAATATTGTTAGTGAAATCACTAGCACTTAGGGTTTCAAAACTAGTTACCATAAAAAAACCTCCTATTTTTTCCACCGCAAATTTACGGAAAAATAGGAGGTTTTATATTCACATTGTATGTGTATTATGGTATAATTTTAATATCAAGTATGACATAAAAAAGAACCACATATACTTATAGTGTGAATTAAAACCCTATCTTTTGGAGTTATTAATTGGTATCGAGTTTGCCGACCTGAACTAATTAATAACTGTGCGGTGGGTTTTTTTTCTGTTTTTCTTTGATTATAATAATACAGAAATTATGTTAATTTTTCAACTTATATTTAGTATGTTAATATTGTTTAAGAGATACTTCTACATACTAGTTTAATGTTTTTTTAAATAATTTACAAATAAGAATTGAATTATAAACCTTAAGAAATTAAGGTTTATAGAAATAGAGGGAAAGGCTATATGCCTTTCCCTCTATTTTTATAATTTAGAAAGTGAACATATTGTATTAGTTCTTGTTCAATTTGATTTTTGAGATCTGGATTTTTTGAAAGTTCTTTATGTAATGTTTGGGCTAATAATGCAATTTCTCTCTTTTCTTTACTTTCATTGTCATTGAATTCTACGGAATTACCTATTAAATAGTCAGTAGAAACATCAAAGAATTGTGCAATTCTAATTAAGGTTTTGTAATCAGGCTCTGTTCCAACATTTTCCCAATTAGATACATTTGTTTGTTTAACACCGAGTACTTCTCCAAGTTGTCTCATACTTAGCTTTTTATTTTTGCGTAATTCTTTTAGGCGTTGGCCAAACATATAAATCCGCCCTTTCATTAAAAAATAGTTAAAAAATTAATTATATTTAAGTTGACTTTAGGCTTTAAGCCGAATACAATGTAAATAAGGGGGTGACGAATTGACTACAATACGTAAAATACGTGAAACTAAAGGATTTAGTATTAAAGATGTTGCAACTATTTGCGATATTCCAGTAACTACTTTATATGATGTAGAGACTGGGAGAAAAGGAGTATTAGCCAAAAGAGCACAAAAAATTTCTGACCTTTTAGGCGAGCCATTAGATAGATTATTTATTCCGACGTATTATCGAGCTAAAATCACATAATTCCAATTAACTTGATAAGTATACCTATATAATATACATTCAATGTACATTGTATAGGAAATAAGAAAGATTTCAATCATTTTTAACTGCAAGTAGAAACTATGTTCAGGAAGTATATTTTTTTGTTCAACTTAGACTGAATTTTTTTGATATTAAATCTATTTAGGTCTTTGAAAATTTCATACTCAAAAAGGAGCTACTAACAATGACGAAAAGATTCGTGTATTCCAAATCCTTGGCCTTGGTGATGAGCTTATGTATGTTTTTCATCAGTGTACTGATTCCGATGAAATCTGTGAGCGCGGAGGTGATTCATCGTGAAAATTACGAGATGAATTGGGCTTACAGTCCACAATACGGAAAAAATGTCCGTACAGAGCTTTTGAAAAACGCCAGTGGTCAAATTGCGTATTGCTTGGTATACGGGCTCAAGTCTCCAAATGGTACAGATTTACCAGAGGTAGGACGAACGGATGATGTTGTCTACCGTGTACTATTAAATGGATATCCGCAAAAAACGCCTGAACAACTAGGAGTTTCTACATGGCAACAGGCTCATTACGCCACGCAGCTGAGTATCTGGCATGCACTTGGACAAATCAATACAGGTGAGTTGCAATTTAAAGATGCAGCTGTGGAGCAAGCAACGAAAGCCATTACGTATGCGGCGGATCATACAGGAGACACACAAGATGTTTATATGAATGTACAACCAACAGATAAGCAAGAAGCAAAATTGAACGGTGAATACTTTGAAACCACAACATATGCTGTAGAAACGAATGCAAAAAAAGGTGAGTATAAGATTCAATTGCAAGAAGCACCAGCTGGAACACGAGTTGTCACAGAACAGGGAGAAGCAAAAAAAACATTCCAACTAGGTGAAAAATTCCGTGTACAAGTACCGAAATCCTCTAAAAGTGCGGAATTGTCATTACGAGTAACTGCCAACCTGACAAATCAACATGCGGTGATGTATAAAGGTACAAGTGTGATTCAGGATGCAACGGTTCTATTAGAACGTAGTCAAGAGAAAGTAAGTAAGGATTTACAAGTCTTTTGGAAAGCGGTAGGCGGTTTGAAAATCCTTAAAGTGGATGAAAACAAGAAACCACTGGCAGGAGCAGTATTTGAGGTGTTAGCTAGCGACCAGAAGAGTATGGGAACGATTACAACAAACGAAAAGGGGATTGCCTCTTTAGATAATATTGAGATTGGAACTTATGTCGTGAAAGAAGTAAAAAGTCCTGTGGGTTATATCTTAAATGATACCCCTACCCCACAAACGTTAGAAGTCAAAACGGGTGAGATGGTAACGTGGACAGCTGAAAATAAACAAATTAAAGGGAACGTACAACTGCTGAAAGTAGATGCGGAGCATCCAGAAAAGAAAGTTGCAGGTGTTACATTCCAATTGAAAAATAGTGCAGGGAAAGTCATCAGCGAGCATACAACAGATGAAAATGGTCTAATCAAAGTAGAGAACATTCCATTTGGTTCTTACACATTTGTAGAATCGAAAGCGAAAGAAGGGTACGTGTTATCGCAAGAACCAATTCCATTCCAAATCACAGAACAAGGACAGACAATCGAGTTAGAGGCAAAAAATCAACCAATCTATGGTGAATTAGAACTAACGAAGATTGATGTTGCAGATGGGAATGTAAAACTACCAAATGCAGAATTTGAGATTCGAAATGAGAAAGGTGAAATTGTAGCAAAAGGAAAGACAAATGTAGAAGGGGTTGCAACATTCAAACTTGGTTATGGGAAGTATACCTACAAAGAAACGGCTTCGCCCAACGGATATATGTTGAATGAAGAAACATTCTCGTTTGAAATCAAGCAGAATGGTGAAATCGTGAAACATATTGTCGCAGATGAAAAGATTCCATCGATTCAAACAACCGCTACGGATAAAACGGATGGAGCAAAAGAAATGCACACGTCTAAGTCTGTTACAATCCAAGATAAAGTGGACTACAATGACCTATTAGTAGGGAAAGAATACACGCTTACAGGTAAAGTAATGGATAAGTCAACTGGGAAACCACTCGTTGTAGATGGGAAAGAAGTAACAGTGGAAGCGAAGTTTACACCAAAAGAAGCAAACGGTTCAATTACGTTAGACTTCACATGTAATGCAACTGGTTTAGAAGGAAAAGAAGTTGTAGTATTTGAGAAGTTATTCAAAGACGGAAAGATGGTTACCTCACATGAGGATATAAACGACAAAGGGCAAACAGTCAAGTTTGTGAATCCTGAAGTGAAAACAACAGCTCTAAACAAAGTGGATGGATCAAAAGAGTTAGACGCTACAGATTCTGTAACAATCCAAGATAAAGTCGAGTACAAAGACCTTATCGTAGGGAAAGAATATGTAGTGAAAGGAAAGCTCATGGATAAAGCAACAAACAAACCATTACAAGTAGATGGGAAGGAAGTTACATCAGAAACGACATTTACTGCGAAAGAAAAAGATGGTTCTGTTACGTTAGATTTCACATTCAATGCTTCTGCACTTGAGGGGAAAGAAGTAGTGGTATTTGAAGACGTATATCAAAATGATGTGTTAGTTGCAACGCACGCTGACATTCAGGATAAAGGGCAAACAGTGAAGTTCAAAAGTAAGCCGGAACAACCAAAACCAGAGCAACCAAGTCAACAACCTGAGAAGCCTGTACAACCACAGCCAAAGGTAGAACAACCAATCAAAGTCCAGCCAATTGTGAAAGCAGTAGAGCCAGCACCCAAAAAAGTCGAAAATACGCTCCCAACAACAGGTGGAAAAGAAGAAAATCCATACTGGAAGTGGATTGGTGTAGTGGTGATGTTATTATGTGGATTTGTCGCAATTCGTGCCTATCGCTCACATAAAAAGGCGAATGAGTAGGACATCAATTGTAGGAAAGGGTGAGGTATAGTGGTGAAATATCGATTAGGTTATGACTATGTATTTATACCAAATGAACCGATTGTGTATAAAGGAGAAGACGTGAGCTCAATGAGTGTCTATGTTTTATTTCAAGTGTTCGATGAAAACGGACAGGAACGTTTATTTGAGTCAGAGGAATTAGAAGACCAACGTCTTTCTCTAAAAAATGGAGAATCTTGTTACCTAACAAATTTAGTGAGGTGCTCGTTTGACAAAGAAACCATTCTCTCCTTTGAACGGAATCAAAGTGTATTAAAAGATAGTGGTTATACCATAGAATGGACAATTGATTCGTATTCCAAAGATGTAGGGATTGGGTTTGCTGAAGCACAGGAAATTTCAAAAGAAGAATGGATGGACATGATGGTACAGTATCGAGAGCTGTTTGATAATCGGGATAATGAATCAGCACAAAGTTGTGCGTATTTTACCGAGAAAGTAACTGTTTGACACAAGTAAATGAATGATTTTCAACGACAAAGGGTTGGTGGAAAACGGAATAGTATAAAGGGTGTCAGTTGAGAGAATCATCTAAAAGGGAAGGTAGGGAGAAAAATGCGTGGTGTAAGCGTGGGTAACCAAAACCAGAAGTGATTTGTAGGCAGTACAGTTGGGAAAGGAAAGAAGTATACTCTCCACTTGGATGAATATATGCAGGCAATGGCAATTGCGAGAACATTTGTCAAACCAGCGGAACGAGAAGGGTTTTGGGTAGAATCGGCTATAGAATTATTAGCAGGCTGTATGATGTATTTTCAAAAAAAGAGCGGAGAACTTCTGTATGTTGATGTAGACCAAACATTAGACTTGCTACAGAAAGCAACTGAACAAGAGGACTATGTAGCAGAGTTAATGACGTTAATTGGAGAAAATCACCCATCGTATCATATTTTTAAGAGAATTGATCCTTCAGAACGTATGACAAGGACAGGGATTATTGAACAGTTAGTTTCCATTCTTCGAAAACATGATATCTATCAGCAATATCTGAAAGGGCTAGAAAGGGGAAGAGGGGTATGAGTCAGCAATTTACGAAACATTCCTTTGTGGTTGGAAAGTCTGGAGAAGGAATGGGTCAAATCTATATTTTGGAAGGGGAAAATAGTAAGTTGGTAAAGGCAAAGGAATATCTGCCCCAAGAAAGGCTTCAGGAAGATTCTTATGAGGCGGAAGAAACGTTCCATTTTTTTAGAGGATGTAAGAATGCATGTTTACTAGCCATTCCAACATGGATAGCTATATTACTGATATGGTTTCTATAATTCAAATCCGAAAGATAGGTGAAAAAATGTTAATCGGGGCTACTGAAATCAAGTTTGAAAAAGAAAAACATTCGAATGTGTACGTCGTTGGTCCTACCGGTGCAGGAAAAACACGATGGTATACCATTCCAAATGTAAAGCAAGAAGAAAAGAATATCATCGTTGTAGAGAGTAGGAAAAAGGAAATCTATTATGCTACCAATCAAACAAAAGCTAAGCAGGGATATGAAATCTTACAGTTGGATCTCCTTCATCCGCTATTTGAAGAACGCTTACAAGACATGGTAGTGAACGCTACACAACAAAAGTTTGTGTTATATATTTCTGTCAATCTCATTGATAGTACGTATCAAGAGCGGGGAGATCGTCTTCAAAAAGTATTCGACCTACTACAAGAAAAAACATTAGAAAGAGATGTACATCTCTATTTAGATGAGTATGA
The DNA here is from genome assembly GCF_038005385.1 of Bacillus sp. FSL K6-2944. Classification (NCBI taxonomy): domain Bacteria; kingdom Bacillati; phylum Bacillota; class Bacilli; order Caryophanales; family Bacillaceae; genus Bacillus; species Bacillus sp. FSL K6-2944. The sequence goes on along the minus strand of NZ_JBBOTE010000006.1, from coordinate 96,093 downwards.
GTTGTATCCCATTCCCAATCTCTTGCATGTCCTACAAGTTGTGAAAGCCAAAGGAATTCATATTTCCATGATTGTTCAGTCATACGCTCATCTCCAACAGGTTTATGGGAAACAGGTTGCCAATCAAATTGCTAGGGATTGCAATCAAATACTATTTTTTGGCACAAATAGTATGGATGATGCAAAATATTTTAGTCGAATGAGTGGATACGATCAAATGGAACTTTTTTTACTACAAAATGAAGTGATTGTACTCGATACGTATTATCTTCCAAGAAAAATACCAATTAAGCAGGTAGATTGCAATCACTAGATGACTAGAGAACTATACAAATGGAGGGTTCAAAATGACTAAGAAACAAGCATTTCTGAAGAAAGTCACGATTGTAAGTGGGACAGTGCTTGCGCTGTCTTCTCTTACTGGGTGTTTTGGAAAAGAAGAAGCATCATCTAAAGAAAAAGGAAAAAAGAAAACGGAAGAAGTAAAAAAAGAGAAGAAGCCTGAGAAGGAAAAGGAGAAGTCAGAGAAAGAGAAGGAAGGAGAAAAAGAACCACATCCTACCGATGAGAATGTCATGCATGTATCTTCTAAAAAAGAATCTTCACCTATCTCTACCACGATAGCGAAAAAATATTTAACAGAAGATGAGACGAAGCAATTAACAACGATTCTTCAAACGAATCAAAAATCGAAAATAGAGCAAGAAAAGTTACCAACGCCTGCAATCGAACCACCAAAAATAGAACCATCACCACCAGTTATCTTGACACCATTAGGACATACATCAAATGCAAAAGAATCCATTTCACTTGAAAAACCTACGCCACCAACCAATATAGAAAAGCCGAAGGGGAAGGTAGAACTGCCAACAGAACCTGATAAGCCTACGCCACCAGTCATTATGCCACCAACAGATGATGGAGGGGGGAATAAACCGAAACCGCCCGTTATCGTACCACCGACAGGTGGAAATGGGGGAGATAAGCAAAAACCTCCCGTAGACCCGCCTATAGAGCCGGAAAAGCCGAAACCAATCGTAGATAGCGAAGCACCAAAAATGACAGTAAAAGAGAATCTAACGGTACAAAAAGGACAGAATCTGAATCCTCATCATTTGGTTACCGTAACCGACAACATGGATCAGAGTCCGTTATTATCGATTAATGGGAACTATGACACAAGTCAAACTGGGGAAATGCAGGTAGAAGTGGTTGCGATTGATAAAGCAGGTAACCGTTCTAGTATCAGGGTAACAGTAACCGTTATCGACCCCGAAGCAGATAAGGATAGGGAAGCTCCTGTGATCAAACCGAAAGAGAATATTACAGTGACAGTTGGTCACATTCTCTCCGCACAAGATTTAGTTACTGTAAGTGATAACAAGGATGCGAATCCAATTGTTTCTGTCGGCAAGTACGATACAAGCAAAGCAGGAGAGATACAGGTAGAAGTTATTGCGGTAGATCGCTCTGGAAATCAGGCAAGTGTCAAGGTTACGGTGAAAGTAATAGATGTAAATGAAAATAAAGACACGGAAGCGCCTGTAATTACACCAAAAGAGAATGTCACCGTAAAAGTCGGAGCAAAATTATTACCACAAGATTTGGTTACCGTACAAGATAATCAGGATGCAAACCCTACAGTAACGATTGGAGCGTATGATACGAGCAACGCAGGAGATATTTCAGTAGAAGTGATGGCAGCCGATAAAGCAGGAAATCTTTCTGTTACGAAAGTGGTAGTCAAAGTAGTAGAAGAACAAAAGCAAGACCCACCTGTTGAACCACCAAACGAACCCGAGAAACCATCATCTACAGAAGACACATCCAAGCAGGCGCCAATGGAACAAGGAGGGCAAGTGTAGTGGGAATGGGGGATTATACTTACGCACGTATGCTCTATACAGCTGAGCAAAGTAAGAAAGGGCAGGTGTTTATCATTGACCCAAAGTCAAATTGGGGAGAGCCAGACATAAAATGGGGAGAGAAGAGAGGGAGTGGTTGTCATGAAACAAAAAGTAAAAAACATGTTTCAAAATAAAATCATTTGGCAGTATGCAATGTTTGCGATGATATGTGTCATTATATTTACTCCACATACTGTTTTTGCTGCTGGTGAAGAAGACCAGATTAAAACAAAGATTAAAAGTATTGTAGATGCTGTTTCGACTATTATTCTATTCGTTGCCCCATCTGTTGGAGCTTGTATGTTTGGATGGAAAGGAATCAAAATGAAGCTCGCAAATAACCCATCGGAGAAAGCAGAATGCAAAGGCGATATGCTATCCATTGTGATGGTGACAGGCGTTATTTTTATGGGAACATTAATTGTGAATTTTGTGGTTGGAAAGTTGAGGTAAAGAAAGATGAGTCCAAAACACATTCATATTCCAAAAAATATTGAGGCGAAGTTTGAGTTAATTCCGAATACAGGCATAGGGTGGAAGGAGATAGGCTACTATCTTCTCTTCCTTCCACTTGTTGGCGGAACATTGTATTTGTTACCGATTCATATTTTTGTGCAACTTGGATTAGGTTTAGTTTTGTTTGTTCTATTTACAGGGTTACTTGTGCTACCAGCGATTCAAGGATGTAACGTGAAAGCAGGTGCGTACTTGTTAGATGTATTTCGTTTTCATCAGCGAAAAAGAAAGAAGCAAACGATCTTGTTATATAAAAAAGAGTAGGTAGGTGAAAAAATGGGTTTCCAAAAATGGCAAGAAAAACGAAAACAGAGACAACAAGCAAAACGTACACAGGATTTAATTCCGATTCAAACGTTGTATCATCAAGCGATTCTGACGAAGAAGCAAACCTTGATTGTGGGCATTCGGGTGGGGACGATGAACTTGGAATTAATGGGTGAGGAAGACAAACTAGAATTGATGGAGGAATTTGGTGCGATTGTGTCAGGAATTCCATGCGAATTTCAAATTGAGGTTCTGGCAGAACCTGTTGACTTATCAGATTATGTGGAAGATCAGAAACAAAAGATAGAAGAAGAATCGAATGCCATGCGTCAACTATTAAGAAGTGGATATGTTTCTTATCTAGAGAACTCCTCACACGCTCAGAATACGCTGAAAAAGGCACACTATCTTCTTTTAAGGGAGAAAGTGCAGGGGAATGAAGAAAGTATCCAGAACGGGATGGAAACACTGTTAGAAAGAGCGGAGATGTTACGAGAGAATTTGACGGAACTTTCAGAAGACGGGTTAGAATGTCATATCTTAAATGCTCATGAGATTGTTCAAATTCTTCAGGTGCATTTTAACAACTATCAAGCACGTATTAATCGTTTTAAAGAAGTGTCCTCGCCCTATATTACAGTGAAACATGCCAAAAGTAGACCAAACATAAAAGGAGGGGAATAGCGAATGTTACGATTCAAGAGAAAAGAGAAAAAAGAAGAACCAACCTTTCAACGTTTTTCTGTAGCGGATCAGATTGCACCAGCTATATTTGAGGAAGAAATAGATTATATCCGGGTAGGAGAAGGATATGAACGTATCCTTTGTATGACGGATTATCCATCAGGTAGCTACATGGGGTTCTTATCCAAATTGGTAACTACTCAGCTTCTTCAAATAAAAAAACAGGCCAAATACATGTTTCCGATTCGAAAACATGAAAAGAAAATACTCCAATCAGAGAAAGAATCTATGCCAAATAGAGAAATTCTCTTATGAAGTCGTGTTATTCCAAGGAACCGTTCTAGTTTCTATGACTTGGTTTATCGCTTGTAAGACCGATTGTTTTTGTTTTTTCATGGTACTCATAAAGCTTCGTATCTGACAAAAAGATTCTGCGCCTTTCTTACTTCGGAAAGTCCCAGACACTTTCTGTTTTACTTTCGTCATCCGAATATCCCGTTCTGCTTGATTGTTATCAAATGGAATGGCTGGATGTTCTAAAAACGCTAGAATTCTGTCAGAATACTTGACGAAGCGATTCCATAAATTTTGAGAAGGCGTCTGCTTTCCTTTCTTCTTTTGTTTCGTGGAAAGAATCTGTTGTTCTTTCAATATGGATTGATACATAATAAACAGATTCTTTTGCGTCGCTTTTGGCATGGTACCTTCGGATTGCTTTTTCATCGTCAACGCTTGCGTTAGAAATTTCTGCATCTGTTGTGCCCATTGTTCTCCAGTACTATCTATAATTCCTTGTAAATCTCGTAAGAGATGGGCATTACATAAAACGTGACGACAATCTGTATACGCATCATACGATTTCCAACCATCATGCATCGCAATTCCAGAAAAAGATGGCAAGATTTCTCCAGCATCCATTGCTTCTTTTCCACGTTTTTGATGAATATGTTGCAATGTCACCTCCGGTGTACTGGCAGTATGTAACCATTGTGTTTTGTTTTCTACACGCATACCAGTTTCATCAAAATGGACAACAGGAGACTGCAGAATCTTTTCCTTTACTTCTTTTATGAATGGCTGCAATTGAGAAGCGAAAGCCTGTGTATGATTTACCAGGGTTCCTTCGCTTATAGAATGTCCAAAACAATCCTGAAAGAATTCTTTTGTTCGCTTCAAAGAAATGCATTGATAATGCGTTAAATAGGGAATCAGTCTTTTTATATTTGGACCATATTGAACAGGACGAGATACTGTCGAAGGAAATTGGGCTTCTTGGATAGAATGGCAATGTGGGCATTCTTTCTGTTCTACTTTATGTTCTGTCACTTCGATCTGAATAGGTGGTAAGTCATACACTTGGCGAATGCGATACCCTTTTACAGGCTCGTGGTTCAAGGAAGTATGACAACAAGTACAATATGTAGGAGAATGTGTAATCGTATGATCTGGAGTCGCTGTCAAACCAAGAGTATGTCCCTTGTGGCCCAACTGGCCACCCGTTTGACGATGAGACGGTTTGCGCAAACTTTTTGTAACGGGCTTACCCAAACCATCTGTAGAAGGTGGCTTATGACTATTTTTGGAGTTTTTTTTTGAAGCATTTTCTAGTTCTTGTATACGTTTTTCTAACTTAGAAAATGTTTCTTCAAATAAAGAAATAACAGCTTCAGGTCCTTTTTTATATGTATCTAAAATAATTTTTCGATCGACCATAAGATTCACCTCCCCTGTTTGATATACTCAGTATTTACAAATGGGAGGCATATGAAACTAGTAAAATTTAAAAAAGACACCGAAAGGTGGCTGAGTAGTTACAAGATTAGATTGTAAAAACATAATGTCTACATACTTCTGTTCTTGTAAGAACACTACCGTATCAGCCAGCTCTTCTACTAATGCTCTCTTATTCTCACCAAGAAGAATCTCCGGTAAATTATGCATTCTATCTGTCATTTCAAAAATAAATTGATGGTAAGCTGTTTTTCCAAGCATGTTCTTATACTGATTTGAAGAATACATTCTTAGCAACACAAATGTGTTGTGCATCAATCCTGCTGCCATTTCTTTTAATTGCATGATGTCTACTTGTATTAATTGTTCTCTTAACCTGTGAATTTTCTCTCCTTCCCCTTCAATTTCATGAAAATTTTGCACTTTCTCTTGCTGATTTCTATAATATTCTCCAGAAGAACTTCCCAATTTTTGAAGCATATAACAAATGACTTCTCGTTCGATACGAGAGAACGTACACCGTGGATTACTCCAAATAAACCATACCATTTCTCTATACCTCACTTTAATGAATGGTGCATTCTGCTCAAATTCTTGTAAAAGTTCTCTCTGATATGCTGTTAATACCGATGTATCAATCACATCTAGGGATATAGGGGATTTCTCTACACCAAATAAGTTTCTTAGTTTCTCAAGGTTTTTCTGATACACCTTCTCTTCCTGTGCTGAAAAATCTTCAAAACGATATTCATGTACAAATTTGCTAAACTTCAGTAAACTTTTCAAAAAACGCTTTTCAAAGAATTTCATACTATACTCCTCCGATTCTTCTATAAGATTTCCTCCACAACACCTTCTCCTTTCTTCCAATATTTCAATTTTGCAAACAAGCCTATTCCGTGAAAATAAATAACCCTGTTACTTGCTCTCCTTCTACTGTTTTATAAGGGTCTAGCAATCCAATTCCTAAGCACTCTCTCATAAAACCTTTGTATTTCACTGCTGTTACATCGTTAAAGACAAAATCTATCTTATTAAGATCCTCAAGAATCGTTTCTTTCGCCATATTTACTACCGCTAAGTCACTTGGTGCATCAAAGCAACGACTTAGCATAATACTTATTTGTTTACTCTCAATCAAGGCCAATACTTCTCTCACACCTTGCATCATAGTCTTTGTATCAATTTCCATTGGGATTTTTCGAGCTGACACAGCATCGCATAAGTAACAATCTGTTGATTCACAAACATTTTCACATCTTTCACATACATATACTTCTCTCGTTTTTTCATTTTTTCTTCTCTCCTTTTGATTATGAATCTGTACTCCATCATTAAACTTTATAAGCAAGCTTCTCCTCTGTACTGGCGCTGAACCTTTGATATCCTCATACTCTTTTTCTTCGATTTTTTAATTTGCTCCCACATATATTGAAGAACTCGAGCTGTAATTTTTTCTGGAAAGAATCCCTGACGTTCTAATAGAATGTTTTCTATCACCCACGCCTTTCTTGTGTAATACTCATACTCTCCGCCTGTTTCATCCGCAGTAGCTTGTAATGTACTTTCTGTTTTGGAAGCTTTATTTAGTAGTTGTAAACCGTAATACGTTTGACTCCTTGCTTCTCTTACTTCCTTTAGCAACAAATACAAATCGTACGTATGATACTGTTTCAGCTCTTCTACAGACTGATTGATGTGTTCTAAGAAGATATGTGACTGCATTTTTGTAAATTCAAAACGCTCCCCATTCTGACAAAGCTGTAAGACACCTGTTTGTTGTTCCCGCATATGACCACCACAGAATTCACAAATTTCTTGTACTACACCATTCTTATCAACTTGTATCGGAGTTGCACAGTATGGACAGTTCACGATTATCACACTACCTTTCGTTTTGATGATACTCTTATTCTACACCTAACTTAATTAAGTTTCAATAACTTTAATTAAATTTATTTACATTGCATTAACTTTCACTACTCGATATAATAAAATGTAGAGGTGATTACAAATGAAAACATCAGACTTAAAAACTAGGGATCGTTTCTCTAGCACACTTGATAAGGAAATAAATGTAAAATTCCAACAATTAACAGAGAAAACACGCATTAATAAATCTAAATTACTAGACGAAGCTATTCGTGATTTAGTAAAGAAATATGAGAACCCTACAAAGGAATAATGACGTAGGGTTCTATTTTGTTGTCCATTCCTTATTTTTCGAAACTCACTGAAACCTCTTCTTCCATCACAATTTCTTCTTGTTTTTCCTTCACTAAATCTGCAAATTTTTCTACCTGCTTTTCGTCTGTTACTTCTTCTGCTATGACAGCTAACTCTTCTTTTTGATCTATAATCGTGGCTTGTTGGTTCACTAGTAAAATATGTGATACTTTTTCAATCCTTGTGACAAATTCTTCCGCATTCACTTGTTCAATTCGATGAATATGCGGATGCTGTTCTACAATATACTCTCGTAATGCTTCCATCGTTGCTTCAGGATGTTTTTCAAACTGTTCTGTTACCACTTCTTGAAAATTCTTTTTTATCGTATCCGTAGGTATTTCAGCTTTTTGTTTTACTAAGAGGTCTTTTTCAAGAGGCTGTAGCATAGTAGGTTCTTCCACTGTTTTTTCTTGCACCACTTCTTTTTCTATAAGCTGTTCCTTTTCCTGTACAACCGTCTTCTCATTAACCTTTTCTTGTAACGTTTCCTTTTGATACGGTCTCGCCTGTTCCAGTTTTTGATTCAATTCTTGACTCTTTGTAAGGATGAGATTATTTACACGAACTACTCCATCAATGAATCTATTTTTTGTATATTGTTTCACTTGCCCTGGTGCGTCTTTTACCGTTTGTACATTTTGTTTCACTTTTTGCATAAAGGTTTCTTTTAAGGTTTGATAACTCTGTTTTACATTTTCTTTTAAGGTATGAATGGCTTCTTTCCACGAAGCCCCCTTCTCTTTCTGTTCATAGTATTGATGAAGGGTTTGTTCTAAGCTCTTCACATGCTGATCTAATAACTCTTTCACATCCTCTTTGGTCAATGTAAAACCTTTCGGATTTTCTAAATCGCTTTCAATCAGTTGTTGCACGTCCTTCATACTTTTATTCAATACGTTTTTTACTGTAACCGTTTGTAAGTTGTCACGTAACACTTCCATTCCCTTTGCTAACCCCTTTTCTTCAGAAAGGTGATGTTCATATTCAAATGCCTGATTGACCTCATACACACCCGACTGTAAGCGCTGTAAAAAGGTAGATTCTTGTAACGTCTTCATCGTCTCGCTGACAGTGCGTTCGGATACCTGTGTTTGTTCTGCGATTTCTTTTTGTGTCATATGCAATTGATTTTTTGCATCTAATCGTTCCATCACAAAATTTAATACTTGGATTTTTTTCTCCCCTTGTAACTGTAAATCCAATAGCGCATTCCAATTTCTATCATGCTTCATTTTCATATAAACCACTCCCTCTGTATAAAATAATTAATTGATATATCCTTCTTCACCTAAAGGCTGTTGAATACTAATGTTTCCTACAATCCATTTTTTCTTTTCAGGACTATATACCATCTCAATATCTAATACCATTTGCGTGGTACTCGTTACACCGTTTACAGTCGTATTGATCCACACACGAGAAAACACATTCGCTTTCTCACCATTTTGCACAGTTGTATAATATAACTTTACATCTTTTATAGCTGAAATAATCGTTGTTTCAGGTGGTGTTTTTTCTGGCTTCTTTTCTTCTCCTGCTGGCTTTAACTTCCCTCTTACAGACTCTGTTGTATATGCATCAATTTTTGACCACCCTTGTTCACCTTTTGACGTATCATACGTAAAGAATGCTCGTAAAAACGCTTCTGTATCTTTTTTCACTTTTGTTTCCTCATTGTTCTCTTTTGCCTGCACCTTCTCTTCTAAACTGGTATTTTCTTTCAAAACTTGTTTATATTTTGTTTCATATACTTTCACCTCCCCTTTTTGTTTCCAAGCATACCCAATTAATATCACTATACCTATAGATAAAATCAGAATTGCTATACTACGTCTCATTTCCATTCACCCTTTCTCATCGTTACTGTACTCGACCAAACCCTGCGAGATGTTGCTGCCAATACGGTTTATTTAAATCAGCATAATCAAGGGGGTCACCAGCATGATACATTTGCATATTTCCTTGATAAATACCTACGTGCGTAATATATGTCCCTGCATTATATGTTCCATGGAAAAACACTAAATCTCCGGGCTTTGCTTCTTCAGCAGAGATACGTTTTGTTTGATTCCATTGCATTTGTGCGGTTCGATCTAATTGCACACCTGCTGTTCGGAATGTCCACTGGGTTAAACCACTACAATCAAAACTTGCAGTTGGGCTTGCTCCGCCAAATACATATTTATAACCTTTATATTTAATGGCTTCAGCCATAACTTTTTGAAAAAATTCGTCTCCAACAGCTCCACCACCAGCAATTTCACTCGTTTGATAGTACTTTAAAACTTTTTCAACATAACTATAATCACCATAACAAAATGGACTTCTGAATCCACATTGTGTGCGCCCATTTGCCATTTTCAAGGCAAAACTTTTCGCTAACTCTAGGCTATATTCCCCGCCATTACTATTAATATAGTTCAAAAATCCCGGGCCGAAATTATATGTTTGAAGGGCTAATTTTCTTCGATTGATATCAGATGGACTCTGCACATTTGCTATTGTAATAGAATGTTTAAATTCTTGTACGCCAGCCCATATGCTATAGTCTGGGTCTGTGATTCCGTTTTGAACTTTCGGGTACTTCGTGTTAAAAGCGCCCTCTGCCGATTGCATGACATCGAGCAAACGTCCGCCGCTCTCCTGCATAATTAAACTAAGCATTAACGGTACATAGGGCTCTACACCAAATTCTTGGGCGTATTTACGAACCGTAGGTTCCCATTTTAGAACTTCAGGTGGAACAGTTGTTGTTCCTGTCCCCATTGGTGTTTGTGGCTTACTCCCTCCTCCCCACATCAAACAGATGAAGAGACTAAACAAAACCAGTATGCCAATCAGTATAGGCTTCCAATTTCGTACAACGGTTACGGTTGCTTTGATATACACGGTTCATCATCTCCTCTTCATCAGCACTTGACGTGTCATAAATTTCATCATGCTTCCTGTACCACTCGCCACACCTGTAGAATAGACAAATTTTTGTAACACGGCTGGTGTTGTCACAACCCCTATTAAAATACCTGTTCCTAAAATAGCGTGACCCGACAACATACAATTGAGACCTAAATATAAGAAACTTACTTGGGCGGCTGCTGTTCCCACAATAGCAATCGTTTCTCTCCACCAAGTTGAATACATATCCATCTCTTCATTTAAAGCGGATAAGGCTACAAAAGGTATTAACACATAACAAAAGACAATTTGCCCAAGTCTCATAATCATTTGAATGTACATTAAGACAAACAAGATAGCGAGTAAGACTAAAAAGAAAATAGCGACAAATACAACCGTTCCTGCCATTTGCAATTGATACGTTTTCGAGATATTCCCTAACACAATTTCACTAAGGGGTTTTTCATTTGAATTTGCTTGATCCAACCCTAAATACTCTACAAATTTGCCCACTACCAGTCCTTTATCTGAAATAAATCCAACCCAGAAAGAATTGATTTTAATCATGATGTCTAAAAATAACGGTAACATCAGGAGGCGGTACGCAAATTTTCCGATGTCCCCCATGATTTGGGACGTTGTTCTTCTTTGAATCGAACCCGTGGAAATCGCTAAGTATTGTTTAAATAATTGATGAAGGACAATGACTCCTACTAAGGCATAGACGAGAAAACGAACCCAAGAGAACACATCTTGTATCACCTGTACCTTTTGATATTCCGTATCAATTTTCGTGACACTCACAATCGAACCTAAGAAAAAATTTAAGAGTTGAATCGACAATTCCACAATCCACCGAGAAAAGGCTTCAATGGGATTCGTTACCGTTGTAAAAAAGTCTTTCACCGCTTGCCACATGCACGTTCACTCCTTTTTGTTACTGTGCGGGAGGCACAGTCGCTTGTTTTTGTTGTAACTTTTTATTTTCTTCAATGACAATTTTCAGTTGTCCCACAATTTCTTTGATTTCAGATTCTTTATCCTGCATTTTTTTTTGTAACTTTGTTTTCTCTTGTTCTAGCATTTGTATGTGTTTCTTTTGTTTTTCACTTTGTTCATCCTGTTTCGCATTCACCGTCGCTGGCTGGATACTGTCTTTTGTGATAACATACAAATTACAGGAAACCGATAGTGTCAACAAAGCGACACATAACTTGGTGGAAAGAGGGAAAGAGAAGGGTGCGAATGACCAATTTCTCTTTCTCTTTTTTTGTTTTTCTTCCGTTTCTTCTGGTTCTTTCACGAGTTCTTGCAACGCTTCCCATGTTATAGATTGATAGATATGTTGTAAAAATTCATTCCTCATTTCTACTGACTGAAGCATGCAAGCTTCAAATGATTCATTCGAAAAAGCAAAGGCAAGTAAACGTTTCGTATGGGTCAACCTATCATTTCGATTAAATCCCGTTACAGGCATGTGGTCCATCGCTTGATACATGAGTTTCACTTCCCCTTTCTTCGTGTAAAAAATATTGTCTGGAATGGGGAGGAGCATCGTTTCTTGATGTGTTTGGAAGAGGTGAACCAAGCGAGACACCACTTTCCGTTTGATCGCTTCATTTTCTTGTTGGATACGAGAAAACGATAACAAGTGGGATTCTTTTTCATACCGAAGTATGACATCTCCTCGTATAATTTCCGCAAAGGTACACAGTAACAAATACGATTTGGTTTGTTTGATGCTGTCAAATGGAGCTTCTTGTTTTAACTTTGTTTTCGAAAACCGATACACATATTCTGTAGCGGTTTCCTCTACCGTCCCGTCCCCAAATACAATAATCATACCTACACCTCCGCTTTCTCTTTTTGTTCTTTCCTTCTTTGTGCTTCTTTCTCTTCGATATGTTCCACTGGCGAAAAATCTCGTTTTTGTTCTTTATAAATCAGACTGAGTGTAATGTGCTGGATCGCTTCTTTCACCTGTATCAAAAACTGTTCTTCTGTTTCCTTTACGTCATGTTGAGGAACGAACTCTATATCTGTCATCATGCAAGCTGGATTCTTCTGTACAAGAAATTGAACGCCCTCTTCTCCTTCTTCCTCCGCTTCTAGGTCCATCGTATACAAAGCTTGTATCCGTCCATTTTTCTTTTCTACCCCTACAGGTTGTAACACCTCGTCTCCCCATAGTTCTCGTTTCACCGTAATCGGTAAGGACACAGTTTCTTCGGTGTTTTGTTCCTCCTTCTGTTTCTCACTTTCTGGTGTTTCCGTTGTTTCCTGTACTTCTCCTTCGCTTGGTACAGATGCTTGCGATTCGTCTTGATTATCTTCCTGTTTTTCATCTTCTGATACACAGGAAGACTCTACCGTTTCTTTTGGCTTTTCTTCTTTTGGTATACTCGATTCTGCTGACTTCTCTTTTAAATGCCATCCCATGTCTGCCTTTTCTCCTACTTGGTCTGCAAACCAATTGTCTATCCATGCTTTTTGCGCATGAATCGGTAGTTTCCCACGTCGGAAGACATAGCACTCATTCTCATCCATCTGATTCAAGAGTTCATCGGGTGTCTTAAGCGGTCTCTGTACGTAGGTATACGCTTGTTGATTGCTATCAAATTCTCCAGGTGTTTGGCTATCATTTCGCAACCTTTTGGTCGTCACACCTAGTCGTTCTGAGAAATATTTCGCTGTGCCGAGGTCATTTGTTCCTAAAAAAAGAGTCGTATCACAATTGGCCATAATCTCCTCTGTCTGTTTTTCCCCATAGCGATCCATCAATTGCCCCATAGCCTGTATAATGATGGATACTTCTATACCGTAGGAACGTGTCGTAGATAGACGCTCAGCAAAATCCGGAATTTTTCCGATATTCGCAAACTCATCTAGTAAAAAGCGCACAGGTACATGTAATCGATTATGATTCGTATCCGCATACGCATATAATTCCTGAAATAGTTGGGCAAAAAATGTATTGATTAATGCTCGATACGTACGGTCGGCCACTGGAATGACCACATATAAGGCAATTTTACGTTTCCCAATATCCGCTAGTTGAAAGCTACTATGTTTTGAAAACGTACGAACCGATTTTAATTTCCATAGTTTCATTGCCTTGGCTGCGTTACTCACAATTCCGCCCCATGTTTTATCTGTCGCATTCTTCACCACACCAAACGCCATACGAGCAGAAGAATCTTCCTCTAAGTTGGCAAATCGTTTCTTTAATTGTTTCTCAGAAGGTTCTGTCAAGAAATCGTATACCGTGTCCATCGAATGCTGTTCTTTCGGCAGATTTTCTCGTACATATAAAATGCCTGCCGTAATCAAGGAAATCGCTTGGTCCTGCCAAAAACTATCTCCTGATTGCGGTCCTTCTTCTCCGCCTAAAACAAGCGTTGTTGCAAATTTTTCAGCATCTTCATCCAGTCCTACATAATCAATCGAGTTATACATATCGGATAATGCCATATTTGAAAAATTAATGAGGTACACTTCATACCCCTGCGCTCTCTTCTCACGAGAAGTAAGTTCATAGATTTCCCCCTTGGGATCTGACACGACAATCGATTTGTTTTTCGTATTCACGACATTGTTTAAGATATAGCATTTGGTTTTCCCTGTCCCTGATCCACCAGCTACACATACATTTCGGTTTAACCGACTTTTTTTCTTATGAATCATCAATTTATCATTATAGACTGCTAAAACAGTGCCTTCTTCTTCCTTATCCGCAGTAATATTTTGTTCATCAAAAATGGTTACTTCATCTGAAAGGGAAGCACTCCCTAATCCTCCATATTCGCTTGCATCTTCCACCGTATGCGGTTTTAATTTTCTCCATGTTTGGAAGGTTGTATAAGCGAAAATACCAAGTAGGATAAGTTGTGCATATTGATACAGTTCGAGTCCTATTGCGAACGATACGGTTTCGATCGGACTCGTTAGGTAGGAGACCGCAAGGTCTTTTGCTGTACCATCCGGCAACTCCATTAACTCGTCTTTATGTTCTAATAAAAAATCAATCATTCGAAGGCCAAATGCCACCACATAATCAATCAAAAGACAGAAACTGAAAATCATTCCGACTGACAACCAAAATGTTTTCCGAGAATCCGCAAGGGGTTTTTCCTTCATACTCATCCCGCTTCCCCCTCTTTTGGTTTTCCGCCCATCAGTTCCCATTCCACCTCTGTTGGTTCAATCAAAAGGTGGACACGTTTATCCGCATAAATAAAAATTCCTTCTCCTTTATTTTTCTTACGAGGTTTTAAAATTTTTCGTTCACTGTCTGAAAATTTGATCTGCGCCTGCGTCATCAAATCGTGAATGGATTTTTCTGCAAGTGGTAAGAACATTTTCATTAAACTATTTTCAATAACCGCTCCCCCGTAATTCTTTTTCCCATCACTCGCTCGGAGTAATTCTTCTACCTGTTGTGTTGCACCCCATACGCTTCCATCATACTTTCGAATCCGCTTCCAAATCTGATAAATGAATTCCATACTTTGCGGATTAGACGGGTCTGCGAATACGTGTAATTCATCTAAAAACAATGTCTTTCTCCCTGCTGTTCTCGTAATCTCATCCCATAGAAACGAAGTCGCATTGAACATCGCACAAGATTGTAAAGCTGAACCGACTCCTAGTCTGGAAATATCAAACGAAATGAGTTGATTACGTAAATCTACATTGGTAGGTCCATTAAAAATACGATTATTTGCACCCGTCACATACTGTTTCAGTACATAGGAGAACAACTTTAATGTGTCGTCTCCTTCCTCGATTTTTTTCATTAATAGCGCATATAAATCTGCTAAAACAGGAAAATCTTTGGATTTCTTTTTCTCAAAGTCAGTATCAAATGTCATGCGAAAAGGCTCTGATTCGTATAATTCCACCAAGTAAGCATCTAATACCGCTAATTCATCAATCGTCATAGACGGACGCATAATCTTGAAAAAAATCTTCACTCTTTCTAAATGCTCAAGTAATGGATTTCCTTTCTTTTTTGTATCTCGCTCATAAAACACGTGTAACGGATTGACACGCGTATCTGTGGTATTGGACAGTTCAATCACTTGTCCGCCGAGTTTTCCAACAAATTCGCTATCTTCTCCTTCTGGATCCATGTTAAAAATCCGAATCCCTTCCATAAAATCACGCATCAGTAACATTTGCTTCAATTTGGTTTTTCCGTATCCCGATTGCCCTAAAATAATCCCATTTCGGTTCTGTAATTCCCATTTATTCACCACAATGAGCGATTTTGTTTTGATATTTCTTCCCATCGCAATCCCGCGCTTCGTAAATAATTCAGTCTCATCAAAAGGAAAGAAAGTAGAGAATGCTTTTGTATCCATATTTCTTCTCGTATATTCTCCTACCTTATTTTCCAGAATGGGCAAACAGGATTCAAAAGCATCTTGCATACGTGCACTCGGCACATAGGCAAAGAGATTACGAGCTGAAAACGCATTGTTTACCTTATCCGTTAATTTCTTTAGCTGTTCGAGACTCTCGGCATGAAGCCGAATCAGGAAATGCACCAGTAACATGCCACCTGTATCATTTGCCACTAAATCCTCCAGCATATTATTGGCACTCTCTAGTTCCTGTTCCGCTCGTTTTCTCATTTCAGGATTTAATTTTCCCGACAGCAATCTTGCTTCTAACTCTTCAATCGAATTACTAAAGTTCTTAATCATATCAGCAGAAGAAGTCGGTTCTACATGATAGGTAAAGGAGATATTTCCTTCTAACCGATACAATTTGGGTAACTACTCAGCCACCTTTCGGTGTCTTTTTTAAATTTTACTAGTTTCATATGCCTCCCATTTGTAAATACTGAGTATATCAAACAGGGGAGGTGAATCTTATGGTCGATCGAAAAATTATTTTAGATACATATAAAAAAGGACCTGAAGCTGTTATTTCTTTATTTGAAGAAACATTTTCTAAGTTAGAAAAACGTATACAAGAACTAGAAAATGCTTCAAAAAAAAACTCCAAAAATAGTCATAAGCCACCTTCTACAGATGGTTTGGGTAAGCCCGTTACAAAAAGTTTGCGCAAACCGTCTCATCGTCAAACGGGTGGCCAGTTGGGCCACAAGGGACATACTCTTGGTTTGACAGCGACTCCAGATCATACGATTACACATTCTCCTACATATTGTACTTGTTGTCATACTTCCTTGAACCACGAGCCTGTAAAAGGGTATCGCATTCGCCAAGTGTATGACTTACCACCTATTCAGATCGAAGTGACAGAACATAAAGTAGAACAGAAAGAATGCCCACATTGCCATTCTATCCAAGAAGCCCAATTTCCTTCGACAGTATCTCGTCCTGTTCAATATGGTCCAAATATAAAAAGACTGATTCCCTATTTAACGCATTATCAATGCATTTCTTTGAAGCGAACAAAAGAATTCTTTCAGGATTGTTTTGGACATTCTATAAGCGAAGGAACCCTGGTAAATCATACACAGGCTTTCGCTTCTCAATTGCAGCCATTCATAAAAGAAGTAAAGGAAAAGATTCTGCAGTCTCCTGTTGTCCATTTTGATGAAACTGGTATGCGTGTAGAAAACAAAACACAATGGTTACATACTGCCAGTACACCGGAGGTGACATTGCAACATATTCATCAAAAACGTGGAAAAGAAGCAATGGATGCTGGAGAAATCTTGCCATCTTTTTCTGGAATTGCGATGCATGATGGTTGGAAATCGTATGATGCGTATACAGATTGTCGTCACGTTTTATGTAATGCCCATCTCTTACGAGATTTACAAGGAATTATAGATAGTACTGGAGAACAATGGGCACAACAGATGCAGAAATTTCTAACGCAAGCGTTGACGATGAAAAAGCAATCCGAAGGTACCATGCCAAAAGCGACGCAAAAGAATCTGTTTATTATGTATCAATCCATATTGAAAGAACAACAGATTCTTTCCACGAAACAAAAGAAGAAAGGAAAGCAGACGCCTTCTCAAAATTTATGGAATCGCTTCGTCAAGTATTCTGACAGAATTCTAGCGTTTTTAGAACATCCAGCCATTCCATTTGATAACAATCAAGCAGAACGGGATATTCGGATGACGAAAGTAAAACAGAAAGTGTCTGGGACTTTCCGAAGTAAGAAAGGCGCAGAATCTTTTTGTCAGATACGAAGCTTTATGAGTACCATGAAAAAACAAAAACAATCGGTCTTACAAGCGATAAACCAAGTCATAGAAACTAGAACGGTTCCTTGGAATAACACGACTTCATAAGAGAATTTCTCTATTTGGCATAGATTCTTTCTCTGATTGGAGTATTTTCTTTTCATGTTTTCGAATCGGAAACATGTATTTGGCCTGTTTTTTTATTTGAAGAAGCTGAGTAGTTACCTAATCTTCAAAGACTGGAAGTTGTACTTAGTGAAAATACAAAACAAGTATGTGAGTTGACCCTAACTTGATTCTATATAACAAATTGAGGTGAAGGATTTGGAACAACAATTCCGATATGGTGAAGCGAATCTGGCGATATGGAGGATTCATATTGATGCTACAGGATGTGTATATGCACAAGTTGGGATTCCACACGTGGGAGATATGGAAATTCAGGTGTATAACCATGAAGGGAACGGAAGATTCTTAGTAACACTTCCAGAATTCAATTGGTGCAGTTATGTGGGGGATTTTGAAAAGTTTCATACCAGTCCAAGAGATTACCAGAATGATGTATTCAAAGGATATCGAGGGTACTATCTTACAATGGGCGATATTGACATGCCGATATCTGAATTGCAACCTTACGTGAGAGAAGTGAAGTTTATTTTTTCCATGCTTCTTTCCCTTCTATATAAAGAAACAACAAATGAGTTATATATTAATACGGGTACGACTTGCACAGTAGAAGAGCATATTGAGTATTGCAAAAGAAAATTAGAATCATGGAATGTGTATATTGCTAAATGACTACATTTGAAGAGGTGAATCATGATGAAACAAGAACAGTTGGAAGAATATATAGAAGTGCAAGAAAGAAAAGAAATTGTATATCGAATCTATCATAATTTGAGCTTAGGATATGATAAGGGAGCGATATATGTATCTACACATCATGCTGAAATCATAGTTCGGAAACTGTTACAACATATTGAAGAAATCGTGTTAAATATGAAAAGTAAACGAGTAAAGGATAATTGGTTCATCGGTTCCCCTTTGGAAAATATATTGTGTAAATATTTCGGATTTACTTCACATACAAGAAGGTGGGATCAAGAGTATGTTGAAATTGAAATGCATCACAATTGGGAAGGTGTTTATTTAAAGCATGTTCACGAGCCAAGCTGGTTTCACTTACGTAATTTTAAAAAAATAATTGAGCAAGAAATGCTAGTAGAACAAGAACAAAATGAAAAGTTTTTGGATAAAATCAAGGCACTCATGACGATTCCTTATGGAGATGAAACACTCGTTGAAGGAGAATTGAAGAATTATAACTTACATGAGTTGAAGCGCTTACATGATTATTTTCAAATTACATTCAAAAAATTAGAAAATAGTTTAGGTAGAGTGTGTATCGAAGAATGGAATGCAGACCCTGCAAACCTTTTTACAGAATACTATACAGATGGATCGGCGGAAATAGAACAGTAATAGGAAGAACGGAAGTTCTAACTGTAATTCAATTCAAGGGGGAATCCACGTGAAAGTGATACTATGTGAAAAACCGCAACAAATGAAAAGTTATTCCGAAGCATTTCAAAGTGCTAAACGAGAAGGTACACATATTACGGTGAAGGACAAAGAAATCTTTGGAGACGAAGAAGTCGTAATGATTTCGGCACTCGGTCATCTCATCGAATTATGTAACCCTGATGAGTATAAAGAAGAATGGAAAAACTGGAGTATGGACCAGCTGCCTATTATTCCAGAAGAGTTTAAAATGAAGGTGTCAAAAGATAAAAAGTCGATTTTTCAAAATGCGAAACAATGGCTACAAAAAGCAGATGAAATTATTATTGCGACTGATCCTGCTAGAGCTGGAGAAGCGATTGCAAAAAATATTATTATTATGGCAGGAGTGAACGACAAACTACAAAAACGTTTGTGGGTTAAGAGTATGACGCAGGATGCTGTTCGAAAAGGATTTCAAAACTTGCGAGATGCAGAAGAAACATATAGTTATTATTTAGAAGAACAAGCCCGTTCTGTTAGCGATTGGATTATAGGCATGAATGCCTCACGAGTATTTACGTTGTTGTTCCGAGACAAGAAAGGCGTGAAAGAGGTGTTCAGTGCAGGACGGGTGCAATCAGCCTTGTTACACTTAATTCGCAAACGGGAGAAAGAATTAGAGCATTTCAAAGTGCAATCATTCTATGAAATTCATGGGCATTTTAATGCGAATGGAATACCCTATGTCGGAAAACTCCTCCAAGATCATAACATTATGAAACTCCATTCAAAAGAAGAAGCACAGGGAAAGTTGCAACAATTGCAAGAGCATACAGCACGTATACAAAAGGTGACAGTGGAACAAAAATCGAAACAAGCGCCGAAATTATATAATCTGTCGAGCTTACAAGCAAAGCTAAATAAAAAATATAAAATGTCCCCTAAAGTGGTACTAGAAACTGCACAAAGCCTATACGATAAAAGAATGCTTTCGTATCCCCGAACAGAATATCAGCATATTCCTATAGCGGAAGCCGAACAGTTGCCAGGTGTTCTAGAAAAGCTCGTGAACATTAAAGATTATCAAACTCTGATTGAAAAAAAAGAAAGAGACACGATTGTACAGCAAAAAGCATACGTGGACGATGAAAAATGTGGAGACCATTATGCACTGATTCCCACGAATCAAGTTCCTAACCTAGAAAACTTATCCAAAGAAGAAAGATGGCTCTATGATGAGGTTGTACGTAGCGTCATAGCAACGTTCTATGAACCTATGACGTATAATCAAACAGAACTGTTCACTGAAGTGAATCAAGAGGTTTTTAAATCGACAGGGAAGCAAATCACCCATCTTGGATGGCAAGTCGTGTTTGGAAAAGAAGAAAATGAAGAGAAAGAGAACCAAAAAGGACAGACGCTTCCACTTGTAGAGCAAGGTCAATCTGTAGAAACAACAGAAATCAAGTTACATGAAGGGAAAACGCAACCGCCTAAATTATATACAGAAGGACAATTGATTACATTGATGGCAAAACATGATATTGGAAGCGAAGCAACGAGATCAGGCATTATAGAGAGAATCAAAACACTGTTGTATATCAAAATTGAAAAGAACATCGTACATGTAACCAATAAAGGGAAAATGATGGTGGAAGCCATTAAAGATACCGCAATCGGTTCACCAGAATTAACTGCAAAATGGGAAGTATATTTGAAGGGAATTGGAGAAGGGAAGAAAAAGGATAAGCCTTTCGTAGAAACCTCCAAAAAGTTAGCGCAGAAACTCATCAACGAAGCAAAAGACCAAGTAAACGCATGGGCAATAAATGATTTTGTAGAAGATAGAAAAACTGAACATCATATAGGAGAGTGCCCATCCTGTGGAAAGCCAGTCGTAGATAAGAAAACGATATATGGTTGTTCAGGATATGCGAAGGATAGTCTAAAGAGTTGTAAGTTTTCTGTTTCGAAAGAATTTTTAGGACAGAAAATTAGTGAAAGTAATATGATAAAGCTGTTAGAGGGAAAGAAAACGACGTTGTTGAAAGGGTTGAAAGGAAAATTAGAAAAAGAATTTGATGCGTATTTACAATTAGATGAAGACAAAATTCAGTTTGTATTTCCGAAGAAAAAGAAAGTAGCCCAGACATGAATGAGAAAACGACTGTATCATACAGTCGTTTTCTGAAAATAGATAAATACAAATGAGTAGTAACTTGCTATACAGTTAAAGGGAATAGTATACATCATACCATGTTTCTTAGAAATAAAGATATGTAATAATGCATATCTTTATTTTAGAATGGCCCCTTCTTTTTTGGCAGAAGCTAGCTGGGGGTATGGGGGCTAGTCCCCATGATTGACGTAACGATACATGAAATACGTGGAATCAATGGACGATCGTACAGGCGGTTCGGCACGTACAATATGACGTGTAAGCTGAAGAACGCAAAGGTTTCCTTTTTTGTCGTCAGCTTAGCAACGATACGTTGACGTGCCGAAAAGAGTTGGGCAAGGATGGAGAGGGCTGCGAAACAAGGTGAAGTGGCCCTTCTCCAAAGGTGGAGATTTTCTGAAGAGAAACGGAAGAAAATACGACCTGTTCCTTGCGGAACTGTTAGCCTTTTGGGGGATAGTGGCATAGTCTGTCATTGAAAAAATGAGAATATGGTATAATAAAAGAATAAATAACGGTGAGAAAAGTGAGGGAGAACGATGAAAAATCATGATATCGTGAATGGTCAAATTCTCCAAACGAACAAGAAATGGTCACATTTGAAGCAGAATCAGAAGAATTTGATCGCAGAATGGCTACAAGAAGAATATCGAGGTTTTATCGCCATGTATTTGCGAAAACCTAAACGCTTTGAAGAAGAATATATGATAGATAGTGTGATGGAACGAATGCAGGCACGTGATATTTGGATACCGTATGTAGAAGTAAAGACGTATTTCACACGTAAAAAGGGAAAGTGGTATCGGAAATTAGAAAGTGAGTTAGAAAACAGAAGAATCGAAGAAGAGGAACAGATAAAAAATGAAAGCATCGGAACGCCGATTTGTTAAGGTAAATAGAGATGTATGAGAAAAGACGTACTGAAATACAGTACGTCTTTCTGTGTCCGTAAGCCTTTCGGGAGAAAGCGCAATTCCAATGTCGATTGTGTCAGATCATCGGTATACAATTGTTATAGATGTAGGATGGAATTGCTGTTTTTACTATATGTGAAATCTGTTTTTTTTTACGTTTTCTAGGTGATGTATTCCATTTTATTTTTGAGAGAAATCATAAAATAAGGACAAAACGATGTATATTTGACATGTCTTGCCCTCATTTTGAATGGAGTTAAGGAAAAATAAGCAATGACAATCCCGCGAAATAGTGTAGTTTTGGTGCAAATAACAGTAGTAGGATGGGCTTGTAATGTTAGGGTGTGCAAAAAGAAAAATTTTATGCGAAAATGGTTATAAAAACCATTCTATGCAAAAGTATGGTAAAATAGAGGAGACATGTGTATAGAGAATTTGAATTCGAATCTCTCCTCTATCAAGAAGAAAGATAGCGCATGACAAGAACAACTAATGGATCTAATTCTTGACTATAGGCGACAACTACAGGATGTGTGAATCCATATAATTTTGTTAATTTCCGAAGTATTGTTTGTTTCTTTTTAATTTTCTTTTGTAAATAGGAAATATAAGATGTAGACATGAATAGCCTCCCATGCTGTATACAATATGTTATACAGTATACATACATTTCATCGGAATGAAAACGGTAACGAGAGAGAAAATATTCTATTTGAAAAGGGGAAAAATAGAGGAATGAAATCAACAGGTATTGTACGGAAAATAGATCAGTTAGGACGGATTGTGATACCGAGGGAAACGAGGCGTACGCTTGATATCCACGAAAAAGATGGCATAGAAATATTTGTAGAAGAGGAAAGTATCATTTTACAGAAATATAAATCGGATGGTACGTGTCTCGTAACAGGAGAAATTTCTTCCCAGAATATCAAACTAGCAGACGGACAGTTAACGTTGAGTCCAGAAGGAGCGAAACAGCTTCTGGAGGAATTAGAACAGTATCTGGAAAGAGTTTGAGAATACGTGGGGGGAATGGCGGATGGAGAAAAAATCACAACCTGTTTTAAAAGAAAGAGCTAGAAATACCGTATCGATGCAGGAACGGTTATTACAAGAAGTCATACAAAAGAAGAAGGTTATTTCGTTGATTTTAATCAACGGATTTCATATGAAAGGAATCGTAAAAGAATATGATGCATTTTCTATTTTGGTAGAATCCGATAACAAAAATCAATTGATCTATAAACATGCGATTTCAACGATCTGTCTTTAACAGAAAAGAAGCATGAATGTAAGGAATCATGCTTCTTTCGAAAAATAGACAGATATATAGTTAGTTGTTTACGGCTTCTTTTAATATTTTTCCAGCTTTAAAGGCAGGTGCTTTTTTTGCGGGAATGATAAGAGACTCCCCAGTACTTGGATTCCGTCCTTCTCGTGCAGCACGTTCTCGGACTTCGAATGTCCCGAATCCAAGTAGTTGGACATTGTCACCATTTTGCAACGCTTGTTGAATGGATTCTAATAGGGTATCTACTGCTAGGCTTGCTTGTGGTCTTTTTAATCCTGTTTCCATCGCTACCTTTTGAATTAATTCTGTTTTATTCATAAAACACCTCTTATTGTCATGATTATTATCTTAGTATAAGGGGAGAATGAAAACGGTGCAAGGTAGTTTGTACGTGTAACAGATCAGATTCTTTGCGAACGAAAAACGTGTACATGAGAAAGTACCCTAAAAAGAGAATGAGGCGAAAGAAAATGACAAATGTTTTTTATATGGAGCTCAACGATCTTGATTATGAACTTGAACGAGGTGCGGAAATACTGAGAGTATTGGCACATCCTGTCCGTCTACAAATTGTACATCAATTAGTCAGGAAACAGACTTTAAATGTGACCGAATTACAACAGATTTTAACGTTGCCGCAATCTACGGTTTCACAACATCTCCATAAAATGAGAAATCATAAAGTGTTATCACATGAACGCAAAGGAACAGAAGTATTTTATCGAGTGGACGATAAACAAGTGAAACAAGCGCTTTACGTACTGATGAGCTGAATAGCGCGATTTTGTGTACCTAAAGTTATGTTCGGATACAAAATAAAACGAGGAGAGGGGTTCTTCTATGGGCGGAAATTTATATTACACGTATATCACAATAAAAGAAATTATTTTTATCCATGCCTATGTGACTGGGAAAGAAATTCCCTCTTCACAAGCATTACAAATTCTAGGACAATTTGATCCAGAAGAAATCCCAGGCACCATTAGAGAAACACGTCGGTATCGTATACGGAATAATGGAGAAGAATTGTTCCAATACTATAGACAGAAACATCCGAAATTATTTGAGAAACAAAGATTATGCACGTACGAAGAGTTGAAGCAACGAGCGGTGTCTTACTGTTCGGCCCATTTGACGATTCACATGTAATTCAGGATGGACAGGATCATGTTCTGTTCACTTGAATACCACCTAACAATTGGAAATTAAATCCAATTTATTAGCCGAGGGTGATAAAAAACGAACGCTCAGATTCCTCTATAACGAAAGAGAAGAAAGTGCCGAATACATTTTGGTCTTGGAAGATAAAAAGCGTCCATACGAGTAGATAAGAGGATGAAAAGATGGATAGTAAATATTCCAGGTAGAAAGGGATATAAATTAGTGAGAATAAGTGCATATGCAAGCGGTTTATAAATTTCACGTACCGTAACGAAGAAATAAAACACACCATCAAAAAAACAACAAAGGTTGCTTCTTTTCTCCTTTTTCAGCTACAATAGATATATACC
This sequence comes from Bacillus sp. FSL K6-2944, assembly GCF_038005385.1. Classification (NCBI taxonomy): domain Bacteria; kingdom Bacillati; phylum Bacillota; class Bacilli; order Caryophanales; family Bacillaceae; genus Bacillus; species Bacillus sp. FSL K6-2944. The sequence continues at coordinate 71,292 of NZ_JBBOTE010000006.1, read as the reverse complement.
TTCTTTGCCCATTCCCTCTAAAAAGGGGAATAACAAAAAACATATAGAATATGAAATAAGAAAGGTGACTCACTTTATGACGCAACCTTTAGTGAATTTGCGAGTCGATTATGCTTTCAAGCAATTATTTGGAACAAGAGGAAATGAACAGATTTTAATGCAATTTTTGAACGTGACGTTAGCGTCTTCGCTTTCTTCGCCGATTCAAACGCTGAAAATAGAAGACCCACATATGCACCGCGAATATGAAAAAGACAAATTGTCCATTCTAGATGTATTAGCAACGTTAGACGATGATACCCAAATTTCCATTGAAATTCAACTCTCTGACCAAAATGATTTCCTCAAACGTAGTTTGTATTATTGGAGTCGCTTATACGCTTCTCAAATGCAAAAAGGTAGCTCTTATGATACATTGCGAAAGACAATTACCATTAATATTTTGAACTTTCCTGTCTTTCCAGAATACGAAACATTCCATACAACAGGAAAGCTGTGGGATATCGAGTTACAAAAGCTACTCTTAGACGATATGGAATTACACGTAATTGAAATTCCAAAATTAATGGCACAATGGAAAGAAGAACAAGTGAATCCGTGGGAAGACTCTTTTGTGAGATGGTTACTGTTGCTATCTGCAAACGAAGATACACAATTAACACATACGCTGGAGGAGATCGCTATGAATCGAGATCCGATTTTAAAAGATGCGATGCAAAAATGGGAAAAGATGAGTCAAGATCCTGGATTCCGTATGTTGTATGAAGCAAGACAAAAGACTCTTATTGATGAAGCCTCTAAATATAAATATGCAGAGAAAAAAGGACGAGAAGAAGGGCTTCAAGAGGGTATGGAAAAAGGGAAAGAAGTAGGTATTCAAGAAGGGAAATTTGCGGAAAGAGAGCAAATTATCCGTGGCATGCATAAAAACGGCATGGATATCGAAGATATTGCAAAATTTACGAATATGGACCTGTCGGATATACGACATATTTTGGGACAATAACAAAGATACACCTATCGCATAGGATGGGTGTATCTTTGTTATTGTTTGATTATTCAGAATATTTACGATTCATTTCTCCCTTACTAAACAACCGATTGTACTGTTCCTGTATACTTTGGAGTTGTAAACTTAGTCCTTTTGCCAGTGGTGTCATTTTGAGGTCTTGTTGTAAAATGAGCAATAACTGAGACACTTTTATAAGCATCTCGTGAATCTCATATGATTCTTTTATCAAACCATCTATAGAAACCTGCTGAAGAATCGATTCAATTTTGCTCATTTCCCAATCAATTTCTTGTAACAATTGTGTAGAATTACTAGACCATGACTTGTCCAAGTATAATCCCTCTCCTGTCTTCGATATCTATTTGTATCCAACTTACTGATAGTTTTCATGTTACTATGGAAAAATAGAAAAGGAAATCTGGAAATTCAAACGATACACTTCTTCTGTTACATTCTTTTTAATTGTTTTTATAATTGAAATTTATATATGTATTACTATTCCTGTAAGCTTAGTGATATATGGTATAAGTATTCCGAATTTCTATTAAAATATCCGCAATTCGCTTGCCATTTTTCAAAATCACGTGATTTTTTGTATACTCATCTATACATTGTCCTAATTTTTGATTTAACATGACTTCTATTTCACCGTTTTCTCGCATGTTACTCGTTAATAAGGTCGGCTCTTTACTTAACAAGCAATACAATTGTAAGGTTTCAGCCAATACTGTCACTAATGGTCTCAATAGAATATCATGGTGTGGAAGCATATCAGCAGCAATTTGTTTATTTAAAACAAATTGAATGCCATTTTCTTTTACATCAAATCGATATAAGAAAATCATTTACACATAGCACACCCTTTTCATATGATGTGGGAAGATATAAGAGAGAATAAGAATCGTATACTGTTGTATCATCCGCTCATTCCCTCAACTGAATAAAAGAATGGTCTATATTCATTATATATCAGGGGAAGTCACTATTCAATTTGTTATTTCATTTTAGCTGGATATTTCCAATCTGGCTTATCTTTTTTATCAGGGTTTATGTTTGTTTTTTGTTTTGATTTCTTTTGCCCTACTTTGTTCTTCACTTGATTTTGTTGTTCGAATGTATCTAACGTTATTTGTATTTGTTCCAACTTAATTTCGGACTATGAAATAGAACCGTTCTTTCTTTTCGTTCTTCACCTAGCTTACGGATTGCATGTTTACACTATCTATGCCTAGTATACGGTGAACGTTATGGACAAAAGAACTTCTCCCTAATGTATGTGTCGTACCAAAGGGAACGCCTAATTCTTTTGCTATCCGTATCACACCTTTAGAGCCGGAGGTTGCACCACCATGCCCCATATGTTCTAACATGAGCATGACAATATCTGCATTCCGTATCATTTTGCGTAATGTAACTTCTCGTTCCCTTTTCCCATGCGCCCACTGAAAATTTCCACCTCTAACGGTAATTTCTTCTTCAATGGCTGCTCGACCTGGTTCAAATCCTACCATCAAAATTGTCTTTCCTTCCAACGTTTGTACATACTCTTTTTGATTTTTTTCTTGCTTTCTCTTCATACGGGCTGGTTTACTAAAATCATTTACAAAACTAGACGGATACGTCCAAGCAACCCTGACAATGTCTGGAGAACTCTTGTAATAGGCAAGATCAATAATATCTCCCTGGACGACAGAAGCAGCATCTTTGGGCGGAATCCAAAATCGATGAGGAGCTCCATTGACATATATACGATTCTGTTGCATGTCTTTCTCCACAAAAAATTGTTGGCGTTCTTCATCATATTCTACAATGGCATAGGAACAACAACCACGTTCTTCATTTGGTGGCATATGTCGCCTTTCGGCCACTTCAAATCTATGCTTATACCGTCCATCCGACACAGATACATTTTCTGTTACATACACGCAATCCCCATGTTCTAATTCTAACGCTCTGACAATGCGTTCGGGAACAAAACATCCTATTCCTTGTAATTCTCCTCCCTTTAATTTACGCTGAAATACATACGATTCCCTCTTTTCAAAAGGTTCTGTTTTAGCAAGAGAATGTGTATGAAGGGTATTCGTCTCTGGTTCTGTGAGTTCCTTCTCTCTATGGGGTGTTTGTACGATGGTTACATCTGGTAAACGAAGGATATCTTTCATCACATATAGATAGCTCTGTAGAATCTCCTCAGTTTTCACAATTGATTGTTCCTGTAATTCTATTTCACAAATGACCGCCTCCATCCCTTTTTTTAGTTCCGACAAAATGTTTTGTTTATCCATCTTTTCCACCTCTCTGGTCACAAAATAGGTAAAGTTCAGAAAATTAAAACCTATTAGATTAATATTAATATATCCTCCATATACAAACTACGAATACAGAAATGTTTATGTTGTGCTCATCTTCCACCTGTTGGTCATGTATGGTGAAAAGACGGTCGAAAAAGGACCGTCTTCTAAAAAAACTTCCTAGATGACACCTACAAATCATATAGAAGATCGTGTGCTTAACAGCATTTCTCTTTCGTAGATTTTATCATAGACATGGTAGAAGTCATCATTTCATTACACTCGTGCATTGTACTAACAATATTTTTATCCATGTGTATATTCAAATAGATATATTTCACTTCTCTTTACAAGTACATCCATTTTTTTAGTACGTTGCTCCCACTAGATTCTTCTTATTTTAAAGATATTAACTAGCCTGTTGAATCGATATGATAGGTGGAATCGAAATAGATAAAGGATAGCTGCGAGTTTCTCCCATCGCGTTTTTCGCTACCACATGATACATATAAGATTGCTCAGGTACGATATTTAAATCTGTAATAGTAGATGTTGAAAAAGTCTGGATTTTTTGATTGTTTTTATACAAATCGTATGCAGTCGCATTTTTTGCTGAAATGTTGAATTTAATTTCAGAAGGACTTATATCCGTAGTTTGCATTTGTACCCCAAATGGCGGATATTGCTTGTGTATAGGCTTAATCACATACGCCACACTATTTGACATATCTAATAATGTCTGATAATGCATATATGCATATCCTTGATCGCCAAATTTTGTCCCCCAACTATTTCTTACAATGAACCATTGGTTTGTCTCATCATACCCCACGATCACAAGAGCATGTCCCCCTCTGGATTTCTTTTCTGTAACAGGTGGTACAATTCCAGATGTAGGAGTTGCATCAAAGTTGGGATATACATGTATTCCTACTAAAACAGGGTCTTGATTAGCTAGTGCTTGCTTTATATCAGCAAGCATATTTGCTTGACGTATAGCTTGATAGGAACTAATTTTATAAGGAACTGCATTTTTTTGCTGTAAGGCTGTAAGAGGTTCTTTAAATTGGTTTGTATTTTCTGGATTTAAATCATACAAGCGTTCTGTTTCTGGAGGTACTCCTTCTTGTTTTAAAATTTGAAAGGCTGACTCGAAATACATACCGTCCTTTGGCCCACTTGGATAATAAATATAAGAGGGCGATAAATACGTAATGTCTGTTCCACGTGCTCCTGCATCTTTTGCAATATAGTATTCTCTTAAAGCAGTTGTAGCAAATGGGACACATGTACCAAACTTCCCTTGACTTCGTACTTCCGGAAAATATTCTCGTAAATCGATGCGATTGGGAAGAATATTTGGATTTTGAATTCCCTGTTGTTTGTGTTTGGTTGCTTCTTGTTTTGTGAGATAAGAAATAGATGGTGTATAATCGGGTATAGCTTCGTTTATCTTCGTATCTTTTAAACCCAATCCATACGTAGAGAAATCATTTGGTTGAAATGATTTCTCTGTTTCAGCATGTACAACTGGCACGAATAAAAATCCGATAATTCCGACTAATGTCATCATAAAAAAAGTAAACGTATTATCCTTCATAAAACTCCCCTCTCCAAATGTATTACCTTTTCGTAAACTAAAACTTTAGCTACGCACTAAATATATAACAAATTAAATGCATTAACTATATTACATAAGTTGATAAATATTTTAGATTTACCGTTCATAAAGGTACACCTTTTGAAACTGTGAAAAATATACGAAAACTTCGTTCCTAAACCTCGAATTCGTGTTTTAGGAACGTTTCTATAAAAATGGCACCTTTCGGTCTATTTCTCTGTTATACTATCATCATATAAACAAAATTGAAGGGGTTCACGTATATTGAATAACAGAAAATTCGGATATATAAGAGTGAGTAGTAAAGAGCAAAATGAAGGTAGACAAATCGAAGCGATGCGAAAAATTGGAATTGATGAAAGAGATATTTTTATGGATAAACAATCTGGAAAAGATTTTAATCGTCAAAATTATCAACTTGTCAAACTGATGTTGCGAGAAGGAGATATTTTATATGTGCAATCACTTGATCGTTTTGGCAGGAATAAAGAAGCGATTTTAAATGAATGGAAGGATATTACAAAAAATATAAAAGCACACATTGTCATTACAGATATGCCTTTGTTAGATACAACAAAATATAAAGATAATTTAGGAAATTTGATTACTGATCTTGTACTTCAAATTCTTTCTTGGTTGGCAGAAGAAGAGCGTACCAAAATCAAAACACGTCAAAGAGAAGGGATTGATTTAGCAAAAAAACAAGGAAAACACCTAGGTAGACCCAAAGCGGAAATTACCCCTGCATTTATCACTGCATATGATATTTGGAAAACTGGGTCCATTACAGCAGTGGAAGCAATGAAGAACGCAAATGTGCCCAAAACTACGTTTTATCGACTGGTTCAAAAATATGAAGATCAACTAGCAAAATAACCAATAGATGGGAAGAAACATCATGTTTGTACTTGGCATAGATATTCTATTGGGTTATCTTATCATGGGAATAATCGTTGCATGTATTGTTTGTTATCTCGAATTTAGAGAGTAACTTTCTCAATACCAATATATATAATTTCTAGTAAAATAAAAGATGCTAACATTTATACTAGCTTTTTATAACTTTCTCCTAAACACCACAGGCCCCTACTTGTGGTGTTTATTTTTATATCAAAAGCCACTCATTGAGCAATTGAATGAAAAGCAATAACAAATAAAAGGATATTTTTATGTTTTCTACCCCTCATTGACATCAGTGCTGATGAGGTTGCAAAATGTAGCGAAGCCACGATACTATCAAGGGGATCCCCTTGATAGTGAAATGTTTATATAGTAATTATAGTGGGATTCTATACGTATCAATATTTTTAAACAAATGTTTGATTCGGCATCCTTCATGCGAAACCAATGTAGATTCGCTACCATTCGTCAATATTTTGTATACACTTTTTGAGAAAGGAATCCTCTTATGTATAAATCCGATTTCATTGCTTTCTTACTATTCCTTATTTCCTTTTCTTGTTACCTCATATATATAACCAACAACCCACCCTATGTGCATCCAGTCATTTTATTATCTATTATGTTGATTACAATTGTCGGTATCATTCTTTTTAGTGATTTTCATGATCCAACTTATATAAGATACATACTTCTCATTGGATTGTTCCTGTATCTCATTCTTATATGCCTTACAATTTCGAACATACCAGACAAAAACAGTCTTTGACATTATGGGGGTTGCTTATGCAATATAATGGATTTGAAAAACAAAAGAAAGTAGCATAATTTTTAAAAATGCTACCTATCTAGGTTTATTTGCTATATTCATTTTTAAGGACACAAAATATTTTAAGTTTTTTTCGCTAATATGCACGAAAGCTCATTTTGTTTCCGTCCTTACGTTGATGGGCATGTATGGTGCCCCTTATATGGTTATAGAAGCATATATTTAATGGCATTTCTCCGAAAAATCCAAGTATCGGGAGACTTAACATATCGACGATTATATTATTTTAAGATGATTTTTGATGTGTATAAGTAAGTATAACAAAAATATTTCGGGGAGAACAGACTATATATTAAAAAAAAAACAGTCTATTCTTAATTTTAGGCGCCACTAAAATTAAGGGGAATCATTAATATGAAAAAAACAGTTCGTAATTTATTTATTGCATCTTGTCTTGCAGGAAGTGTATTACCTGGAGTTGCAAATGCTTCTACCGATGTAGATCCTAAAAATAGTAAAAAGGAATTAACAGAAGCGAATACGTATATAGCTGAAGTCATAAAAATTTCAAACGGTAAGGCTGAAAAGGTTCCTATTATGCAATATGAACAAGAAAAGAGGGAATCTAATAATAAACAAAAATTAGCAGCAATACAAAATAACAATACAGGCTCTATTGCAGCAATGGCGAATAGAAAAGAATATAAGCCAGAGAGAGAGTATAATTTTTATATGCCCTCTCAAAGAGCGAGTGCAACAATGAACTGTCCGGCTAATGGAAATGGTTGCTCTATAGCGAAGACATATGCCATTACACAAACAGAGACCTGGGATGCTGGAGGCGGATTAGATATAAAATTTGTAAAACTAAATGGAGGATATCATTGGGCTGAGGCTTTAACCAACTCTAGTACGTATAGTTTTAATTTAAAACCAGGACAAAGGGGGTTCATTGGTTTTGAAGCTAAAAGATTCTATACTACTGGAGTGGTAAATACGTATAGTGACATCTGGGGGAACCTTATTTCTTCAAATCGGATTTCAGGTAGTACTCCGGTAGCAGTACCTGGTACTTCAGAATTAGATGGTGTAATCACACTAAGATTAGAAAGATAATTTTCACGCAAGAAGGTTAGCGAACTAAAACATTTAGAGGGTGTTGCAAAACCCATAAATATCCAAAAATGCATGCATAAAGAAAGCCGTCTTCTTGGAAGAATGATAGTATCCCAAACTATCTCCAGAAAGGACGGATTTACTAGTATGATAACCAATTTTGAGGAAAATCAATCGATTTTACATATTTTATTTGCGTACGTAGACAGTTTAACAATTGGAGGCGTTCCGCCTGTTACAGGTCGCCCACCAATCTGCAGAAAAGCTTTACTGAAATGTTTTTTCCTGAAAAATGTATTCCAAATTGATTCTTTACGCAAATTAACTCGTTTTTTACATCAATTTCCTTCATTTCGTGCATCTTGTGGGCTATCTTTTGTTCCTCATATTTCCACCTTTTCACGTGTAAGCACTTGGTTTCGTGAAGAAAGTATTCCAGTCATTCATGAAAAGGTTCTTCACGAACTTAATTTAGGGCTAATTCCTTGCGTCTTAATTGATAGCACGGCCTTACGAAGTAGTTTGTATGATTCACAAGCAAGGTGGGGGAAATCGACTCGTTATGGTTGGTATAAAGGATATAAGGCTCATGTTTGTTCTACACCAGAAGGTGTTGTATTGTCATATACATTTACAACAGCGAACGTACATGATAGCAAAATGGCTTCTGTATTGCTTCGAGATATACAAGATCGAAATGTCTTGTTTTCCGTTGCAGATGCTGCGTATGATAGTCAGCACATTTATGAAATTGCAAGAACGTGTGACATCTTTGCCATGAATCCAATCAATCCACGGAATGGTGAACAAATCAAGAGTACACATCATCGTGTATTGTCTCATTTTGTACAAACCATCTTTGGTAAACAGTTGATGAAAGAGCGTGGGAAAATTGAACAACAGTTTAGTAAACTCAAAAATAAAGGGCTAGAACAGCCACGTTGGTATGGTCAAAATCGCTATCTACTACATGTTCAGCTAGTTTTTCTGATTCATAACATTGCATATTTATTTTAGTTTTGCAACACCCTCTAACCTAATTTCCAAGAAATAGAGGTGAATGTAGGGTGGCTAAACCTTTTAAAAAAAATAGTCGTTATATGGTTGGGTTGGACAGTCTCAGGGGCCTAGCTATACTAGGTGTTATGTTGTATCATATTAATTTTAATTGGATGCCTGGAGGATTTTTGGGGGTTACTGTATTTTTTGTACTTTCAGGTTATTTAATTACAGATATTCTAGCGATAGAGTGGAAGAGAAATCAGAGAATTGATTTAAAAAAATTCTGGCTTAGTAGGGCAAAGAGATTGCTTCCGGGAATGCTCGTTATAACGTTGGCATGGATTACGATTTTTCATAGCTCTTTACTTGAAAAAATGCGCGGAGATTCATTAGCGGCATTATTTTATGTTAGTAACTGGTGGTATATTTATCATAAATTATCGTACTTTGATAATTTTAGCCAGCTTTCTCCATTGAATCATTTTTGGTCGTTAGCAGTTGAGGAACAATTCTATGTTGTTTGGCCGTTTATCATTAGTTTAGGGCTTTACTACATAAAAAAACAATCCCGTATGATTTTATTAATTTGTCTGGGAGCCGTTGCTTCCGCTTTAGCGATGGCAATTTTGTATGAACCTGGAGCTGATCCGAGCAGAATATATTATGGTACAGATACGAGGGCCTTTTCCTTACTTATCGGGGCGGTACTTGCCTTAGTTTGGCCAAGCAATAGGCTAGCAAATAAAATTATCCCAAAGGCGCGTTTCATTCTTGATGTAGTGGGGGGCATTGCCCTTATTATTATTTTGGTTATGTTTTGGAAGACCAATCAATATGATCCATTTCTATACAAGGGAGGAATGGTTCTCTTATCAATTGCAACAGCATTGTTAGTGGCCAATCTAGCTCATCCAGCTAGTCGTATTGCTCAATTTTTACGATTTAGGCCTTTACGTTGGATAGGGATAAGATCGTATGGCATATACCTCTGGCATTATCCAATTCTTACATTGACGACTCCAAAGGTAAATACTGGGGATTTCTCATTAATAAGAGCAATCCTTCAATTTCTTTTGATTATATTGATTGCGCAAATTTCATGGAAGTTTATTGAAAAACCAATCCGACAAGGTGCGCTCCGGAACATTCAGTTTAAAAATTTAAGAATTCAAAATGTCACTTTAGGTGTTAAGTTAGCTTTAATTTGTACATTATTCGTTTCGGCGATAGCGGTCGTAGGGTTATCAAAAGCTAGTAAGGCTAGGGAGAACTCTCAACAAGATAAGGTGGAAACAGCACAAACACAACCGGCGCCACATCCAGTTGCAGTTTGGGAAAATCCAAATCAAGAGACGCCTCAAAAACAAGGAGAATCAAAAGAAGTAAATTCTGCGCAACCTAAAAATTCACTCACAGTTACTGCGATAGGCGATTCCGTTATGATTGATATTACTCCGTATTTAAAAAATGCTTTTCCTGATATTAGGATTGATGCCCAAATTGGTCGCCAGCTGTCAAAAGCGATTCCGGTAGTTGAACAGTTAAAATATGAAGGTAATTTAGGAAATTATGTCATTATTGGATTAGGTACAAATGGAGCCTTTACTACTGAGCAACTTGTCTCATTAATAAAAGTAATTGGAAACGAACGTAAAATCATATTTATTAATACGAGAGTACCACGTCCGTGGGAATCAATTGTGAATGAGAGACTGAAAGTTACGGCATCTGAATACCCGAATGTAACTCTAGTTGATTGGTATGTAGCAAGTGCTGGAAAGCAAGACTACTTTGCACCTGACGGTGTGCATTTAACCAAAGTAGGTGCAGAAGCATACGCAGCACTTGTAGCCAAAGCAGTGAAGTAATAATGAAATATGTTTTAATAATTTTTGGTTCCACCACATCGCTATTAAGCTAACAAGTTCTGTTGCAAAGTTCGAAAAAGTATACGATAATTCACAAAATCTGGTTAGATTTTAAGTACCCTGAATAACTCCTATAATTCCTTGCACGCCGCAAGAGAGAAATCAAGAATGTGACTTCTCTTTTGCTTATATATAGCATGAATCGTTTCGATTCCTTTTAATGTACGTGAAGCATGGCGAAGATTTTGAAAGGAATCAAAATCCACTTATTGATTACCCTGAATGGGTTCCGCAAATTTGGAACTCATACTAAAATATTTACATAATCTCTAGTACGTTAAAACCCTTTGAAAAACTGAAATCGTTTTTCAAAGGGTTTTGTTTTTTAATATAATGTGAACATATTGTACACATTATGCTGATAGATTTCTCCATTTGTTTTAAAAGATCCAGAAAACGTTCTTGTCTCAGGGACATATCTTCCCCCATTTGTTTCTGGATATGCGGATGTTTGTTTACAGGAAAAAGAAAGATTCAAAGGGAGTTGAAACGAAACTTTTCCATTTTTATCCGTTCGTTTCTTTGCATACTCTGTATTGTCCTTTTTATTATAGATTGTAAATTCTACATCTGCTAAGTTGTTTCCAGGATAATATTTAAATCCCCCGGGCTCACTATGATCATATTTCCATTCCATAGCTGTCAATGTAATTTCTAATGTTCCCACTTCACTTTTTTGTGTTTGTAGTGATGGTTCACTAGCTGCTTGTACATTTTGCGTTGCCGCTGCACTAAACAGAACTGCACCTGTTACAAAGGGTACAGCTAAAAATCGAATTGCATATTTTACAGTTTTGTTCATTCTATTTCCTCCTTCATATATGAAATGGATTGTTCCTAATAAACATCCATTGTTCTCAATTTGTCTCCCTCGTAACAATTCCAAGTTTCACATAAAATAGCTATCATGATGATAGATTCAGCTTTCATTCTTTTCTATTTCACCATGAATCAATTATATATAGGAAATTCTCATGTTAGCGAAACTTAAATGCATCCTTAACGATACTTTAGTTACATTGTAAATGGATTTCATATGACATACAAGGTACTATCTGTATTTCTCAACCTACGCATATTGCGAATCAGAAAACAATGTCTCCCTGTGTAGAACAGTGAAAAATCGAAACAACGCAGATGTATGGTGATTTTATGATACTTATTTTTCCTATATATGTTCTTAACATGAGATACAGGTAAGAATCAGAAAAAAGAATTTCATATTTTATAAGAAATCTATAGAATATATTTCTCATGTTTTAGGTTATTGACACCAAATTTTATCCTCTCTAGACTAAACATAAGATCACGTCCGAATTCGTATCAAAAGCTTACCAATCTTAAAAATTGGCAAGCTTTTTTATTTCAGCCTGTTCATGTGATCATACCTATAAGGGAGGCGTTACCAAGTGACATTGTTAGAAAATATATTGACGCATAATGAAACATTTGTACAAAAACAAGAATACGAACCTTTTTCTACGACCAAATTTCCAAATAAAAAGTTATTGATTGTAACCTGCATGGATACCAGACTGTTAACATTATTACCACAAGCATTGGGCTTACAAAATGGGGATGCCAAAGTCATAAAGAACGCAGGCGCTGTGATTTCCCATCCTTTTGGTAGTATGATGCGGAGTATCATACTGGGCATTTATGAATTACAAGTGGAGGAAATTTGTGTAATTGGTCATGAAGATTGTGGCATGGCGGGTTTGCAAGCAGAGCCCCTATTAGACAAGGTACGAATGCAAGGCATTGATTCCACTTGCATTCGTACCTTACAACATGCAGGAATCGATCTATCTACATGGTTAACCGGTTTCCGCAATGTACAAGAAAGTGTCCAACATAGTGTAGAAATCATACGCCAACACCCCTTATTACCATCTTCTGTACCTGTGCATGGACTTGTCATTCATCCCGAAACAGGAAATTTAGAAGTCGTTGTAGAGGGATATTCCTACGCACATACAACAAGTCCTTAAATACATGCAGGAGGAGGAGGAAAAACGATGAGATTTTCAGGCAGATATGCAGGATATAACCTCGCGAACTTACAAAAAGATATGTTAGCAGGATTGGTGGTAGGAATCGTAGCGATTCCACTTGCTATGGCATTTGCCATTGCTTGCGGTGTACGACCTGAATATGGTATTTATACGACGATTATCGCAGGAATTCTCGTATCCATATTTGGGGGATCAAAATATCAGATTGCAGGACCAACAGGCGCATTTGTACCGATCTTACTTGGGATTGTAATGCAATATGGCTATGAAAACTTATTAATTGCTGGTTTTATGGCAGGAATTTTACTTATTTTAATGGGCGTATGCAAACTAGGAAGGTTTATCACATTTATTCCGCGACCTGTCATGATTGGGTTTACAACGGGGATTGCGGTCATTATTTTTTCTGGACAGATTGCAAATTTTTTAGGGCTGCATCACCTGGAAAAACAAGAAACCTTTTTTTATAACATGAAAGAAATTGGGACAAATATCACAGATATGAATCGGTATAGTATCCTTACCGCTTTTCTGTGTTTAGGAATTGTGATCGCAGCTACAAAATGGTTACCTCGAATTCCAGGCGCTTTATTAGGATTGGTCATTTCAAGTTTGATCGCAATCCTGCTATTTCCGAATCAACTTGAAACGATTGGGACTACATACGGCGATATTCCACATCAGCTACCAGATTTCCAAATGCCTGCCTTTACATGGGAGAACATCCTTATGTTACTGCCAGCAGCCTGTATCATTGCGGCATTAGGCGGGATTGAATCATTGTTATCTGCCATGGTGGCAGATAACATGGCAAATAGTAAACATAATAGTAATAAAGAACTGGTGGGACAAGGAATTGCCAATATGGTGGCACCATTATTTGGCGGCATTCCTGCGACGGGTGCCATCGCTCGGACTGCAACAAATATTAAAAATGGAGCGACTTCGCCAATATCAGGCATGATACACGGAATGGTAGTATTACTGGTTTTATTATTTCTATCTCCGCTTGCCTTTCATATTCCACTGGCTAGTATGGCACCGATTTTAATGGTCGTTGCTTGGAATATGAGTGAGAAGCATGAGTTTATTCATGTTCTGAAAACAAGAACGGGGGACACCCTAGTACTTGTTTTGACGTTCCTATTAACCGTTTTCACAGATCTTACAACCGGAGTAAGCGTGGGATTACTCCTTGCTTTTCTTTTGTTTATTGGAAAAATGAGCAAATCTTTACGTGTTCGAAAAGTATTGCCAGATCCAGTAGATTCCTATGTCAAGTCAGACATCGTCGCAAATGGGAAAAATTGTCCGCAAATCAGTATCTTCACCGTAGAAGGTCCCTTATTCTTCGGTACCATAAAGGAGTTCGAAACGTCTATAGAATCTGCCCTACAGTCTAACGCTCACATTCTTCTCCTACGTATGGGAAACGTGTCTTTTATGGATACTTCGGCAGAATCTGCAGTAGAACACATTCGGAAGAAGATGCTAGCAAAACAAGGAACCCTTTTGATTTCCGGTATCCAGCATCAACCGAAAGAAATATTCCATCAAACAGGATTATACGAAAGAATTGGCGAACCACACTTTTTCACACGTACAGGAGTAGCATTGCATTTTGCACTACAAGAATTAGAGACATCCAAATGTAAGGGCTGTAAACAATTTGCCTTTCAAGAATGCACGACACTTTCTGAACAATCTACAGAAACAGACTTAGACAGGAAACGTTCTTCCGTGGAAATTAACCTGTAAATCATAAAGTAACATTAGGAGGATAGATTGCTATATCCTAGCTATTCGTTTGTTTATAAAAGACATACATTTTTAGAGGGCCTTTCTATAAAAGGCCCTCTTTTTTTCTCTTGTATACCTCAAGAAGAAAAATAGGTTCTGTTGCAAAGTTTAAAAACGATTAAAAATTATGAATAGTCTATACCTCATCTTGTATATTTCATACGATTTATTCTTCCTATTTGTATTTTAATTCTATATTTTTAGGGTAGTGTAAAACTTTGCAACAGAAACGGCATTTGATATACAAATCATGAATTTAATTTTCTGACAATATGAGTTATACTATTTAATAAGCTTTGTGATAATCTGTCATTTGTCTCCTTCTTAAGATTGAGTGAACTCACTCAATCTTTTTTTATTTTTTCTCGTATTTGACCTTGATTTGCAATAGGGGTTTATTTCCTATTGCAGCGTATTACCTTAGGATTGGGACGGGAATTACTTATATTGTTTGTTGTCCCGAATTTAAAAGGTAACTTTCTCAATACGAAAAGAGGTAGATGCCCATAACTAACGCCGTGGGTATTTACCTCTTTTTCAACATGTTAGAAACGATATACTACATAAATGCTTTTAACAATTGTGTCACTAATGGAGCAACTCCCCCAATAAATGTTAAGACTGCGATTGCAATTATACATGAGTAGAGAGAGAACAAAATATGCAATTTCGCATATCAAAAGATCTTTGATATGTCACCAGAATTATTTTCTTCCGACATCCGAGCTAACTTGCACCGTTTTTTATGTATACGACGAAATAACTCATCTACTTCTCCTTGTGTCATGTCCTTTGATACCTCTAAAGTTCGATGAAATGTTTTCTTCCACAAAACTTGTAACAATTTGATTTGTCGCCCCGAAACAAGACGGCCTTTTTTCTTTGTCTCTCGCTGTTGTTTTAGCATTTCCAATTCTAATATTCTTTTCTTCATACATAAAAAGTCTTGTGGTATATCTTCTTGCAGGCCTACCTCTCGTAGTAAACGATAAAAATGATTTCTATGTTTTAACGTAGAACTTCTTTGGCGCATGGCATGTTCAATTTTTTGCAATACCTGCTTACACGAGATACGGTCCATTTCAAAACCCATCTTCTCCCACTTAAAAAATACAGGGGAACCTTGAAAATATACCATCAATATCTCCACAAATGAATCTGTCACAATCGATGTATCTTCTGTCACACATGCATATTTCGTGTCTTCTAAATAATAGCGCAATACTTTACATAAATCAGAACGAAAACTCCCCTGAAACGAAGGGGTTAGCTCTGCATATACCATCTTACATACAACCCTTTCTATTCTGTCAACATAGCTAAGCACTTAAAAATTATAGTAACACTGCTTTTTGGGGACATTGGCTGCAGTTTTCACCTGTTAGGATAAACGATTCGTTATCCACCCAAAGGATTCAAATGTATTCGTATAGATTTCTATCCCCTTAAATGATATACACTAAAAATATATGCTCTACCTGGATATATTCAAGTAGAGCATAACATATACTTTAGATTACATGAACTTTGATACCATCATGGTGCCAAAAGTAATAAACGCCGCTTGTATCAAAAAGATGACAACAACTGGAATAGAGGATTTTACTTTACTTAATCCGGCCACTGTTCGTAATCCCATCCAAATTAAACCTAAATACCATAAATAAAATACCTCAAATGCGCTAGCCATTCCATGGAGTAGTGTACCTTGTTGGAATAATGGGGATAAGTTCGTATATCCTGTTATATTTCCACCAAACATACGTGTTAAAATTGCATTGAATAGATCACCAATAATCAGTACAATACTTGCATACACTATAATAGCAAGTACCATCTTATAAGACGTATCATTTCCAAAAAACATGAGAAAGACTTTATAGATCATTGCTACTAATAAAGTTCCGATAAGCGCCCCGAAAAAACTAGTTCCCATCGCCTTACCTATCATCAATCCCATAGATTCTTGCACATCACCCAGTTGTTTCTGTATTTCTATCATTTCCGCAGTATTTTGAGCGGCATAAGAAGAAATCCCTTTTACAATTGCTTGAAAAAAAACAACTAAAAAGAAAGCACCCCATACTTTTTGTGTGACCTTCAGTTTCGAAAATTGCACACTCGGCGAAAGAAGCATGCCCCCTAATGATGGTCTTTCTTTCCATTTCCCTTTTACTAGGCTTAATGACAGGGTGCTTGCTCTAATCTGCAGAATAGTTCCCATTAAAAGTAAAATAAACTCACAAAATTTGAAGCACATAGTATTTCATCAAAAGTCATTCAATTTACTGTTGTTTATAAACATAAGTTATGAAACCGAGTGACGCCCTAAATTTACTGAATACAAAATTTAAGTTCAAAACTTGTGAGTTATGACTCTTTTTGTCAAAAACAAACATTTATGTTAACAATAAAACTCCCGTTTTTACTATAATTGGAAAATATCTTGCGGATTACAGCAGCTACCCTGTCACTAAGCCTTGATTGGCTGCAGTATCATTGTTGCACCGCAAGCCCATGCAGCTGGTCAAGAAAAAATGACTGCTATGAACCAAGAATTTCTACAAAATGACCAATATGTCTATAATGGCTATCGTGTAAAGGAAGTAGGAAAACCAGCCATCTATTTAGTGGATAGAGGCATGAAACGTTACATTACAGATTCAGATACGTATAATCGTATTTTTAAAAATTGGGATGGGGTATTAGAATTTCAAAGCTTACATACGATTCCAAATGGAAGAAGTATTGATCCGGATATGGGATTAGTACGGTTTGAAAAGGATTCGTTCATCTATTTTCTTGATAAAGATGCGACTGGAAAACCAATGAAACGCTGGATTACGAGTCCGTCTATCTTGAACAAGTATGCTTTTCATTCAGAGGCAGCTATGCTTCCTCAGTGGATGAAAAATGCTATACCAAATGGCGCAGCTATTCGTTAAATATAAAGATTCCTAACATAAGTAATAGAAAATAGAACTTTATTTTTTATAAACTTGTATGCTAGCTATGGAATTTAGAATCTTTATACATACAACAAACAGAGGCGTATACCAAAGTACCTTCTGTTTGTTGTATAAGAAGAGATTCTGGGTTCTATCTTAATGAAAATAATGATTGGGATCGTCCAAATTGGAGGTTGTTCCATGTAAGGGAACCTATCAATTTTACATACATATATGATGCGCTACTCGTTACAAGAAGAAGCTATCGCATCATTGGTACCTGTATACAGATAGGCGTCACTCATCCAATACCCATTTGTGAGTTGATTCCATCTATTTGTGCTCCCCTTACGACCAGTAAATGTCGCCCCATTTGCGGTACAAGAAACCGTTACAACCTCTCCATCATGAAGAGAACCTACAACCGAATAGTTCGTACCGGGGCCTGTACGAAGGTTTACTGTACGCCCTCCATTGGCATCTACAATTCCTTGATTCACCAGAAGTTTTCCGTAATTATACAAAGTATTGCCTGTATATCTCATTGTACTCCCATGCATTGCATAGCCATTATAAGGAGAGGTTTCAAAGAATACCCAGCCACCTAGTTCTTTTCCTTGTAAAGGGATACGCGTATTGCCCTGCAAGAGCGAAAAATGCACATGGCGACCACTTGCATATCCACCACACGATACATCCGTCCCCGTATACCCTAAAAAGGTTCCTTCTTGGACTGGCTGACCATTTGGTATCATATTATTCCACAAATGATAGTAATCCGTGGCATATCCATTTTCATGATAGATACGGATCCAGCCTCTGTTATTTGCGCACATGGTGTAAGCGATGCCATCTCCCGCAGCTAACACGCGTTGGTCTCCGCCATATAAATCAAGAGAACTATAGGGTCTATCTGATCCTGACCATCCATGAGGACCGCCAGACATCACCCAAGATTGTCCTTTTTCGTAAGGTAACCGAAGTTCAGGCCTATTCTGTGAGAGGGCCTGCGCATTCCCAAGTAAAGAAAATGCCTTCTTTTCTTGCGCGCTCATCATTGCATCGGGAATTTGTTGTGAGAGTTCGCTGAACAAATCCATTCCTTCTAAAGCGACTTCCCAATTTGTAGTAGCGTGTTTCGCAATAAAGAGTTTTCCTTCTGGAAATGCGCCTGTTACATTGGGGGCCAATATCACTACAGATCCAAATGCCCAGTGCTCATCTTTGGATAATCGCTTCACATTCACCTGCACTTGTGTATCTGTAATCTGTGGTTCTTCCCCGAGTGTCTTTTTTTGTTGCGATAATTCCTGTAAAACAGCATGTTTAATCGACGTTTCTGGTGTTTGCACGGGTAGTGCGTTCTTCATCGGTTTTGGATTGTCTGGTCGTAATATTGAAGAATACCCCACTCCTATTAGTAGTAATACTAGAAATACACCAAATAAAATCCATCGAAACCTCTTCTGTAACCTCATTCTTTCACCCCTTACCTTTATAAAAATAGCTTTCATAAGGGGTATATGCTATGTTTTAGCATTTATTATTGAGAAAATCATGTGGATAGGTATTTTATACTTGAGAGCAAAAATAAAAAGTAGCAAGATGTTAGGGATACACGTAACTTTGTATAGCGATGCATTTCGAAAAGGGAGATGACCATAGAATTTTCTCAATATGTCATGTTTTGATTTCCATATAAACTTCTCTCTATTCGTGCTATATCTATATCAAGGGGTTCTTACATAGATTAGAAATGGAATAGGAGGAACAAAATATGTCATTCAAAAAGAAATTAGGGGTAGGAGTTATTTCTGCCGCTCTTGGTTTATCTTTCATCGGTGGGGGAACATATGCCTATTTTAGCGATCAAGTGGTAACGAATAACACATTTACGGCGGGTACATTAGATTTAGCTATGCAACCTACTACTTCATTGGATTTAAATCAGTTGAAACCAGGGGATAAAATATTAAAAAAATTCAACTTAAAAAATAGTGGTACGTTAGCTATTCAAGATGTTGTGATGAAAATAGATTATACGGTAAACGATGTTCTGAAAAATAATCAAGCAGATGATTTTGGTAAGCATATAAAAGTACAATTCCTTTGGGATTGGGACCCAGCAAAGAGCCCTGTTTATGAAACAACCCTTGCAGAACTAAAAGAACAAGGATCAGAAGTCGTTTCAAAGAAAGTATTTGCATCCAAGTGGACGGAATCACGAGGGTTACAACCTGGGAAAATGGATTGGTTTTGGATGAAGTTTATATTTGAAGACAATGGAAACGATCAAAATATGTTCCAAGGAGATAGTATTGCTTTGAAAATGGAATTCCAAGCAAATCAAACAGAAGGAAGGGAAAGATAAAAAATACTGCACAAAAAATTCGTGATACAATAAGCACTTGATGTAATCAAGCTATTGTATAGAGTAATTTACAAATTCAAATGACACATAAAAAACCTTTATATTTGTTTCATTACAAAATATAAAGGTTTTTATAGATGTTTATCCCTTTTCACTATTCTTTTCATCCTATATTCTTTTGTGTGATGATTGTACTTTTCTATCTCTTTATTTACAAATAGGGAATTCCGCCCTTAGCCATGCTAGATATCCACCTTGTACATTTATTACTTCCTTTACACTATGTTTCTGTAATATACTTGCTGCAATAGCGGAACGTGTACCAGAACGACACTGCACAATAATCGGACGATCTTTTGGAATGTCTTGTACATGCTTTGTCAGGTGTTCTAGCGTGATATGTTTGGCATGCGGAAGATGTCCCTCGTTCCATTCCGATTGATTTCGAACATCAATAACGGGATGGGTTCCCGATTGTATAAGAGGAAACAATTCTTGAACAGTTCTTTCTTCATACGTCTCTAATGGCTCTATATCTTCCAGTGTGTTTGAAGGCATATAGGCTATCGTACGGTCTAGTCCAATTGCTTCCAAATCTCTCCGTACCTCGTTTATATTCGCAGACAGAGGATCGATAACGATGATAAGGTCCTGGCTATCCTCTAGGAGCCAACCACACCAGGTTGTAAAAGACTGGTTATAAGGAATATTCAGGGATCCCTTTACGTGACCAGATGCAAAAACCGTTGGTTCTCTTATATCAATGATTTGTTGGTCTGCATGTGCTAGTTGTTGCCATGCAGGGAAAGAATGTATTTCTTTTATGAGACCTTGTGTACGAATCGGCGGGCCAGCTTGATTGATTCGTTTCATTTTAGAAAAATAAGGTGGTGGTTCCGGCTGTCCACTTAATACATGCATCACAAAAGAATTTTGTTCCTCTGTTTGAAAGGCCCAATTAAAAAGTTTCTCATAGCCTATTGTAGAGGAGGGAATGGCGCCTAATGATTTTCCGCATGCGCTACCAGCACGATGGGAGGGCCAAATTTGTAGGTATACCGGCATCGTTTTGATTTTTTGGATCGAATGAAATAAGTCTTTGGCACTACTCTTCGCATGATGTGGAATACCAACAGCGGTTTCTAATAAATCTGGTCTACCTACATCACCAACAAATAGAAAATCTCCTGTAAAAATCCCTATCGGTTTGTCATTGGTTTCATTATGCTGTTTTGTATCTATGACTAGAAATGAAATACTTTCAGGCGTATGTCCTGGCGTGTGCATAACTTGAAATTGAATCGTACCAATATGAAATGCACTACCACCTTTGACGAGATGGTATGGCACTTGATCGAGATACTGATATTTCCACGTGCTTCCCCCTTCAGCTGATGCATAAAACGTTGCGTTACAAGATAACGCAAGCTCTTTCGCACCAGATACAAAATCAGCATGAATATGTGTTTCTGTTACCGCAATGATGCTTAATCCGCGCTTTCTAGCAAATTCCATATATTGTTCGATGTGGCGTCCCGGATCAATAACGATGGCTACTCCGTGATCCTGACACCCCACAATATAAGATGCATGAGCCAATTTGTCATGATAAAAGCATTCGAATAACATACATCTGCCCCCTTACATTTCAAATTCTTTTTTAGCCAGGATTTCTTTTGACAATGTATCATTTCTTATACAATGCCTTTCAGCATATATCTCCAATATAGAAAAGGAAGTGCATATCTCTTTAACAAAAACATACTATATCTTTCTTTCGATTGATCAAACGGAAATGTTTCTTGTTCTTCCTGATGATAATCAAATTCTGCTAAAATCAAACTTTTATATCCCGTGACAATGGGGCAAGATGTATAGCCATCGTATGTCGCTTGTACCTCCTGTCCCTGTAAAAATGCCAACAGGTTTTCTCTTACAACAGGGATTTGTTTTCGAATAGCCGCCCCCGTTTTAGAAGTTGGCAAATTGGTACAATCCCCAATTCCAAATATATTGGGGTACCGTACATGCTGCAGTGTATAAGGGTTTATATCTACCCATCCCTCTTCGTCTCCTAGTAAACTATTCTTGATCATATCAGGTGGTCCCATAGGCGGGACAACATGTAAGAGATGATACGGTATGCTTTCTCTGTTACCTGTTTGTATATCTTCAAAAATCGCTTCTTTTTTTTCAGCGTTAATTTCTACTAAATTCTGATGAAATTTCGTTATAATTTGTTTCCTCTGAATTACCTTTTCTAAAGAGGAAGCATAGCGAGGTACATGAAAAATATGTGGATTTGCTGTTTGAAACATAATCTTACTTTTCTCCCGGACACCTTGGCGACAAAAGTATTCCTCGGCTAAATACATAATTTTTTGGGGTGCACCGCCACACTTGATAGGGGTATTCGGATGCGTAAAGATAGCGTTTCCTCCTTTAAATTGTTGGATTTCTCTCCAGGTTGCATCCGTATAGTCATACGAATAATTACTACAAACCCCATTTTTCCCAATCGATTCTTTCAATCCTTTAATGTGATTCCAATGCATTTGAATACCCGCAGCTACAATTAACATTTCATAGGCAATAACAGTTCCATCCTCTAGCAGCAACCTGTTTTCTACAGGGCTTATTTCCACAACGTTCCTTTGTATCCAATGTACGCCTTCTGGAATGAGGTCGGATTGCTTTTTCATCGTTGCTTCTTTTTTGACAATCCCAGCTCCCGCAAAGGTCCATAGTGGCTGGAAATAATGTGTTTGAGCAGGGTCTATGATGGCCACCTGTTCTGTTAATACAGGGGCATGACGGAGTAAATGAGCAGCCAAGGAAATCCCAGCTGTACCAGCTCCGATAACAACAATTGTATATGCTTGTTTCATGTTTATTCACGTCTCCCAAAAGTTTATTCGAACGTATGTCTTCCGTTCTACTGTAATTGAAAAACAGCACTCACAGGATTATGATCACTGTGTGTAAACTGTAAATCGTGTCCCTTGACTTGAAGGATTTCCACATTAGGTGAGACTACAAATCCATCAATAATGGTCACAAAACTTTTTCCTTTGATGTATGCCGTACGATTATCGCGTACCGTATACACAGAAGAATCTACAGCCCATTGAAACCCTCCTTCTGTAAAATCTTGGGGCAAACGCACTAACCATTTGGGCCAGGCGGCTAGAAATGCGGGGTCTTGTAACTGAATATCTGACAGTAGCTGATTCCAGTCGCCACCTATAATCACATAATCCCCCTTCTGATACTGTGTATGCATATACTGTTTTATGTATTGCAGTTGTTGTTTGCGGATATTCCCACCTGCATCATATGCCGAGACATGTAGATTTACGATTCGTAAGTTCTTTCCATTTTCAACCGGGATCATGTGTTCTACCATCGCACGATCTAAATCAAAGAGTTGTTTGGGCCAAGGTTCTCTCCCTGGTAATTGAAAACGAGTTGCCTGTTGTATGAAGTAGGTAGAAAAAGTAGCCAGTCCTGATTCCACATATCCCATGGGACGCAAAAAGGGAACCGGAACCCATGGATTCCTATAATTATAACCGAATGTAGAAGCGTGGTGGGATAACTCCTGTTGAAAAAATTGATATTCATTTTGATCAAAAGAACGGAATGCTTTGATATCGACTTCTTGTAACAAGACAAAATCTGCATGGTCTTCTTTTAAAAAGGACGACATGTGCTGTAAATTCTGTTTGGTTTGTTCTTTACTACGAGAACGTGAGCCTGTTCCTCCGTCCATGAAGAAATCTTGTTTTGCATCTAATCCTGCGTAACCAATGTTGAAGGTAGTAACTTGGAATGGCGTATAGGATGGTAATCTGTTTTCTTGCGAGTTTTCTATCATAAGATTTACAGATTCGGATGGCTTTTTATGCTTCCATGTAATAAAAGCTAAAAAGATGATAGGCAGTCCGAGCAAAACCAATGAGAAAGTAACCAATATTCGGGTTCCACTTTTCATCCTCTTCCCCTCCTTTTTCTATGTTCCTAGACAATCCTGCCAGGTCTCCCCATTATATATCGGATATAAGGGAAGTATTTTGAGAAATATCTCGAAACGGCTAGAATAAAAGGTTTTTCTCTTTTGGAGACCGAATATCATGAGAAATTATATGTACAAAAGGGGGCCGAGAAGATGTAATCTTCATTTGAAAGTGTATGTAAAGATAAAAACATAAGGGGGTATTCATTTGAAACATTGTAAAAGACTACTGCAATCCTTTCTTTTGCTTTTCTTATTTTTCATTTTTTATAACGCACCTTCTGTATCTGCAGAAACACATCCAAATTACGGAAAGGTATTTCCACCAAAAGAAACATTCCGGCCAGGGGATTGGTTTGTGGGAGCAACACCTACACAGGTAGATCCTACCAAATCACCGATTGTATTTGTGCAAGGAAAAAACGGAAAGGCAAATGATTGGTATGGAGATACTTACTATCATGGGAAAAATACGATGTATGACCTTGCTTACGATGCTGGCTATCAAACTGCTTTTGTACAACTGTACGATGCGGCGGGAACAGGGTCGGTAAGTCCTTGGACAAATGGGAAACTATTAGCTGCAAAATTAGAAGCCATTTCGCAACATTTTGGAAAAAAAGTCAACATCATCGCGCATAGCAAAGGGGGCATTGATACACAAGCGGCTCTTGTACAATATGGGGCGCATCGTTTTGTGGATAAGGTCATCACACTTGGATCCCCTCATTATGGGACACATCTAGCAGATTTATCCTATAGTTGGTGGGCGGGATGGCTTGCCTCTTTACTAGGGCAACAAGATGAAGGAACGTATGCGTTACAAACCGGGGAAATGGCACGTTTTCGCTCGATTATTGATAGTAATCCTGCCACAAAATCCAATCAATATTACACGATAGCAGGAACCAGTTGGGGGCCTACTTTTTCTGCTTTATCTATGGGAGGATTATATTTGTCACCATATGGAAATAACGATGGCCTTGTCAGTGAATGGAGTACCACTTTGCCGTACGGTGCCCACCTTTTTTCTGATATTACATTAGATCATGATTCAATTCGAACGGGAAGTGCCGTCTTTTCTCGCATAGAACCTTACTTACGAACGAAAAAAATGGGGCCAGCATGGTCACCGTCTGCCGCGCCTTCTAGGAATGAGCCCTATACAGAGTTAGGACCGACAGAAAACCAAACGGTTTTAGGCGGAGAGCTGATCCCACATCAAGAAAATCGCGCTGTGTTTTCTGTGGATACATTGACAGCAGGAACTGTATCGGTTTTGACTGCGAGTAAACAAGTAGAGATACAACTTATTTCGCCATCAGGGAAGGTTTACACCAAACAGGATGCGGTAGTAACAACGGGTGATGATACCTTTTTTAAAGGGGCCTTTATTCATACATTTCAAATAAAAAGTATGGAAGTGGGAGACTGGAAGATACGTATGAATACGGAAGGGAAAGATGCTTATTTAGCGATGGTACAGTATCAACAGGAAGCACCTTTCCATTTGAAAATACCGGCTAAGCTGAAAGTAAATCAAGCAAAATTACAAATCCAATCTGCTGATAAAAACCCAGTTGAAGCGGAGGATGTTTCTATGACGGTTCGAATTGTCGATCAGACAGGTACACTGATTTCACAATCTGATGGCGTTCAACAAGGAGATGCAAATATGTTATCTACCACGTTACAGCATATAGAGCAATCAGGTGTATACAATTTTACCATTGATGTGAAAGGGAAAAATAAAACGGGGCATCCATACACACGTACGATTATACGTTCTATATATATTGAGAAGTAATATATATTAAAATTCTATAAACAGAAAAAGGTGCCCCTAGGAGCACCTTTTTCTGTTTGTTACATGGGTATCTTTGCCCATCCCCCGAAAAGGGATATTAATACAAAATATTCCAATTCATTAACGTTTTGGGTTATCTGGATTAGGTAGTACTAACAAAACAACCTTAGTTATAATCATAGCGAGGGATTAACTGGGCTAAATGGATTTGTAATATCAACGTTCGTTCGTTTTTGTTACAATATTTCTTTTTAAATTCTAAACTAGATTGTATTGAATTTAGATGTAACTAAATACTGTCTCAAAAATAATTTGTCACAATATAAATCTTCTACCTTTTTGTTACGTTGATTGTTCATTAATTGGTAGTTTCTGTCTTATCCCCCTTTTTCGGGGGATGGGCAAAGAAACCCAAAATGTAATAGATTAGAAAAAGTTACACATGCAGTAAACAATACATTTTCTTATGCTAACATGTCTGGTTCAGTCTTAAAACTTGACGTTTGCTAAATTACTATTTAATTTTGACATGCTCTTCCTAAAGATACTACTTATGATACAATAAAGATTTATTTACTCTTTTGCAGGTCAATCTGATTAACCTGCAGCTATCACATTAATAAATCCACCCTCTTCGATTATCATCATTCTTTCAAAAAAGGTGGATTTTTCATAAATTAATCTAGATATGTACAAATCGAGCAGCTTTCCCTATTTTTATCTTTGATTTATTTTAGAGGTAGCACGCGTTTTGCTGTTACACTTTATTGTATGGCTAATTTTGCTAGTTTTACTACAGGAGTTCCTACTGGTTTATTAAAGTTAATATCTCCATTTGCATCTAATTCATAAGTTTGAACCTTAGATTCATATACAGAACCTGGTTCTTTTTTGTCTTTCATATCAATTACACCTTTAAAAATAACTTCTTTTGTTTGATCATCTAAATCAAAGCCTAACTCTTTTAATTTGTTCCAGATAGTTGGATTGTGTTGAGAGATGACTTTAAATTTATTATAAATACCTAATTGTACCCATGTTGGATACGTATTAACTTGATCTGTATAGTAACCTTTAATTTTAGAAGTCCCTAATAGTTTCGACGTATATACTGGTGTACTCAACTTAGCTGTTTTGACAACAGCTGTGCGAGGAGCTATTTCGAATTCCTCTGAAGGAACATTCACAACGTGTGAAACCGTATCAACTGATGTAGATGCGTTTGTGTACCCATAGTTTGCGGAAAACTCAAATGTAATTTCATTTTTCGCATCTAGAAGGCCAAGGAAATTCGTTCCTAATGTTAAATGCATCGATTCCTTCATTCCTATATTCATGCTATGTGTGACTGTTAATTGTTTGCTTGATGTCAATGTTTTTGTTATATTCTGAGTTTTACTAATAATTTTATTAGTATAATTTTGATTGCTCGCTGATGAAATAATATTTTCATATTGGTCCGAATTAGGATCTGGTTTCGGTGCTTCTACATACTTATCTACATTTGGATTAGAAATTTGTAATGTGTCAATACCCGTAATTGTATTTGTTCCATTATGATAGCCATTTAAAGCTTTCAGAACTTCTTGAAGTTGTACGTTGTCTTTTGGAATCGTATTCAACCTATCTAGCACACCTTGCTCTTGACTCGGCAAAATAAGATAATTCAATCTGATAAAATTATAACTATCCTTTTTCCAATTGGTCTGTTCATTTAAATCATCAATTTCTACAAGGTGATTTATTGTTTCATACATAGCATGAATACGACTAGGATCACTAGAATCATTTTGTTCTACGCATGTTTGTTCATATCCTTTTCCTTGCTTTAAGCACATATCCAAGTTAGTTGCTGCAAATGAATTATTTGGGGCTATTAATAATGACGTACTTAATACTCCAGCAAGTGGGATAACTTTTAATATTTTTTTATACTGGTTCATATTTTTCTCCTCTTCTCATACATATTTTTTATACAATTTAGATTCTATCAGAAATATATAAAGGGGTTCTTCTAGAAAAGGACATTTATTAAAAGTAAAAAATATAATTTATCTCCTTGTGATTTTCATAAGAAAAACTGAAAAAAACCGGTCCTTATACAAAGAATATAAAAATTTTAAAATGAGATTTTAAATCTTGGACATACTGATACTACCACTCTAAAAAGGGTGTGTGATTAATATGGAAAATCAACCGCATTCAAGCTGGAGCATTATCAACCTGTTATTATTTTGTTAACTGTACCCCAAGTTTTGTTCTTTATTCGTTTTATTAGATAGCTCAAATGGTTATAGGCAGAAAAAGGAGAGGGAAATGATTTTTTTAAGGACAATTGCATATATTATGTTAAGTATTGGGATTTTTCAAGGATATTGCGGCAGGGTTAGCTGGGATTGTGAAGAAATATAGTGTAATCGTGAAAATATATATAAATATAATGCATGTATGGATGATTTGTAAGCGGAATTTTGGAAAGGAAGTGGAGAAATCATGATACATCGGTATGAGATTGATTCTTCTGTGATGTATGATGGAAAGGTAACAGACTTACAATCAGCAATTATTCCAGCACATTCTTTAGAAGAAGCAAACAAGAAATTACAATCGGAAGTAAAACGGCGGTTAGGGAAATGTCGTGTCAAAATTGATCATACAAGTTTACTTGTTTCAGAGGATAGTCTTGCGAATAGCAAGGCTTTTTCATTTGGAAATGGACATGAATCTTTCTTGAAAAGATTCCATCTGAACGGAGACTTTTGAATGTTAATTTAGATGTTGTACGGTAGTAGAAATGTCAAAATTGTATTTCGTTTTTTATAAGAGCTTTTTGTGGAATAGAGACATATTTCTAAACAAACTCATCTATTCCAAGGGGGTATTAAGTTGCCGTTTTGAGAGGTGTCTTTTTCTTTTAAAAAGCCGACTAAAAATCTAAGTTAAACATTTTCGTTATAAGGTTCTTAAGGACAGCAGGTGTATGTACATAAGTTATGCACCCTAACATAGACTTAAGCACACATACCTAGACATATGTGCTTAAGTCTATGTGACTATCGTTATGTGACAGATGGAGAGGATTTCGGAGTTATGGAGCATCAAAAATCTATTTTGGATACAAAACATAAGAAAAGAGTGCTTCTACTGATTGAAGTGGATAATTTTAAAGTGATTGAAAGTGTCTGGGGAAGGGAGTAGATTTTGGGTTTCTTTGCCCAACCCCCGAAAAGGGGGAATAAGACAAAATATACCAAATCCACATTAACTTATACGTTTTTCTAATTGCACTATTTGTATATTTAATATTTATTATAATGTTATTTTTACTATCAATAGAGTACACTTTATTGATAGGTTGAGAGAGTGTTGATTTTACTGTATAATCAAGCTATCATATACACTTGTCTTTTAAATAGGGAGATTGGAGGATATTATAATGATTTTTGGATATGCACGTGTTTCTTCTTTTGATCAAAACTTAGATTCTCAAATCGAACAATTAAGGAATGCAAAAGTAAATCAAATTATTCATGAAAAAATATCTGGCGTACTAGAACAAAAAAAAAAATTGGACCAATTACTAAATCAACTCATTAAAGGAGATACGTTGGTTGTAACTAGAATGGACCGACTAGGAAGGAATACAAAACAGTTACTGGAACTAACGGAAGAATTAGAAAAACGAGGCATTCATTTAGTGATATTGAATTTAGGGATTGATACGAGAACGCCTTCAGGAAAATTTATTTTGACAGTTATGTCTGCTTTTAGTGAGTTAGATCGGACAATGATCAAAGAAAAACAACAAGCAGGAATTGCAGTTGCTAAAAGAAAAGGTATATATAAAGGACGAAAACAAAAATTCAATCTAAAACATGATGGAGTGAAACATGCAATGGAATTACATGAAACAACAAATAAGACAGTGAAAGAAATATGTAAAATCACGAATATAAGTGAAGCCACGTTTTATCGTAGATGGAAAGAATATAAAAATACTCTGGGTAATTAACTGTATTTGGGATATACATATCCAGTTGATATAGTAAGTACCAATTATAATAACAAGCTTATTTTTCGCTCTGAAGAATCGAGAAAGTATCACAGAAGCTATTGAAAAATCTGGGATGTCTAGAATGACTATTTATCGTAATCAAAAGACGAACTAATACAAAATGACGTGTACTTTATAACATAAATATATTTTAACTAAAAGGATGGGTTCTTAAACAGATATGAACACGAAGAACAGACTGAAGATTTTATCAGATGATGAAATACATCGCCTTTATAGTAGACCAATATTTACCCATCAAGAACGTGTGCAGTATTTTACACTTTCACATGTCGAAAAAGAAGTATTACATACTTTACGTTCTATAAAATCTAAAGTATATTTTATTCTTCAACTTGGATATTTTAAATCAAAGCAATTGTTTTTTCAGTTTAAATTATCAGAGGTGAAAGAAGATATTCAATACATTTTAAAAATCTATTTTAAAAACGAGTCTTTTGGGGATTATGAATCAATTGATAAAAAGACACGATCTACTCATAAAAAATTAATTCTTAAAATATCTAATTACCGTATTTGTGACTCCTATCACCGAAGTGTTTTAGAAGAAAAAGCCCGCAGGGCTGCAACAGTAAGTGGAAAACCGATTTTTATTTTTCGTGAATTACTTAATTATTTAGTAGAAGAACATATTATTATTCCTGCGTATAGTTTTATGCAAGATGTTGTAGGGACTGCGATTACATCTGAAGAACAACGACTCATAACAATTATACACAACCATCTATTTGAAACAGATAAACAACTTTTAAAAGAATTATTATACAATTCTTCTGGATTATATGAAATCACTCGAATAAAATGTCAACCGAAAGATTTTAGTATAAATGCAATGAAACGTGAAATAGAATGCGGAAATCATATACGGTCCCTTTTTCAACGAGCTAGTGTTATTTTACCGAAATTAAAAATTTCTAATGAAAGCATTAAATATTACGCTTCTTTAATTGATTATTATTCTGTGTATAAATTAAAAAGATTTAATGAATCTCTTATGTACCTTTATCTATTATGTTTTATTTTTTATCGTTATCAAAGAATGAATGACAATTTAATTAATGGTTTGATTTATAAAATAAGAAAATACAACGATGATATTGTATCATTCGCTAAAAATAAAGTAAGCACCTATTATACAGAAAATCAAGAGGACTTCAAGAAGGCTTAGTGACAGGGTAGCTGCTCTAGTCCGCAGGACTTTTTCCATTAATAGTAAAACAGGGTGTTCTTGAAGGTTATGCTCTCTCTCAATTATACTATTTATTAAATAAACGTAATGAGATGAGGGGAAATATTGAAAAAAAGTTGGACTGAAGAAGAATTATTAGAGAACTACATGCTGTTACCAAATGAACGTCATTTAGTATTGAGTAAAAAAACAAACGCCAATCGTCTGGGATTTGCTGTCTTACTAAAATATTTTCAACAGGAAGCTCGTTTTCCAAGCGAAAAACAAGATATCTCGAAAGATATTGTGCAACATTTAGCACATCAAATAGATGCTTTACCTGAAGATTTTTTTGAACATTATAAATGGGGCGGAAAAGAAAGAAGTTATACAGATCATCGAAAAATCATTCGTGATCTCTTTGGTTTCAGAGAGATCACTTCAAAAGATAATCTCCAATTGATACAATGGCTAAAAGAACAAGTACAACTTACACATGATATGGAAGATTTATCTGATCAAGCTTATCATTTATTTCGCAAATGGAAAGTAGAACCACCTTCTAAAGGTAGTTTAAAACGAATGATTCATTCCGCTATTGATACGTATGAGAAAGATTTATATTATACAATTTCCGAACATTTATCCGCTGAAACTTGTTGTCGATTAGATGCATTGTTAGCTGTGCAATCAAATGAGGATTTAGAAATTGTAGACATCATGTATGAAAAAACAAATTCAAATCAGTTATCTTTTCGATATCTTTTATCGTCTGCATGTAAACCGAGTGTAAATACTATGGAAACAGAATTAAAAAAACTGTTAGCCATCCAACGATTAGAAATTCCTCCTAGACTATTTCAGCATTTACCTCCAAAGTTAGAAAAGAAATATCGTTTCCGCGCAGCAACAGAAACTGTAACAGAATTACGTGCGCATCCGTCCCACATTCGTTATACATTATTAGCTATCCTTTTTTCACACCAATATGGGAAAGTCATTGATTCTTTAGCAGATTTATTAGATGAAATTACACTTAAAATCAAAAATAGAGCTAAAAATACAACTCGGAAAGAAGCCATTACAGAATTGGAACGGGTAAAAGGAAAAAATAAACATATTATAAGCTTATTAAAAGCAACTGTAGAACATCCCGAAGGGATTATTCAAGATACCCTATTTCCAATTGTTAGCGCTAACACAATTCAAGATATAATAAAAGAGATGACAAAAAATGATCGTGAATATAAAGAAAAAATTTATACTAGGATGCATGCTTCTTATGGCGGACACTATCGACGGACATTTATTGATATTTTGATGAATCTTACCTTCCGGTCTAATAACCAATTACATCAACCTGTAATTGAAGCTATTCAACTTATCCGAGAATATAAAGAAAGTGGCCAACGTTATTTTGCAATTGAAGATACTGTTCCAATTGAGGGTGTCATTCAACCTAAATGGAAAAATATCATTATCGAAGCGGATAGTCAGGGAGTTGAAAGAGTCAATCGAATTAACTATGAAATTGCAGTCATTCAATCTCTTCGTACGCAGCTTCGGTGTAAAGAAATTTGGATTGAAGGAGCAAATCGATATCGTAACCCGGATGAAGATCTTCCACAAGATTTTGAAGAAAATAAGGAAGAATATTTTGAAGCATTAAAGATACCACTTGATGTGAAGCCTTTTATTGAAAATATAAAGCAGTTAATGAAAGAAAAACTACAAATGCTTCATCAAGGATTAGAGAGTCAAAGCAATAAAAAAATAGTGATTACTACCAAAAGTAATAAAGGATGGATCCAAGTTACTCCCCTTGATAAACAACTGGAGCCTCCACTTGTACCAACTATTAAACAAGAAGTTAAAAATAGATGGAATGATATTAATTTATTAGATTTATTAAAAGAAACAGACTTTCATACAGGATTCACCAAACATTTTAAAACTACAGCTAACCGAGAAATATTAGATTCAGAAACGATTCAACGTCGTTTACTTCTTTGTTTATTTGGATTAGGAACAAACACTGGGTTAAAAGCAGTAGCTGCTGGAAACCCCATTGATAATTATCGAGAGCTTCGATATATGCGTCAGAAATTTATACATAAAGATCATTTAAGAAAAGCGAATGCAGAAGTAATCAATCAAATTATGAATCATCGAGAGAAAAATGTATGGGGAGAAGCTACCACTGCTTGTGCCTCGGATTCTAAACATTATGGCGCTTGGGATCAAAACCTACTAACAGAATGGCATCCTCGTTATAGAAAACATGGAATTATGATTTATTGGCACACAGATCGAAATTCTGCATGTGTGTATTCTCAAATTAAATCTTGTTTATCTTCTGAAGTAGCTGCAATGATGGAAGGTGTATTGCGCCACTGCACAGATATGGAAATTGATCGAAACTATGTAGATACGCATGGGCAAAGTGTGATTGCATTTGCCTTTTGTCATCTGTTAGGCTTCAAACTTATGCCACGTTTCAAGAATATTGGTTCTCAAAAATTGTATCGTCCTGAAGCTGGGATGAACGAAGAATACCCTCAGTTACATCCTGTTTTAAGTAGACCGATTAACTGGGATCTTATTCAACAACAATATGAAGAAATTGTTAAGTTTGCGACTGCCCTAAGACTGGGAACAGCTTCTGCTGAATCTATTTTAAAACGATTCACAAGGGATACAAAACATCCAACATATTTAGCATTATGTGAACTTGGAAAAGCAATGAAAACCATTTTTTTATGTGAATATTTACACTCCGAAGATATTCGTAGAGAAATTCAAGAAGGACTAAATACTGTAGAGCAATGGAATTCAGTAACTACTTATATTTTCTATGGGAAAAATAGTGAATTACGCTCCAATTCACTAGAGGATCAAGAAGTATCGGCCTTATCACTACAGCTACTTCAAAATTGTTTGGTCTATATGAATACCTTAATGGTACAAGAAATTCTATACGATAACCAACAATATTGGTTGAAAAAAATGACAATAGAAGATTTCCGAGGTTTAACCCCGTTATTTTATCATCATGTGAATCCATATGGAATTTTTAAATTAAATATGAATCAAAGAATACCAATTAAATTACAAGTAGCTTAAAAGTTATCATTCTTGTACAAACAGAGTCATAACTTTTAAGTTTTGACTCTGTTTTTGAAGTGCTGTAATATCAGTATGTAGACAGGTGTCATAACTTAAGGTCTAAAGTTACGGGGAAATAGGAGCGATTTTTATGAAATATGGCTATGCACGCGTAAGTACATTACACCAGGACCTGGGGTCCCAAATTCAAACATTGCAAAATGAAGGCTGTGAAGAAATTTATTCTGAAAAGTTTACTGGAACAAAAACAGATCGTCCAAAGTTTCAGGAATTATTATCTATATTAAAAACAGGGGATATGCTTGTTGTGACAAAACTAGATCGTTTTGCACGTTCAACCGTTGATGCGATACATATAATTAGAACGCTATTTGAAAAAGGTGTAAAGGTTCATATACTCAATATGGGATTAGTTGAAGATACACCAACAGGTAGGCTTGTATTCAATGTAATGAGCGCATTTGCTGAATTCGAAAGAGATATGATTGTAGAACGTACGCAAGAAGGAAAAGCAATCGCAAAGCTAAATCCTAATTTTAAAGAAGGGCGGCCAAAGAAATATAATAAGAAACAAATAGAACATGCCTTATTTCTTTTACATAATCATTCCTACAAAGAAGTGGAAGAAAAAATGGGTATTTCAAAAAGTACATTAATCAGAGCAAAGAGGCAATTAAAAAAAGAGAATGCCACAGAAAGTACAGTTACATCATAGTATGAATCTCCCTATTTACTTTTAATGGGAAAAGTCCTGCGGACTAGAGCAGCTACCCTGTCACTAAGCCTAATTGAGCTGTTCTGTTGTTACGTGTTGTTTTGGTTGAGAGCTCGCATCCTTTTCAGATGGGAACGTGTCTGACTTTCCGCATCCATGTAAGATTAACAGGCAACACGTTGCCATTAGCATTCCGTATTTTTTCATCATATATTTACCTCCTGTTTTTATTTATTTATCAAACACCTATTTATGCCAGACTATAGTTTCTTACTTTGAATTAACCCTTGAAATAATGTGTAATCTTCAATCACTTGATGATAATAGGTCTCACTCCATTGTAATAACTGTTGGGAAAACTTTGGATTTTGTTTCATAAATGCCAAAGCATTTTCTGCAAAGTGATGGGGGACATATGCTGGATTATAATCCTGATCCGCCCGTGCATGCATACGAGCAAACGCTTTCGCAGCGTATTGTACAAATTCTTCTACATCCGAAAGCTTACGAAAATCTGCTGATTCAAACTCATGATACCAAGGGGATAATTTTTTTACCGAATAGGACCGTCCTTGTGTATACAAGGTACCAAGGTACGAATCGACTTTCATACCTGTTGCAAGCGTCGCTATACGCGTACGCTCTGCATGCGATGTAAACCAGCGGTTATATTCTTCTTTAGATAATTGGCCTTCTGCAAACATCGCGGGCAGTTGCTGTTCTTTTACTTCCAAAACAATATCATCTGCTGGGCCCGCTGTATCTCCTTCTAGCAAGACATAAAAAATATCTCTGCCCACACTACCGACACCTGAATTTTGTTTATGTACCACATCTTTTCGCATAAAATACCTTTCTGGCTTCTTATCAACGAAAGACCCTATACTTTTAATATACTCGTTCCATCCTTTTGTAAAATCTTCTTGTTCCTCTGTACGAAGGGGAACGAAAGAGGGATCATTTGGAAGAAAGATATGTTTTCCATTTTGCAGTAATGTAATCTTCTCAAGAAACGCCTCGTATGTATAGGACAACTTCATTTTTTCCATTTGTTCTTGGATGAGCCCATTTTTCAATTGCTCCTTACGAAGTTCCTTGTATTTTTCCATTGGATTTTCGATAATATTTTGTAATGTTGTTTGATAGATTTTTAAAAATGCGGAAGATAGTTGTTTTTGTTGTGCTTTTGATACCTTGATATAAGGCAATTCATCTGTAAATAAAAAGATACTACTCATGAAACGAAGAATATCCCAATAAAACGGGCCGATATAAGAATTCTTAAAGTCAGTGACATCAAATCGTAAAGTCCCCTCACGATCATCAAAAATAGCTACGTTTTGAGCGTGCGCGTCTCCTTCTAACCAAGTTTGAATGGGAGTGTATTGATTCCATCCAACTGGTATTGGAATAACTCCGGTTCGTAAGTCACTATAATACAAAGGTGTTGTTCCTCTATAAAAGTTGAATGGTGATTCCATCATCTTTTTATATTTGTTTGCACGAATCGTAGAATTTGGGATAAAAGCATTGGCTTCTTGCAGGTGTTTCTGCAAGTATATTTGACGCGCTTCTTTTTTTGATGCATGTTCTGTTTGTTGTTTAGAATGGGACGTATCCGGTTTACTTGTATCAAAAGAACAACCGGCTGTAGCAACTATACTGGTTGCGATACATAGGTATAAAATTCGCTTCATCACTCGCTCCTTTATTTACATGTTATTATTTACAAAAATATCCGAAACCAACTTTTTCACATGATTACATCCACACGAAAAAAGACAATATATGCCTCATGCTTATATTGCCCGTTTCTTTTTGTACCTATCAAATAAGTAGTGTAAAAAATAATATGTATTGTAGAGATATTTATTATACCGAAAAGGGTGAAAAATTATTCATACGAAAAGTTCTTTTGACAAAGGTAATTTTCGCACATTTATGAAATCGTTCTCATAAAAGAGACCTCACTTTTCGTGTAAGAATTCTTGAATATCGTCTAACTCTCTTCGAGTTGGAACCACTGATATTTGTAAAATAGGGAGCTCCCTTTCTTCTACTGGAATGGTACTGATAATCCCATCTATCCCTAACTGTTGTACATCAAAGTTGTGAATATCTAACACCTCTTCGGGTACAATGGATAAAGTAGTCCCAAATTCATGATAGAGCACACCTTGTATATATCGTTTCCATAGAATAGAATCTTCCAAATACAAGAGTACCTTTTTACGATAAGTTTGCGATAGCTGAAATGTCGCTTCTAATTGAAGGGTAATGGCTAGAATGTCTTCATCATTCGCTTTATGCAGAAAAGGGTGTTCCCTTATCCATTCTATATAAACCGAACGAACAGTTTGAAACGTTGTCCCGTGTTTCTGCTTGATTTGTTCCTGCCATTCAGACGAGGGAGAGGTAAGAGTGGGAATAAACTGGCTACGGTAAGAAATTTGTCTGATATATTGCAAGAAACAAAACAAAAATTCGTCATCTTGATGAAAAGGCATGTCAAAACTTTTTTCTAATCGTTCTACTAAATCCTGCGCATACTGATACACAGTGGCGGTTCCTTCATAAAAAAGTTGCAAAATATCTTGCTTATACTGATCGCGATTAGAAGGAACGAACATACAACAATTTACAGCGATGGTTATGAAAACTTGATCAGCTCTTGTCAATGAAACGTCGCATAAAATTGCGGAGAGCTTTTTTATTTTATGGTAGAAAGGGGTCTCCATAATTAGCGCCTCATGAATCGGCAATATTTTCATTTCATATCCTTGTTTTTTCCGTCGAATCGCAACAGCTAATAAATAGGCGAGTCGTTGTTTATAAGTGGGATAAAATTGTATATCTAGCTCTCGTTCTATTTGTGTAATATAAGAAAAGACATCTATTTCGTCAGGAAAAGGCCATTCTTCCCATCCATATGTGGCAAAGTATAACTCGTAAAACATATATACAATATGTGCTTCTACCCCCGCGATATGTAAGGGCCTCTTATGCAGCTCTAAATCAAAATAACGGAGGTACTTTTGCACACGACAGAAAATCGGAGATAAGGTAGATACTTGTACATATAACGAATCCGCTAATTGCGTTATCGTATGAACTTGTCCATGAAATAGTTGATTTAACACACGAAACTGCATATCTTCTCGCTGAAAAAAAGAATATATACTGGTTTGAGACGAATACGGTGGTTTGTGTAATTTCACCCCTTTTCCTTTCATTAGCTGGATGTACCATTCCGGTGGTAGCTGATCTTTTAAATAGTGTAAATCCCTTCGAACCGTTTTCACTGCACAATGAGCCTGTTCGGCAAGTTCGTCTAATGTATGCCACCTTGAATTTTGTAATAACATGTTGAGAATTTCTTGTTGTCGTCGATGCGTAAACATAAGCTATGTCATCCAGTCCATTCTTATAGGAATGGATGTACTCCTTTCTTTTTTGTTTAGTATACTCAAATCAGTCCAAAATACAAGTACCGGTTATCTAAGTATTTCGTATCTATGTAATTTACCTACGCCAAACGAAAAGATGCACTATCTTTTTATAACATCTTCTTGATGGAATTATCATTCCTCTTCATGTATACCCTGTTTTTTGTGCACGACCTTGTAACCTGTACGAACAAAAAAAGCGTCCTATGGACGTTCCTTTTGTTTATGACCTGTACACGCATTATAACGATAGTAAAAATATAAAAACTTGTTCAGTTCTTACCATCCTATATATCTATTTTGATAGCGATGGTACACTGTCTTCGTACATGATGTCGGCCGCACGCTTATTACGATAATTAGATGCGATATCTAAAATCTCAATATCTAACATGATATATTCTTTATCTTTTTCAATGACTGGTGATATATCTGTAACCTGATACGCTCTATTTCTCGGTAAAAGTAATTCCATTTCTCCAGAAAAATTACTTAAAGGGTCTACATATATAGCGGGAACACCTGTAGGAACATGAATTTTCATTAGAATAGGCGCATCACTAAATCCTTCAGCAGCATCTTTCACAATGCTCGTACTCATATAAGCTGGGGGTTCTGTTGCAAAGTGTGAAAAAATACAAACTCGTTTACAAAATATAGTTATGATCTAGACGGTTCTGAATAACTCCTGTAATTCATTGTACGTCGAAAAAGAAAAGTCTGGAATGATATGATCCCCTTATAGTAGACAGGAAAAAGAAAGCACATTAACCTGTTTACTATGGAGGGGATTTTTCTATGGGAAAAATTAGAGTCACTTACGATGTAGGATTTAAGAAAAAAGCTATAGATTTATATTTAAACGAAGGCATGAGCTATGAAACCGTTGCGAAAGAATTAGGTACTCATCACTCAGTTGTAAGTCGTTGGGTAAAACACTTTGAAGCTGAAGGAATCAAAGGATTAGAAGAAAAACGCGGTAAAGCGAAAGGACCAGGTATAGGAAGACCAAGAACAAAACCAGAAGATCCAGAAGCTAAGATTAAACGATTAGAAGCTGAGAATGAAATATTAAAAAAGCTCTTAGAGATGTAAAAGAAGGTATGCCAGCTATATCCAAAACGAAAAAGGTTGAAGCTATAATTGAGATGTTAGAAAAGGGGTATACGGTTACCCTATTATGTGCCGTCGTTGGTGTAACTAGAAGTGGGTATTATAAGTGGACAAAGCGGCACTTAGTGCCTTCTGAAAAACAACTAGAGGACGCTAAAATCAAGAAAAAGATATTAGAGTGTCATAAAAAGCTAAGAGGAATTTATGGATATAGAAGAGTGCAAGTGTGGCTGAAAGTCACCTATAGCCTTCATTTGAATCATAAGCGCATACAAAGATTGATGAATGAATTAGGCATCAAAGCCGGAATTAGGAAAAAAAGAGGCATATGTGATTTCAGATAACCATCTAAATAGAGACTTTCAAGCTTCAAAACCAAATGAGAAATGGGTAACGGATATAACCTACTTGATTTTCAATGGACAACGCCTGTACTTATCAGCTATTAAGGATTTGTACAACAATGAAATTGTTGCCTATGAAACCAGTCGTAGAAACGACTTAAAACTTGTGTTAGATACACTTAAAAAGGCAAAGAAAAAACGAAATGTAACGGGAATCCTCTTACATAGTGATCAAGGGTCTCAATATACATCTCGTCAATATAATCAATTACTTAAAAATATCAGATGAAAGCAAGTATGTCTCGACGAGGTAACTGTTGGGATAATGCTTGTATGGAAAACTTCTTCAGTCACTTTAAGACAGAATGCTTTCATTTATATTCCTTTCGCAAAGCAGATGAAGTTAAATTTGCCGTGCGCAAATATATACATTTTTATAATCATCAAAGATTTCAAAAGAAATTAAATAACCTGAGTCCATATAAATATAGAACTCAGGTTGCTTAGTTGCGCCTTTTAAATCCTGTCTACTTGACAGGGGTCACTGCATTCCAGACTTCTCTTTTTCGACGTACAAAGAATTACAGCGATTATTCAGAACCGCTTAAATTACAATAGTATTTTGTAAACAGACTTATGATTGCTCAAACTTTGCAACGGAACCACAAAAATTAAAAACTCACTTTTCCCTTTTAAAAGGACAAAATTAAAGTTGTTCTTAATAAAAGAGGATTAAATACGGAATATTCAAAAAATAATCCTGCTCGAAGATGCTGCTTCTACCCCTCATAGATTTTAGACAGATACAAAGATTTAGCGTAAACGCAAAATCTCTTTTTGTAATATATTTCCGATTTCTTTTAGCATGAGTGCTGGGGGACTATTTTCTACAACATGTTCACTTAAATAAACATCGAAATATGGTATGTACCCGTTTTCTTTTGGAAATACTATTTTCCCGATTTCCCCAAAGGTTTCATGGTCAAATATATAGTGAAAACTGGATTCTTCTAATTTTCTACGCACCGTTACTCCTTCAGGTAAACGTAATTTTTCACCATAAATGGCATTTGGATTTTCTATAGTGAATTTTTTTCCCAATATTTCTGAAATACGATGGTTGATTCCTACCAGAATCTCTTCCATAAGAAGAACATCCATTCCTTGCGAATGTGATTGGCAAAATAAAATAACTTCTTTTAAATTTTCATGTGCAATTATAAGTTCTTCTTTTGTAATCATGTCAATTTCTTCTTCATAGTCTATCATCATTATGAAAAGCATTTGAACATCTTCATAAATGCCGACTACAAGCGTATCTAGAACGTTTTGTGAGATAGATTTCATTGTCGTAACCACCTTTGTTTATAAATATAATTATAAAGATAATTTAATTCGAATCTTCAGCTTGTTCTTCACCGTGACCAAATAAATTTAAATATTCATCAAAAAGTCGTAGATTACAAAAACTTGATAACCTTATAATTTCATCTGTATATGTCGTATCCATTCTATATTGGTAATGTGCGCTCAATGCATTGTTTATTTGATGTAAAACCTCCAAACGCCCATTTCATAAACACATATATTCATTCTCCTTATTCAAGTGATAGCCAATTCTTTTGTCTAATTCATAATAGGGGACCCATAACGTTTTCGGCAAGACTGCATTCAAAAATCCCATTAATTGCTATATGTCTTCATTTCCTTGGGTCCAAATAATTGCTTAAAAGCAAAATCAATACGTAAATTGATGCAATTATTCATTCCGATGTCTCTCTTCTTAGCATTTCATACCTCTATCATATCAAATTTATTTCAAAAGAACGAACTGATGCAACATAACTTATCTATTCATACTGAAGGGAGACAAATAGTAGAATCCTACACTAAAAATGATTAGTAACTACTCAGCCACCTTTCGGTGTCTTTTTTAAATTTTACTAGTTTCATATGCCTCCCATTTGTAAATACTGAGTATATCAAACAGGGGAGGTGAATCTTATGGTCGATCGAAAAATTATTTTAGATACATATAAAAAAGGACCTGAAGCTGTTATTTCTTTATTTGAAGAAACATTTTCTAAGTTAGAAAAACGTATACAAGAACTAGAAAATGCTTCAAAAAAAAACTCCAAAAATAGTCATAAGCCACCTTCTACAGATGGTTTGGGTAAGCCCGTTACAAAAAGTTTGCGCAAACCGTCTCATCGTCAAACGGGTGGCCAGTTGGGCCACAAGGGACATACTCTTGGTTTGACAGCGACTCCAGATCATACGATTACACATTCTCCTACATATTGTACTTGTTGTCATACTTCCTTGAACCACGAGCCTGTAAAAGGGTATCGCATTCGCCAAGTGTATGACTTACCACCTATTCAGATCGAAGTGACAGAACATAAAGTAGAACAGAAAGAATGCCCACATTGCCATTCTATCCAAGAAGCCCAATTTCCTTCGACAGTATCTCGTCCTGTTCAATATGGTCCAAATATAAAAAGACTGATTCCCTATTTAACGCATTATCAATGCATTTCTTTGAAGCGAACAAAAGAATTCTTTCAGGATTGTTTTGGACATTCTATAAGCGAAGGAACCCTGGTAAATCATACACAGGCTTTCGCTTCTCAATTGCAGCCATTCATAAAAGAAGTAAAGGAAAAGATTCTGCAGTCTCCTGTTGTCCATTTTGATGAAACTGGTATGCGTGTAGAAAACAAAACACAATGGTTACATACTGCCAGTACACCGGAGGTGACATTGCAACATATTCATCAAAAACGTGGAAAAGAAGCAATGGATGCTGGAGAAATCTTGCCATCTTTTTCTGGAATTGCGATGCATGATGGTTGGAAATCGTATGATGCGTATACAGATTGTCGTCACGTTTTATGTAATGCCCATCTCTTACGAGATTTACAAGGAATTATAGATAGTACTGGAGAACAATGGGCACAACAGATGCAGAAATTTCTAACGCAAGCGTTGACGATGAAAAAGCAATCCGAAGGTACCATGCCAAAAGCGACGCAAAAGAATCTGTTTATTATGTATCAATCCATATTGAAAGAACAACAGATTCTTTCCACGAAACAAAAGAAGAAAGGAAAGCAGACGCCTTCTCAAAATTTATGGAATCGCTTCGTCAAGTATTCTGACAGAATTCTAGCGTTTTTAGAACATCCAGCCATTCCATTTGATAACAATCAAGCAGAACGGGATATTCGGATGACGAAAGTAAAACAGAAAGTGTCTGGGACTTTCCGAAGTAAGAAAGGCGCAGAATCTTTTTGTCAGATACGAAGCTTTATGAGTACCATGAAAAAACAAAAACAATCGGTCTTACAAGCGATAAACCAAGTCATAGAAACTAGAACGGTTCCTTGGAATAACACGACTTCATAAGAGAATTTCTCTATTTGGCATAGATTCTTTCTCTGATTGGAGTATTTTCTTTTCATGTTTTCGAATCGGAAACATGTATTTGGCCTGTTTTTTTATTTGAAGAAGCTGAGTAGTTACAATGATTATATCTGCTGTGTACGAACGATTCATACATCCAAAATCGACGATTATTTTCAATATGCAAAATTTGGTCGTTATCTAGCGAATCTCTCCAGACTTTGTACAAATCATGACGAATCAAACATTTGTTTAAAAAGAGGGGTTTCTAGCAATGTCATTTATATATGTCATAGCAAGCTCATTCTGTTATGCAAATCTCCTTGACAATCATCGCGTCTTCGTCAAATTTTGCAAAAGATGATTGGGAATACTAGGTAGGAGCTAAAGTTCCAATTACAATCCTTATATAATACGAAGAAACTCGATTGTCTTCTTTCCATATACATCTAGATTGCTGCTTTAACAAAAGAGTCGGGATGGAAAATGATTATATTTTATATACAGATGGAACTAATCCTTATAAGAGTTATACCCAAAATGCCATTCTCTTTTGCTAGAAACTACCGTTATTTTATCTATTTTGAAGGAAAACAATTCAAGAAGGACATTATTTTAGTAGCCGTTGGCTACTATTGTCGTTTTGCTTTAAGCTATCGTGACGTATCTGAAATTCTAAAAGAACGTGGTGTCTCGGTTCATCCTACAACCATCATGCGTTGGATGCATGAATATGGCAATTTGATTTATCAAATGTGGAAGAAGAAAAATAAATCAGCACACCATACTTGGCATTTGGATGAGACGTATATCAAAGTCAAAGGAAAATGGTGTTATTTATATCGCGCCATTGATAGTGACGGACATACACTAGATTTTCAACTTCGAAAAACACGTAATCATCAAGCAGCTTATTCCTTCATGAAAAGATTAGTCAAACAGTTTGGAGTCAACAGCACGATATAAGTACATCTTTTCTCC
Source organism: Bacillus sp. FSL K6-2944 (assembly GCF_038005385.1). Lineage (NCBI taxonomy): Bacteria > Bacillati > Bacillota > Bacilli > Caryophanales > Bacillaceae > Bacillus > Bacillus sp. FSL K6-2944. Next base: position 27,321 of record NZ_JBBOTE010000006.1, on the reverse strand, counting down.
TTTGATTTTGATGTACGGTCACTTCATATTATCTTATCCATATGCTTTTCTAAGGACCTTTAGCTCAGTTGGTAAGAGCAGACGGCTCATAACCGTCCGGTCGTAGGTTCAAATCCTACAAGGTCCATCACTATTTGTATACCTTTCTTATTAGAATATATACGGGTATGGACAATCCTAATCCAGAAACAGTTACATGGATCATGGATTGAAAATGAATACATATAACAAACAGAAAAAGGTACTCCTAGGGGCACCTTTTTCTGTTTATAGAATTTTAATATATATTACTTCTCAATATATATAGAACGTATAATCGTACGTGTGTATGGATGCCCCGCTTTATTTTTCCCTTTCACATCAATTGTAAGATTGTATACCCCTGATTGCTCTATATGCTGTAACGTGGTAGATAGCGTATGTGCATCTACTTGCTGAACGCCATCAGATTGTGAAATCAGTGTACCTGTCTGATCGACAATTCGAACCGTCATAGAGACATCCTCCGCTTCAACTGGTTTTTTATCAGCAGATTGGATTTGTAATTTTGCTTGATTTGCTTTTAGCTTAGCCGGCATTTTCAAATGGAAAGGTGCTTCTTGTTGATACTGTACCATCGCTAAATAAGCATCTTTCTCTTCCGTATTCATACGTATCTTCCAGTCTCCCACTTCCATACTTTTTATTTGAAATGTATGAATAAAGGCCCCTTTAAAAAAGGTATCATCACCCGTTGTTACTACCGCATCCTGTTTGGTGTAAACCTTCCCTGATGGCGAAATAAGTTGTATCTCTACTTGTTTACGCGCAGTCAAAACCGATACAGTTCCTGATGTCAATGTATCCACAGAAAACACAGCGCGATTTTCTTGATGTGGGATCAGTTCTCCGCCTAAAACCGTTTGGTTTTCTGTCGGTCCTAACTCTGTATAGGGCTCATTCCTAGAAGGCGCGGCAGACGGTGACCATGCTGGCCCCATTTTTTTCGTTCGTAAGTAAGGTTCTATGCGAGAAAAGACGGCACTTCCCGTTCGAATTGAATCATGATCTAATGTAACATCAGAAAAAAGGTGGGCACCGTACGGCAAAGTGGTACTCCATTCACTGACAAGGCCATCGTTATTTCCATATGGTGACAAATACAATCCTCCCATAGATAAAGCAGAAAAAGTAGGCCCCCAACTGGTTCCTGCTATCGTGTAATATTGATTGGATTTTGTGGCGGGATTACTATCAATAATCGAACGAAATCGTGCCATTTCCCCGGTTTGTAACGCATACGTTCCTTCATCTTGTTGCCCTAGCAAAGAGGCAAGCCATCCCGCCCACCAACTATAGGATAAATCTGCTAGATGTGTCCCATAATGAGGGGATCCAAGTGTGATGACCTTATCCACAAAACGATGCGCCCCATATTGTACAAGAGCCGCTTGTGTATCAATGCCCCCTTTGCTATGCGCGATGATGTTGACTTTTTTTCCAAAATGTTGCGAAATGGCTTCTAATTTTTCAGCTAATAGTTTCCCATTTGTCCAAGGACTTACGGAACCTGTCCCAGCTGCATCATACAGTTGTACAAAAGCAGTTTGATAGCCAGCATCGTAGGCAAGGTCGTACATCGTATTTTTTCCATGATAGTAAGTATCTCCATACCAATCATTTGCCTTTCCGTTTTTTCCTTGCACAAATACAATCGGTGATTTGGTAGGATCTACCTGTGTAGGTGTTGCTCCCACAAACCAATCCCCTGGCCGGAATGTTTCTTTTGGTGGAAATACCTTTCCGTAATTTGGATGTGTTTCTGCAGATACAGAAGGTGCGTTATAAAAAATGAAAAATAAGAAAAGCAAAAGAAAGGATTGCAGTAGTCTTTTACAATGATTCAAATGAATACCCCCTCATGTTTTTATCTTTACATACACTTTCAAATGAAGATTACATCTTCTCGGCCCCCTTTTGTACATATAATTTCTCATGATATTCGGTCTCCAAAAGAGAAAAACCTTTTATTCTAGCCGTTTCGAGATATTTCTCAAAATACTTCCCTTATATCCGATATATAATGGGGAGACCTGGCAAGATTGTCTAGGAACATAAAAAAAGGAGGGGAAGAGGATGAAAAGTGGAACCCGAATATTGGTTACTTTCTCATTGGTTTTGCTCGGACTGCCTATCATCTTTTTAGCTTTTATTACATGGAAGCATAAAAAGCCATCCGAATCTGTAAATCTTATGATAGAAAACTCGCAAGAAAACAGATTACCATCCTATACGCCATTCCAAGTTACTACCTTCAACATTGGTTACGCAGGATTAGATGCAAAACAAGATTTCTTCATGGACGGAGGAACAGGCTCACGTTCTCGTAGTAAAGAACAAACCAAACAGAATTTACAGCACATGTCGTCCTTTTTAAAAGAAGACCATGCAGATTTTGTCTTGTTACAAGAAGTCGATATCAAAGCATTCCGTTCTTTTGATCAAAATGAATATCAATTTTTTCAACAGGAGTTATCCTACCACGCTTCTACATTCGGTTATAATTATAGGAATCCATGGGTTCCGGTTCCCTTTTTGCGTCCCATGGGATATGTGGAATCAGGACTGGCTACTTTTTCTACCTACTTCATACAACAAGCAACTCGTTTTCAATTACCAGGGAGAGAGCCTTGGCCTAAGCAACTCTTTGATTTAGATCGTGCGATGGTAGAACGCATGATCCCGGTTGAAAATGGAAAGAACTTACGAATCGTAAATCTACATGTCTCGGCATATGATGCAGGTGGGACTATCCGCAAACAACAACTGCAATACATAAAACAGTATATGCATACACAGTATCAGAAGGGGGATTATGTGATTATAGGTGGCGACTGGAATCAGCTACTGTCAGATATTCAGTTACAAGACCCCGCATTTCTAGCCGCCTGGCCCAAATAATTTCAGGTTATTCACACACCAGGACATACGCCTGAAAGTATCTCATTTCTAGTCATAGATACAAAACAGCATAATGAAACCAATGATAAACCGATAGGGATTTTTACAGGAGATTTTCTATTTGTTGGTGATGTGGGTAGACCAGATTTATTAGAAACCGCTGGGGGTATTCCACATCATGCGAAGGATAGCGCCAAAGACTTATTTCATTCGATCCAAAAAATCAAAACGATGCCGGTATACCTACAAATTTGGCCCTCCCATCGTTCTGGTAGCGCATGCGGAAAATCATTAGGCGCCATTCCCTCTTCTACAATGGGCTATGAGAAACTTTTTAATTTGGCCTTTCAAACAGAGGAACAAAATTCTCTTGTGGTGCATGTATTAAGTGGACAGCCGGAACCACCACCTTATTTTTCTAAAATGAAACGAATCAATCAAGCTGGTCCGCCGATTCGTACACAGGGTCTCATAAAAGAAATACATTCTTTCCCTGCATGGCAACAACTAGCACATACAGACCAACAAATCATTGATACAAGAGAACCAACGTTTTTTGCATCTGGTCACGTAAAGGGGTCCCTGAATATTCCTTATAACCAGTCTTTTACAACCTGGTGTGGTTGGCTCCTAGAGGATAGCCAGGACCTTATCATCGTTATCGATCCTCTGTCTGCAAATATAAACGAGGTACGGAGAGATTTGGAAGCAATTGGACTAGATCGTACGATAGCCTATATGCCTTCAAACACACTGGAAGATATAGAGTCATTAGAGACGTATGAAGAAAGAACAGTTCAAGAATTGTTTCCTCTTATACAATCGGGAACCCATCCCGTTATTGATGTTCGAAATCAATCGGAATGGAACGAGGGACATCTTCCGCATGCCAAACATATCATGCTAGAACACTTGACAGAGCATGTACAAGACATTCCAAAAGATCGTCCGATTATTGTACAGTGTCGTTCTGGTATACGTTCCGCTATTGCAGCAAGTATATTACAGAAACATGGTGTAAAGGAAGTAATGAATGTACAAGGTGGATATCTAGCATGGCTAAAGGCGGAATTCCCTATTTGTAAATAAAGAGATAGAAAAGTACAATCATCACACGAAAGAATATAGGATGAGAAGAATAGTAAAAAGGGATAGAAATCTATAAAAAACCGTTACATTTTATAATGAAACAAATATAACGGTTTTTTATGTATCATTTGAATTTGTAAATTACTCTATACGATAGCTTGATACATTATTTTCTGTGCAGTATTTCTTATCTTTCCCTTCCTTCTGTTTGATTTGCTTGGAATTCCATTTTCAAAGCAATACTATCTCCTTGGAACATATTTTGATCGTTTCCATTGTCTTCAAATATAAACTTCATCCAAAACCAATCCATTTTCCCAGGTTGTAACCCTCGTGATTCCGTCCACTTGGATGCAAATACTTTCTTTGAAACGACTTCTGATCCTTGTTCTTTTAGTTCTGCAAGGGTTGTTTCATAAACAGGGCTCTTTGCTGGGTCCCAATCCCAAAGGAATTGTACTTTTATATGCTTACCAAAATCATCTGCCTGATTATTTTTTAGAACATCGTTTACCGTATAATCTATTTTCATCACAACATCTTGAATAGCTAACGTACCACTATTTTTTAAGTTGAATTTTTTTAATATTTTATCCCCTGGTTTCAACTGATTTAAATCCAATGAAGTAGTAGGTTGCATAGCTAAATCTAATGTACCCGCCGTAAATGTGTTATTCGTTACCACTTGATCGCTAAAATAGGCATATGTTCCCCCACCGATGAAAGATAAACCAAGAGCGGCAGAAACCACTCCTACCCCTAATTTCTTTTTGAATGACATATTTTGTTCCTCCTATTCTATTTCTAATCTATGTAAGAACCCCTTGATATAGATATAGCACGAATAGAGAGAAGTTTATATGGAAAATCAAAACACAACATATTGAGAAAATTTTGTGGTCATCTAGCTTTCAGAAATGCAGCGCTATACAAAGTTACGTGTATCCCTAACATCTTGCTATTTTTCATTCTTACTCTCCATATAAATGCTTACTCACACAATTTTCTCATAAATAAATGCTAAAACATGGCATATATCCTTTATGAAAGCTATTTTTATAAAGGTAAGGGGTGAAAGAATGAGGTTTCAGAAGAGGTTTCGATGGATTTTATTTGGTGTATTTCTAGTATTACTGCTAATAGGAATGATGTACGCTTCAATATTACGAAAAGAAAATCCAAAACCGATGAAGAACGCACTACCCGTGCAAACACCAGAAACTTCGATTAAACATGCTGTTTTACAGGTACTATCGCAACAAAAAAAGACACTAGGGGAAGAACCACAGATTACAGAGACACAAGTGCAGGTGAATGTGAAGCGATTATCCAACGATGAGCACTGGGCATTTGGATCTGTAGTGATATTGGCTCCAAATGTCACAGGCGCATTTCCAGAAGGAAAACTTTTCATTGCGAAACACGCTACTACAAATTGGCAAGTCGCTTTAGAAGGGATGGATTTGTTCAGCGAACTCTCACAACAAATTCCCGATGCAATGATGAGCGCGCAAGAAAAAAAAGCATTTTCTTTACTTGGGAATGCGCAGGCCCTATCACAGAATAGACCTGAACTTCGGTTACCTTACGAAAAAGGACAATCTTGGGTGATGTCTGGCGGTCCTCATGGATGGTCAGGATCAGATAGACCCTATAGTTCTCTTGATTTATATGGCGGAGACCAACGCGTGTTAGCTGCGGGAGATGGCATCGCTTACACCATGTGCGCAAATAACAGAGGCTGGATCCGTATCTATCATGAAAATGGATATGCCACGGATTACTATCATTTGTGGAATAATATGATACCAAATGGTCAGCCAGTCCAAGAAGGAACCTTTTTAGGTTATACGGGGACGGATATATCATGTGGTGGATATGCAAGTGGTCGCCATGTGCATTTTTCCCTCTTGCAGGGCAATACGCGTATACCTTTACATGGAAAAGAACTAGGTGGCTGGGTATTCTTTGAAACCTCCCCTTATAATGGCTATGCGATGCATGGGAGTACAGTGAGATATACAGGCTATACCTTGTATAATTACGGAAAACTTCTTGCGAATCAAGGGATTGTAGATGCGAATGGAGGGCGTACAGTAAACCTTCGTACAGGCCCCGGTACGAACTATCCGGTTGTAGGTTCTCTTCATGATGGAGAGGTTGTAACGGTTTCTTGTACCGCAAATGGGGCGACATTTACTGGTCGTAAGGGGAGCACAAATAGATGGAATCAACTAACAAATGGGTATTGGATGAGTGACGCCTATCTGTATACAGGTACCAATGATGCGATAGCTTCTTCTTGTAACAAGTAGCGCATCATATATGTATGTAAAATGAAAAATTGATAGGTTCCCTTACATGGAACAACCTCCAATTTGGACGATCCCAATCATTATTTTCATTAAGATAGAACCCAGAATCTCTTCTTATACAACAAACAGAAGGTACTTTGGTATACGCCTCTGTTTGTTGTATGTATAAAGATTCTAAATTCCATAGCTAGCATACAAGTTTATAAAAAATAAAGTTCTATTTTCTATTACTTATGTTAGGAATCTTTATATTTAACGAATAGCTGCGCCATTTGGTATAGCATTTTTCATCCACTGAGGAAGCATAGCTGCCTCTGAATGAAAAGCATACTTGTTCAAGATAGACGGACTCGTAATCCAGCGTTTCATTGGTTTTCCAGTCGCATCTTTATCAAGAAAATAGATGAACGAATCCTTTTCAAACCGTACTAATCCCATATCCGGATCAATACTTCTTCCATTTGGAATCGTATGTAAGCTTTGAAATTCTAATACCCCATCCCAATTTTTAAAAATACGATTATACGTATCTGAATCTGTAATGTAACGTTTCATGCCTCTATCCACTAAATAGATGGCTGGTTTTCCTACTTCCTTTACACGATAGCCATTATAGACATATTGGTCATTTTGTAGAAATTCTTGGTTCATAGCAGTCATTTTTTCTTGACCAGCTGCATGGGCTTGCGGTGCAACAATGATACTGCAGCCAATCAAGGCAGCTAATGTAAATTTTGATAACCCTTTCATCATCTTTTCCACGCCTTTCATTTTTAATTGTAGAATGCAGACATGTAAGACATTCTCAGAAGTTCTTTCCACGCTATCTATTATATAAGAGCGTTATCATTTTGTTATAATTTTTTATGTAGAAATACAGGGAATCTATTGAGAAAATAAATAGGCATATTTCTAATCCTATATGTTCGTTTGTCTACAAAATATGAATACATACTCGTACACCATCTGTTACTGCTGAATATGAAAAGGACGAATTGTATCTATGTTTTATCAATAGCTTAAGCCCTGTTTATAATTCAGTGGGGCTTATATTTTGCAATGTTATATTCCGAAGTTCTATATTTTTACATATTTTCCCGCTTTTTTATACAGAAAATTTCTAGTATTTTATAAGTAAGCTGTTATGTAACTTATTTTGTAAGAGTAGGAAACAAAATAAGTTTTTTAGAGAGACTTTCTATAGAAGGTCTCTTTTTTTCTTTCTCATCTATGCTTCAAGAAGGAAAATACAGGAGTGTAGTTAAATACTTATAGTGGTGTCATACACCATTTTTTTAAAACCATCGAAGACAAACCGAATATATCATCTAAATGAAGAGGGAGCGGTCCGATGGAATTAGAACAAGTTGTGCGCAAATATGAAACAGATTTATTACGTTTACCTTATGTTGTAGGAGTAGGAATGGGATTTGTACAAGAAAAAGAAGTGATTCAAGTATTTGTTTCGAAAAAAGTACCACGTTCTCAATTAAAAGCAGCGGAACAAATACCTACACAATTAGAAACATACCCAACGAACATTATAGAAGTGGGGACCATTACAAATCATTACACAGGATAAGGGGGAGATTGTTATGGGAAAACATTCAAATATAAAGGTGTTGACTGTTCAGGAACAACAAGACATTCAAAAAGTGCAGCAAAGTGTAGAGGATGATTTCTTACAGTTTCGGAATGTAACAGGTATTGGAGCCGGTATTCAACAGGTAAATGGGATTATGACAGGCACACCCTCTTTACTTGTATTTGTAGATCAAAAACTACCTGTTGAAACATTGGAAACGAATCAAGTCATTCCAAAAGAAGTAAATGGAATCAAAACCGACGTCATTCAAACAGGATATCTATTTGCTGGGACTCAACAAACATTACAAGTTGATACACAAGCCCTTTCCACTCGAGTTCGCCCAGCAAAAGGAGGGTATAGCGTTGCTCATCGAAATGTGACGGCAGGTACGATTGCGACTTGCGTATATGATATATTACCGAATGGTTCTACCAATCCGCCAGCACATGGATATGGTATCCCAAATCGATACTATATACTAAGTAACAATCATGTCTTAGCGAATAGTAATAACGCGAACATAGGTGATCCTATTTTACAACCTGGCCCGATTGATGGAGGGAGCGATCCAACAGATCGGATTGCGACCTTATCAAGATTTATCCCAATTACCTTTTCTTCACAAGTACCACTTGAAAATCAAAACAATCTCGTTGATGCCGCGATTGCAGAAGCACCTTTTCATCAGATAGATCGTTCAATTCATTGGATTGGTTCTGTGCAAGGCTGGCGACGAAAACAAAATGTTACCGTCGGTACACGCGTCATGAAAACGGGACGGACCACAAATCATACACATGGCGTCATCACTGCAGTAAACGCAACCGTCGATGTAAATTACGGAAGTGGTAGGGTTGCACGGTTTCGAGATCAAATTGTCACAACCAACCTTTCTTCGGGCGGAGACTCTGGCTCTTTAATCACGACAAATGATGGTGTTGCCATTGGCTTGTTATTTGCTGGTTCAACCTCAGTTACAATCGCCAATCATATAGAACATGTACGATCGTTACTTGGCATCGAAGTGGCAGAAAACATATTATAAACCTGTTCTACCCATACGAGACCTATTCAACATCTAATCGCTATATGTTATATAATTCTTTTTCTAAAACAAATGAAAAAACGAACACCATGTAATCTTTTTCAAGGCCTTTACAAGGATTTCAAACAAAAAGTACGCCTTGGTATCAAAACCAAGGCGTACCAATCAGGATGATGAGCCAGCACATGTTTACGGAACAGGTACTCATATGCTAATTACTCCGGAACAAGATAATAATCTATCCTACTTATATATATGACAAGATAAAAAAGATGGGATTAGACTATGTACCTAGTACTTTTAATAATTCTATAGCTGCTGGAATAACGGCTCCTAAAAATGTTAACACAGCGATTGTGATGGCCATATGTATAAATCCCCTTCCCTAATAAAGAATTTTTCTCATTATAACGTTTAATAGATATAGATGCAATAGTTTTTCAACTTTTCAGAAATTATATTTTTCCTTCCATTACTTTCACAAAAAACAGTTTCGCACTACCACTCTCATTCTTTGTTCAAAGGGAATTTCGTCTTTTTATCGAATCTATACACCATACCCTGTTTAGAGGAGTGATTTTCATTGACAGAAATCGTAAAAATTGAGGAACTCAACACATTCTTGCCTTTGGCTTCTTTAGAAGCACTACCTGTGGAAGAACAAAAGATGCGACTACAATATTGGAAAGAGCACTTTTCAATCAAAGAAATCTTAGAAGGATTAGGAACCTATAAAAATAAACTCTATGATTTGTATAAAAAACATGAAATTACGACCCAAGGGCACATGCAGGCAAAACGAAAAGGAAAAGAAAAAACTACTCCCAAAGAAGATACACCTAACACTCTAGAATATACTCATTCCACCGAACCAGCTCAAACGCAAACACTCCCATCAACCATCCCAATGCAAGATGTACCCGTGATTTCAGAAACTAAACCGACAACAATTCCGTCAGCACCGATAGAGCCTTCTATTCCAGAATCCTTTCATATCCACTATACAGGCCGTAAATCAAAACAGAAAGTCATTCACCAATTACAAGCGCTCGCTACTTTGTTAGAAGAAGAATCACACGAACAATACCAGTTCTCGATCCAAATTGAAACAACATGCTTAAAATAAAAACAGACAAAGGATACAAACCACCTATAATTTTCTTAACCTTTTGTATAAAGTACAGCTTGTATGAGAAAACTGTTAATCATCCATAATATGTATTCCATTTTGAGTAGCCATTATTAGCTACTCTTTTTTTATTACTTACTGTTCACTTACAATACTTTTTCAAATGGGATATCACCATATATATTAATTAGGATGCAGAATATTTTTGTATCGTTTCTAGGACAGCTGACACAATGCTTTGCATATGTTGATGCAATTCCGTTATTTGTAGCAATAATTTTTCTCTTTTATATGTTTTCATCTCCCGCACCATTCCTACAGAAAGTCTTTTTATTTCTTGATATGATTCTGAGCTTTCAAATGCTACTGTCTCTATATATGCTAATTTCGGAAATGAATTGTGCTGTTCTTGTTTCTTGCTCTCCCATTGCTGAAATACATATTGAATCCATAGCCGGATTTCTTCTTGCATAAGTATGAATTTCTGTATTTGCTCTTCTTTTTTATTGCCCCTCATTACAGTTCACTCCATTCTATTTCCATATCAAAAACCTCTCAAAATAATTTTTTTATGTTTTATTTTGAGATCCCCTTTGTTTCTAAAACATATAGCTCATTCACCAAAGAATCATATTCTCTTCGTGTGATTTGCTTTCTATACAACTGAATTAATAACTCTTGATGTGCTTTTGAAAATGCCATTTTGTCAATCCATTTGGGATACATGCGATGCCTCTCTCCATTTCTGTTTGAACATTTTGTCACATTGCATTATTTTATCTCGATATTCAAGTTCGTTCAATTAAAAATATAATTTTTTGAAAATATCAATTTACAATTGACTTATAAGTCATTACAATAGACCTATAATATAGGAAAAAGAGGACATTAGACCTTTACAACATATAGGAGATGCATATGAATGACATGAAACTACAAGATGTTATGACCACTAACGAAGCAAGCTATCGATGGAATATTAACGAATCCACCTTACGAATGCGGATTAAAAATAGTCCTATAATCGACGAGTTAAAAACACAAGGATTAATTAAGTATTTCCTGAAACCCGGAAACAAACGTGGAGAATATTTATTCACTGTTGAAGCGATGGAACGTCTTTATGGTAAAGAAAAAAGAAGGTAATAGAAAGCCCTCAGCACCCACCAAGACTGCGAGGACTTTCCACAATATCATTTCCATTCAGAAAGGATGACAAATATGTCAAACGCTTTACAAATTAAAAATGATGAAGCTATTGTATCACATTCTGAAAGACCACAACAGACACCTCAGACGCCAAAAAATAAGCTACTTACCAAATATTACGCACTGTGTGAATGGTTTGGAATTGATGGTTGTAACGAGTCTCAACTATACTTTTTCGGTACTTTTCTTGCACCTATTATTCTATTCACAATAACGTACGTGATGGGAGGTGTCTACTATGGCTTCTAATGGAAGCATTAACAAAATTAACGTTGGGGATTATGTAACATTTTCTTACCGTCATAACTTTCTCTGCAAGTAACAGGATACATTGTAAAGGTACTTGAACATACATACTAGTATGGTAGATATTTCTGAAATGGAATCCTTTTTCCAACTTGGAATTGATGGACGCCAAGTTGTTCGACATGAGCAATATAAACCCGTTCCATTCAAATCCTGTAAAAAGTGGCACAGTGAGTATGTACCTATTTGATGTGAGCTATTCTGTGGATGGAAACAACTTTTCAAAGTCTTTTCTGCTGGCTGAGTCGGGAGATGGATTTGAACTCCAACAACAGTTGCAAACCTTGCTGGAACAAGAACACGTTGCACCTGTATACATGATGGAAACAGATTTGGAAGAACTATAACCGATCATACAGCATACACAAAAAAAGAGGTGAAAATATTGATTAGTTTTCTCATAAGTGGTTCTGTTGTCTTATTCTTGGCTGGTGTTTTATTTACATTTCTAAAAAAAGGATTATCTATTTTTTCTAAATGCGCACTGATCGGATTAAAATTATACGGTATCATATTTGTAGGTGTCCTCATCACGTATGTATTCTATTGCTTTCACTATTATGCGCAATAAGGAGGCGTTTTTTTGAAAATTAGTGCCTATACACTTTCTTATACCATCGTAGCACCAAGTGGAGAAATATACCCGACACAAGAAGTAGTCATGTATACAGCCTCACAAGAGCGTGCGATTCAATTACTAGATGATGAAATGCAGCGAAGATTAGGGAAGGGATACAATCGACATATCTCTTGTACAAATCAAGAAAAAGAAGAACACGAACCCATCCAACTGTCCCTTTTCTAACGATAAAAACCCTTCAGGTCGTTAGCTTACCTGAAGGGAAAAATCGAAACAAATGCCTCCTGCTTGTAGGCATTTGCTATGGGTGTTCAATATAATGGAATATACGGAACACCTTGATTGTATCATATACTCATATAGAGGAATACTGGAAAATTCATCATGTGTTCCTACACAAAATCCCCTTGGAATCGCATGAAACATGCATGTGATTCTCAAGGGGATTCCCTTTACACACCTCGCTACTACTCTCTTATTCTATAGCCATTCCGTTGCCAAGACTGTGTGCTTTGCTACGCTTACCTATACTAAAAAAAGAGCAGGCATACCATACAACGTCAGTATTGTGTGCCTGCTATACATAGGGATTTTGATTTTTGTTGAAGCTACTATGAAAAAAGTGAAACATGTTAAACTCCGCATATTGGAAGTCATATTAATTGATCTTCCTTATTATACAGCAAATATCGACAGGATGACAGAGAAAACCCCTTATTTCAGATGTTCCTCTTTTATTTTACATGTTTTTACATTATAGTACGTGAAATTATTGATTTCCTTCTTATCTACTTCCAATTCCTCACTTCATACAAAAAAGCGAAACCCCTTGCGAGAGTAAGAGTTTTCGCTTTTTATTTTGCTAGCATACCCTTTACAACAAGTTGCAATTTATACTTCAGTGTAGTCGCAACTTGTAGCTATTAATATGTATGCTATATTCCTCAAAATAATTACACCTTTCTTAGATTGCTTCTTTATTATTCTATGAACTTAATTGTAATTCATTCCAAATTTTTAGGAAGTTTTAAAAACTGAAACTTATGGACAAGCTGATGATAATAAATTTATATTTTCGAGGTGATTCCATTGAATTGGTTTTTTATTAATAAGCCTAGAAGTAAATTCGGGAAATTTTTAGATCATCATAAATTAACTCAAAAAGAAGTTTCAGAAATGAGTGGTCTGAGTAAATCTACTATTAGTCGTTTGTGTAAAGGTGATGCTTTCCATCCATCCTTTAAAAATGGTAAGAGAGTTCTTTTAGCTTTAAAAAAATTAACAAATAAAAATGTAGACTATAGTGATTTTTGGCTTTAGTCTCACCTTTTTATATAACATCCTGTAACAAATACGTCTGCACATACACATTATGTTTCAGCGCATAATTCATTAATTGCTTCTCCCTACGGTCAGAAATCGTACAAAAAATGATAATGGGCTTAATTTGTTTTTGCTTCTGATAAATGTTAGTTAAATAAGCATAATACTGTATTTTCTTTTCATTTACTTTCATATGCTGTAGCCGGTCTACCTCTACAAAGTGAGGAACATTGTCTTTTGTGAAAAATGCGTCTGGAACAATTGTTTTTTCTTCTCCTTGATAGCGCAGGGTGATGACTTGCTCTGTCTTCCAATCAGGAAAATCTAGCCACATCCATGCTTCATTTCGTAATAAACTATGTTCTAATTGATGCTTCTTTTTTCGTTCTTTTGCCTGTATGCCGAGTAGTGCCATCCCTTTTTTATTGAGGTAATACACATACTCTCGGTTGTGCGAAGTCACATGACAGTAGGAGCGTAAATCCTTCAGAATACGATTGGCATTCCGAATGCTACCTAGACAATGAATGGCTTGCAACTGTCGTCTAGACGCAAATTCCAATTTACTTAAACTCGATAAAATCTCGATTTGTCTCGCTTTTTGTTTCAGTTTTTGATGTTTCAATTTGTTTCACCACCTTATACTGTTTTAATGTATTCCACATTTCCTTATTGGACAGATAAGGCACTTGAATTTCTTCTACACGATCTGTTTTGAAAAGCGCTCGCCCTGGTATGGATGGAAGTTCTTCTAATCCACTTTCATCTATCGCCACCTGTGAAGCCACTACGGTCGGTAAGCGGAAGCCAATCTTCGCGTCACTATTTTGTTTAATCTGTCTTGGTAAGGTATCAGAAGTCGGGTATTGGGTGCAAAAAATTAGTCGAAACCCCAATGCTCCGCCAATCCTCGCTATTTCAGACAACATTTCTTGACACATATAGAGCATATCTCTCTTTTGTTTTGGCAATCCCTGTGTTGGACACAAGTTCGCTGATTCATCAACTATAATGAAATAGCGTTCTTTGATTGGTGTATCTACAATGTTGGTAAAATAAGATTCTTTCATGCGTACTACCTGTTCCACCATCTTTTCACGAATTCGTATCAACATATCGAATGCTTGCATGGGATTCTCCGCCACTTCTTCTAATTGCAATAAGTCCCTGTAGGGACTAAACTCTAAACCTTCTTTTAAGTCAATCACATAGAATTTTACATGATTGGGTTGCTGTAAAATTAAGCTGGTCATCATATTTTTGAGAAAAACTGTCTTGCCAAAACGAGTCATCCCACTCACGCACATATGCGGTGTTTTTTCAAAATCATGATATATCATACGGTCTAACGCTCTTCCAACAATGACGTTCCATGTCTTCTCTCGTAACAATTCGTTGGACCAATGCCATTTTTCAGGAATACATTGCTGGAATAATCGTATAAACAGCTCCCTTTTTTGAAAGGAAATCATTACGGGTTTATACAACCCTTCCTCTAATACTTGCGCTAACTTCTGTATGAGCTGACTCGGCACACCTAATGGCAGCCGATAGACAAACGTTGTACTAATATCATCATCTGTTTGTTTCAAAAATACGGGGTACTGCATTTCTCCTTTATGTTGTACACACACTTTCGTAATTTCAAAAAATGCTTTGATTTTCTTCTTATCGCTCATTTCTTTCCCCTTGTAAAAATACGCTACTGTTAAAAAAGTAACTGGGATCACCAAAAGTGAAAACATAAACTCCATACCTCCCTAGAGGTAGTTGGGGTTATATAGTACATAAGAAAGAAGTTGTTTCCATGCATTGCGACAGCTCCCTTCAACTACCCGATAAAATGCTAGCGTAGAAATACATCGAGCATATCACGTAGCACATACCACACCGTGCCAATTAACAAGCATTTGAGACCCGCACGTAGCACCCAATCGGGAAGGTGAAGCCCTTTTCTTTTCAACAATTTAATACTCATAACGGTTGCACCTGTCACGCCGTATACAACCCCTAATTCGCCTACAATGGTCATGTTATCGCCATCCTTTCGGTTGAATGGATAAATTCCCTTGGGAATCCTTAAACAACTGATAATCTTCTAATAATTCATTCCAAGAGACGGGATGTTCGTTTCCATATAAATTATCTTCAATCTTTTCACTCAAAGAATAGTACCCTCGATATTGCCGATCTAAATACACGTCATGACGGAGCATATGCCCTTGTATTGCAGTGATATCGTCTTCTTTTCTCGCACCCCTATACATTTCTTGTAAAGTTCGAGAAGAATAAAGATATGGTGTGCTGTACAACATCTGATATTTTCCCATGCATCCTCACCATCCATATAAAATTCTAGGTTCTTTAGATACATATGAGGGAGTAGAAGAAAACTAAAGTTGTACATAAAAATAAAATATCTCTACTTATTGTGAACAATTTGCGAATAAAAAAACTTGAGAAAATAACAATTATTCAGTCGATTCAATACGGTAGTATATTACAAAGAAGTTGGAGCGATTGGTACAACATGAATGACATAACATATTTCTAATTTCATCCTAATTAGATTTTGCAAACCGCCCACATCATTGGTAATTCATGGATATGCATATATACATAATCTTTTAGAATAACGTTTGCTATACTACTTATAACAGTTCCAAAAATCAAATACTTAATATTTGTCTTATTTATACATGTATCACTATGTTTTTTATTCATTTTTCATATTTTCCTTCAAATGATGTTAGGTTTTTATAGTTGTTTACAATTCAAAATACATAACTTTTTGTGCATTAGATTAAAGTTATCTTGAAAGGAGTGAACACAAATATTTTGAGGCTTAACTAATAATTCTAGAACCTCATCTCTATGTACAAAAGGCATATTAAGGTAAACGCAAAAACACAAAAACTTTCTCTGTGAAGGTTGATAAAGTTTCGATTTCCATTCCAAAACCTGATGATTTCTGCTATCATCGAGTATACGAATCTTAAGTGAGTGTTAATTCAGAAAATTCTAAAATAAAATTTATATTCTAAAAGAGGAGATACTAATGAAGTTAATACAACCTTCTTCTAACAGCCGATTAATAATACAATTAGAACATTGGTATTCATTAATTCGAAAACAACATGTAAAAGAAGCTGAAAAATACTACAATACCATTAACAGCTCTTTTGCCAAAACAGTCCCTTCAATAAATACGCTATACTTGTTATTTCATTATAGGTATTTAATACTATTAGAAGATTATGAAAATGATTTAGAAATAAACATCTCAGAATTTGATGGTGATTCTAAATTGAACTATTACTACCATTTCTTCAAATTCATACACCGTACAAATACTGGAGATTATCAACAAGCTCAACATTTCTTAAATAATGCTGAAGAATTACTTAAATGTACTAATGATGAATGCGAAATTGCAGAATTTAATTATCGTGTATCACTTTATTACTATTACTTAGCCGATCCAATTGCTTCAATTTACCATGCCAACCTTTGTATCAATTACTTTTCTAAACAAACAGATTATTCTACAAAATTAGCTGCTTGTGAGAATACTTTAGGGATGGCTTACATAACTTTAGAAAAATGGGAATTAGCTGAAAAATATTTGCACTCATCATTAAAAACATTTCAACAACTAAATGAAGGACAATTAGCACTAAAAGTACAATACAATTTGGGATTATTATATTCCGAACGAAATCAGCCTGAATCAGCAATTCAATATTTTTTACAATCTATTGAACATGATAAAGATTATAAAACTCTATTTTTATTAGCACGTGAATATTACAAGACTCAAAATATTTCACACGCATTAAACTATTTAAACATAGGTAAACAGTACACTAATGAAGAATACAAATATCACTATGATATTTTAATTGCCCTAATTGAAAATCGACCAATAGATGAGCTAGAAATTATAATAGTTACAGCAAATAAATATTTTGAAGAACAACAAATGTGGAAAGAAATTAAGACTTATAGTACAGAATTAGCCATCTGTTATTTAAAGGAAAAAAACTATTCAAAATCTAATGAATTTTTTTATAAGAGTTATTTAGTAAATAAACTATAATACATGGGGGCATTTCAATGAAAAAACTGAAAATAGTCTTGTTAACTACTATGAGCATTGGAGTAATTTGTGTGGGGGTATCTCAAGCAAACTTTAAGGAACTTGGAATGAGTAAAAAAGCAAATGTCATTTTAATTCAATATGAACATGGTAAGGGAATTTAAGAACAAAAAAAAAACGGTATAAACAATACCGTTTTTTATTTCGATTCAAAGCGAATGTCTCTCCCACCTTTTAAAATGTTCCTCTTATTATCAGATATTGGTTTCGCTTCGGGAAGCATTTCACCTGTTGAATGATTAATCCAGTTCGAACTGCTATTAATGCGCCATTCTTTATTTTCTTCTATCCACTCTATCCAAAACTCAATATCTACAGTTTGTCCGTATACATCAGCAGGCTTACTATATTTCACATATGTCGTGATTGTTTGACTAGGCTGATCAATTTGACTGTATTTGTCTAGTAGTTGATAAGTTTGTACCATACCTTGTTGTGTTGCCCCACGCCAATCTGCAAGATATGCATACTTCGGTAATACTTCTTCTTGTACACGCTTTGTTAAAAACTTCTGTTGGATCTCACGCACCACTTCATCAGAAATTTTCAACCCTTCCACACGTACATAGGGATCTAAATATTCTTTCGTGCGTTGCTCCACGACTTTTACATCATCAGCTATTAATTTCTTTTTTTGCTCTTTCTTTTGAGAGGTTTGTTGTACTTCCTGTTTTGCTACTTGTTCCGTAGGAGAGGAATCACCGCTTTTGGCTACGATGATTCCGACCATAACTCCCACTACAAGGAGTAAAACACCGATGACACTATATAACACCTTTGTCTGTTTCAAGCTATTCACCCTTTCCTTCTATAGTTCTAAACCTCTATGTTTCATTTTTTGCCTTCTGATTTCTTGTTGATGCTCATATTCTCTTTCTTTTGCTTCTTGCTGCATTTTTTGACGCGTGCGCTCCAGAATATCTGACACTTCCAGTAAGCCATCTAAACGATTTTCTTTTTCTTGGAATTGATGATACGACAACTTCAGTTCTTCCAACTCTGCTTGGCGTGCTTCCCCATTTTCTTTGACTAACTCTTGCTTGAGTTGTAGAACCTCTTTCGCTTTTTCAATGCGCTCCTGTACAGTCTGGTACTCTTCTATTAATTTTTGGTCTCGTAGTACTACTCGTTTCAAGGTATTCCCTTTTGTTTCTAACCCTTTTTTCGCTTCTTCCGCTTGCGCTAAAACTTGTTCTGCCCGTTGAACTTTTGCGATTTTTTGTACCACCGCAGACACCCGTGAAATATGTTGTTCTGTTATCATTTTTTGCGCAATCACTTTATCTTGTTTCTTTTGCAATTGTGCGTGACGATTCGTAAAATCATACACCGTACCACTTTCTTCATTCCATAATTTCATTTGAACCAATACTTGTCGCTCTTTTGGACTCAGTAAATGGCGATTCGTATACAAGTCTTTCAGCTCTGGATACGTTTCTCCTACATAGCGAATCGCTTGTTCTTCTAATACCTTTTTCGCTTGTTGGATTCGTGGCAATTGCACTTCCGCTATCCGTTCTTTTCGGAGCGCTTCTTTTTCTATTTTCTCTACATTCCACTTCATTCGTTGTAAGCCATATGCCATATGATTTACATCAATTCCTATTTGAGTGAACCATGTTTTTAATTCTCCCAATCTATATTGTTGAGAATTTGTTTTTCTCCACTTAGAAGAGAGTTCTTGATACTCACCTACTCGCTCAATCGCAAGTTCATACTCCATCTTTTTCGTTCTTGCTTCATTCAATATGACCTTAATTGGTGTATCCGTTACTTGTTCTTGCAACTGGTCAATAGCCACAGACACATTGTGATACGTTACTTCTTTCCGTAATACTTGTTTGGCTTCCTGTAGAATCTTTTCTTCTTTTTTCTGTACCGATAGTTTTATAGCGTAAGACATACTTTCTTCTTCTGTTACATCTCTTCCCATACTTTGTTTCCAGCTAAACCATGTACTCTTAATCGGGCTATTTTCCACTACACCTAATGACTGCATATACGATGCTGTTTTCGGATATTGTTTCAACTCTTGTTCGCATCGTTCTACTAAAATCTTACGAGCTTTCACTAACACTTTTGCTTGCTCAATAATGTGTTCCACACGTTCCGAACGTTTTTGTTTTTGTTCCGCCACTTTCCATTTATGAAGTTGCTTTCTACGCTTATCAATGGCATCAATGGTTACTTCTTTTCTGATAATTTTTTCCGCTTCTGATAGCACTTCATTTTCTTTCACTCTTTGCGCAATCATGCCCATAGAAAGTGAAGGCGATTGTTTCATTTCTTCTAACAATTGAATCGCAATTTCTGGGTGTTTTTCTTCCTTCCAATCACGAAGATATACGCTGTATCCTTGGCGAGAAAGATAGGACATCGCTTGCAATTCATACCTCTGAATGGCTTGCTTCGTATCCTCTCTTTGTGCTTCTAATATATTCATATTTGACACATAACGAGTATCCGAAATACGTCCATCATTCTGCTGTTTTTGCATACTCTTTTCCCAACGATCTAACAGGACTACATGTGATTGCAGGCGTTCATAAGTTACAGATTTCTTCATATGACTTTCAACCTTTTCCATAACCATGTCACGCTCGACCGCTTCTACAAGTGACACCATATCTTCTGTTTGCAATTCTTTCATTTTTTCATACATGCGAACCGAATATTCACCTTGTAATTCCATTGGTTGTTCTTGAATATATACGTGCAGATTTTTCTCTTCTAACTGTCGATAAGCGGATGTTTCAATTTTCTCTTTTAACCATGTATATGAATGTAATTTCTGTTTCGATTTACTATCTTGTAAACGTTCTTGTTGTTTCATAACAAGCTCGATTTTTTTATGAAGAGCGACATATCCTTTGACGGATATCTCTACTTTTGAAATCGAATCTGTTTCTTTCTTTTGTTGTTCTTTAACGACCGATTGTCTCTTTTCTTGTAAGAAAATGAGACGCTGATTATAGGCTTGCACACGACGATTATATTCTCCTGTTTCTGTACGAATCCCACGTTTCTCTAACTGATGTTCTTTATAACCGACATGCTTTGTTGGTAACAACTCAATTCCTCGTTCTTCGTAAGAACGATGGTCAATTCTCTCTTGTACATTTTCTTTTTCTAAAGATAAATTTGCATACTTCGCCCATGCTTCTCTCCATGCAAGTAGATTTTCTTTCTTATCCCAATCTCTATTTTTCTTTTTCACAAATCCATCCTGAGAAATCTCACGAGTTGTCAATAAAATATGAGCATGAGGATTATTTTTGTCATCTCGGTGAATGGCAACATCAGCAATCATTCCTTGTTGTACAAATGTATCATGTGTAAACGTTAAAATAAGTTCTCGTTGTTGTTCTTCTGACAATTCATTCGGGATTGCTACAACCACTTCTCTTGCTAAGCGACTGTTCCCTCTTTTCTCAAAACGTTCTACTTCATTCCATAAATCTTGACGACGAAAAACCCATGATGGCGCTTCAGAAGGTGCTAGGATATGCGTCTCAGGTGGCACGGTACGAGAGTAGTGTTTCGTTTCTTTTGTTCGTTCACAATACAATGACTCACCACTTCGATACGCAGCACTCGCTACTACATTTTGTTGTTTCTTTCTTGAAATTGTTTTTACCTTTAAATGATAGATCGCCATATCCTAGTTCACCTCCTCAAATTTGATACTTCCACTATACAAACCCCGTAGAGAACAACCGATGTATTTCGGTTGGTAAAACGTACAAACTGAAAATTTGTGTAAGTGCGCACTGTACGTTCCTTACAGTGAATATTTTACCATCTTTTCTTCTTTCTTTCTATAATTTCCCGAATTATTTTTATTGATTTTATTATCCACACAAATTATAATTGATGTACATAGTTTTTCTATCTACTGAAATTCAGGTGATAAAAATATGAAACATGAAACAGAGCTAAAAAAGATTGAACGAGAATTAGAGTATTTAAAAATCACAAAACGAGAATTGCAATTTCAAGATAAACAGCATGATAGAAAGAAACGAACGAAACGATTAATAGAAACAGGTGCATTATGCGAAAAATACTTCGATATGTATCACATGACAATTGAAGATCGAGAGGAAGTATTTAAAATATTTTCTAATTATATTCAAGCGAATACACCTAATCGTTTTCATAAAAAAGAAAATACTTAGTAGGTTAACAAAGTAATTTATAAAAGGTGGTAGATTACATGAATAATAAAACCGAAGAAAAACTAAAAGCACTTCTAGAAAAAGAAGAACAACTCAAAAAAACAAAACAAGAATTAAAAAGAAAAATGAAACTTGAAGAAAAGAAAAAAAGAGAGAAGCTGTGTAAAGATACTGGTGAACTAACAGAAAAATATTTCAATATTGAGCATCTATCTATCGAAGAACGAGAAGTATTATTTGAATCAATTTCTATTCGTGTTAATGAAAAAATCGAGAATTTATTTCCTGGCGTACAGCAAATAAACAACATTTCATCTGAAGATGAAAATAACAGAATTGTTACTAATCATTCTTCTGTAGCTCTATAGGCCTTTTAAAGTAACTATACTCATACAAAAGGAGATTATTATTTTTATGCATCTGACAACGTACGTTGCGTTAAATATGTTTGATAGTACACTTTCATTCATCCAAGCAAGTAACCTAGAACAAGCTTGTGAAAATCTGAAACTTTCTTCATTTGACTTGCAAAAGACGTGGAGAATACACGCTATATCTTGTTATAGCAAAAAAGATGCAATGATGATATCAGCTCACAATAAATCCGACAATAATTATGTTCGTTATCTCATTATGAGTAAGAGAAAATGGGATGAAGAAAAAGGTAAATTTCAAACTGTATTTAGAGAGATACCTTATCACAATAAGTGATGAAATCCTCTCTTCATTTTTAAATTTTTTTGTGAAAGAAGGACTTCACTTGATTCAAATAAAAAGTTCCCTATTGAAACGTGATGTTCAATGAAGCATTGTATGAAATGCAATAATATAGTTGAACACCTAAGTTATAGTACGTTACATAAAATCAAAAAATCCGCCGCTGAGTTCAAGCATTCGGATAAAGAAGAAATGCACAAAATTAAAATCTCCGCACTTCAGTTTTCCAACAAAAAAATTTGTAAACATTGCTATTTAGAAGATTTAGCATACCTCACAACAATTATGCGAATAAAAGCAATACAACAAGAAAAATCCCTGTCTTAGAATTTCGTTTCTACGAACAGGGATTTTTTACTGCCATTATTTTTTGGGACTCATTTGTTTTTTCTTCATTTGTTCTTGATTCCATTCAAAGGTGATATCTTTAATTTCCTTCAAATCTAATTTCTCTGCTGGAATAATATCCATTACAGAACCCTCGAACAAACAATGTGTCTTTTCTTCTGTTTGAACAAAAATTGTATAGGTATCTCTCCCATCTATAATTCCCTTTAACGATTTTCCACCTGCATTACGAAATCCAATTCTATATACATTTCATCTCTCCCTTTCTATTGTACAAAATGCTAAAAATTAATTATCAATTCCCGAAAATTATCATCTTGAACTAATCGCCAAATATTGTACTCTCATCAACGTCATCCAAATAAGCATTAGCTTTTTGTTTCTCTTCAATTGACTCTGATTCTTGTTGTGCTTTTACTTTCTCGCTCATATCCACTTTCTCAATATGCATTTCTTCTTTCTCGACTTTTTGTTCCTTTACTTCAGCAATTGGAACATTCTTGTTTTGATGAATTTTTTTTATATTCGCGTTTTCTAGCAACGCTGAAATGTCTTGATAAAACTTTTCCTTCATGAACAGATCTCTTTGCATTTTCTTCGATACTTCATAATCTGTTACATCATCTATTCCGTACTGATCTACAAAATGTAAAACTAACGTAATTAACGATTCAGATAGATTCGTTTGTGTATTGAGCCAATCATAAAATTTGGGATTTGTCTCTTTTTTAAAATTCCAATTGTATTGTTCTCTCTGTTTCTGTTTACTCATTTCTTAGCCACCTTAGAAGCCAATTTCTTACTTAAAATCTCCATACCTCTAACATTCATTTCTGTTGCATAAGTTGGTGAAATCCACAGTAATTGCATATCATTTACTTCACAAAACTCAAATGCTTTTTTATACAAATCTTCTTTTAGCGCAATGCTTCCTCCTCCGTAAACCGCGAGAACTTCAGCTTGGCTAGCTGTTTTATAAACATATGCTTTTTCGATATCATCATAAATCCCTTGAGCTTGCATATAACGAGTTTCTTCTAAAAATTCTACAGCCTTATCATGTTTTTTATCATTAGGATCAGTAACTAATTCACTGAATTGTTGACGATTGATATCTACGCCACCCTCATATTCTTCTTGCAACAATTTAATCGCTCCCTCAATCGCATGGCCAATTCCTCTTTTTTCTCCCCAACAAGCGTCTGGAACAGGGTTTAACCCCTTAGAGAAAATGTATTCAGAGGTACCATCTCCAATATCAGCGTGCAGAATTTTTTTGTTTTTAAAATATTCACCATTTACTTCTTCTTCTAGCATTAGATTAGCTTTTCTCTTTTTAACCTCTTTACCATTTTCTTTACTATCTTTTTCTTTTTTATACAACTTATTAAAGTCATCAAACATATCTTGATTTCCTTCGAAGATGGCATATAAAGCCGGAATACCTTCGCGAGTTACTTTTACAGTTTCAAATTCGATTTGTACTGTTACTTTTTCTTCACCCACATACACGATCACAATATGCACATTTTCTTTAAAACGACTTTCTAGAAAACGCGCTTTCTTCCCTTCATATTCAGAAGCTGGAATTGCTAATATTAGTGATGCAGGTACCTCTATACTTTTTGGTAATTCTCCTACTTCTTCATAAATCGTTTGAACCGCTTTAGTTGCCATAACAGATAGAACATTAACCACTGGTATATCTCGTTTATATTTATCTCCTAATTCAATATCAAGGGCATCAGGCTTACCGTTTGAGTGTGCAGCACGATATCCTACATAGAATTTTCCATCACGTTCAATTGCATCACTCGTTACATGAACACAAATCTCATTCATTAAGTTAGTTACGCTTTGTTTTAAACTTCCTTCTTTATTTGTCACGCGGCCAAATACACGCTTATTTACATCTGGTAATTTGATTACCTTTCCACCATTAATCACCATTTTCAATTCACTATTTCCGATATCAGCGACTGTTCTCATTATCATATTCAAAGACCACCCTTTTCATATATTTTTTATACGTTTTTTATATCTTAATTATATTATAAACCGCCCACCTTTAGAATTCAATACAATAAATATTCATTTTATATGATTTTTATATATTTTTTGTATAAAAATTATTATACATTTAAGCAAGGAGAATCCCATATACACTTTTTTGTTTATTTTTATATACAATTTATATATTAAATATATAAATTGTATATAAATAGAGCGCATAAAAAACTTAAATAGGGATTGTATATAAATAAGATATATAATTAGTGTATTTTTTATATAATTAAAATGTATTTTCTCTACATTTTAACAAATTAGACTTATAAGATAATCGCAAACCAAAGGGGGATCTGAAATTATGAATTTAATGAATCGTAATAAAATCGGTGTTGTTGGCTTTTCTACATTTGTAAACAGAAGTTTTGAACATAATGATATTATTCAGATGTATTGGGATAAAAAAATGTGCTCATTTACATGAGGATTGTATAGTTTCAGAAGATGCCAGCCTGATTGTCGATACTGTACCAGCAAATAATGAATATGGTTATGAACTTAGATTATTAGCAGTATGGAATAATGCACAACGTAAATTTCATTATGAGTATGATGATGTTGGGATGGAAGCGGAATATATGGGGTTAGTTGTCGGTTTAGAGGGAACATCTGATACAGATACATCGGATATATGCCCTAGTTGTTCAAAGGGGAATTTAATACCAATGTATGATGAACACCCTAATTGGATAAAATTTTGTCGTTATTGTGATTTTAGAACGGATAATTCAGAATACAGCCCTTTACCTTACTAATTAAAAAGGAAACTCTAAGCTATATTTTGAGTTTCCTTTTTTTAAAATCATCGGTCCCCACAATCAAACAGTGGTGGAATACACATTGTATCTGTCCATGGTACCGGACTGAGCGTTCTTTGCGCGGGAGGATAAGGAATGGACGGATTCACCTATCCCAAACGCTTGAACCTATGCAAATAGGTTTGAAGGTCTTCCAAACCTGTTTGCCTGGCTAGCGCCGAGCGAGTCCCTTCCAATCTTGGAAGGGGTTGGGGATGGTTGGCTTACTTCCAGAATTGCCACCATCGCTTCTTTTTTTTCTTTTTTTGTTTAGCATCTAATACTTCTCGCAGTGTTTGCAGCAACAATTCATCTCGTTTTTTTATGCTTTCATCGACATATTTCCGCAATTCCTCCATTTCTTTCCTGATCCTTGCTATCTCATCTACTGTGTCAATTGGTGAAGAGGTGTCCTGAGGTTGTTTCATTTGTTTGTCCACTGTGTCCTCACTATTGTTTGAACTGTTTACAACGTTGTAAACACATTCAGTAATTGTCCCAAAACCTTGTTCATGTAATTCCATCATTTGTTTAAATAGCTCTACATCACGGGTTGAATACAATATTCGGCCATTCTTTTTCTGGAATGTATGGCCCAAACGTCTGAAATGCGCCGTGTATGTCCGCAATGTGCTTTGGGGTATGTTTAGCTTGTTTACAACGTCCGAACAGTTTAATGGACGTTGTAATGAGATTACTTGACTCATACAATCAACTCCTAATTAAAGTTTTAAAGATTAAGTGAGTTGCTGTAGCAATTCTATGTGGTATATGAAACCCCTTGTGTATCCCTAAAACTAGTCAAGTTTCCCTAAAAGTTTTAATTCTATTTATGAGGTTTGTCAGAATCTCCTATGAATCTTAAATGTATTAAAGAATAGAGTCTTTATTAATTTTTTCACTTTATATGTATAAAAACATTTATTAAGTAATAATTTCAATAATTATATAAAAGGTTCAATTATTATATAAAAAATACAAATACTATATAGGCGAAAAGAAAAGCCTGAAAGCCCTTGTGGCTCTAAGGGTAGGTTAATTGTCTGACAAAATTGAATCGAAATACTAACTTATCCATAAATACAACAACAAACTATCCAGTTTCACACAAGTTTTATAAAAATGTATTAAGGTATGTACAATTTAATTAATAAATTACTAACAATTTCACAAGTATTTAGACGTAATTTAGTATATGGAAGTACAAAAAAACAGTAGGGGAAGGAAAATCAAACCTACTGTTTTTTTGAATTATAGGGTAATAGAAAGATTGTCTATTTTATTTCAACATGACAAATAGCCCTGTCCTTAGTGATTTTTTTGAACAAGGCTCATAATCTATTCATTTTTAAAATTTAAGTAAGTCTGAATGCATCAGGTACATCAATATCATGAGAAATGAGTTCCAGTACAAGTGTATGACGCGTATCATCGTCTAAATATCGTTCCGCCCATGGAATAAACGATTCACGCAGTTTTGCTCGGATCATGCCACCAATTGATTTTATTTTTTCTCCAAGTACTAAGAAAC
>NZ_JBBOTE010000005.1:0-115859 GCF_038005385.1 Bacillus sp. FSL K6-2944 | reverse complement strand
CCCCCTTTGTCCTGGTTTTAAATTAAAACTATACGTACTAGAGTTGGTTAAAGCCTCAGCCCAATGATATCCTCCATTTAGTTTTACAAATTTTATATCTAATCCGCCTCCAGCATCCCAGGTCTCTGTTTGTGTAATGGCATATGTCTTCGCTATAGAGCAACCATTTCCATTAGTCGGACAGTTCATTGTTGCACTCGCTCTTTGAGAGGGCATATAAAAATTATACTCTCTCTCTGCCTTATATTCTTTTCTATTCGCCATTGCTGCAATAAAGCCTGTATTGTTATTTTGTAGTGCTGCTAATTTTTGTTTATTATTAGATTCCCTCTTTTCTTGTTCATATTGCATAATAGGAACCTTTTCAGCCTTACCGTTTGAAATTTTTATGACTTCAGCTATATACGTATTCGGGTTCTGGTGCAAATAAAGGATACATTCCCAAAAAATAATGAGGATTCCTACTGGAATCATTCTTTACGCTGTTAATCCAAATAATTGATGAATAAATTCTTTTTGATTGCGAACAGACTGATTCTGTAAATCCACCTGTTCTTTTTTTATCATGTGCATGGCTTCTACTCCTGCAAGAATACATGTAGCTGTGCCAAAAGATTTAAATCCTAACATAGAGTGTACACGTTTTTTAATGAACCGGTGGTCTTGCTCCACTACGTTATTTAGATATTTTATCTGCCGAATTTGAGTGCCTAACGGCACTTTTTTCTCGTTCTTTAATTTGGTGATAGCAACTGGATAAGCAGGATTTTTATCAATTGTAATTGTACGAGGTTTTGAGGCATGAAAAGATTGCAAAGCTTTCTTAAAGAATCGCTTTGCAGCCTTATGATTTCTAGTTTTACTAAGATTGAAGTCAATCGTATTTCCCTCAGAATCAACCGCACGGTATAAATACATCCATTGCCCTTTTACTTTTATATACGTTTCATCCACTCGCCATGAATCATTTGTTTGTTTAAGATGACATCGGATACGTTTATCCAGTTCCGGTCCGTATTGATGGACCCAGCGCATAATCGTTGTATGAGCTAAAGATAATCCAAAAATAGGAGCATATGATGTTTGTCTAATTGCCTATAATAATCCTTGAATTTTTGCTATTTTGCGTTCTACAACAAGAACCCTGTGATTAAGCCTAAAAGTAACTCAAAACCTTTAGTTATCCGGATTTTTCACGCTATGCTTTTCTTATTCCCTCTTTTCGAGGGGAGGGGCAAAAAACACCCAAATACGATTGCATTAGTTGTTAATTTTCCCTAATTCATCTAAAAAGGCTGGTCGATTGTGATACGTTTGTTTTAATTTCTCAATGAATTCTCGTACTAATTTTTCATCTCCTACACGTTGATAGGTTTGTATGATCTGACAAATATTTTTATACATCTTTCTGTCCCGAGCCACTTGAGCCAAATCTTGCATATGTGTGATAAAAATCTGATGTGTTTCAGATGGGTAATCCGGCAACAAAGATTCATATAGATGTAGAATGGTCGCAGGATGTTTGTGACAATAGGCTAATAATTTGTTTGGTAAGCGTTCCAATATTAGAATGGATTCATACATATGCGATCGGTATGCTGTTGATTCGAATGTAGAAAGAATGTGTTCCCGTATTTCTAACCAAGATGATGGGTCATACAGTATTTTCAGTTTTTCATAATATGTAAAGTCATCTTTAAGAACAAATGCTAACCCTAATTGACGTTGGTTTTCTATATCTCCCAGATTTTCATAGGCTTTATACCGATATGTTTTCCATTTCTTCAAAAGCCCTAGAGCATTTTTATCCTGCTGTTCCCCGTCTAAGCACAGTTTTATAACTTTTTCATACTCACATAGGTGAAAAGCATGTTGAATCGCCTTTTCTCGAAATTCACTATATTGCAGATTGGTTTGTATAAATGCTTCTTCTTTGCTACTTCCATCATATAATTGAATTAACTGTAACTGTATTTTTTTACATTGAGAAGTACGATAGGTACCACTCCACCCTTCTTTTGAATTGGAGGATATCATTTGTTCTAATGTATTATCCAATTGCCTCCGCCATTCTGGATTCGTACAAAAATAAATACATATGTTCAACAGAGCAAATTCCCATTCATTCCAGTCGGCATGACGCTCATGGGATGCCTCTTGTAAAAGTATCTGGAAAATCTGCTGTTGTGTTGATTCACTCATTGTATCCATATAGGTACTTACGATATGGTCTATGCTTGCTATACTTTCGTCAATGATACCACCAACTATACCATCTGAATCATCACATCCTTGCAACATGTCGATCATCATGGATAGTACGATGATACACATATGAACAGCTTTCACTGTGTCTCCATCTGTTGCTGTTTGGTCGACTTTCTCTAAGACTAATTCGGCACCTTGTACTGCATAGCTCACATCCCTGTACTCTATAAACCCCCTATCTTGTACAGCATGAATATATTCATTTATAATTTGTGAGCAACTGTTTACATCGTCATGAGCAGGGGCGTGTTGAAACAAGAGTTTCGTTTCCATTTCAGGATATTGATTCACCATATCACAAATAATCGTTACCAATTCTTCGTTGCTCTTCTGTAACAGGGCATGCCGGATATCATATGGTTGTATGCGGGAATCCTTATTTGTTTTATAGTCTCTTATAGCATAAAGTACAGCAACTTGATGCTTACAATATATTCCATGCGTATAAGGACAATTACAAGTTGTATGTGTAATGAAATTATCTGAGTCTAAATCCACTGCAACCTGATAACGTTTCGAACCAACTACTGTCATTCTATAAGCCGATTGCGCAGTATTTTGGGTGGTACCAATCTTCCCTTGTTGAAAGTATGTATAACCTCGTTGCAGAATCATATCGTCTATGTAGTCCTCAAAATTAGAAATATGCATGGTATTCGTTCCCCTCCTAATTTATAAATCTCTCTTCTTATGAAAAATCAAAAATTATTTTTATTTTCGTTGTATCCTCTTTTTTATAAAAATATGCAATTTTGGTACAAAGTTTAAAAACATAAACCAACGGAGAATGAAGATCGATGTTTAGGACGAATCCCTTTTTTCCTGAACACGGCGCTATGTTGTGGGCTGAACGGCAACACCATGTTCTTTTAGAGGGATTCGATATAAATAGCGAATCTCCTCGGAATTTGTATGAATCATGACGAATCAAACATTTGTTTAAAAGCAATAGTTTTACTTATACAATTTATGCGTGCAACAGCAATCAAAACCTATCAAGGGGATTCTCTTCACGTGTATCACGTCTTCGCCAAATTTTGCAAGATATGATTAAGTATAATAAATATCTACTAAGGGGACAGTTACACACTCCTTATATAATTAGGAAGAAACTTGATTTTTTCTTTCAAAGTGTCAATCATTTTTATCCATATATATCCTCGTTGCTCGCCCCTCATATTCTTTGACTAATTTATAAAAAGAAGAACGCTTTATATTATATTTTCTCATTGCCCCGACTGCTGTAATCTCTCCAGACTGCCATTCCCGGTATGCCTCAATAAATTGATCTGTAATTTGTACCGGTGGTCTTCCTAAATGTTTTCCTTTTTTCTTTGCTAATGCAATCCCTTCCGCTTGTCGTTGTTTAATATCATTTCTTTCCTTTTCTGCAAAAGCGGATAAAATGGTCAGGGTTGCTTTTTGTACAGCTTGCTGAATCACATCGTTTGTACTTTCGCCATTATAATTCACATTAATAAAGGGCTCTTTAATAAATTGCAAATTAATACGCTGTTGTTCAAAATAACGAAATTCTTCTAACACATCATTCATACTACGACCTAACCTTGTCAAAGAATCAAAAACAATTGTATCGCCTGAACGAGCTAATCGTTTTAACATTTGATAATTTTCTCTCTTCATATTTTTACCAGATTGCTTATCAATAAAAATATCCCGATCTTCTATTCCAAGATATTTCATATTTTCAATCTGACGTTCTTCATTTTGGTCTTTACTGGAAACTCTGACATATCCAAACTTTTTATCTTGCAACATTTTCACCTCAACCATAATTATAGCTCATTTATATCTGTAAAGGTATATAAAAATTAAAGATGTCTGTAAAATAAAAAACTAACTTTTATGGACGTGCCTTTCCCTATGTTTCTATGTATCTGAAAAAGTACACCTTTACGAACTGTTAAATAAAAAAGAACAGACTATTGAAATAGTCTGCCCATAGGTAAAAGATGAAATGAAAGTTACGCAAATATATAGTATAATAAATTTCTAAATAATAAAAGGTATTAACAAAAAAAGAACGGTTCTATTGGCATAGTCCGTCCTTCGAGAAGGGAATAATGACAGTTATTCTTCTTAAGTATACTTAATAAAACAGAAAATTCAATCTATTATATATTGAGAAAATATTCATCTTCTGAAATAAGGTGGTTGTTATGAATAAAGGCGATGCCATTTTAAGATTGCTATCAGAAATTAAGTTGGAACTTAAGGAAGTAAAAGAACAGGTGGAACAAATGCAAATAAAGTTAGATACATTCAAACAACAAAGTCAAGTGAAGAACAAAGTAGAGCAAAAGAAACAAAAAACAAAGATAAACGCTGATAAAAAAGATAAGCAATATTGGAAATATCCAGCTAAAATGAAATAACAAATTGAACAGTGCCTTCCCATGATATATAATGAGTATGCACCATTCTTTTATTCAGTTGTGGGAATGCGAGAATGATACAACCGTAGACGTCTCTTATTTCCTCCTATACTTTCCACACATGAAATGTAAAGGAGTGCTTGTGTATATGATTTTTTTATATCGATTTGACGTAAAGGAGAATCATATTCATTTTGTTTTAAATGAACAAATCGCTGCTGATATGCTTCCGCAATATGATGTCCTGTTGAAACCATTAGTGACATTTTTAGCTGAAACGTTACAATTGTATTGCTCGTTAAGTGAGCAACCCACTTTGTTAACAAGTAAAATACAGGACAGCGGTGAAATAGAAGTAATGTCAAATCAAGAATTAGGACAATGTATAGATGGATATATAAAAGACCGCATGATTTTGAAAAATGGCAAACGAATTGCCGATATTTTAATGGAAATTCGGAATGCTCATACCATATACCACTAAACTTAGAGGACTAGTTATAGATGTGAAAATATTCAATTATAAAATGAATAGAACAGAATGCTTTTTTATTTTTCCATAGTAACATGAAAAAATAGAAGTAAGTTGGATACACATAGATATAGAAGACAGGAGAGGGGTTATAGTGGACAAATCATGGTCTGGAAATTCTACACAATTATTACAAGAAATTGATTGGAAAATGAGCCGAATTGAGTCTATCCTTCAGCAGGTTTCTGTCGACGGATTAATAGAAGAAGCATATGAGATTCACGAGATGCTTATAAAAGTGTCCCAGTTATTGCTCATCTTACAACAAGACCTCAAAATGACACCACTGGCAAAAGGACTAAGTTTACAACTCCAAAGTATACAGGAACAGTACAATCGATTGTTTAGTAAGGGAGAAATATCTCTAGACATTTCAGAATAATCTGACAATAACAGAGAGACATCTCATGCGATGGGATGTCTCTCTGTTATTGTTCCAAAATATGGCGTACTTCCGACATATCCATATTGGTAAACTTCGAAATATCTTCTATATCCATGCCATTTTTATGCATGCCTCGGATAAGTTGGATTTTTCCTTCTTGAATCCCTTCTTCTTTCCCAACTTTTTTCCCTTTTTCCATACCTTCTTCTATACCAACCTCACGAGCATGTGCTAATTTCGCTTGTTCATCAAATAACACTTTTTCACGTGCTTCATATGCGAGACGGAAAGAGCTACTCTGACTCATATTTTCCCATTTGTGGATTGCCTTCTGTAACATTGGATCTTGTTTCATGGCGATATCCTCCAACGTGTGGGTTAAATGTTCATCTTCGTGCGCTGGTAGTAAAAGTAACCAACGAGCGAATTCATTTTCCCACGGATTAATTTTTTCTTCTCTCCATTGTCTTACTAGCTTTGGAATCTCGATGAAATGTATTTCTAGGTCTTCAAGTAACACTTCCTTCTGTTGCCTGCTCCAAAATTGTCCGACTGTATGCATATCATCATAATGAGGAAAGAGCTTAAAATCTAATAGATTGATGGCAATCGTTTTTCGCAAAGAGCGGTAAGGCATACCCTGCTCTAATTGGGATGTATATAACTTACTCCAATAATACAGGGAGCGTTTCACAATTTCTTGTGTATTTCGCAACTGAATTTCAATATTAACTTTTGTTTCATCTTGAAGTGTCGCTAATATATCTAGTATGGATAATTTATCTTCTTCGTATTCTTTATGGAGGTGTGGGTCTTCAATTTTTAGCGATACTATCGGTATAGATAAGGATTCATGCAAGATTGCATTTAAAAAAGAAATCAGTAATTCCTCTTGTCCCTGTACACCAAATAATTGCTTAAAAGCATAATCAACTCGTAAATTCACTAAAGGTTGATTCATAGAGTGAGTCACCTTTCTTATTTCGTATTCTGTCTTTTTTGTTATTCCCCTTTTTCGGGGGAATGGGCAAAGAAAGTATATATCTATTGTAGCGGAGGAAGGAGAGAAGAAGCAACCTTTGTTTTGGGTGTTTTATTTTATTCTTTTTATTATGATACGTGAAATTTTATAAACCTCTTGTATATGCACTTATTCTCACTGATTTATATCCCTTTCTACCTGAAATATTTACTATCCATCTTTTCATCCCCTTATCTATTCGGATGGATGCTTTTTATCTTTCAAGACCTAAATTGTGTTCGGCGCTTTCTTCTCTTTCGTTATAGAGGAATCTGAGCATTCGTTTTTTATCACCCTCGGCTAATAAATTGGATTCAATTGTCATTTATTAGGTGATATTCAAGTGAACAGAACATTATCCTGTACATCCTGAATTACATGTGAATCGTCAAATGGGCCGAACAGTAATACACCGCTCGTTGCTTCAACTCTTCGTACGTGCATAATCTTTGTTTCTCAAATAATTTCGGATGTTTCTGTCTATAGTATTGGAACAATTCTTCTCCATTATTTCGTATACGATACCGACGCGTTTCTCTAATTGTACCTTTGATTTCTTCCGGATCAAATTGTCCTAGAATTTGTAATGCTTGTGAAGAGGGAATTTCTTTCCCTGTCACATAGGCATGGATAAAAATGATTTCTTTTATTGTGATATACGTGTAATATAAATTCCCACCCATAGAAGCCCCCTCTTCTCGTTTTATTTTTATATCCGTACATAACTAGGCAGATACACGAAACTAGCTGTTTAGCCCATCAGTACGTAAAGCGCTTGTTTCACTTGTTTATCGTCCACTCGATAAAATACTTCTGTTCCTTTGCGTTCATGTGATAACACTTTATGATTTCTCATTTTATGGAGATGTTGTGAAACCGTAGATTGCGGCAATGTTAAAATCTGTTGTAATTCGGTCACATTTAAAGTCTGTTTCCTGACTAATTGATGTACAATTTGTAGACGGACAGGATGTGCCAATACTCTCAGTATTTCCGCACCTCGTTCGAGTTCATAATCAAGATCGTTGAGCTCCATATAAAAAACATTTGTCATCTTCTTTCGCCTCATTCTTTGTTCAGGGTATTTTCTTATATACACGTGTTTTCATTCGCAAAGAATCTAACATGTTACACGTACAAACTATCTTGCACCGTTCTCTTTCTCCCCTTATACTAAAATAAATACAATTTACAATAAGAGGTGCTATATGAATAAAACAGAATTAATTACGCAAGTAGCAGTCAAAACAGGACTAAAAAAATCACATGCCAGTTTAACTGTAGATACCCTATTAGAATCCATTCAACACGTGTTGCAAAATGGTGACAATGTCCAACTAATTGGATTTGGGACATTCGAGGTCCGAGAACGTGCTGCACGAGAAGGACGGAATCCAAGTACGGGAGAATCTCTTATCATTCCTGCGAAAAAAGCACCTGCCTTTAAAGCCGGTAAACAATTAAAAGAAGCAGTAAACAACTAAATATGTATCTGTCTGTCTATCTATCAGACTACAGAAGCATGAAATCATTGGGATTCATGCTTTTTTTATAATCGAATCGTTGAAATCGCATGTTTATAAATCAGATGATTTTTATCATCGAATTCTACCAAAATAGAAAATGCATCATATTCTTTTACAATTCCTTTCATATGAAATCCATTGATTAAAATCAAAGAAGTGACCTTCTTCTTTTGTATGACTTCTTGTAATAACCGTTCCTGCATCGATACGGTATTTCTAGCTCTTTCTTTTAAAATAGGTTGTGATTTTTTCTCCATCCTGCATTCCCCCCTCGTATTCTCAAACTCTTTCCAGATACTGTTCTAATTCCTCCAGAAGCTGTTTCGCTCCTTCTGGACTCAACGTCAGCTGTCCGTCCGCTAGTTTGATGTTCTGGGAAGAAATTTCTCCTGTTACAAGACACGTACCGTCCGATTTATATTTCTGTAAAATTACACTTTCCTCTTCTACAAATATTTCTATGGCATCTTTTTCGTGGATATCAAGCGTACGCCTTGTTTCCCTTGGTATCACAATCCGTCCTAACTGGTCTATTCTTCGTACGATCCCTGTTGATTTCATCCTTCTGTTTTTCTCCTTTTCAAATAGAATATTTTCTCTCTTGTTACCGTTTTTATTCGGGTGAAATGTATGTATACTTTATAACATATTGTTTACAACACGGGAAGCTATTCATGTCTACATCCTATATTTCCTATTTACCAAAAAATTAAGAAGAAACAAGAAACACTTCGGAAATTAACAAAACTATATGGATTCACACATCCGTTAGTGGTCGCCTATAATCAAGAATTAGATCCATTAGTCGTTCTTGCCATGCGCTATCTTTCCTCTTGATGAAGGAGAAATTCGAATTCTTTATACACATGTCTCCTCTATTTTACCATACTTTTTCATAGAATGGTTTTTATAACCATTTTCGCATAAAATTTTTCTTTTTGTACATCCTAACATGACAATCCCATCCTACTACTGTTATTTGCACCAAAACTACATCTGTTTCGTTGGATTGTCATTGCTTATTTTTCCTTAACTCCATTCAAAATGAGGGCAAGACATGTCAAATATACATCGTTTTGTCCTTATTTTATGATTTCTCTCAAAAATAAAATGGAATACATCACCTAGAAAACGTATAAAAAAAACAGATTTCACATATAGTAAAAACAGCAATTCCATCCTACATCTATAACAATTGTATACCGATTATCTGACACAATCGACATTGGAATTGCGCTTTCTCCCGAAAGGCTTACGGACACAGAAAGACGTACTGTATTTCAGTACGTCTTTTCTCATACATCCCTATTTACCTTAACAAATCGGCGTTCCGATTCTTTCATTTTTTAATCGAATCTGTTCCTCTTCTTCGATTCTTCTGTTTTCTAACTCACTTTCTAATTTCCGATACCACTTTCCCTTTTTACGTGTGAAATACGTCTTTACTTCTACATACGGTATCCAAATATCACGTGCCTGCATTCGTTCCATCACACTATCTATCATATACTCTTCTTCAAAGCGTTTAGGTTTTCGCAAATACACGGCGATAAAACCTCGATATTCTTCTTGTAGCCATTCTGCGATCAAATTCTTCTGATTCTGCTTCAAACGTGACCATTTCTTGTTCGTTTGGAGAATTTGACCATTCACGATATCATGATTTTTCATCGTTCTCCCTCACTTTTCTCACCGTTATTTATTCTTTTATTATACCATATTCTCATTTTTTTCAATGACAGACTATGCAACTATACCCCAAAAGGCTAACAGTTCCGCAAGGAACAGGTCGTATTTTCTTCCGTTTCTCTTCAGAAAATCTCCACCTTTGGAGAGGGCCACTTCACCTTGTTTCGCAGCCCTCTCCATCCTTGCCCAACTCTTTTCGGCACGTCAACGTATCGTTGCGGTTCTGGTGCAAAAAAGCGAAATGATTTGAAAATGCTCTTTCAAACTTGGCAATACTGGTGCTATTACTAAAAAAAGGTGTGTGATCAGTATGGAAAAAGAAAATATATTCAAATGGAAACAGTATCAGCCTGATATCATTGTATTAACCGTACGTTGGTACCTGCGGTACAACTTAAGTCTTCGTGATTTAGTGGAAATGATGGAGGAAAGAGGATTATTCTTAGTACATACAACAATTATGCGATGGGTGCATCAATATGGACCAGAATTAAATGAGCGTATTCGAAAACATTTGAAACCAACCAATGATTCTTGGCGTGTGGATGAAACATACATCAAAATCAAAGGAGAGAAAATGTACTTATATCGCGCGATTGATTCTGAAGGAAACACGATTGATTTTTATTTAAGTCGTAAAAGAGATGCGAAGGCTGCCAAACGTTTTCTAAAGAAAGCCTTGGCTTCTGTTCATGCCACAAAACCTCGTTCGATAACTGCTGATGGCGATAAAGCCTATCCTGTTGCAGTACGTGAACTAAAGGAAGAAAAGTGTATACCACACGGTATACCACTTCGTGTAAAAAAATACTTAAACAATATCATTGAGCAAGATCATCGGTTTATCAAAAAACGGATTCGGAATATGCTAGGATTGAAATCATTCCCTACAGCTATAAAAATGATTACTGGAATAGAAGCTATGCATATGATCAAAAAAGGACAAACTCTCCAAGGGGAGAAGTCTGTCCAAAAGCAGATATATCTTATCAATGAACTCTTTGGTTTAACAGCATAAAGTTCCATTCCGTTAGGAATCTTCTATTCTTTTTTCACATTCCACTATTGTTGCACCAGAACCCTATTAAATAAGTAGCTCAATTAATCTTTCATTCAACTGGCACTTTTATCTGCCAAACACTATTTATTTCTTTATCATTTTAAAAACATTTTAACCAAGGGAAATAAAAATTCCCTTGGTTATTAATTTTATTATATGATCAACCATCTAATTTTTTTGTTTCTTTCTTCTTCCAAAGCTTTCCTGGCCAAAATGCAAATCGTCCTAGAACCACTGTAATAGCAGGGACAAGAAGCGGCCTTACAATGAATGTATCTAATAGTACCCCTATTGCCGTAACAAGACCAAATTGAACAAGTACTTGAATCGGTAAAGTAGCTAACACCGCAAATGTTCCAGCTAAAATTAAACCAGCAGACGTAATAACGCTACCTGTTTGAACAACTCCGTTTTTGACTGCTTCAAGGTGTGGCTGGCTTCTTTTATTCTTCCATATTTCAGAAACCATAAATATATTATAGTCCTCTCCTAACGCTACCAAGAATACAAATGAATATAGAGGGATTGCTCCTTGTATTGCGGGAGCATCCATACCATAGTGAAGTAATAGCCAGCCTGCTCCTAATGCAGAGAAGAAAGATAATACAACTGTTAAAATTAAATAAATCATTGCAACAATAGAACGCAGGTACACAAGTAATAATAATGCGATAATACCAATCATAACAGGGATAATTACATCTTGATCACGCTCGGTAGTTTGTTTTGTATCATATAATGAAGCTGTCTCTCCCCCAATCCATATATGATTCTCAGCATTATTTATTTCAGATTTTTTCAGCATTTGTTTCAAACTTTTCCTTAACTCAGGGATTTTATTCATGCCTTCAATTGAATATGGATTTTCTTGTAAGGAAACCTCATACATTTGTAATTGACTATTGTATTTCCCTTTTATAGGTTCCGTTACTTGATCTACAAAAGAAAGTTTTTTTAATTCTGTTGTGACAGGTATGTCCTGCTCTTTTGTATCAACAACAATTTGTACTGGTGCTAATTCTCCAGGTGAAAAATGATCTGATATTAAATCAAATCCCTCACGTGATGGCATGTCTTTAGGAAATGATTCTAATAAATCGTACGTAAAATGAATTCGTGGAACAAAAGATGCCAAGCCACCCAATAGAAATAGTGTCAGCAGAATAATAGTCCACGGTTTACGTATCACAAGGTCTCCAAGTTTTCTGCTCAGAAGTCCTTTCGATTCCTTTACCTTAATCACTTTCTTTTTCTTCCTAGCACGTTCTCCATTCATCTCATTCGTTCTTGGTATGAACGGAAAAAATGCTACTCTTCCCAAAATAGCTAATAATGCTGGTAAAAGCGTCAATGAGGCAACCCCCATAAGAAACACAGCCACACTAAATGGCACTGCAAATCTATGGAAAGAACCAATATGAGCAAGTAAAAGGGTACCCAATCCAACTACCACTGTAAGAGCGCTCATGATAATTGCGCCACCCGATTCTTTAATAGCAAGTTGCAGCGCTTTAAATTTATTTCGTTCTACTAATAAAAACGCTCTATATCTCGAAATAAGAAATAAACAATAATCAGTACCGGCTCCAAATAAAAGTACAGTCATAATTGAAATTCCTTGTGCATCAGCGGTAATCCATCCTTTATCTGCTAAAAAGCCTAAAGTTGGACTAATTACCCCATAAGCAAATCCAACTACAATTAAAGGTAAGATTGCTAAAAGTGGTGAGCGATACAGAAGAATAAGTAAAACTAGAACAAGTAACACTGTTGCAACTAGTAATTTCACATCAGCCTGACTGAATAAGCTTACTGCATCAGTCTGAATACCAACTGGCCCTGAAAGACGAACATGCAGACCAGAATCAGAAATGTCTCTTTTAAAAGGATCATCTGCCAAAGTATTCTTTATAACACGCTGCAATTCATTCATATTCTCTTGAAGAATAGCTGTTCCTGCTGTTGTGTTGAAAAATACAGGAGTTACAAGAGATGTACCATCTTCTGAAACACTCTTTGCTAATGCTTGCTGTGGTATGGTATCAAATGGTGGTAACATTGATTGATCTTTTAATGGTGTATTTTTAAGTTGTTTGTAAGTATCTTGAATTGCCTTAAAGTCATTTTCTTTCAAACCCTTGTCTCTATGCCAAACGATAAGAGCAGGGTTTCCAGCATCATTAGGAAACTCTTTTTTAATTAAACGACTAGCTTGTTGTGATATAGCATTTTTAGGAAGGTTTGGAGCTGTCTCATCCTCAACGGTATTAACTGCTGGCCATGTAAATGATAAAACAAGGGTTAATAAGACCCATACCAAAATAGTAATCCACCTTGCTTTTGGTCCCCCAACCAATTTCCCCCAAGTATATAGAGAATGCTTTTTCATTGTAATCCACCTTTCTAACTAAACTTTTTTCATTAATTATATATACTAGTTAGTTAATTAATCAAGAACTATTAGGTTAATATGCTATAATAGTTGTAACTTCGAAAAGTCAGGAGCGAACACAATTGGAACAAAAACTGCGTCCTCTGGGAAGACCACGTCAAAATAAGAATACACTCCCTACAAAAAATAAAATTGTAAATACTGCCACAAAATTATTTTTAAGCAAAGGATATCAACTTGTTTCTATGGATGATGTTGCTAAAGAATGTGACGTGACAAAAGCAACTGTTTACTATTATTATGCTACTAAGGCTGATCTTTTTACGGATACAATGGTTCAAATGATGTTTCGAATTAGAGAAAATATGTATAGGATTCTTTCAACAAATAAGCCTCTTAAAGAACGCTTACTTGATGTTGCAAAAATCCATTTAACCACTACAATGGACATTGATATAAAAAGCTTTATGAGGGATGCAAAGATTTCCCTGTCTGATACGTACTTAAAACAAATGCAAGATGCAGAAGATAAAATGTATGAAGTATTGGCACAAACCATAGATAAATCAATAAAAGAAGGAGAAATCCCTAAAAATCACTCGCTTTTAAGTGCCCATGCCTTTGTTGCTTTGCTGTACGTTGGAGGATACAGAGATGTTAATCAAAAGCCCC
The DNA here is from genome assembly GCF_038005385.1 of Bacillus sp. FSL K6-2944. Lineage (NCBI taxonomy): Bacteria > Bacillati > Bacillota > Bacilli > Caryophanales > Bacillaceae > Bacillus > Bacillus sp. FSL K6-2944. The sequence continues at coordinate 101,918 of NZ_JBBOTE010000005.1, read as the reverse complement.
TAATCCCTAATATAGAAGATTTTGCAAAACAACTTGTTGATTTTTATTGGACTGGATTAAGTAAGTAGGAATGCTTCATGATGATCTTTTCTATAATACTCTCCTTTATCTATTTAAAAAAAGCGTCTTGTATTTCACAGGCGCTCTTTTTTATCAATAACAATTCATTTCGGTACAATTTTAATTAATTCCTCTATTATTATTTAAGATTTTAATTCTTCAAATCCATAAACCAACACTTTTTATCATTTGAAAAATAATTAATCAACTTGCAAGAACGAACTTTATGATAACTATCTTGTAACTACTCAGCCACCTTTCGGTGTCTTTTTTAAATTTTACTAGTTTCATATGCCTCCCATTTGTAAATACTGAGTATATCAAACAGGGGAGGTGAATCTTATGGTCGATCGAAAAATTATTTTAGATACATATAAAAAAGGACCTGAAGCTGTTATTTCTTTATTTGAAGAAACATTTTCTAAGTTAGAAAAACGTATACAAGAACTAGAAAATGCTTCAAAAAAAAACTCCAAAAATAGTCATAAGCCACCTTCTACAGATGGTTTGGGTAAGCCCGTTACAAAAAGTTTGCGCAAACCGTCTCATCGTCAAACGGGTGGCCAGTTGGGCCACAAGGGACATACTCTTGGTTTGACAGCGACTCCAGATCATACGATTACACATTCTCCTACATATTGTACTTGTTGTCATACTTCCTTGAACCACGAGCCTGTAAAAGGGTATCGCATTCGCCAAGTGTATGACTTACCACCTATTCAGATCGAAGTGACAGAACATAAAGTAGAACAGAAAGAATGCCCACATTGCCATTCTATCCAAGAAGCCCAATTTCCTTCGACAGTATCTCGTCCTGTTCAATATGGTCCAAATATAAAAAGACTGATTCCCTATTTAACGCATTATCAATGCATTTCTTTGAAGCGAACAAAAGAATTCTTTCAGGATTGTTTTGGACATTCTATAAGCGAAGGAACCCTGGTAAATCATACACAGGCTTTCGCTTCTCAATTGCAGCCATTCATAAAAGAAGTAAAGGAAAAGATTCTGCAGTCTCCTGTTGTCCATTTTGATGAAACTGGTATGCGTGTAGAAAACAAAACACAATGGTTACATACTGCCAGTACACCGGAGGTGACATTGCAACATATTCATCAAAAACGTGGAAAAGAAGCAATGGATGCTGGAGAAATCTTGCCATCTTTTTCTGGAATTGCGATGCATGATGGTTGGAAATCGTATGATGCGTATACAGATTGTCGTCACGTTTTATGTAATGCCCATCTCTTACGAGATTTACAAGGAATTATAGATAGTACTGGAGAACAATGGGCACAACAGATGCAGAAATTTCTAACGCAAGCGTTGACGATGAAAAAGCAATCCGAAGGTACCATGCCAAAAGCGACGCAAAAGAATCTGTTTATTATGTATCAATCCATATTGAAAGAACAACAGATTCTTTCCACGAAACAAAAGAAGAAAGGAAAGCAGACGCCTTCTCAAAATTTATGGAATCGCTTCGTCAAGTATTCTGACAGAATTCTAGCGTTTTTAGAACATCCAGCCATTCCATTTGATAACAATCAAGCAGAACGGGATATTCGGATGACGAAAGTAAAACAGAAAGTGTCTGGGACTTTCCGAAGTAAGAAAGGCGCAGAATCTTTTTGTCAGATACGAAGCTTTATGAGTACCATGAAAAAACAAAAACAATCGGTCTTACAAGCGATAAACCAAGTCATAGAAACTAGAACGGTTCCTTGGAATAACACGACTTCATAAGAGAATTTCTCTATTTGGCATAGATTCTTTCTCTGATTGGAGTATTTTCTTTTCATGTTTTCGAATCGGAAACATGTATTTGGCCTGTTTTTTTATTTGAAGAAGCTGAGTAGTTACAAAAAAATGTAGAGGAAAAATGGAATCCGCATGTATTTTCTGATATATTAAAAAAACTAAAAAATGAAACAACGAAAGAAACGACGGAACAGCAAACAGAAGGAAACAAAAAACAGACAACTCTACAAGAAAAGGGAAAAGAAAACGAGACTGCGAAAGACAAGAAAATTGAATTTTCAATGAACGGTGTAAAAGAGCTAAACAACAAAATAAAGCAAGAACAAAAAGATATAGCAAAAGAAAAGCACAAAAAGCAATCCATGAGTCGATAGAAAAGAAAAACGATGGATATGTTCATGATCTATCGTTTTTCTTTTCTATCTTTCGGAAAGGGATGGAGTATGATGGATGCAAAAGTGACGGAGATCTGCTATCAAATCGTATGTGTATTTGAAAAAAGTTTCTTGGAACATTTCAAAGAACAGGAAGATGGAAAGATTACATTTTTTTCTTTTGATTTGGAAGATACAAACCGACAGTTTCCTACGCAATCCCTCACATATACTTCTTATAAAAATTTGTTTGAAGAACAATATAAAGATGCATTTTTGACAAGTATCGCATCGTTAGACGAGAAAGAGCTACGTCACACATTAGGCACTGGTACATTGGAGACGATGATAGCGAAAAATGCAATCATTCAAATGCAGTATGAAGAAATCACAAAAGAACGGGATGTAGATAATGATGGAACACCTGACCGCATAGATATAGACGATACAAAAAATGCTGTTCAAACTGGTGGAGACTTGGACAAAATCAAAAACGCAACCAGTAAAGAAATACAAGAGGAAAATGAAAAATGGACAGGGGAGAAAACAAAGAAAAATCGTCACGATAGGGGGATTTAATCATGCGTGTATCTTTAAATATTGTAAAATGGTCACTACGAACCATATTAAAACTATTGATATTCGCCGTTATCATTTCATTTGCGATCATTAAACTTGTGTTCTTTGTAATACTAGTCATCTTTTCACTTGGGGCTTTTGCTTCAAAGATGCATAAATTTTGATACCATATGATGGTTCAAACTGTTTCTTATACATAATATGTATTCCATTTTGAGTAGCCATTCTTAGCTACTCTTATTTTCAGATTTTTTGTATTCAATTAGGCTTAGTGACAGGTGAAGTAAGGAGCCCATTAGGTATAATTGTAGTATGAGAGATGATTCTACGATATAGGAGGCGTTTGTTTGAAAATTAGTGCCTATCCACTTTCTTATACCATCGTAGCACCCAGCGGAGAAATGTACCCGACGCAAGAAGTGGTCATGTATACAGCTTCACAAGAACGTGCGATTCAATTACTAGGGGTAAACCCAGCATCTCCGAGCAAATCGGTAATTTTGTAATTTTCAGAATATTTTATGGGATGGGATTTGATTAAAATCTAATTTATTTCAACAGAGCTCTTAATCCTTCGATTTCATCTTCCTTTGTTCCAATTTCTCTTTTAATTCGTTCTTGTTCCCAATGTTCTTCTATAACCTTGTTCATGTATTTTTGTTTGTTATATTCTCTTTTACATGACCAACAACACAAGAGATTTGTCTTTGGAATACCATCTACAAAAATTGTGTCAAAATTGGATATATGTGTTTGTTCACCACAATTCATACACCGTTTTACCACACGGTACTTATCATTCTTTTTTAATTCGTACTTTTTTGATAAATATTTAACCCTTCTTACGCTTATACTTAGTGCTGCGGCAATATCAGCTTGTGTGCCCCATGTATATATAGTTCTTAGTATTTCTTCTTCTGATTTCCCTTCCTCTTGAAACTTTATCACATTTTTTCTCAAAGGATGTGTCAATATAATTTCCTCCTACTATGTTTGTACTTTTAGTTTGAAAAAGTACATTTTTTTCATAGTCTAGGCAAAGTAAAACAGGAACATACATCGAACTCTGTTCTAAATTAACATTTTACATTATGTGATTTCGTCACAGAAGAGTCATTCTGTGCCACTTTTTGTTATAATAGCTTTGAAATATATTAAATTTGGAGGTATTAAGAGTGAAAAAAAGTGACATAGAACTCGGAGGGTTCGAGAAATTTCTTTTTGAGCAAGGGAAACGTCCCAATACTGTACATGATTATTCTCGTCATATTTGTAATTTTCATCGATGGTTAGTTACTGAAGGTAGCTCAATTCACGACATTACGCGTTATGATATTCAACAATATATCAATTTTTTATCCATTCAAGGAAACCAAGCAACAACCATTACACCGAAATACAGTGCTATCGTAGCTTATATGAAGTTTGTCGGAAAAGAAGAACTTCTAAATCATATAAAACGACCAGAAGTTAGGCATATTCGTAATATTTCTCCGAAATCCTTATCTAAAAAGCAGAGAAATCGATTATTGAGAGAAGTTGAGAAGTCTCAAAACCTTAGGAATATCGCTATTGTTTATACAATGCTTTATACAGGTGTTCGAGTATTTGAACTTGTGGCTTTAAACCGTGATGATGTTGAAATGAAAGAACGGTCTGGATTTATAATTATTAGAGATGGTAAAGGTGGTATTTCAAGAAAAATTCCTTTACCAGCAGAAAGTCGTTATCATCTACAAAACTATTTACAAAAACGAACAGACTTGGAAGTTCCGCTGTTTCTTTCTAATTTTAGAAAACGATTATCTAAACGATCAGCCCAAAGAATATTTGAACAATACGGCATTGGTGCACACATGCTCAGACATACATATGGACGTGAACTTGTGGCTTCTGGTATTGATCTTGCAACAGTTGCTGATTTAATGGGGCACAATGATGTGAATACAACCAAACGCTATGCAGCTCCTTCAATGAGTGACTTAGAGCAAGCTGTTGAAAAAATATTTAATAGTTAGGATGAATGAAATGAAACAACATTGGAATTTAGATCGAGAAATTACTTCTTTTATACTGAGTTCTGAAGAACTAAAATTAGTTAATGCTAGATATAAACTAACTAGAATCGGTTTTGCAGCTTTACTTAAGTATTTTCAATTGTTTCATCAATTCCCAACGAAAAAAAGTCAAATTCCATCTGACATGCTACACTTTCTTTCTAAACAATTAAATCTTTCTTTAAATTCTTATCACACTTACATTCTTGATTCTAAAACAGCTAGAAAACATAAACAAGAAATACTTGATTTTTTTGGTTTCAAAGAAGAACAAGATAAAGACCGAGAATTCATTCGAACATGGCTCTATAATCGGATCTACGAATATAATTTAGATGCTAATCTATTGAGAAAACAGTTATATATCAAATATCGAACAGAGAAAATTGTAGCTCCTCCCGAGTGGCAAATAAATCAACTGATTCAGCAACTTATTTTTCAGAGAGAACAAGATTTTTATCAAGAAACTTATAATAAACTTTCGGATAGTACTTTGAAAAAAATTGATGATTTACTGGACTACTGGGGATATCTAGAAAGTCAAGAAAGCGGTTCTAATGAAGGTGAAACATCAGAAATCACATTCCGAAAATTAACAATGGGACCTGGACGTTTGAGCCAAGCTACATTATTTAATGAACTTGATAAATTAAAAACTTTGCTAGCTTTAGAGCTACCTATGAATTTATTTTCTGAAATACCACCTAAAGTACTCCAGAAATACAGGTTACGTGCTACTTCTGAAGATAAAACAGAGTTGCAACGTCACAAGAATCCGATTAGGTATACATTACTCGCCACTTTTTTCTGGTTAAAAATAAAAGAATTGAACGACAACTTAATTGAGCTCCTTATTACTTTGATTCATAAAATTGATGGTCGCGCTGAGAAAAAAGTAAAAATGGAAATGATTTTAGAGGTAAAAAAAGTGTTTGGAAAAAATAAAATGTTAATTGATTTACTCGAAACAGCACTTCAAAATCCCGAAGGGACTATAAAAGATACCTTATTTCCAGTCGTAAAGCCACAGATTCTTGAGGATATCGTGAAAGAATTAAAGTATAAAAAGTCTATGTATCAACAAAAAGTTCACTGGAAAATCCGTAATTCTTACAGTAGTTCTTATCGGACAGCCGTAACAGAAATATTAAAATTACTTGATTTTAAATCTAACAATCATCTTCATCAACCTGTTATTGAAGCGATTGAACTTCTACGAAGTTATAATGGTTCCAAACAAATCACATTTTCACCGCATGAAGCTATTCCCCTTGGAACAGAAATCATTCCAAGGAAATGGTATGATTTAGTTGTAACAGAAGATAAAAATGGAGATATACGTGTGAATCGAATCAACTATGAAATCTGCGTTTTACATGCCTTAAGAGATAAATTGAAATGTAGAGAAATTTGGGTTGCTTTTTCTCATCGTTATCGGAATCCAGAAGAGTATTTACCAGCTGATTTTGAGGAAAATCGTATTCAACATTATGAAGAATTAAATCAACCTTTAGAATCTCAAGAGAAAATAGATGACCTACAAAAACAACTACGTGCAAAACTAGATATGTTAAACAATAATATTCCTAAGAATAAAAAAGTGAAAATTTTAAGTAAACACAATGGGTGGATATCAATAGCACCAAATGAATTAAGCCCAGAACCAAAACAATTAGGTCGTCTAAAAAAAGAACTGTCCAACCGTTGGTGGATGACAAATTTGATCGATATTTTAAAAGAGACAGCGCTAAGGACTGGTTTTATCAATCACTTCCAAAGCTTAGCTACTCACGAACGATTAGATCGGGATGAAATCCAAAAAAGATTATTGCTATGCTTGTATGGCATAGGAACAAATACTGGAATTAAACGGGTATCTTCTGGTGATGCCAGTATGCAATATAAAGCACTTTTATATGTGAAGAGAAAGTACATACATGTAGAAAATTTAAGAATTGCAAATCAAAGTGTAGTGAATGCAATTTTAACTGAACGAGCTGAAGCTATTTGGGGACAAGGTACCACTTCTTGTGCTTCCGATTCCTCACGCGTAGTAGCTTACGATCAAAATTTAAGGACACAATGGTTTCCTAGATATCGTGGACCAGGTGTTTCTGTTTATTGGCACGTTGAGGAAAAATCAATGTGCATTTATTCTCAAGTAAACGCACCTAATTCTTCTGAAGTGGCTGCCATGTTACATGGATTACTTAATCATGATACAGATAAAGAGATAGATCGTAATTATGTAGATACACATGGCCAAAGTACAGTGGGTTTCGCCTTTTGTCATTTACTGGGTTTCGAACTGTTACCACGCTTTAAAAATATTCAATCTCAAAAGCTCTATAAAGCATCTGCGACAGATTGTTATGATGATTTGTCTCCTGTCATTGCGAAACGAGCTATTAATTGGGACTTAATTAAGCGGCAATATAACGAAATGGTTAAGTATGCGACAGCACTACGAGTAAATACTGCTGATACAGAAGCCATTTTGAAACAATTTTCTAAGAATAGCTCTCATCCAACATTTTTAGCATTTCAAGAGTTAGGAAAAGTGATTAAAACAATGTTTTTGTGTGATTATTTAGCTTCAGAACAATTAAGAAAAGAAATCCATTCTGGATTGAATACGGTTGAAAATTGGCATTCAGCAAGTGATTTTATTTTTTATGGCCAAGGTGGGAAAATACGTCGTAATGAGCTCGAAGAGCAAGAGGTTGCCATGTTAAGCTTGCAATTAATCCAAAACTGCATCATTTATATTAATACTTTAATCATCCAACAATTACTTAGTGAAGATGAATGGAAAAATCGTTTGGACGAAGAAGATTATCGAGCACTTACACCTATGATTTACTCTCATATTAATCCGTATGGTGAATTTCGTTTAGATATGGATAAAAGAATGGCTATTTAAAAGGAGAACCGGCATCATTAATTATATAAATATTTTCAGAATATTACAAAATTACCGATTTACTCGGAGATGCTGGTTCTACCCCTAAGAGATGGGCATTACATAAAACGTGACGACAATCTGTATACGCATCATACGATTTCCAACCATCATGCATCGCAATTCCAGAAAAAGATGGCAAGATTTCTCCAGCATCCATTGCTTCTTTTCCACGTTTTTGATGAATATGTTGCAATGTCACCTCCGGTGTACTGGCAGTATGTAACCATTGTGTTTTGTTTTCTACACGCATACCAGTTTCATCAAAATGGACAACAGGAGACTGCAGAATCTTTTCCTTTACTTCTTTTATGAATGGCTGCAATTGAGAAGCGAAAGCCTGTGTATGATTTACCAGGGTTCCTTCGCTTATAGAATGTCCAAAACAATCCTGAAAGAATTCTTTTGTTCGCTTCAAAGAAATGCATTGATAATGCGTTAAATAGGGAATCAGTCTTTTTATATTTGGACCATATTGAACAGGACGAGATACTGTCGAAGGAAATTGGGCTTCTTGGATAGAATGGCAATGTGGGCATTCTTTCTGTTCTACTTTATGTTCTGTCACTTCGATCTGAATAGGTGGTAAGTCATACACTTGGCGAATGCGATACCCTTTTACAGGCTCGTGGTTCAAGGAAGTATGACAACAAGTACAATATGTAGGAGAATGTGTAATCGTATGATCTGGAGTCGCTGTCAAACCAAGAGTATGTCCCTTGTGGCCCAACTGGCCACCCGTTTGACGATGAGACGGTTTGCGCAAACTTTTTGTAACGGGCTTACCCAAACCATCTGTAGAAGGTGGCTTATGACTATTTTTGGAGTTTTTTTTTGAAGCATTTTCTAGTTCTTGTATACGTTTTTCTAACTTAGAAAATGTTTCTTCAAATAAAGAAATAACAGCTTCAGGTCCTTTTTTATATGTATCTAAAATAATTTTTCGATCGACCATAAGATTCACCTCCCCTGTTTGATATACTCAGTATTTACAAATGGGAGGCATATGAAACTAGTAAAATTTAAAAAAGACACCGAAAGGTGGCTGAGTAGTTACGATTTTAAGTACCCTGAATAACTCCTGTAATTCCTTGCACGCCACAAAAGAGAAATCAAGAATGTGACTTCTCTTTTGCTTATATAGCATGAATCGTTTCGATTCCTTTCAATGTACGTGAAGCATGGCGAAGATTTTGAAAGGAATCAAAATCCACTTATTGATTACCCTGAATGGGTTCCGCAAATTTGGAACTCATACTAAAATATTTACATAATCGCTAGTACGTTAAACCCCTTTGAAAAACGATTTCAGTTTTTCAAAGGGGTTTAACGTACTAGGGTTTCTTTGCCCATCCCCCGAAAATTTAGGGAATCGATTAGGAACCCTGATTTTCCTAGTTTAGAGCACTCCCTATTTATCCTCCCTAAATTTAAGTAACACGAGAAACAGAGGACTGTAACAAAATCATCGTTATATCATGAAATCGAAAAACGTGAGCTACTGAGGAAAGTTTAACTTTTCTGTATTTATCTTTGTAAATAGCAATACTCAAATATCCCCGAATTGAGTAAGATAGACGGATTCAGAGACATTCCTCTGTATAGAATTAATCATTAATGTACCCTTTGGGGGATGGGCAAAGATCCCCAAATTGAAACATAACGGCTTTTATGTGCATACGAAACATTGCACCGTTAAGCATCTAAATAACCTTATCGAACAAGATCATAGACATATCAAGCGATGTTTTGTTAAATCCGCAGGATTTCAAAGTCTTCGCCATGCTTCACGTACATTGAAAGGAATCGAAACGATTCATGCTATATATAAACAAAAGAGAAGTCACATTCCAGACTTCTCTTTTTCGACGTACAATGAATTACAAAAATTATTCAGAACTGCTTAAACTACAGCCGTATTTTGTAAGCCGGTTTATATTTTTTCAAATTTTGCAACAGAACCCTTGAGAAGTAGAAATTTTTTTGTTAGTCATTCGGTTCATTTTTCACCCTTCTTTTTTTTAAGTTGATACGCTTACGATTTTGAGTTTTAAAAATAGAATTTCGAAATATATTCTTTTGTATTGGGAGACGGATGAAAGTATCTTTCCAGTCTTGAGATTGATAATGAACAAAATACCCTAAATAATTCACTCCAAAATTTTGCAATTTTACAAGATGGGCACATAAGAAAAGAAATGCAAAGATAATGCCATATAGCCCGAAAATGGCAGCACTTATAATGAATAAAAAACGTAATAGTCGAATAGAAAGACCTAATCCATATTGTGGAATAGCAAAAGAACATAATGCGGTTAAAGCAACTACCACGACCGTTACAGGACTGACTAGCCCGGCTTCTACCGCAGATTGTCCAATAACAAGCCCTCCAACAATGCCCACTGCTTGTCCTCCCGCTTTGGGTAACCTGATTCCAGCCTCCCTTAGACATTCAATGGTACAGGCCATTACAAATGTTTCTATAAATGTTGAGAAAGGAACGCCGCCTCTACTAGATTGAATAAAGATAATCAATTGCCATGGAATAAGACCTGGATGAAAAGAAATAAAAGTGATGTATAAGCCTGGTAATAGTAGTGCCAATAAAAAACAAAATAAGCGTAATAAGCGGAATGCCGTTCCAATCCACCATCTTTCCGTATCATCTTCAGGAGTATGTAATAATAATGCCAAGGTAATGGGAGTGAGTAAAACAAATGGTGAACCATCTAAAATAATAGCAACTTGTCCTTTTAGTAGACCTTGTATAACCCGATCAGGTCTTTCAGTCTGTATCATCTGAGGGAATGGTGAATATGAGTTATTACTAAGAAGTTGTTCTAAACAGCTAGTGTCTAAAATATCATCTATGTCGATAGCACAAATTCCTTCAGTTATTGCGGTTACGAATTTTTTGTTTGTAAGATGATCTAAATAAACTACTGCCACATCACGTTGTGTTTGCACACCTATTGATGATTTTTGTATAGATAAATGGGAAGATTTAAAGTTTCGTCTTAACATAGATACATTAATAGACAGTATTTCTACAAAGCTTTCTTTTGAGCCATGTATGTTACTTTCAGTTGTTGGCTCAGAAATCGCTCGATTCATTATTTTAGAAGTACCTAAGATAAAAGCGATGTCCATATTTTCTAATAATAATACACAGGAACCAGCGAAAAGATGAGAAATGATAGTATCTAATTCAGAAACAATTTGGATATCGCATAATTCAATACGGTTTGTAACGGTAGATACAGTGATATTTTCGTTTTTAGATTGGGGTTTGATTGAATGTTGTAATAATGGGCGCAAGACATAATCTTGCAGCATTTGTACATCTGTGATTGTTTTTAAATAAATCAAAACAGCTTGCCGTGAAAAATCTGGAATATCAAATTCTCGGTATGTGGTATCAAAATTAGATGATAATCGATATTGTAAGTTTTGCAAATTGAGACTTAAATTACAAGATAATGTGGGTGGATGTTGCATAAAATCATGCTTCCTTTTTTGTATATTCATTTATGATATGTTTAGATATAAATTAGTATGTGACTTACTTGGTGTTTTATACCATTCTGGGTTCTGGTGCAAATAAAGGATACATTCCCCAAAAATAATGAGGATTCCTACTGGAATCATTCTTTACGCTGTTAATCCAAATAATTGATGAATAAATTCTTTTTGATTGCGAACAGACTGATTCTGTAAATCCACCTGTTCTTTTTTTATCATGTGCATGGCTTCTACTCCCGCAAGCATACATGTAGTTGTGCCAAAAGATTTAAAACCTAACATAGAGCGTACACGTTTTTAATGAAGCGATGGTCTTGCTCCACTACGTTATTTAGATATTTTATCTGCCGAATTTGAGTGCCTAACGGCACTTTTTTCTCGTTCTTTAATTTGGTGATAGCAACTGGATAAGCAGGATTTTTATCAATTGTAATTGTACGAGGTTTTGAGGCATGAAAAGATTGCAAAGCTTTCTTAAAGAATCGCTTTGCAGCCTTATGATTTCTAGTTTTACTAAGATTGAAGTCAATCGTATTTCCTTCAGAATCAACCGCACGGTATAAATACATCCATTGCCCTTTTACTTTTATATACGTTTCATTCACTCGCCATGAATCATTTGTTTGTTTCAGATGACATCGGATACGTTTATCCAGTTCCGGTCCGTATTGATGGACCCAGCGCATAATCGTTGTATGTGCTAAGGATAATCCTCTTTCTTCCATCATTTCCACCAAATCTCGAAAACTTAGATTGTACCGTAGGTACCAACGTACAGTTAATAAAATTATATCTGGTTGGTAATGCTTCCATTTAAACAAATTGTCCTTTTTCATACTGATCACATCCCTTTTGTAGAGTAATCGTATCCGTATGTCCCAAATTAGAAGATTACTTGCAATTAACCTAACTTTTTTGCACCAGAACCGGAATGTTTATGTAGGAGGTCAAAAGGTTTTGGTAACTACTCAGCCACCTTTCGGTGTCTTTTTTAAATTTTACTAGTTTCATATGCCTCCCATTTGTAAATACTGAGTATATCAAACAGGGGAGGTGAATCTTATGGTCGATCGAAAAATTATTTTAGATACATATAAAAAAGGACCTGAAGCTGTTATTTCTTTATTTGAAGAAACATTTTCTAAGTTAGAAAAACGTATACAAGAACTAGAAAATGCTTCAAAAAAAAACTCCAAAAATAGTCATAAGCCACCTTCTACAGATGGTTTGGGTAAGCCCGTTACAAAAAGTTTGCGCAAACCGTCTCATCGTCAAACGGGTGGCCAGTTGGGCCACAAGGGACATACTCTTGGTTTGACAGCGACTCCAGATCATACGATTACACATTCTCCTACATATTGTACTTGTTGTCATACTTCCTTGAACCACGAGCCTGTAAAAGGGTATCGCATTCGCCAAGTGTATGACTTACCACCTATTCAGATCGAAGTGACAGAACATAAAGTAGAACAGAAAGAATGCCCACATTGCCATTCTATCCAAGAAGCCCAATTTCCTTCGACAGTATCTCGTCCTGTTCAATATGGTCCAAATATAAAAAGACTGATTCCCTATTTAACGCATTATCAATGCATTTCTTTGAAGCGAACAAAAGAATTCTTTCAGGATTGTTTTGGACATTCTATAAGCGAAGGAACCCTGGTAAATCATACACAGGCTTTCGCTTCTCAATTGCAGCCATTCATAAAAGAAGTAAAGGAAAAGATTCTGCAGTCTCCTGTTGTCCATTTTGATGAAACTGGTATGCGTGTAGAAAACAAAACACAATGGTTACATACTGCCAGTACACCGGAGGTGACATTGCAACATATTCATCAAAAACGTGGAAAAGAAGCAATGGATGCTGGAGAAATCTTGCCATCTTTTTCTGGAATTGCGATGCATGATGGTTGGAAATCGTATGATGCGTATACAGATTGTCGTCACGTTTTATGTAATGCCCATCTCTTACGAGATTTACAAGGAATTATAGATAGTACTGGAGAACAATGGGCACAACAGATGCAGAAATTTCTAACGCAAGCGTTGACGATGAAAAAGCAATCCGAAGGTACCATGCCAAAAGCGACGCAAAAGAATCTGTTTATTATGTATCAATCCATATTGAAAGAACAACAGATTCTTTCCACGAAACAAAAGAAGAAAGGAAAGCAGACGCCTTCTCAAAATTTATGGAATCGCTTCGTCAAGTATTCTGACAGAATTCTAGCGTTTTTAGAACATCCAGCCATTCCATTTGATAACAATCAAGCAGAACGGGATATTCGGATGACGAAAGTAAAACAGAAAGTGTCTGGGACTTTCCGAAGTAAGAAAGGCGCAGAATCTTTTTGTCAGATACGAAGCTTTATGAGTACCATGAAAAAACAAAAACAATCGGTCTTACAAGCGATAAACCAAGTCATAGAAACTAGAACGGTTCCTTGGAATAACACGACTTCATAAGAGAATTTCTCTATTTGGCATAGATTCTTTCTCTGATTGGAGTATTTTCTTTTCATGTTTTCGAATCGGAAACATGTATTTGGCCTGTTTTTTTATTTGAAGAAGCTGAGTAGTTACAAAAGTTTTTTTATCTTCATTTCATTGGAAATGTGAAATTTTATATTCTAAAATAAGGGTCATTCCAACTAAAAAGATGATGCCTATGTAGTGAATCGATGGAATAAGGATACAACATAGAATGACTTCTAAGCATAGGGTACTTCTTTTTAAAACTTCGTAATTTAATTTTTTTTTGTCATATAAAGAACAAAGAAATTGTAGATTCGGATACACCATATAAAAATTCCATAATAAGAGCGCGGGTAAACCAAACAAACACAATTCAATTATAAATATATTTGTCATCATTGTATCTAAAGCATGGTTGCCACTAATAAAGATACCTGGAAGAGCTAAGCCAAGTATGAGTACAGTAATAGGAATAATAAAAATATAATAATCGATAAGGAATGTGAAGGGCTGAATGTAAAGATGTTGTTGTTTTCTCCATCGAGATGATTTGAAATAAATAAGAACATTTACGATAAAAAATAGCAAGATAAAGAGTAGTGGCAATATAATTCCTCCTGATGAATGATATCTTCTCAATTTTTTCTTTGCTCTATAAGTATACAAGCATGTTTCAAATAACAGAAAGTTACTTCTTTTGTGTACAGAAAATTGTCGTTTTTGTGACATACAGAACGAAAAAGACTAAGATTTAAATACATCCACAACTAATATGGAATCCTTTATACCAATACTTTTTTTCAAGGAGTGGAAAAAACATTTGTGAATTGCAACATTTTTAATGGCCTTTGCGAACCCATAACTTGTTTTGTTTTTTTAATTTTGTATTGCTATAATTCAAAATGTAGCAACGAATGTTCTACTACAAATACCCAAACATCTGGAAAGGACAACAGAAATTTGCATACTAAAAATAATATTTCTACTCGTATTATATCTCTTGATATTCTTCGTGGCTTTGCTTTGATTGGAATGTTAATTATACACGCCGCTGGGTTGTCAAAAAAACAAGAAATCCCGATGTATTCTATGGATTTTTACTTGGATATTTTTAATAACATGTTTATTCATTTTAAGTTCGTTTCTATTTTTTCATTTTTATTTGGCGTTGGATCTTATTTCTTTTTTTTACGCGCGCAACAACGTGGATTGCATAGTTATCATCTTTTTTCAAGGCGATTAATTACGCTGCTTCCTATAGGGATTATATCGATACTGATTTGCCCTCAGATAACTCCTATTTTAATCATCTATAGTTTATTCGGATTTAGCTTACTTCTTTTCTTTAGACTAATGTCTAGAATGATTCTACGCATTGCGGGATTAATCATAACATGTAATATACTATTAGTAATGGGAGCTATGGTATTGGGAGGCCCCTCCTCCAAAAGTTTTAATATTTCTGTTCAAATAATTTGTTACGCTGTCACTTATCTATCTGTAATTTTTAGTATGATGCTATTAGGACTATATGTAGGGAAAATTAATCTTTTTCAGCAATTATCACAACAAACGGTCATGATCAAAAAAATTCAGAAGATGTCATGTTTTCTCAGCTTACCTCTAATTTTAGGAGGTCTATGGACTATTTATATAAACCCAGATATAGAGCATAATATTTCTTTTCAAGGACTATGTTATATAACGGCTTACCCCTTATCAATATTTTATTTGTCTTCCATCATTCTTTTATATAATAAAGACCATTCTTTGTATATTTATAAACCGCTCAGTTATGTAGGACGGATTTCATTAACGACTTATATTGGGCATGCATTGCTTCTTAAACTTCTTCCTTTATTGTTAGGTTGGACATCTGGCTACACACTAGTACAAAGCTTGATACTCTCCTGCATTATATTTACTATGCTAATTATTTTTAGTTTTATTTGGTTGCAGAAATTTAAACAAGGTCCTATCGAGAAAATTTGGCATCTATTAACATTTGGAAACAAAGCAAGAGCATAACATGAGGGGATTTCACAATTTATCCATTTTTATATTTAAAAATGGATATACAAGATCAAATTCAATAGTTTTACCTAATGAAAATTTAACAAAAAGGGATGTAGAGACGTTTTTATTTTCCACATCCCTTTTTAATTGGAAAATATTCGTATATGGCCCCATATTTTCCTTTTGGTTGTCATACCCCACATTGCATTGCAAATTGTAAATGGGGGAAAGAAGTATACCAGTTAGGAAAGCATTTGTCTGGGGAGGAAAATGTGAGAGCAAAGAATGCAGAATGGAAATGGGATCAATTGTGTGAGGATACATGCTAATATGTATGGAAGGAAGTAAATTTGTTTCAATACGATGAACATAAGCCGTATGCTAGCCAAACGAAGCCAAAACCTGAGCTTAGGTTTTGGCTTCGCAACATATGATGCATGCAAACTTAGGTGTTATTTTTTTATATTAATTTTTCCAATGGTATTAAATTCATCATCAGATTGTAAGGAACGAGTTAGTTCATTACAACGTAAAATTTTCCCATCTTTTAATTCCAAAATCGCTATGATTTCTACGACACCACGATTCCCATTTTTCTTCTTTACATGAATCTCATATCTTAGCGTTGCTGTCTGCTTCTCTTCATCAAATAAAAAATCGTAAAAAGGTGACAATGCCAGTGTGTCTACTATACTTTTTAAAGTTTCCATATGAGTATGAAACCCTTGTATATTCACCTCTGTACCATCCGTAACTTGCATATAGGGTTTCTTTACCCATCCCCTCGAAAAGGGGGAATAGCAAAAAAATAGTGGCAAAACCCTTATAAATAAAGGATTTCAATTTCTTTTTAAAATAAATATGTCAAAACATATACAGTTTAATTGACGTGTTTCAAATATTATTAAGTTGTATTTTTGAAATGGGAAATACAAGATTTTTAGCCATATCATAAAGTGTAACTTTTTGACATGATGTATAAATTTCTAATGAGTTAAGCTAGGTCACCCATTTCGGGGATTTGGGCAAAAACACCCAGATTCCACGTTCTTTTAAAACTTCAGAAACATCACGATAGCTGAAAAAAAAACAACAGTAGTAGCCGATGGTTATCAAAAGAATATCTTTTTCGAATGGTTTTCTTTTAAAATATTTCATGTGTGATCCTTCTTGCTTCTTTTTTCTAGAGTGTAGCCTCATTTAAAAAACTTTGCAACAGAACCAAACCATCTATGCTATATACAAACAAAAGAGAAGATATTTCAGATTTCTCTTTTTTGACATACAAAAAATTACAGAAGTTATGCAGAACCAAACTTTGCAACAGAATCCTGTATCCTATATATGTAAGTCGAATCCTTGTAAAAATGAAAGCGTTTAAACAAACTTTCTCAAAGGTTATTTTCGTATTCTTCGCCGTCCCCTTACCTTGTTATAATCAAGGTAGATTCAGAAAAAACATTTCACAAAGGGGGCTTATATGTATGAAGAAAAAATATTATAAAGTATTGGCTATCTTTCCATTAGCATGTATGTTAAGTACACCCATGCTAGCAGCACCCGTTTCTACCTTTGCGGCAGAAACACAAAACGAACAAGGAACAAAAGCTATTGATAGGGCAACATTTGAACAGGATTTGAAGTATGCAATGACAAGTATACCCGCGATTATTCAACCTAATGGTACTGGAAAAATATACAATCCATTTCACACCACCAATCCAGCTATAATTAATATGGTATTTTCTTTAGAAAACTTTAAAGATGTCACTGCTACAGAAACAAAAGATATAACAACAGCGGACGATATGCAAGAAGCAACGTATGAAAATGTCACAGATTTAAACCAAACACATATCACACCGTCTAAAACGATTACCAATACAGATTCCTTTACGTATTCCAATTCAGAAGGAGCAAAATTAGGTGTAGAATTAGATCATACATTCAATGCAAACGTAAGTATCCCAGGTGTAGGAGGGGCCGGTGGCTCTACAACGGAAAAAGTGTCTACTGAATTCTCTTATAATCATACAAGCTCGAATACAACCAGCCATACAGAACAAATTACAATACCTTCTCAGACTATCGTAGCGGCACCACATGGAACGACACACTATATAGGGAAAGTACAACGGGTTGAATTTTCTGGAACAACGGAGAATACAGGCTATATTACAGGTACTATAGAAGCTGAGACAAATTTCCGTAAAGCTACCGAATATGGTCCAGGGACCGGTCCTTATGATTATACGCAAAATGGAAAAGAAAAAGTAGATATCTATGATGTATTTAAACAAGCGCTTACAAATCCAGCTTATAGGGGCTTACCAAATTATATAGAATTAGATAATGTAAATAAAAGAGTCATTTTAAAGCAACCAATTACTTCTACCTTCACAGGAAAATTAGGGTTTAAATCTGATGCGAAAATTGAATTTATACCAAGTGATCCAAATAAACCAAAAGTTCAAATGTCTTTAACCGACTATCAAAACCCTGAGAAACGTGCTCAATTATTAAAATAACGAAAAAAAGATTTTATTATGCATGAGAATGGTTCTGTTGCAAAGTTAAAAAAGTATAACTAGGTCGATATAGTAAAGATAGAATTTAAGCAATCATCATTAATTGTTGTACTTCTTGGTATGACGAAAAGGCGAAGTCTTGTGAAAGACTTCGTCTTCGTTTGTAAAGGGCATGAAGAGCCTCAATCCCTTTTATTGTACGTGAGGCATGACGAATACTTTGAAACCCTGCGGATTCAGCAAAACGTCGCTTTACATGCCTATGGTCTTGTTCAATGATATTGTTTAAATATTTTTTCACACGAAGTGGCGTACTGTGTAATACACACTTTTCTTCTTTTAGTTCACGTATCGCAACAGGATAGGGGTATGGCAACATCGCCATCAAGCTAAGGAAAAAGAGATACCCCCAAGCCGAAAAAAATAGGGGTATCTTTTTTCATATATTTAATTCTATTTCTTTGTTCATGCAACAAAATTTATACTTTTTTCCGCTATTACAAGAGCAATTCTCATATATATTTTCTGGCTGTTTACAATCTTTGAGTGCTTTTTTTAAATCTGATACATGGGTGTTTTTGCCCAAATCCCCGAAATGGGTGACCTAGCTTAACTCATTAGAAATTTATACATCATGTCAAAAAGTTAGACTTTTTGACATAGCTAAAAACCTTGTATTTTTCATTTCAAAAATACAACTTAATAATATCTGAAATATGTCAATTAAACTGTATATGTTTTGACATATTTATTTTAAAAAGAAATTGAAATCCTTTATTTATAAGGGTTTTGCCACTATTTTTTTGCTATTCCCCCTTTTCGAGGGGATGGGCAAAAACACCCACCATGGTGGCATCCATGATACGAATACGTTTAAAATAATTGTAACTACTCAGCCACCTTTCGGTGTCTTTTTTAAATTTTACTAGTTTCATATGCCTCCCATTTGTAAATACTGAGTATATCAAACAGGGGAGGTGAATCTTATGGTCGATCGAAAAATTATTTTAGATACATATAAAAAAGGACCTGAAGCTGTTATTTCTTTATTTGAAGAAACATTTTCTAAGTTAGAAAAACGTATACAAGAACTAGAAAATGCTTCAAAAAAAAACTCCAAAAATAGTCATAAGCCACCTTCTACAGATGGTTTGGGTAAGCCCGTTACAAAAAGTTTGCGCAAACCGTCTCATCGTCAAACGGGTGGCCAGTTGGGCCACAAGGGACATACTCTTGGTTTGACAGCGACTCCAGATCATACGATTACACATTCTCCTACATATTGTACTTGTTGTCATACTTCCTTGAACCACGAGCCTGTAAAAGGGTATCGCATTCGCCAAGTGTATGACTTACCACCTATTCAGATCGAAGTGACAGAACATAAAGTAGAACAGAAAGAATGCCCACATTGCCATTCTATCCAAGAAGCCCAATTTCCTTCGACAGTATCTCGTCCTGTTCAATATGGTCCAAATATAAAAAGACTGATTCCCTATTTAACGCATTATCAATGCATTTCTTTGAAGCGAACAAAAGAATTCTTTCAGGATTGTTTTGGACATTCTATAAGCGAAGGAACCCTGGTAAATCATACACAGGCTTTCGCTTCTCAATTGCAGCCATTCATAAAAGAAGTAAAGGAAAAGATTCTGCAGTCTCCTGTTGTCCATTTTGATGAAACTGGTATGCGTGTAGAAAACAAAACACAATGGTTACATACTGCCAGTACACCGGAGGTGACATTGCAACATATTCATCAAAAACGTGGAAAAGAAGCAATGGATGCTGGAGAAATCTTGCCATCTTTTTCTGGAATTGCGATGCATGATGGTTGGAAATCGTATGATGCGTATACAGATTGTCGTCACGTTTTATGTAATGCCCATCTCTTACGAGATTTACAAGGAATTATAGATAGTACTGGAGAACAATGGGCACAACAGATGCAGAAATTTCTAACGCAAGCGTTGACGATGAAAAAGCAATCCGAAGGTACCATGCCAAAAGCGACGCAAAAGAATCTGTTTATTATGTATCAATCCATATTGAAAGAACAACAGATTCTTTCCACGAAACAAAAGAAGAAAGGAAAGCAGACGCCTTCTCAAAATTTATGGAATCGCTTCGTCAAGTATTCTGACAGAATTCTAGCGTTTTTAGAACATCCAGCCATTCCATTTGATAACAATCAAGCAGAACGGGATATTCGGATGACGAAAGTAAAACAGAAAGTGTCTGGGACTTTCCGAAGTAAGAAAGGCGCAGAATCTTTTTGTCAGATACGAAGCTTTATGAGTACCATGAAAAAACAAAAACAATCGGTCTTACAAGCGATAAACCAAGTCATAGAAACTAGAACGGTTCCTTGGAATAACACGACTTCATAAGAGAATTTCTCTATTTGGCATAGATTCTTTCTCTGATTGGAGTATTTTCTTTTCATGTTTTCGAATCGGAAACATGTATTTGGCCTGTTTTTTTATTTGAAGAAGCTGAGTAGTTACTATTTTTGTTCACACGCACTGGAAAATGGTTTTGATGTACATGAAGTGGCACATATAGCCGGTCATTCTAATATACACACTACATTACTGTATACAAACCCATCTCGAACAAGAATGTTAGATAAATTGAACCTACTTTGAAACAGTAGGTTTTTTCTATTTTATGTAAATCATCTGACGGACTAGAGCATGAACCGTCTCACTACCCCTAGAAGCCATGCATATGATAAAAAAAGAACAGGTTGATTTACGGAATCAGTCTGTTCAAAATCAAAAAGAATTTATTCATCAATTATTTGGATTAACAGCGTAAAGAATGATTCCAATAGGAATCCTCATTATTTCTTGGGAACGTATCCTTTCTTTGCACCAGAACCGAAATTTGTAAAAAGAAAACGCAAATTTTCAGGGGCAGATTTAGCTACCATTTGTATTTGGATTAGCCAAAGGGTGGCCAGTGATTCTTTAGTCCGATTATGTAGTAGGCTTCATGCAGTTACAGGTACTGTACTTAGCCCGGAGGGCTTAAATAAACGATTTAATGAAAAATCAGTGTTATTTTTAAAACATATCTTTTCTTTATTATTACAACAAAAAATCTGTGAACAGACTCACATTTCTAATCAACTTCTTGCTCATTTTCAACGCATTCGCATCATGGATGCCACCATGTTTCAGGTACCTAATACGTTGGAGCATATATACCCTGGTTCAGGTGGATGTGCGCAAACAGCTGGAATCAAAATTCAATTAGAATATGATTTACATAGTGGACAATTTCTTAATTTTCAAGTGGGGCCTGGAAAAAATAATGATAAAACATTCGGCACAGAATGTTTAGATACGTTACGACCAGGCGATTTATGTATTCGTGATTTAGGGTATTTTTCATTAGAGGATTTAGATCAAATGGATCAACGGGGAACATATTTTATTTCACGCTTAAAGTTAAATTCAAATGTATATATCAAAAATCCTAATCCTACATTTTTTCATAATGGTGCACTCAAAAAACAGACAGAATATGTAAAAATCAACTTGCAAATGATGATGGAGCGCTTGTTACCTGGTGAAACTTATGAAGTAGGTAATGTTTATGTAGGAGATCAAAAAGTTTTGTTTGCCCGACTCGTTCTGTATCGTCTAACAGAAAAACAATTACGAGAACGACGAAAAAAACAAATGGAAAGTGAAAAGAAAAAAGGAAAACCATATTCGAAAAAAAGTAAAATATTATCTGGGTTGAATGTATATGTAACTAACACTCCGTGGGAGTGGGTTTCGATGAAGCAAGTCCATGAACTATACTCTTTACGTTGGCAGATAGAAATAGTTTTTAAAACGTGGAAATCATTGTTTCATATAGATCATTGTCGCACGGTTAAACAAGAACGAATAGAGTGCCATTTATACGGGAAACTGATTGCTATTTTCTTATGTTCTTCTACCATGTTTAAAATGCGCCAACTTTTGTTACAGAAGAAGCAAAAAGAATTAAGTGAATATAAAGCGATTGGAATGATTCAAGATCACCTATTTCTCCTCTATCAAGCCATACAAAACACCCAAGAGATAACAAAGCTTCTGGTTCACCTGTTCCACCTTCTAGAGAAAAACGGGCGGAAATCTCACAGATATGAGAAGAAAACTGTCTTTGATATCATGGGTGTCCATTATGAGTATAATATAGCTAGGGAACAAAAGAAAGCTGCATAATTTTAAAAATAAAACTCGTTAGAGTTTATTTAGTATGCGGATTTTTAAGAACAATCAATCTGTTGAACAGTTTATAACCCTTTTGAAGGGAATTTCAGTTTATTTGTTCTCTTAAGTTGATGGGCATGTATCGTGAGGCCTATTTCACTGTTTTGTACCATAACCGAGGGAAGCATGTAATGACATTTTTTGAATAAAATAAAGCCCTCTTTTTCAAAAAATCCTATGTTCATGTCATCAAAATATAAAATATGACCTTTCCCTAAAGTTATTTTTATGTTTGTTAGAACCTTCCGGATTCGTTATCTTTAGTAAGTCAATGAAAAGTAACTTTGGGAGGAATCATTTTATGAAATTAAACAAAATCATGTATGGAACACTATTATCTACCACACTATTAAGTAGTCAATATGTGATGACTACGCCAACATATGCTGCTGAAAATACAGGTGTGGTCTGGGAAGATAAAAACAAAAATGGGAAGATGGATGAAGGGGAATCCGGAATTGGCAATATTAAAATGGATTTATTTACGATTAATGGATCTTTAATGAAAAGCTCTACAACGGATTCACAAGGGAAGTATTCTTTTGGTGATGTGGCCGATGGGAAGTACTATGCGAAAGTAAACGTTCCACAAAATTATCGCTTTTTTGGAACCAGTCCTTATTTTGGTAGTGATGGATTAACGAAATACATAACTGTAACTCAAAATAATTTAAAAAATTTAAATGCAGGGTTGGTGAAAAGTGAAACACCACCTCAAGTAGAGCATGGTTTATTAGGAGAATACTATACAGGGGTATTTTTTAATAATAAAGTAATGGAACGTGTAGACAAAAATATTACTATTAGCGATTTACCCGACGCATTAGGAAAAGTCCCAGAAAATTTTTCAATTCGCTGGACTGGAAAAATTAAAGCGCCTCAAACAGGGGAATATAAAATTATTACCAATTCTGATGATGGTGTACGTGTCTATATTAATGATGAAGCTGTAATTGATGATTACAATGTAATGTCAAAAACAAAACATACTAGCCGATCTATTTCTTTAAATAAAGATGAATTATATAATATTAAAATAGAGTACTTCAATGGACCTGGTGCAAGTATAATGGAATTATTATGGTCTATTAATAATGGACCTGAACAACAAATTTCAAGTGATAGTTTATACTCTAAGTAATTTGAAAACACGAAGGTTCCTATAAACCGGCATCCTTGAGTGAATCGGTAATAATATGAAAACTAAACATGGAAAATGATTTATATATACATGATATAAGGATCTGATGCAAAAAATATAATATTTGTGCAATGAAACTTTAAACCTTGGACATACTGATAGTATTACTCTACAAAAGGTGTGTGATCAGTATGAAAAGGGACACTTTGTTTAAATGGAAGCATTATCAACTGGATATCATTGTATTAACTGTACGTTGGTACCTACGGCACAATCTAAGTTTTCGAGACCTGGTGGAAATGAAGAACGAGGATTATCCCTAGCTCATACAACGATTATGCGCTGGGTCCATCAATACGGACCGGAACTGGATAAACGTATCCGACGTCATCTTAAACAAATGATTCATATCGAGCAGATGAATCATATATAAAAGTAAAAGGGCAATGAAGGTATTTATACCGTGCGGTTGATTCTGAGGGAAATACGATTGATTTTTATTTAAGTCGTAAACGAGATGCGAAGGCTGCCAAGCGTTTTCTAAAGAAAGCCTTGGCTTCTTTGTCATGCCACAAAGCCTCGTTCGATAACTGCTGATGGAGATAAGGCCTATCCTGTTGCGATACGTGAACTAAAGGAAGAGAAATGTATACCACTTCGTGTGAAAAAATATTTAAACCATATCATTGAGCAAGATCATCGATTTATCAAAAAACGGATTCGGAATATGTTTGGATTGAAATCCTTGCAAACAGCTACAAAAATGATTGCTGGAATAGAAGCTATGCATATGATCAAAAAAGGACAAACCCCCCAAGGGGGGAGGTCTGTCCAAAAGCAAATGTATTTTATCAATTAAATCTTTGGTTTAACAGCATAAAGTTCCATTCCGCTAGGAATCTTTTTCTTTTTTTCATATCTCACTGTATTTGCACCAGAATCATTTTCATGTACTAACCAAGAATGAGAATTTTGAATATGCCGTTTATAATCTTCAACTGTAATTTCTCGTTTACCTTGTTCCAAAAGATACGTTCCAAACACTTCAAGTTCTATGTCACTTTTTTTCAAACTTAACCTCTTTTTTTATTATATTCAGTCTTATTTTAACAAAAAGTGTCACAGAATAATAGTTCTGTGACACTTTTTGTTAGTGCATCTTTTCAAGAGGATATGGCATGGCAATATCTAAAATTAAGTTGTTACTTTGAATGATTAAATCATTTAGACGTTTGAGCTAAAAGTGAAACCACTTTAATAGTCATGATAATTTTCTGAATATTTAAAAATGTCCGTTTTACTCGGAGATGCTGGTTCTACCCCTCATACGTATCAATAGCGGAATGAATCATTCGTTTTAAACTACCTTTAGAAGGTGGTTCTACTTTCCATTTGCGATAAGCTTGATCAGATAAATCTTCCATATCATGTGTAAGTTGTACTTGTTCTTTTAGCCATTGTATCAATTGGAGATTATCTTTTGAAGTGATCTCTCTGAAACCAAAGAGATCACGAATGATTTTTCGATGATCTGTATAACTTCTTTCTTTTCCGCCCCATCTATAATGTTCAAAAAAATCTTCAGGTAACGCATCTATTTGATGTGCTAAATGTTGAACAATATCTTTTGAGATATCTTGTTTTTCGCTTGGAAAACGAGCTTCCTTTTGAAAATATTTTAGTAAGACAGCAAATCCCAGCCGATTGGCGTTTGTTTTTTTACTCAATACTAAATGACGTTCATTTGGTAACAGCATATAGTTCTCTAATAATTCTTCTTCAGTCCAACTTTTTTTCAATATTTCCCCTCATCTCATTACGTTTATTTAATAAATAGTATAATTGAGAGAGAGCATAGCCTTCAAGAACACCCTGTTTTACTATTACTGGAAAAAATCCTGCGGACTAGAGCAGCTACCCTGTCACTACAGCCTGATAGTACTGTGGCGACACCTCAATATTACCTTTGTAAAAGCCCATTATGAGGGAGGCAATATACAGTTTCCCCTTTATACTTAAGTAAGTAGGTTACTAGTATCCTACTTTATCCATACATAGAAACGGAGGAGTTTATATTGCGAAAACGTTATAAAAAGTTAGCTACTATTATACCGCTTACAAGTATGTTAAGTATGTCAGCGATTGCGGTTACACCGGCCACATCTTTTGCAGCGGAAACACAAAAAGCTGATGTTTCATCATCACAGGAGGGATTGATTCAAGGTTACCAAATGGAAAATGGTAAGATGACTCCTGTGTATAAAAACAAACTTACTAAATTTGATACGGATGGTGATGTGGACCCAGGTCTTCCATTACTCCCAGAAAATCCATATAATCCAATTCCAGATCATGGAACGGCATATGTTGAATCGACAGATATAGGAGATACTGTTTATTTTGAGCCATTTGCTAATACAATTGATGGTGGGGTATTAGGTGGTAAAAATATTAGGTTTCCTTCCGTTATTCCTTCAAAAAAATATCCAACGATAGGATATTTTGTTCAAAAACAAGCGAACGGACAAATTAGAGATGGATATTATAATCCAGAGGATTTATCTCTGATTACAGATTCAAATCATTTATCAGATTACGGATATACACAAGCCCAAATCGATCTGGTTCAAAAGGACCTGAATCAAACATATAGTGTGATATGGGACGGCACAAGTAAACTAAAACGAGAAACAAACTATAAACTGCTTCCAGATGCTTCGGGTCTGCAGAATGATGCAGCTGCATTCGGTTATAATCAAACGTTAACTTCGGGTGTATCAACAACGAATATGTTTGGATTCGCAACAACAGCTGGATGGAAGATGGGGATAAAAGTGTCGGTTGTTCCTCTTGTTGCAGATGTTACTTCAGAGATTAGCGCCAGTTTAACAGCTAGTTTTCAGCATACTGTAAATGTTACAAAACAAACGAGTTCGCAAGTTAAATTTGATATATCAAGAGTAGATAACCCTGACTATAAGTATAATGATTATGCGGCGGCTGTATACAAAATACAGTCAGATTATACACTGTTACCTGGTAAAGGATTATCATCTATTGTGGGGTCGCAAGAACTACAATACGATAATGCTCCACGTATAGCTGGATTAGCAAATACAAATTACGCATATGAAGGCTCAAAATATTACTTCACAGTAACACCTGGATCACACAAGAAAAGTGTGTAATTAAAAAGCGCAGATTACGCAACCTGAGTTCTATATTTATATGGACTCAGGTTGTTTAATTTCTTTTGAAATCTTTGATGATTATAAAAAGGGTTTCTTTGCCCATCGCCTCGAGATGGGGGAATAGCAAGAAATTTAGTGATAAAACCCTTATAAATAAAGGATTTTAATTTCTTTTTATAATAAACATTTCAAAAACATATACAGTTTAATTGACATGCTTCAAATGTGGTTCTGGTGCAAATAAAGGATACATTCCCAAAAAATAATGAGGATTCCTACTGGAATCATTCTTTACGCTGTGAATCCAAATAATTGATGAATAAATTCTTTTTGATTGCGAACAGACTGATTCTGTAAATCCACCTGTTCTTTTTTTATCATGTGCATGGCTTCTACTCCCGCAAGCATACATGTAGCTGTGCCAAAAGATTTAAAACCTAACATAGAGCGTACACGTTTTTTAATGAAGCGATGGTCTTGCTCCACTACGTTATTTAGATATTTTATCTGCCGAATTTGAGTGCCTAACGGCACTTTTTTCTCGTTCTTTAATTTGGTGATAGCAACTGGATAAGCAGGATTTTTATCAATTGTAATTGTACGAGGTTTTGAGGCATGAAAAGATTGCAAAGCTTTCTTAAAGAATCGCTTTGCAGCCTTATGATTTCTAGTTTTACTAAGATTGAAGTCAATCGTATTTCCTTCAGAATCAACCGCACGGTATAAATACATCCATTGCCCTTTTACTTTTATATACGTTTCATCCACTCGCCATGAATCATTTGTTTGTTTCAAATGACATCGGATACGTTTATCCAGTTCCGGTCCGTATTGATGGACCCAGCGCATAATCGTTGTATGAGCTAAAGATAATCCTCTTTCTTCCATCATTTCCACCAAATCTCGAAAACTTAGATTGTACCGTAGGTACCAACGTACAGTTAATAAAATTATATCTGGTTGGTAATGCTTCCATTTAAACAAATTGTCCTTTTTCATACTGATCACATCCCTTTTGTAGAGTAATCGTATCAGTATGTCCCAAATTAGAAGATTACTTGCAATTAACCTAACTTTTTTGCACCAGAACCCAAAATTGTATACATCTCAAATTGAAAAGGGAATACCGTATCGTTCTCTTCGTAAAACAATTGCGATTAACTTATTAGATTTTTATCTGTTTCCAGATTATGAAGATCTGCATACAGTTGGTCAATTTTGGAGTCAACAACAAAAACAAGTATTACTTAATGATTTGGAGATTCACTTCATTGAGATTCCAAAGTTACTGCAGCAATGGAGGGAAGAAAAAATTAATCCGTGGGAAAATGAATTCGCTCGATGGCTGTTATTGCTACCAGCACATGAGGATGAGCATTTGACTCACACATTGGAGGATATTGCGATGAAACAAGATCCGATGTTACAAAAGGCCATGAACAAGTGGGAAGACATGAGTCAAAACAGTTCTTTCCGATTAGCTTATGAAGCCAGGGAAAAGGTATTATTTGATGAACAAGCGAAATTAGCACATGCTCGTGAGGAAGGAAAAGAGGAAGGAAAGATGCAGTTAATTCGTGGAATGCATAAAAATGGTGTATCCATAAAAGATATTGCAAAACTTACTGGATTACAAGAAACCGAAATACAACGATTCTTGGGGACGTAATTTTTTTATATAGCAATTTATTTTACCCTTACAAATATTGTTAAAGCTCTCTTTCTATAAGAGGGCTTTAATTTTATATAAGAAAACAAAGATTCATCAATTATACTCCTCATTTTTCTTCTGTGGCTCCAAAAGGAAAGAATCGTTGCCGTAACCTTATAGAGTTAAAGTATGTAAGTTTTACGTATTAAATGGAAATAACATTAGATATCGTAAAAAAATTAAAAGGAGAGAATACTCTTGAAGGATAATATTGCAAAACGTTGTATTTTATCTATTCAATATAATAAACTTGACGATTCTTTTTTTGCGTTTTCCATTACTGATGTTAAAAGTGATATATATAAAGACTGGAAAACAGAAATTACTTTGTCTGGAAATATTATCACTGAAAGATTAGTAGATGATTTTGAAAATCCCTTCTGGAATCCTGCAGAAGGGACCGTTTTTATTGGATTGAAAAAGCAGATGCTAAGTGTCAAGCTAATGCAAAGATATGACCAACATACTGAAGATGAATGCTTCTTAATCCCCGTTCAAGATTTTTCATATATTACTTCAATACTAAAAATACAATGGGGTATGTATTTAGTTAGAGTCTGTTTTTATAACAATCAAGGGGTTGTCATACATGCCAGAGAAATTAACACCAGCATTAGCAAAGATAACATCCAAGCGAGAGACATGTTGCATAAATTCTTCTTTGAAATTAATCCTGCTTTGAGTAAATGGAAAACCCTTTTAGGAGAAGGAGCGTATTGTAATGAAGGACAAATTTATATTGTATAGAGACCCAAAAGAACGTGGTTTTTTTGAAGAGAAAGAAGAATTCATGTATCCGCATTTGTTTATTGATGCCTGTGATATTAAAGATAATTTGCACATGAATTGTAACGCAGTATATGTATTGTTTGAATCAAAAGCTCATTACCCTAATACACCACTTTATATAGGTAAATCATCAAAAGTTCGTGATAGGATGCTTTATCATTTAAAAGGATATGAACCTACAACACGTTTTTATGCAAGAAGAGGACTAATAAATTTTGTACTAATTTATTTTGAGATAGGATCTTATACGTATGAATATACTAACTTAATTGAAAAACAATTGATAAGGGATTACAAGCCTTTGTTAAATACACAGTACATTAAATCCTTCCAGGAAAAAAGAATGAGAATGGAATAAGGGGATTTTTGCCCAACCCCTCCAAAAGGTATATTAGCTCGGTAGATTCCCTAAAATCTGAAATTTAGGGAATCCTTTAGGAATCCCCATTTTCCTAGTCTAGAACGTTCCCTATTTATTCTCCCTAAATGCAAGGTTATAATCAAGAGAAAATCTACAGGAAAGAGGAATTTAAATGGGGAATGTTTATGGATATGCTCGCGTGTCAGCTGCACATCAAGATTTAGAAATACAAATCGAAGAATTACAACGATATGGTGTCGATAAGCTATTTTGTGAAAAGATATCAGGTAAGAATGTGAATGACCGTACAGAATTTAAGCAGTTACTAGAAGTAGTGCAACCCGGTGATACTGTGGTTGGTTACAAATTAGATCGAATGGGACGATCCATATCTGATGTGTTGAAGACCTACGAATCATTTACTAAGAGGGGGATTCATCTCGTTTGCATATCTGACGGGATTGACACACGCCGGAACAACGATATTATGACCAAAGCAATGATTACGCTGTTGGGGCTGTTCGCGGAAATGGAACGTAATTTCATTCGTGAGCGGACGATGGCCGGTAAACTCAGAGCGAGGGAACATGGAGTAAAGTTTGGACGTAAAGGAAAAAACAAGGATTTAGTAGATCATGCCATTGATCTTTGGAAAACGAGAAAGTACACGATTAAGCAAATCGAGAAAAAGACGACTGTAACAAAATCAACATTATATCGTGAGATTGAAAAACGTGGGCTAATGAAAGAATCTTAACTTCGCTGTATCTATTCTTACGAATATAATCACTAAAATGTCTCTGAATCGAGTAGGGCAGACTGATTCAGAGACATTTCCTTTTATGGAATAAATCCTTAATGTACCTTTTGGAGGGGATGGGCAAGAAACCCCATCTTGTTGTTCATTTCAGTTCCTCCCTCTTTATAAACAAAATTCAAAAGTGCCTAAAAATATACAGGAATGAGTGATTTCTTTTGATAGTACTATCATGATAGATTCTTTGGTTATGAACTTGATATTCACTTTGATAACTACCTTGGTAAAGAATATTCGATTCTGATTGTCTGATATGCACTTTCAAAATTTGTCTATTTAAATAAACTTTGCTACTGTCCACAAATCCATAAAATTTAATGATAAAATATAAAAGGAAAGTTTAATCAATTCAGAAAACTAGAGAGGGGAAAACAGCTATGTCACTTTTACAGCAACATTTTGAAGAAAGACGTGAATTTATTTTTACCCGTTTAAAACAACCACACTATGTGGATCAGAGCATTGAAAAAATTCGACAGGCTCAAAAAGAAATCAAAAATACAATCCGCGCAATTAAGGATATGTTTCTTCTGGATAGAACAACAGATCCTTGTTTACCGGATATAGCTCAAGTTTCTCTTCAACACATTATCAACTCCGATTCACTTGAGAATATAAAAACCCTCGTTCTTTCATCTGTTAGAAAATTAGATGATGAAACGCGAGCAAACATATTAGATGAGACACTCAGTGTTGTAAATAAAGTTACGAATTTAGAACGTACTGTCTTTGTTATGATGTTTAACTCAAAAGAACAACTCCTTATGGATTTTTACAAAAAAAAGCGTAGATCACAAACAGAGCTTCATTTTGATGTTGCGGATAAAGAGGGATTTGACCTGGAGTTTTATCAAACACGTATTGAGGAATTGCGGAATGATATTCGTGTGGTAGCATTTAAAAAATTCTGTTCTAATGAACCAACGCCAGATGATTTAGAATCCTTTAAAGAACGTTATGAAACGGCCATATTGCCAAAAGTACAAGAGATTGTTTCTCTCATTGAACCAAGTCTCATAGGGTTAGATGTATTTTTGAACCCAGTGATTGGATACGGTACGAATCAAATTACATTAGATGACATGATAGAAAAATTAAGTAAAAATCTTACGTTACTTCATAAATTATCAAAAACCGAGTATTGTCCAACCGTTGAAATGACTGCAAAAGAATATGCTTTTTTAGAAGCCATGAATGATTCTAAAAAAGTAAAGGAGTTGCAACGATCCAAATGATTACTATTCAAGATGAAGTATATCAGCAAGTAATAGAAGCTAAAAAAGAAGTTACAATTATCTTATTGAAGGGTTTTAGAGTAACTGGACAAATTATTGCGGTGAATAGGTTTACAATTTTAATTAATGTTGATGGTAAACAACAATTGATATATAAACAGGCTATATCGACCGTAGCTGTATAAAAAATACATAGTTATTGCAGGGATTAGATTATATATTATGAAAAAAAGAACCCTTCATAAGGATTCTCATTGAGAAATTAACAATGAAATTGAATTTTCTGTCTTATTAATTTAAAATAGAGTATGAGCTGTATGAGTTTTCTGTCATCGAAACCCTTGTACGAAAGAGAGATAGGATTATTCCTATCTCTCTTTCGTATTATTATTGAAATCTCATTCCAGAGTGTTATAACATAAAAAAGGGAATTGAGTGGTGAAAGACTCCATTCCCCTGAATTGCTCATTTGTCAACAAAATACCTGGTAAAGGAATCCTGCGTTTATTGTAGGATTCTTTTACTTTGTCTTCAGCAGAAAATGCAATACGGTATAGGCCATCTTTCTTGCTGAACATCCTCTTTTAAGTGCTAATTGTAGGAATAACTTTTGTTGGAATTTCGATAGTTCGATTTCTACAAAATGTTGAAATGCATGATATTCACGAACTGGAGTATCTTCCATTTAATAAAAGATACATGATAGCTAAGTTCTATATGTACTATTTTGGCAATGTCGATCCAGATTGTGTAATCTGAGGCTGTACATGAATACGAATTTGACAGGTAGAGAAATATTGTTTGCCATTCTCCCAATCATTCTCTATTTCTTTCCATTTTTTGAAGTCTTGTCGTTGGTACTTGTCTTCAATTCCGATGACATCTAATTTATATTGTGTTTGTAGACGTTTGGTTGTCGTTTGTAGTTGTTTTTTCATTTCGTTTGCTAATACCTGCTGGAGCTGTTTCATGGAATATTGGTGAGCTAGAGAGGAATGCATCTCCGCAATTTTTCCATCTAATTTCACATATATATCGACCTTAGGGTGCGTGGGGTTTGTCACATCGAGTTCCATGCGTTGGTGTACACGATGAAACTCATAGGTAATACGTTGTTTGTTCATCGGAACAGTAACAATCCCTCTTACTTTTGAGCTAGTCATATACTGTAAGGCGGCAGTATCTTGTGCGTTTAACATTGCAACCAAGCGATTATCGGTACCTTTAAATAAGGCAGAGCCACTTAATTCTACGCCTTGTTTTGTACGAAATACAACGGGAAGGACAAAACTTTTCTTTGCGATGATTTTACTGTGAATATCGCCAATTCGCTTTTTCTCTATCATTTGTGCATTTTTTTGTGTATGTTCCGATAGCATCCAAATATATTTTGCAGGTAAATATTCAGGACCTGCGTTTTGAGCTAAAATATGTGCTGCACGACCCTTAGCCACAAATAGCCGAATATTTCTTCTCATCGCTTCATCACGTGTATATACATCCAAAATATTTTGTAACATATAGGGTGTTCGTAATACTTCTTCAGAAAAAATAATGACTTGTATGTGTGGGAAAAATAAAGGACGACTAATTTTCTTTGCAATCATGCGGAAATGTGCAAAAATACTTTCTCCTGTAGAACTTAGATTAATATAATTTTTTTGTGTAGCTGTGCCACGTTCGGAAGCACTGAATGTATTGGGTAATACCATTTGATAGGTGCCTTTAATGGCCGCATGTGAGGATTGATCATAGGCAGCACCAACAACAAATCCTAATTCTTCGATTTCTCTTCGTTCCGCACACGCACATAATAGACAAAGAAGGGAACCTGCAAAAATGAGTTTCAGAATCGCTTTCATATACACTCCTTCTGTTAAGAATTGGTATGTATACTAGCGTGTGTTGTTTGAAATATAAATATGTAAGAAAATAAAAATATGACGCACATAGAATTGGTTCAGACAATAAAAATGGAGTGATTGTATTTGTCACCTATCCTATGGGGCCAATGTAAAGGGATTCAAGTAAAAAATTATTGGTATATTATTGTACACCCACACTCATATGATGTTTAGCATTGTACTACATATAAGAATGAGATACAGAAACAATCCCATGAGAAGTATATATTTCATATAAGTTGTATCATAAAAATCGCTCAACAAAATGACACCTACAATTGTAATCAACATAATAGACAATAATACGACTGGATGCAAATAGAGCGGGTTTTTGGTTACATAGATGACGTAACAAGAAAAAGAGATCATGAATAGTAAGAAAGCAACGAAATTAGATTTATACATACAGAATTCCTTTCTCAAAAAATGTATACAAATATTGACGAATTGTAGCGAATCCGTATGGATTTCGTACGAAGGATGCCGAATCAAACGTTTGTTTAAAATATAAAGGTCGGGATAGAAGTCCTCTATAGTTGATACATCAACAATTTACCATCAAAGAAATCCCCTTGATAGTCAGTTTGTATTCGCCATATATTGCAATTGAACCATAGGATAGTAACAAATATGAAAAAAGATTGAGCGCATTCGCTCAATCTTCCAAATGACAGCTTACCACAGCTTATAGAATATAATAGCAAACATGTATCTGTTTGTCTTAATACTTCTATTTTTTCGTATATTCAAATACACTCAATGTATTTTTACGTATCTTACCTTTTTCAATATCTGATTTTTTTAAGTCATATTGATATAAAGCGGATTCACAATCCCCATACATTGGATTTGGGAACATAATAAACTTTTCTCCAAATACTTCGTGCATCTCTTCTACCGCTTGATTTCTATCTTGTACAGATTTTTCATCAAATCCAGTAAAATCAGATAAATTATCTCCAAAGAATAAAACAATATCATGTTCTGACGCAACTTTTTTTCTTCGCTCTTCCTTCCCTTTTTCTTCTTTGCCTTGCAATAAGACATGCTCTTTATCAGCTTGCGGGATATTCAGTTTCTGTAAGTTTTGTAAAGTAGCATCTAATTGACTCTGTTTGCGATTTGAAATGTAGTAGATCGCCACACCTTTTTCATTTGCATATTGTAAAAAGGAAACGGCGCCAGGAAGAGCTTCTGCTTTCGCTTGTTGAATCCATTCTTCCCATTTATAGGGATATTCTTTTCTTGTTTTCACGGTCATAGCTTGATACGGACTATTATCCACAACTGTTTCATCTAAATCTAAAACGATGGCAGCCTTTTTCTCGGTACCTTTGGCAAGTGCTGTGTCTAATTTCATTTTCCCTATATTATATCCTTGATGATAGAGCGCTTTGACTTCTCCGGCCGTTTGATACCAAGCATCGGCCATCACTTGTTGTTCGGTTAGTGAAGATGGTTGTTTCGGCTGTGTTTGTAGTGACTGACACCCTATAAGAGAAAGAGAAAAAAGTGTTAGAGCTATACTTGTTTTGAAAATGGGTTTCATTGTGTATAACACTCCTATATGT
The DNA here is from genome assembly GCF_038005385.1 of Bacillus sp. FSL K6-2944. Taxonomy (NCBI): domain Bacteria; kingdom Bacillati; phylum Bacillota; class Bacilli; order Caryophanales; family Bacillaceae; genus Bacillus; species Bacillus sp. FSL K6-2944. Next base: position 66,593 of record NZ_JBBOTE010000005.1, on the reverse strand, counting down.
ATGTTTTGTATGGTATGCGCTTACTTTACGGGAATTATATTAAAAATACAATGCTCTTTTATTAGAAAAACACCTTCGGTCATTTTAAGGGGCCTTATAGGATTATGTATTTGTTTTAATTCATTTATATATTTTTCTACTCCGCGTAAATTTAAAGCGTTTATTAGTCAATCTGAAGAGTTTGTTTCAAGTGAGTTCGTATACAGTTGGTACACAAAACCATTCGTTTCATATAGATTGGTTGTATCAACATGATCAAAGCTAAAATATATCATGATAATCAGATCATCGATCTGTTGTTGTTCATTTTCAACTGCATTCCTCCCCATTCCAATCCCCTTTAACGTTAACCTTGCTACGTAAAAAAACTTTGATATAACTTCGGTTAACTTAGTTAACATGGGTTAACCCATTTGAATCAAATAAAAGACTAGTTTAGGTAGAAACCAAAACAGGACAAATTCCATGAAAAAATGCAAACTGTATATACATTTGGATTTTTCTTCAAATAAAAATAATATTCATATCATAATATGCAAACGTCTTACATATTATTGTGTAATTATTACAATTGGTATAGAATACAAAAAAAGTATCACTCTTTTTCATTCATTTTTCAGCTTGCACATGAGGAAGTTATTGCGTAATCATCTTCTCGCAGAATATAGCAAGGGAGAGTGTTGGTATGTTTAACCACTCGCTATTTAGGGATTCTAAACCATTACTACAAGAAATCGATCGAAAAATGAGTATAATGGAGTCTATACTGCTACTTCATTCCACTTCTGGCTATGTGGATACAAAAGAAGTATATAAGGTTCACCAAATCCTTTTAGAAATGTCGAACTTGTTGCTGATTTTGGAACAAGAGCCTACGATGGCATCACTTGCAAAAGAGTTAAATCTACAACTACAAACCATCCAAGAACAGTACAATAAAATCATTGGTATAAGCTAAAAACAGCACTTTTTAAAGAAGAAATGAAAATATCCTCATTCTGATACGAATGACATGTAACTATAAAAAACAAAAAGACTTGGATACAAATCCAAGTCTTTTTGTCAGCAAGTACATACTCGTCTAGAACAGGTAACACACTACTTGAAATCTTTGTTCGTATAGCAAACAATAAAGATTCCAGCAATGGGATGTTTCTTTTTACTTCTTATATATCTTTACCCTGTTCCTTTCATTGAAGAATCATCTATATCTCTGCGAGAAGAACCAGGTCTAAAATATCATATATGAAATAAATCTTTTTTAATCATTTTTCACCTGCAATGTCATAAACACTATACTCTCTTTCGTTCATTTGTACAGATATAACCGAGGCGAAAATCATAAAATCTATGTAAGGATTCTGTTGCTCCAGCAAACTCCAGTATGAATGGAATTTCTTTTTTGGATTGATAATAAATTTGTTTTGCTTGCGGTATTTTCCCGTCTGTTTGTATTCGTTTTAAGCCTACACCCAATTCACGATGTAACACACGAGCTATGTTGTTCAATACATCCACAGATCCATGTATGCGTAAGCGCGCACGTTTATATATTTTTCCTTTACCTTGGCCATGTACAGTTCCTAAATCATGTAATAGGCCTCACGATACATGCCCATCAACTTAAGCATTTTTACTACCCCCAAGTACAAAAAAACGTTATTCTTTCTTAATAGACTATAAGGAAGGGTGACGTTTTTTTATGAATCTCTCGATTCAAGAGGAGTTGCAGCCATTTGCAGAAGAATTACAGCGCTATATCACACCTGATTTTTTGGAAGAACTCGCAAGAGAGATGAAATTTGTAAAGAGAAAACGCATATTTTCAGGATTAGATTTAGCTACCATTTGTGTTTGGATTAGCCAAAGAGTGGCCAGTGAACCTTTAGTCCGATTATATAGTAGGCTTCACGCAGTTACAGGTACTGTACTTAGCCCCGAGGGCTTAAATAAACGCTTTAATGAAAAATCAGTGTTATTTTTAAAGCATATTTTCTCTTTGTTGTTACAACAAAAAATCTGTGAGCAAACTCATATTTCTAATCATCTTTATAATTATTTGTAACTACTCAGCTTCTTCAAATAAAAAAACAGGCCAAATACATGTTTCCGATTCGAAAACATGAAAAGAAAATACTCCAATCAGAGAAAGAATCTATGCCAAATAGAGAAATTCTCTTATGAAGTCGTGTTATTCCAAGGAACCGTTCTAGTTTCTATGACTTGGTTTATCGCTTGTAAGACCGATTGTTTTTGTTTTTTCATGGTACTCATAAAGCTTCGTATCTGACAAAAAGATTCTGCGCCTTTCTTACTTCGGAAAGTCCCAGACACTTTCTGTTTTACTTTCGTCATCCGAATATCCCGTTCTGCTTGATTGTTATCAAATGGAATGGCTGGATGTTCTAAAAACGCTAGAATTCTGTCAGAATACTTGACGAAGCGATTCCATAAATTTTGAGAAGGCGTCTGCTTTCCTTTCTTCTTTTGTTTCGTGGAAAGAATCTGTTGTTCTTTCAATATGGATTGATACATAATAAACAGATTCTTTTGCGTCGCTTTTGGCATGGTACCTTCGGATTGCTTTTTCATCGTCAACGCTTGCGTTAGAAATTTCTGCATCTGTTGTGCCCATTGTTCTCCAGTACTATCTATAATTCCTTGTAAATCTCGTAAGAGATGGGCATTACATAAAACGTGACGACAATCTGTATACGCATCATACGATTTCCAACCATCATGCATCGCAATTCCAGAAAAAGATGGCAAGATTTCTCCAGCATCCATTGCTTCTTTTCCACGTTTTTGATGAATATGTTGCAATGTCACCTCCGGTGTACTGGCAGTATGTAACCATTGTGTTTTGTTTTCTACACGCATACCAGTTTCATCAAAATGGACAACAGGAGACTGCAGAATCTTTTCCTTTACTTCTTTTATGAATGGCTGCAATTGAGAAGCGAAAGCCTGTGTATGATTTACCAGGGTTCCTTCGCTTATAGAATGTCCAAAACAATCCTGAAAGAATTCTTTTGTTCGCTTCAAAGAAATGCATTGATAATGCGTTAAATAGGGAATCAGTCTTTTTATATTTGGACCATATTGAACAGGACGAGATACTGTCGAAGGAAATTGGGCTTCTTGGATAGAATGGCAATGTGGGCATTCTTTCTGTTCTACTTTATGTTCTGTCACTTCGATCTGAATAGGTGGTAAGTCATACACTTGGCGAATGCGATACCCTTTTACAGGCTCGTGGTTCAAGGAAGTATGACAACAAGTACAATATGTAGGAGAATGTGTAATCGTATGATCTGGAGTCGCTGTCAAACCAAGAGTATGTCCCTTGTGGCCCAACTGGCCACCCGTTTGACGATGAGACGGTTTGCGCAAACTTTTTGTAACGGGCTTACCCAAACCATCTGTAGAAGGTGGCTTATGACTATTTTTGGAGTTTTTTTTTGAAGCATTTTCTAGTTCTTGTATACGTTTTTCTAACTTAGAAAATGTTTCTTCAAATAAAGAAATAACAGCTTCAGGTCCTTTTTTATATGTATCTAAAATAATTTTTCGATCGACCATAAGATTCACCTCCCCTGTTTGATATACTCAGTATTTACAAATGGGAGGCATATGAAACTAGTAAAATTTAAAAAAGACACCGAAAGGTGGCTGAGTAGTTACAAGAATTTATTCATCAATTATTTGGATTAACAGCGTAAAGAATGATTCCAGTAGGAATTGTCATTATTTCTTGGGAATGTATCCTTTATTTGCACCAGAACCAAACCATTCGTTCCATATAGATTGGTTGTATCAACATGATCAAAACTAAAATATATCATGATAATCAGATCATCGATCTGCTGTTGTTCATTTTCAACTGCATTCCTCCCCATTCAAATCCCCTTTAAAGTTAACCTTGCTACGTAAAAAACTTTGATATAACTTCAGTTAACCGAAGTTATATCAAATAAAAGAATATTTCAGGTAAAAACCAAAACAGAACAAATTCAATGAAGAAATTCAAGCTGTATATACATTTGGCTTTTTTTCAAATGAAAATAATTTTTATATCATAATATACAAATGTCTTGCATATTATTGTGTACGTACGGTAATTGGTATAGAATACAAAAAAAGCATCACTCTTTTTCATTCATTTTTCAGCTTGCGCATGAGGAAGTTATTGGGTAATCATCTTCTTCTCGCAGAATACAGTAAGGGAGAGTGTTTGTATGTTTAACCAATCGCTATTTGGGGATTCTAAACCATTACTACAAGAAATCGATCTAAAAATGAGTATAATGGAGTCTATACTTCTACTTCATTCTACTTCTGACTATGCGGATACAAAAGAAGTATATAAGGTTCATCAAATCCTTTTAGAAATGTTGAACTTGTTGCTGATTTTGGAACAAGAGCCTACGATGGCATCACTTGCAAAAGAGTTAAGTCTACAACTACAAACCATCCAAGAACAGTACAATAAAATCATTGGTACAAGTTAAAAACAGCACTTTTTGAAGAAGAAATGAAAATATCCTCATTCTGATACGAATGACACGTAACTATAAAAAAAGACTTGGATACAAATCCAAGTCTTTTTGTCAGCAAGTACATATTCGTCTAGAAGGCTTAGTGACAGGGTAGCTGCTGTAGTCCGCAAGGTGGTTTCCAGTTATAGTAAAAAATATGGGTTTATCATTAACATAATTGTTTGCTTTTTTACAAAAAGGTTCATAACTCTTAAAGTTTTGAACCTAAATTTTATATGCAGGAATTACAGGGTTTCGCTCGATGTCATAACTTATGTTTATAAACAGCAAAAAATTGAATGACTTTTGATAAAATACCGTATGCTTCAAAATATGCAATCTTATTTTACTTTTAATGGAAATCATTCTGCGGAGTAGAACAGATAGCCCATATGGTGAATTTCATTTAGATATGGATAAAAGAATGGCTATTTAAAAGGATAACCAGCATCATTAATCAAAGAGTTATATTCATAAAATTCAAAAATATATTTCGCTCGAAGATGCTGCTTCTACCGCTCATAGATTTTAGACAGATACAAAGATTTAGCGTAAACGCAAAATCTCTTTTTGTAATATATTTCCGATTTCTTTTAGCATGAGTGCTGGGGGACTATTTTCTACAACATGTTCACTTAAATAAGTATCGAAATATAGTATGTACCCGTTTTCTTTTTGAAATACTATTTTCCCGATTTCTCCAAAGGTTTCATGGTCAAATATATAGTGAAAACTGGATTCTTCTAATTTTCTACGCACCGTTACTCCTTCAGGTAAACGTAATTTTTCACCATAAATGGCATTTGGATTTTCTATAGTGAATTTTTTTCCCAATATTTCTGAAATACGATGGTTGATTCCTACCAGGATCTCTTCCATAAGAAGAACATCCATCCCTTGCGAATGTGATTGGCAAAATAAAATAACTTCTTTTAAATTTTCATGTGCAGTTATAAGTTCTTCTTTTGTAATCATGTCAATTTCTTCTTCATAGTCTATCATCATTATGAAAAGCATTTGAACATCTTCATCAATACCGACTACAAGCGTATCTAGAACGTTTTGTGAGATAGATTTCATTGTCGTAACCACCTTTGTTTATAAATATAATTATAAAGATAATTTAATTCGAATCTTCAGCTTGTTCTTCACCGTGACCAAATAAATTTAAATATTCATCAAAAAAGTCGTAGATTACAAAAACTTGATAACCTTATAATTTCATCTGTATAAGTCGTCTTCATTCGTATCCATTCGCTCCATTCTATATTGTTAATGTGCGCTCAATGCATTGTTTATTTGATGTAAAAGCTCCAAACGCCCATTTCGTAAACGCATATATTCATTCTCCTTATTCAAGTGATAGCCACTTCTTTTGTCTAACTCATAATAGGGGACGATAACGTTTTACGCAAGACTGCATTCAAAAATCCCATTAATTGCTGTCTTCATTTCCTTGGGTTCCAAATAATTGCTTAAAAGCAAAATCAATACGTAAATTGATGCAATTATTCATTCCGAGGCCTCTCTTCTTAGCATTTCATACCTCTATCATATCAAATTTATTTCAAAAGAACGAACTGATGAAACACAACTCATCTATTCATAATGAAGGGAGACAAATAGTAGAATAATACACTAAAAATGATTATATCAGCTGTGTACGAACGATTCATACATCCAAAATCGACTATTATTTTAAATATGCAAAATTTGGTCGTTATCTAGCGAATCTCTCCAGACTTTGTACAAATCATGACGAATCAAACATTTGTTTAAAAAGAGGAGTTTCTATCAATGCCATTTATATATGTCATAGCAAGCTCATTCTGTCATACAAATATCCTTGACAATCATCGCGTCTTCGTCAAATTTTGCAAAAGATGATTGGGAATACTAGGTATGAGCTAAAGTTCCAATTACAATCCTTATATAATACGAAGAAACTCGATTGTCTTTTTTCCATATAAATCTCGATTGCTACTTTAACAAAAGGGTCGAGATGGAAAATGATTATATTTGGTTCTGGTGCAAAATTTAAAAAAATAAAGAACGGATTATAAAGTGGCGTTTGAGTTTAAGCAACCGCTACTAATTTTTGTAGTGCATCGTACGCCGAAAAAACGGAGTCTAATTCAAGACTTCGTCTCTGTTTATATATAGCCTGAATCGTTTCAATCCCCTTTATAGTACGAGAAGCATGACGGATACTTTGGAATCCAGAAGATTTGGCAAAGCGTCGTTTTACATGTCGATGATCTTGTTCAATAAGATTATTATGATATTTGATGGTACAGTGTTTGGTATGTGTATAATAATCGTCTTTCTTCAATTTTTTGAATGCACAAAGTAAAGCCGGAGCCTTGTCTGTCGTAAGAACCGATGGTTCTCCAAAAGCTTTGACGAGTCGCTGCATAAACATATAAGCCGCTTGATGATCACGAGTTCTACGAAGTTGAATATCCAAAGTATGCCCATCTCCATCAATTGCACGATACAGATAGCGCCACTCCCCTTTAACTTTGATGTAAGTCTCATCTAAATGCCAAACAAGGTGTGTCGTTTTGTTTTTCTTTTTCCAGATTTGATAAATCAAATTGCCATATTCATGAACCCAACGCATGATCGTCGTAGGGTGAACGGATATGCCACGTTCTTTCAAGATTTCAGGAACATCACGATAGCTTAAAGAAAAACGACAATAATAGCCGACGGCTATCAAGATAATGTCTCTCTCGAATTGTTTTCCTTTAAAATATCCCATATGTTATGCTCCTCATCTCATTTTTTCTACAGTCTAGCTCAGCTCCAAAAACTGTGCAACAGAATCGTCTCAATTCACTTAATACTTTTTCGTCCAATTCATTTCTGCATTGACAGCAAGTATATAACATTTACGTTAATGTAAATACACTACAGAAAGCCAAAGTCCAGTAATTAAACTTAATCACTGGACTTTGGCTTTCTCAATTCTTTTCAGTACTAGCCCCTTCTCCGCCAAAAAACAACTCACTTTTATTGGTTCTGGTGCAAATAAAGGATACATTTCAAAGAGCAATGGGGATTCCTATCGGAATCGTTCTTTACGCTGTTAATCCAAATAATTGATGAATGAATTGTTTTTGATTTTGAACAGACTGATCCCGTAAATCAATCTGTTCTTTTTTTATCATATGCATGGCTTCTACTCCCGCAAGAATACATGTAGCTATACGAAAAGTTAAGTCCTAACATGGATCGTATACGTTTTTATGAAACGATGGTCCTGCTCTACGATGTTATTTAGATATTCTATCTGCCTGATTTAAATGCCTAACGGCAGATGTTTCTCTTTCTTCAACGTTGTGACAGCAATTGGATAAGCAGGGTTTTTATCAACTGTGATTGCACGAGGTTTTGAAGCATGAAAAGACTGCAAAGCTTTTTTGAAGAATTGGATTTCGCCTTTTCCGTATACAATGAACTACAAAAATTAATAGCTACTGCATAATTATTCCCTCTTATTTCTCCACCCGTTTATGCTTTTTTCACACTTTGCAACGGAACCGTATAATTTTTAAAATTTCTCAACGTATGAAAGCTAGTCACTACTAATCCATTATTGTATGGTGGTATATGTCACACACAATCATTTATTGGAGGGATTTTCAAAGATGAAATTGAGAAAAAAGAAACCCATCGTGATTTCTAGTATTCTCGCTTGTTGTAGTTTTATGATAGCAACGCCCCATTCTACTGCAGAGGCAAGACATCAAAAAGTAGGAACGGAACAAGTGCAAATGGAAGGACATGTGATACAAAACACAATGACAGTAAATCTGCCGTACACGTTAAGTAGTGAAGTAATCACAATTATTCAGGGTAATCCCCAATATATCCAGTTAAACCGAAAACAAATCCATTTCACACAACCGGGAACATATATCATTCAAACCAAGGGATGCCTAGGAACGGTCGATAGGTATGTATTTGAAATTACAAAATAAAAGAACGTGATCCATGTATCAAAAATTTTAAACATATTTATTTTCCTTTTACCTGGTATTTCAATGGATGATACGACAATCGGAAACCGAACGGGAACACATCAATACAAACCAATATATTGCCCTCGTCGATTCTTAGAATCGGATAAAAACATTCTAACTTCAAAAATAATGAAAGAATCTTAAAAAAACTGGGAGGTAATCACTTTATGATAAAGAGAGTGAAAAAAATAATTACAATGGCTTTATTATGTATGGTAGTAACTGGAACAATTTTTTCATTCTGTACGGGAGCATTGGCTGAAGAAATGAAGACGAAGTCGCCCTCCTATCAAACTATTACAGAAATAAAGGATTGGGGCGCAGTGATAACAAAGGTGATTGTCAATGTAGGTAAAATGGTTCCTGCTAAATCTGTTACAACAGATACGTTTAAAGTACATGTGACTAGAAGTGACAATCGCTTAGCAGATCCTCTGTTGGAGAAAGGGTACCGGAAAGTGACAAGCGCTTATGTCGCGGACAAGAAAGGGAATCCTGCTGATAAAAGAGGAAGCCATGTCGTGTTAGAAATGGAAATTGGTCCGTCTCTATCTTTAGGATCACCAATGCATTTTGATGAGCAATCATTTTCAAAGGACTGGATTCATAGTAAGTATAGAATTACGCAACAAAAAGATATTGTGACACCAGGTGGGAAAATATCAGGACTACTTATTGATACCTATGCAGGTGGATCCATAGATTTAGTAGATAAATTTTCAACAGGGAAAGCTACTTATGATGATGTTACGTTAACATATGCAGATTTTAAACCCGCTACAGATTATAAGAAAAATCCTTTAATTATTTGGTTACATGGTGGAGGGGAAGGGGGAACAGATCCCACAGTTCCACTTGCTGCAAATAAAGCGGCCAACTTTGCATCCAGTCATATACAATCTTATTTCGATGGTGCGTATGTTTTAGTCCCGCAAACCCCAACCTACTGGATGGATGGGGTTACAAGGGGCGGTGATGGGACTTCCAAATATGAAAAACCTCTTATGAATTTGATTCAAGATTATCTTGCTCTACATAAAGATATTGATCCTAACCGAATTTATATTGGTGGGAATTCTGCCGGCGGTTACATGACAATGAATATAATCCGAAAGTTCCCTAAATCTTTTGCAGCTGCCTTTCCAACATGTGAAGCGTTAAGTGATCGACTGATTTCTAATGGAGATATCCAGCGCATGAAAGATATTCCGATTTGGTTTGTTGCCGCTAAAACAGATACAGCTATACCGGTTCAGGATTTTGTCATTCCGACATATAATCGTCTGATAAATGCTGGCGCAAAAAATGTGCACTTGTCCTTATTTGACAACGTTGTTGACACGTCAGGTTTGTACAAAAAAGAAGATGGCACACCATACGAATATGATGGACATTGGTCATGGATTTACGTATATAACAATGAAGTATTTGATGGTAAAATGACTCTAATGGAATGGTTAAATAATCAATCATTAAATCATAAATAAAGAAGGAATATCCCCGAAAAATACTGAAGTAGAAATCATCTATCAAAAAAGAATCGTATACGTTATCCAGACCTAAATCACGAAAGATTATATTACATCGTAGGTATCAACCATATAGTTAACAACGTGATAGCTGGTCGATAATGTTTCTACTTAAACGTCTTTTTTTCTCTATACGAATCACACATCTTTTATAGGGGGCCCAGTTAGATATTTTAACACACTGCATGAATAGCTTAGTGATGGACCATTATTAAAGTAAGATCATACAAGTGTTGTAACCGCCTGTTAAAACATCCATTTTGACTTATCTAGCATGTTTAAAATTCGGAAATTTCCGTCATAAACATTAGTTTTTTGAACCAGAACAGTAATTAATGATAGCAAGCTTAAATAGACTAATAATGTTTTTATATAAAGGAGGAATAGACAATTGAAAACAGTTAAAATGATTTGTTTAGTTGTATGGAGTATATTACCATTCATTGCGTTATTTACTTTTTCATTGCCGTCTTATGCTCAATCTGTACCAACATGTGATGGTAAAACCGCTACGATTATTGGAACAGCAGGTGATGATGTAATTCAAGGAACAAGTGGAACTGATGTGATTGTAGGATTAGATGGGAACGATCGTATCTCTGGGTTAGAAGGAGATGATATTATCTGTGGTGGAAACGGAAATGATACAATTTATGGGGAATTTGAAAATGCTACTGGTATCTTTCTAGGTGGAAACGATCGTATTTTTGGTGAAAGTGGGAATGACATATTGATGGGGGATTTTTATAATTTTAATACGCTTCTTGCTGTAGGCGCTGCGGCTGGTAATGATTATATAGATGGCGGTTCCGGTGATGATATTATTAGTGGGGGTGTGATGAATTTTAATGTTACTACAGCTGTTACGGACCTAGGATCTAGTAATGATATTCTAAATGGCGGGGAAGGAAATGATACCATGTATGGCTGGACGAAGACATTTACTACTACTCTTATAGGTACCGTATTAGTGAATGATGGTCAAAATACGTTAGATGGGGGTCCTGGTGAAGACATTATGTATGGTGATTTTGAAACTTTGAATGGAAATCTAACTACTATTAATGCTTTGCGTGATACAATTAATGGTGGAAGTGGAGATGATAGGATTTATGGTGATGTTAAGAATGGTAATGTAAATATAACACCTACGCTAAATGGAAATAATGATACGGTTGATGGTGGGAATGGTTTTGATCAAGGGGATGCTGGACCTGGTACAGATACTTGTACGAATACCGAAGGAATTTTGAATTGTGAATAGTAAGATAGAATTCGTTTTGGGCTATGACAACATCGTCATCCTCCCTTGTACGTCGAAAAAGAGAAGTCTGGAATATGACTTCTCTTTTGTTTATAAATAGCATGAATCATTTGGTTCTGGTGCAAAAAAATTAGGTTAATTGCAAGTAATCTCAAAACCTTGGACATACTGATAGTATTACTCTATAAAGGTGTGTGATCAGTATGAGGGGTAGAACCAGCATCGCCTAACAGGCCTCACGATACATGCCCATCAACTTAAGGCTTTTTACTACCCCCCAAGTACAAAAAAACGTTATTCTTTCTTACATAATATAAATGAGAAAGGGTGACGTTTTTTATGAATTTCTCGATTCAAGAGGAGTTACAACCATTTGCGGAAGAATTACAGCGCTATACCACACCTGAATTTTTGGAAGAACTCACAAGAGAGATGAAGTTTATAGAGCGAAAGCGCAAGTTTTCAGGATCAGATTTAGCTACCATTTGTATTTGGATCAGCCAAAAAGTGGCCAGTGATCCTTTAGTCAGATTATGTAGCAGGCTTCACGCAGTTACAGGTACTGTACTTAGCCCTGAGTGTTTTGTGCAAGCGGAAAATACAGAGAGTTGCAGCGAAAAGTGCAGAGGCTAGCAGCTCGATTTTTTAAATGGTAATTTTAGTATTTCCAGAAGACAACGCATTGCGTAAACGATAGCTTTCTCCTGTAAATGCAATAATGTGGGCATGATGGACCAAACGGTCCACCAATGCCGAAGTCAATCGATTATCACCAAACACTCGATTCCATTGACCAAATTCTAAATTAGAAGTAACTATCACACTTTTTTGTTCATAACAGTCGGCAATAATATGGAATAGGAGCTCCGCTCCTGGTTTTTGAAACGGTACATAACCTAGTTCATCTAAAATTAATAGATCACATGATTCAATTTGTTTTTTTATACGAGTTAAATTCCCCTGTTTTAAAGCTTCTTCTAATATACCTACTAAATCCGCTACTCGGAAAAACTTCACTTGATATCCTTGTTCACAGGCCTTTAAACCTAACGCTCTTGCTAAATGTGTTTTACCAGTTCCAGGAGATCCAAGTAATAAAAGGTTCTGTTTTCCTTCACAAAATCGCAACTCACTAATATGTTCTTTGCTTGTCGTAGAAGGTAAATGAATTTGTTCACCCCATTCATAATCTTTTAACCACTTTAGCTCTCTAAACTTTGCTTTTTTTATTAAAGTTGATACTTTCTTACTTTGTCGAGCTTCAATTTCTAAGTTTAAAATATCCTTTAAGAATTGTTCTTTATTTTCAAATACAACATCATCATAATGCTCTAAAATAGAACTCAAATGGAATACTTTACAAGCTTCTTGTAGATTTCTATGTATCATAGTGAGAATGAGCTCCTCTCTAATGTTGGATAGAGTTTGCGGTCATATTGTTCTAAATCCGTTTCATAATCTACTAAAACGGATGGTGTGTGTTTCTCTTGGTTCTGGTGCAAAAAATCGAAATGATTTGAAAGTATTCTTTCAAACTAGACTATACTGGTACTACTACTTAAAAAAGGTGTGTGACCAGTATGGAAAAAGAAAATATATTCAAATGGAAGCATTACCAGCCCGATATTATTTTGCTAACAGTACGTTGGTACCTACGGTACAACTTAAGTCTTCGTGATTTAGTGGAAATGATGGAAGAACGAGGATTCTCCTTAGCCCATACAACCATTATGCGCTGGGTTCATCAATATGGACCAGAATTAAATGAACGGATTCGAACACATTTGAAATCAACCAATGATTCTTGGCGAGTGGATGAAACATACATCAAAATCAAAGGAGAAAAAATGTACTTATATCGTGCGATCAATTCTGAAGGAAACACGATTGATTTTTATTTAAGTTGTAAACGAGATACGAAGGCTGCCAAGCGTTTTCTAAAGAAAGCCTTGGCTTCTTGTCATGCCACAAAGCCTCGTTCGATAACTGCTGATGGAGATAAGGCCTATCCTGTTGCGATACGTGAACTAAAGGAAGAGAAATGTATACCACAGGGTATACCACTTCGTGTGAAAAAATATTTAAACAATATCATTGAGCAAGATCATCGATTTATCAAAAAACGGATTCGGAATATGCTTGGATTGAAATCCTTGCAAACAGCTACAAAAATGATCGCTGGAATAGAAGCTATGCATATGATCAAAAAAGGACAAACCCTCCAGGGGGAGAAGTCTGTCCAAAAGCAAATGTATCTTATCAATGAAATCTTTGGTTTAACAGCATAAAGTTCCATTCCGCTAGGAATCTTTCGTTCTTTTTTATATCCTTATTATTTTTGCACCAGAACCAAAATATAAAATTAAACGTTCTTCTTTCTATAAATTAGTAAAAGAATATGAAACTCAACTAGCAAAATAACCAATAGATGGGAAGAAACATCATGTTTGTACTTGGCATAGATATTCTATTGGGTTATCTCATTATGGGGATAATCGTTGCATGTATTGTTTGTTATCTCGAATTTAGAGAATAACTTTCTCAATACCAATATATATAATTTCCTGTAAAATACAAGATACTAATACTTTTACTAAATTCAGATGATCTTCTCCTTAAACACCACGGATGTGGTGTTTATTTTTTTATATAAAAAAGCCCCAAAGGGGCAAATGAATGAAAACAAATAACAGACAATCATATTCTATCACGTTTTCAACATGTTAGAAACGATAAACTACATAAATGCTTTTAACAATTGTGTAACTAATGGAGCAACTCCTCCAATGAATGTTAAGACTGCGATTGCAATTGACATCTCAATTCCTCCCCTTTGAAACTTTTTCTTTTTGCCATATTTGCTTTATCTTATACGATTGATGGAGCGTTTGTCATATGTAACTTTGCATATCTCCATTCCACACTTTTCGAACTATATGAGAAACAAGCAAGTAGTTCTTGGATAAAACCCACCTTTTTGTTATGAAATAATATAAAAGAAATTAATACCGTTTATTCTACATATAAACCAATTGCAGCAACAATCGCTTCCGAAGCATATTCCCATTTTCCATCTGTTAAAGCTCCTAATTGTTGGCCAATTTGTGATAGGAGATCTGGTGTAATCGGAACGCCAAAATATTGAGCAATGATTGCACCAATAGGTGCTGTAATTTTTGTCCATCCACCACGATCGATTTTAATTTCTAAATTTTTGATTACCCCATCTTCTTTTACAAAGCGATAATAGACTTGATCATCTAAACGAAAACTTAAATGATGTGAAATTTGACCATTTACGATAGTTTGATTGCCTAGTTTCGAAATGTAAGCTGGTTTCACATTAAATTCATGGTCAAATACTTTTAATTTTTTTATTTCAGGTCCTAACAAAGCAGCTTGAACCGCTTTATCGAGATTATTCATAGGAATAGCATCTAGATTTTTCGTTTGTTCAATAAAATGGGGTGAGAATACATGAAATGCTTCTACGACTTGTTGCGTGGTCGTTTCTTTTTCTGCAGCAAATACGAATGTAGATGAACCTGTTACTAACATCGCTGCTAAAGCTGTAGCACTGATTACCTTATATCGTTTCATACTTATATTCCTCCTCTTTTCCCTTTTTATTTGCGAAACATATCAAATCATGTCATACGAAAGGGTTGGAAACATCATATCACAGCAGGAAATAAATTAAAAGTAAATATTCTGAAATTTCACAATATATTTCGTGCGCTATAAGAAAAGATTTTTAATTTTCGACTCACCCATTCTTTTCCAAAGGAGATTTTGTTCTCATATAGAATTTGTACACCATATCAATTTTTAAGAGGAGTGATTTTCATTGACAGAAATCGTAAAAATTGAGGAACTCAACACATTCTTGCCATTGGCTTCTTTAGAAGCACTACCTGTGGAAGAACAAAAGATGCGACTACAATATTGGAAAGAGCACTTTTCAATCAAAGAAATCTTAGAAGGATTAGGAACCTATAAAAATAAACTCTATGATTTGTATAAAAAACATGAAATTACAACCCAAGGGCACATGCAGGCAAAACGAAAAGGAAAAGGGAAAGAAGAGACTACTCCCAAAGAAGATACACCTAGCAATCTACAATATACTCATTCCACCGAACTAGCTCAAACGCAAATACTTCCACCAACCATTCCCATACAAGAAGTACCCGTAATACCAGAAACTGAACCGACAACAATTCCGTCAGCACCGATAGAGTCTTCTATTCCAGAATCCTTTCATATCCACTATACAGGTCGTAAATCAAAACAGAAAGTCATTCACCAATTACAAGCCCTTGCTACTCTGTTAGAAGAAGAATCACACGAGCAATATCAATTTTCCATTCAAATCGAAACAGCATGTTTAAAATAAAACAGACAAAGGATGCACACACCTATAATTTTCTTAACCTTTTGTATAAAGTACAACTTATATGAGAACACTGTTAATCATCCATAATATGTATTCCATTTTGAGTAGCCATTATTAGCTACTCTTTTTTATTACGTACTGTTCACTTACAACACTTTTTCAAATGAGATATCGCTTTATATTAGGATACAGAATATTTTTGTATCGTTTCTAGGACAGCTGACACAATGCTTTGCATATGCTGATGCAATTCCGTTACTTGTACCAACAACTTCTCTCTTTTATAGGTTGTCATGTCTCGCATCAATTCTACAGAAAGTCTTTGTATTTCTTGATATGCTTCTGAGCTTTCAAATGCTACTGTCTCTATATACGCTAATTTGGGAAATGAATTGCACTGTTCCTGTTTCTTGCTCTCCCATTGCTGAAATACATATTGAATCCATAGCTTGATTTCTTCTTGCATGAGCATAATTTTCTGTATTTGCTCTTCTTTTTTATTTCCCCTCATTACAGCCACCCCATTCTATTTCCACTTCAAAAAATCCTTCAAATTCATTTTTGAACTCTTTTATTTTAAGATTCCCCTTGTATCTAAAACATATAGCTCATTCACCATGGAATCATATTCTCTTCGTGTGATTTGCTTGCTATACAACTGAATCAATAACTCCTTATGCGCTTTTGAAAATGCCATTTTGTCAATCCATTTTGGATACATACAATACCTCTCTCCCTATCTGTTTAAACATGCTGTCACATTGTATGATTGTATCCTGCTATTCAGATTCTAGCAATCTATAAACAACGAACTCTTACACAATCTCCCGAATCATCTTTCATTTTCTTTTCTACGGTGCTGGTGTTTAGATTGCTCTTGTTTCTTTTCTTCTATCTCTTGTTCCTTCCCTATACTTCCATACAATACATTTCGATTTTCTGTCATGCGTGACAACTTATCCTGTAATTCAGATTCATTTGTTATACCATAATTCTTTTTGAGATAATTCATATCACGTTTTGCAACATCATACTCTTTAAATTCATGATAACGTTCTTGTTTAAATGCCTTTTTATTTTCAGCTTTTTTATAAGCAATAATCAAAGGATGACTCTTTTTATAAATATGGAAACACCCCTTCATTTTATTTAATCTAAAAATCTCATGATCTATACCTAAAAGTTGCTTTTCAAAACTGTCCATTAACGCTTCTTTCGTTGCTTCCAGTTCATCTAGTTCCGAAAGGGACACATTTAGCTGATACATCTTAGAACTTAACTCATGTAGATAATGAATATTTTGTTTCGTAGCCCACTTTTGAAGTCCCTTATTCTCTTTAAATTTCTCATGTGATTTGTCTATCCAATGTCTGTTCATGATACTTGTTTGAATGGGTGAATAATCTTTGTTTTCTATTCTAAACTGTATAGAGGATGCAAGGTAATGAAAACCCAATGTTTTTGTCCGCATAAACTTTCCTGACTTTGGATTCAAAAATGATAAATATTTCCCCTGCTTATGCTCATATCCTTCTTGTTGCATAAACCTTAAAAATTCATGGAATGAATTTGATTTTGATATGTTTTTATCAATCATTTCTTCTAAACTTCCTTTGAAAGATTTCTTCTTTGCTCTAGCTACATACTCGTTAAAATCTACATACTTGTTCCTTCCCTTTCTCCCTTCTTCAATGATGGACAAACCATACTTTTCCGAGATTTTATCATTTTCTTCTCGTAATCGGTCTAACGTATTCACACGCTTAGAATCAAACATTTTTAATGTAGTAAAATCGATATCATTAAAAATAATATGGTTGTGTAAATTCTCTGTTTCTATATGTGTAATCACTGCATATTGATGATTGCCTTTTAAATAATTATCAGCAAATTCTACACCATATTGATGCACTTGTTCTGGTGTCAGATTATCGTCGCTATCAAACGATTGAATAATCATTCTGGCACGCACATCTTTACTACAATGATTCTTTTCATTATAGTCAACGAAAACACTTTTAAAATCCCTATCTATCGTTTCTATCGAACACTCATACGAGGTAACCAATTCCTCATTCGTTTTATGTTCTTGCATACCGTAACGAATGAGCGCTTGTAAATTCATGACCTTTTGTATTTTAACAATTGACATTGATATCAATCCCTACCTAATAAATTTCATATTCATCTAGTATATCTTTTAATTCATACCAATCTTTATCTTCAAAAATTTGATCCAGTTTAGCTAACTTGAATTTTAACTTTTGTGAAAACATAAAAATCTTATCTGCAAATTCTATGAGTCGATTATCCTCTAATGTATACAGCGTATCTCCATATACATATTGCCACACATATTCTGCCACTCCTTTACTTTGTGCTGGCGAGTTTTCTATACTTGCTATGATATACATAAAATCTTCTTTTATCTTTTCATATACTTCTTCTAATACTAATTTTTTTGGGAGTGGAATTTGATTTTCTGATAAGGATTCTATTAATTGTTTCTTCTGTTTTTTAGTCAAACTATCGCTAGTAAACTTGGTTTTCAAATCCAATAATCGATCATATTCTTTCTGAATGATTTTGATAATTTTTTTCTGATTCACTTTAAGAAAATCCATATCCTGATCCGTGTAAATGCCATCTGTATGAATCCTTCTAATTAAGCTATTTATATTCTTACCAATGTAATTTATTTCTTTCGTCAAATCCCTATATACTTTCATATCGACTTCCAGTCTGAAATGTGTTTTTGCGCTGTCAATAAGAAACGCAGATACCGTTTTATAACCTAATTCTTCTGCTTTATTTTTTATCATTTCTTTATCTTGTTCATCTAAAGTTATTTGTAGATATGTTTTATGAATAAATGTCATAATTTCACCACCAGTTTTATAATTAATCGAGCGAAGCGACAACCGTTTTGAAAGCCTCAAAATTACATTTTTCGTCTTTCAAAACGGTAAAGGTTCTAGGAAACTTCCTAGCAAGTCAAAAACAACATTTTTGGGGATTACCATGGTAATCCCATAGCTTGCCTTTTCCTAAAACCTCAGTAATTCTTTCTGAAAATTATATCATCTTTGACCGAAAAATGGTATGATTTATAGAAGAACTGACGAAAGGCAGGGAATCGATATGGTGACTGTAGACGAGAATACACGGATTGCGATGGAAATCGTTGCACAATCCTTAACAAAATTACTCGAGAACAACGAGAATCAGCCTCAAGATTACATCCTAGATAACAATACAAAAGTCGGGAAACAAAAAATTAGCGACCTGATAAAAAAACATGCACAAAGTGGGGGCGTCATTGCTTTAGATGAAAATTTGACAAAGCAACAATTGCAAGATTATCAAAAAGAGCTAAAAAATTAGGCGTAGATTTTTCTGTAGTGAGAAACGGTAAAGAGGATTATTCCTTTTTCTTTTCCGCAACACAGGCAAATGTCATTGAAAAAGCATTAAAAAATATAGTAGAACGAAAAATAGTTGTCTTAAACAAAGAAGAAGTCAAACAAGCAGAACAAGATTTGAAAGAAGTTCGTCAACAGGTAACACCAGACCAAGCCAAAAAAGTAAAAGAAGTCTATGATAACCTATCGACAGCTGACCAAAACAAACCAAAAGAAACAAACATATCGTACAATCGTTTATCCAAACAAGAAAAACAACTGTACAAAAAATTAGAAGAGCTAGATGCCGTCAAAAAAGGGTTATAGTAACTACTCAGCTTCTTCAAATAAAAAAACAGGCCAAATACATGTTTCCGATTCGAAAACATGAAAAGAAAATACTCCAATCAGAGAAAGAATCTATGCCAAATAGAGAAATTCTCTTATGAAGTCGTGTTATTCCAAGGAACCGTTCTAGTTTCTATGACTTGGTTTATCGCTTGTAAGACCGATTGTTTTTGTTTTTTCATGGTACTCATAAAGCTTCGTATCTGACAAAAAGATTCTGCGCCTTTCTTACTTCGGAAAGTCCCAGACACTTTCTGTTTTACTTTCGTCATCCGAATATCCCGTTCTGCTTGATTGTTATCAAATGGAATGGCTGGATGTTCTAAAAACGCTAGAATTCTGTCAGAATACTTGACGAAGCGATTCCATAAATTTTGAGAAGGCGTCTGCTTTCCTTTCTTCTTTTGTTTCGTGGAAAGAATCTGTTGTTCTTTCAATATGGATTGATACATAATAAACAGATTCTTTTGCGTCGCTTTTGGCATGGTACCTTCGGATTGCTTTTTCATCGTCAACGCTTGCGTTAGAAATTTCTGCATCTGTTGTGCCCATTGTTCTCCAGTACTATCTATAATTCCTTGTAAATCTCGTAAGAGATGGGCATTACATAAAACGTGACGACAATCTGTATACGCATCATACGATTTCCAACCATCATGCATCGCAATTCCAGAAAAAGATGGCAAGATTTCTCCAGCATCCATTGCTTCTTTTCCACGTTTTTGATGAATATGTTGCAATGTCACCTCCGGTGTACTGGCAGTATGTAACCATTGTGTTTTGTTTTCTACACGCATACCAGTTTCATCAAAATGGACAACAGGAGACTGCAGAATCTTTTCCTTTACTTCTTTTATGAATGGCTGCAATTGAGAAGCGAAAGCCTGTGTATGATTTACCAGGGTTCCTTCGCTTATAGAATGTCCAAAACAATCCTGAAAGAATTCTTTTGTTCGCTTCAAAGAAATGCATTGATAATGCGTTAAATAGGGAATCAGTCTTTTTATATTTGGACCATATTGAACAGGACGAGATACTGTCGAAGGAAATTGGGCTTCTTGGATAGAATGGCAATGTGGGCATTCTTTCTGTTCTACTTTATGTTCTGTCACTTCGATCTGAATAGGTGGTAAGTCATACACTTGGCGAATGCGATACCCTTTTACAGGCTCGTGGTTCAAGGAAGTATGACAACAAGTACAATATGTAGGAGAATGTGTAATCGTATGATCTGGAGTCGCTGTCAAACCAAGAGTATGTCCCTTGTGGCCCAACTGGCCACCCGTTTGACGATGAGACGGTTTGCGCAAACTTTTTGTAACGGGCTTACCCAAACCATCTGTAGAAGGTGGCTTATGACTATTTTTGGAGTTTTTTTTTGAAGCATTTTCTAGTTCTTGTATACGTTTTTCTAACTTAGAAAATGTTTCTTCAAATAAAGAAATAACAGCTTCAGGTCCTTTTTTATATGTATCTAAAATAATTTTTCGATCGACCATAAGATTCACCTCCCCTGTTTGATATACTCAGTATTTACAAATGGGAGGCATATGAAACTAGTAAAATTTAAAAAAGACACCGAAAGGTGGCTGAGTAGTTACCTGTTAGATAACAAGTTGCTCCATTTTTCAAGAGAAGACGTTGGTCTGTCAATTCCTTTCCTTCAAACAATCGCTCCTGTCCGTTTTCATCAAATACTTGAAACAAAACATCGACACTCATAGAGCTCACGTCTTCTCCTTTATTCACAATTGGTTCGTTTGGTATGAATACATAGTCATACCCTAATCGATATTTCACCACTATACTTCATCCTTTCTTTGAATGATTGTAGTTACTTTGGCTGTACAGGTGTTGGAAGATTACCATCGTACTAGCCCCTTAATATATATGTTTAGTTTCCAAAAACCAGTAATTCCATTTGAAATGTTAGTTTTTTTTACTATAATGAATAAAGAATAATAAATATGATACTATTATTAATTTGTTTTCTATTGCTTTTTCACTTTATAATAAGTAGGAATAAAAAAATGTTCTACTGGCTTATTAAAAGCTTCTGAAATTGCCTTAGCACGAATTGCATTGACGCCCACAGTTCCTTTTTCAATAGCATACAATACTTGGGGTTTTATATTTAATTGTCTACCTAATTGTAATAAAGACAGTTTTTTGGCGTTACGTTCTTGTATTAACATTAACTTCAAAAACCTCCTTTCTTTGTAATTATTGCTAAGTATACATCACTTTTCAAGTGGTGTATACTATAAAATACCAAATTTTTATTACAAATTACTAAAAATCTGAAAATAACAACAGAACGCTAAGTTTAACTCTGTTTTTTACTACGACAAAATATCAACTTAATATATGAAAGGATGTTTTAACTTGCCTATTTTCAATGACCGCTTAAAAAAACTTCGACAACAACAACGTTGGACAATGAAGGAATTAGCTGAAGAAATAAATAAATTTGTAGATTCACCCTTTAGTGTTTCTTCTGTTTCCAATTGGGAAAATAAAGGTTCAGAACCTCCTTATAATATTCTATGTGCTATTGCTAAAGCGTTTAATGTTAGTTCTGATTATTTAATAGGGCTTAGTGATCAAGAAACTAATACTAATATCCCTTCTTTACAATTAAATGAAAATGCAAAAAAGGAAATTCAATCAACAATCAAAACAGATCAAATACAACAAGATATACAGGTAAAAGTCCAACACATCCAGGAGCAACTTGGCGTTTTATCGCCAGAAAAAAAAGAACTGTTAGATAAAGAATTAATTGAATACCTAAATTTTTTCGATTATAAATACAATATGCTATACAAGGAATTTTTAAGCTTCACTAATTATATACAACGAGAAATACACGCTCCTTAAAAATCAGGGCGTGTATTTCTCCACATTATAATAACATGTAACAATAAGCTTCTGAGTAAAAAATACTATTTTATAGATTGCTATTCCATAATAATAGAGATAAAATAGAGACGTGCTATTTTTATTTCAAATAAAATTCACCAAATAAAAAACCCTACTTCTCAGACCCTTTTAATTGATATCTCAGTTTGGCGGCTGAATCAATTAAAAAATCACACTGGGAAAGCAGGGGGTTTATCGCAACATATTTAATTACAATGAAATTATATCATATGTTAAATATGTTGTGAATAAAAAAACCTCTGTTTTCCAACATTTTCTGTTTGATGAGTGGGAATACTATAGGAGGTTTTTTCTATGGAAACTGGTTTTGAAAACATAACCGCTATGGATCTAACTAGCGATATTGATTTGGACAAACGAACTTTCAAGACAAACATGAAATTTAGCAAAAAAAATAAAACTTCAAAATACCTCATGCATGGGCCAAAGTTTTTTGATGAGCTTCGTATATATTTAATTAAAAATAACGAGCTTGGAGAATTTGCTTTGTCTTCATCCGCATTAGCCACTTACATTTTACTTCATTTTAAGGTAAATGATTTAGGGCGACTTCCTCGCGATTTCAAACTATCTACTATCGCGAACGAATCTGATATTCCCTATACAACTATTCATACAGGTTTCCAAGCTTTACTTCATTCTGGACTTGTTAAAGAAATTTTTATTAACGGAAAAATTCCAGTGTATGAAATTTGCAACTATGCAAGATTCAATCGTACAGCAAAAGAAACAAAAGATAATGATGGAAAACTTTCATATTTTCGAATCCCTAACTTATTGTTAGAAACTTCTATTTTAAAAGAGTTAGTTTCCCATCGTGACAGCAAAGGTATCATTGAACTTTTAAATCTATGTAATAATTTCACTCGTGAACTTGAACTTAAGAGTAAAGATTCCATTGAAAAATACACGTTACCTCGCAACATGGACGGCTTAAAGAAACGTTTAGGACGAAATGCAAAAAAAGTTCGTAACTACATAGAGATTATTTCACCAATCTTTAAATTTGATGCTGCTGCAAAAAAGATTAGAAACCCACGTAAAGGGCGGATAGCACGCATACGTGAAAAGATCCAACAAATTGTTATCACTCAATTTACAGTTAACATCAATTCTGCATGCGTGATTGAAAATGATCGAGCTGAAATTAGACAAACAGAAGCTAAAATGCGTAAAGAAGCAACAGCCCGTCTTGAATCCATTGGCATAGCATTAACCAATAAAGATCGTAAAGACATTGTTGTTTCTTATAAAGGAGAAGTATCACGAATCGCTACATATATTAAAAACAAACAACTTCGTGATGATTTTATGACTTATACCATGAGTTATGCAATGGATCAATGTGAAAATTTCTTATCACTTGGAGAAAAAATAAAATCAATCGGTGGCATGATACGAGCAAAACTGCGTGAATCGTTTGTGCCATGGGCGGAACGATATTTAGACGATGATACACGTCATACACTTGTACTGGAACTTATTTCTCATGATATAGATGTACCTAATGCATTCCGACTTACTTAAATTTTAAAAATGAATAGATTATAAGCCTTGTTCAAAAAAATTACTAAGGACAGGGCTATTTGTCATGTTGAAATAAAATAGACAATCTTTCTATTACCCTATAATTCTAAAAATCAGTAAGGCCATTTTTCCTCCCTAACTGTTTTTTTATATTCTTGTATACTAGATTACGCTTAAATACTTGTGGAATTGTTAATAAATCTATAATTCAATTGTGTAAACCTTAGTATATTGTTATAAAGTTTGTGTGAATCTGAATAGTTTGTAGTTGTAGTTATGGATAAGTTAGTATTCCGATTCAATTTTTTAGACAATTCATCTAACCTTAGAGCCACAAGAGTTTCCAATCTTTTCTTTTCATCTATATAGTATTTGTATTTTTTATATTATTATTGAAGCTTTTATATAGTAATTGATATTATTACTTAATAAATAAATATATACATAAACAAATGAAAAATTAATAAAAAGCATATTTTTCATACATTTAAGAGTTTATAGGGAACTTTGACAAAACTCGTAAATAAAATTAAAACTTTTAGGGAAATTCAACTAGTTTTAGCGAAGCACAAGGGTGTACATACTTCCCCCAGAATTGCTACAGCAACTGACTTAATCTCTAAAACCTTAATTAGGAGTTGATTGTATGAGTCAAGTAATCTCATTACAACGTCCACAACAAAATTGTAAACATTTAAAACAATAGTGAGAACACAATGAACAACGTGGACAAACAATGTAAACAAGTTAAGCAACCTTAGAACGCCTCTTCATCAATTGACATAGCAAATGAGATAGTAAAGATCCAGGAGGAAATGGAAGCATTAGAAACAACAGAAGCAAAAAAAGAAAAGATGGCGGCAATGCTGGAAGTAAATCAACCAAGCCCCCTTCCAAGATTGGAAGGGACTCGCTCGGCGTTTGCCTAGCAAACAGGTTCTAGCTTTTGGGATAGACGCATCTGTTCATTCCTTATTTTTGTTCGATTAATATGGGGAATGACTACAATTTATTAGGAACAACCTTCATGAAATTATACATTTACATACTCCCTGCATTCAAAAAACTTGCACGAAATAAAACGTGTAAAAACGGAATAAAATTTATACTCATTTCATGGAAAATAAAAATAGAATCTTTAATAAGATTTATTCCTTTTTCACAAAAAAATAAAACATAAGTATAATAAAATTTATTGCATTTGTGTTTTAAATGGAATAAAATTGATGTATAATAAGGATATAAGAAGATGATGAAATAAAATTTATTTTTTATAGTTGTTATTTAGAATAAAAATGGTAGGAGGAACTGAAATGACGAATGAAAATATTAGTGTGGTAGAAAAAAATAAAGTGAATGTGGAAGCTGATCTCGGAAATAGTAATTTAAAAATTTTTATTAATGATGAATACGTAACTGTACCGAATGTCTTTCAACGTATTCATGGGGGAATGGATGCCTATGAATCTGATGAAAATAAGAATGTATTAAATTTATTGGAGAATTTATATGTTCATGTATCTAGTAGTGCAATTAAAAGGAATGGAAGTTTTTTAATCGGGAAACGTGCCATGCAAAACTCTGAAAAAATGAAAGCGATGAATATTAAGATTGCCAATAAACATGAAGAAGATCTTCCGATTATTAATACATTGAGTGTTATTGGAGCAAAAATGATTCAAAAAGTATATAAAGAGACAAAAGCGATTCCTGATGTATTGAATATAGATATAGATTTAATAACTGCTATTCCTGCAAGTCAGCATACCCCTAAGACAGCTCAATTCCTTGTGAACAGATTTACAGAGAATAAACATGTAGTAATCATCTATGTCGGTGACAGACCTATCACAGTACAAATTGAATGCTCTAGAGTACGGGTTACAAAAGAAGCAATGGCAGCATTATATGCGATTACGGAAGCTCCAGATGAAATGTTCAAAGAGTTTCAAGAACTATATAAGGATCGTTTAGATAACAAAGAGATTAAAGGAGATTTCTTTAAAGATAAAAAAATTTTACATACAGATATTGGCGAAGGAACAAGTGAGTATATTTTTACCGATGGTTTAAGTCCAGTCTTAGACAGTTGTTCTGGTGAAAGAAGAGGAATTGGCCATGCAATTGAAGAAGCATGTGCCTTATTAAATAAGGAAAGAACAACTAATTTTAAGAGACAGCAATTTACTGAAATTCTTTTAAATAAAAATGATAAATACTATGAGGATGCATCCGAATTTATATACAATACAAGATTCGAACAAGCGGAACTAATCCAAGAGGATGTAGAAAACAAATTCACGAATGATACAGGCGGTCAGGCTGAGGTGTTAGCTGTGTACGGAGGTGGTAGTATCTCGTTGAAAGAAGAATTATATGATGAATTATTAAGGTTGTGTAAAAGAACGGGTATGATGTTATTATATGTTCCAGAAAAATATGCAATAGAATTAAATCCAAAAGGTATGAATGTTTTGAGAAAAATCATTGATTAAAAAAACAAATATCAAAGTAGAAAAATACGTCATATATGTAAAAAGGTGAGTTGAAATGAAACAAGAACAATATAATTGGAAATTTAAAAAGATGACAGGTGATCCAAGTTTTAAAGAGTGGCATAGTAACCAAGATAATATCTCACACTCATTGAATACATTGGTTAGCTTTATCATTCGTTTAATTGGAACAGGTGATTTAGGAAGTTTCGATAATCAAACAAAACTGCAACAAGTTTTATTACTACAAGATGAATCATTTATTAATGCCGTTGCGAAGAGAGTTAATACTCGTTCATCAAGTAGCTTTGTTGATACAGGTCAGGAAAGAATAGATGAAAAAACAGTATTAAAAGAAATGAGTACAGAAGCTTCGAACCAGCAAATTCAAACAATAGAACAAGAAGCTCAAAAGATGATAAAAGAAGAACATTCAACAGAAAACAATAATCTAGAAACATATGAAGAAGTAAAGAAAAATGCAAAAAACTTTTTTTAAAAAATAGAATTGTCATGTATTATAAATTAGACTTTTTACTACAATACCTAGAATATAAAGAAATGTCTTGTACTTTTGTTTTACGAGGTTGAAAAGTGGAGATTAAAAGCAATTCAATCCATCAGGCATAAGTGGAATACTGAAAAAAGAAAAAATGGTAGATAATTAATAGTAGATGTATATAAATTATGTGAAAAGTATGAAGAGTTAACAAAAGAATTGGATGATATAAAAAAATGACTTTATTATGTTTTAAACGACTTTTTTGTCATCCTACACTAATTAAAGAGAGCACAGAAAATCCACTCCTTTAGGGGGGGAAGGTGTTTTTTTATGTCAAATTGTGAAAGCCCACGGGTTTAGTCGTGGGCTTTCACAATTTTCATTTGGTTGCCGAAAAGATTTTTAATATCATTAATAGTGATATCAGTTCTAATTTTTTTTATTGGAATAGAATGTTATTATCTATTGAAGATTCGATTTGGGATAATGACACTAAGCATTGTAATAGGTGGTATAGGTATAGCAGGAGCCTTAGTATATAATATTTTGGAAATTGTATTATAAAGAGTATTTATATGACATAGGAGAATAATTAACCTCCTATGTCTCCGTGTGAATATTGAATTAAAACCTTATCTGTATATTTATCAGTATTCTTTGTTTGTTTAGTTTGAACTCCAATACCTAATGTTAGCGATAAAGCTATTAAAATCCCCAGAGCTTTTGACTTTTTATTCATATTAATCCTCCCTTTTTTTGAATTTCATTTCTTGTTTTACTTGCGGCTTGAAAAAACTCACATGCTTTTAAATGATTCAATTCATCTAGGTATTTATGAGCTAATAGTTCTTGATATTCTAAAGTATAATTTAAAAGGTTATTTGAAGTAAAATAATTAAGAGCCTTTTGAATCAAAGGTTCGAGTGCCAGGGCAGGAATCTTATCATTAATCCCTTTTAATATTTCAAAATGTAGAGGATATTCTTTATTCTTTAAGTAAATACAAATGTTTAAACCACGCTCAATACGTTCAGAAGCGTCTTGATGACGTTTAAGTTTCATAAGCTCTCTTGCTTCAATAAATAATGCTCTGAAATTATTTAAACTTTTTTGATTAACTTCAGCAAGACATTGAATAGCTAAACTTGGTTTGTTTTGTTCACTATACATTAAACCTAAATTATGTTTTACCATTAAAATATGCCCATCCTCTTTGAGATCATAAAACGTATTTAATGCGCGTTTGTAATATTTTTCTGCCTGTTCATATTTTTTTAAATGAGTCCAAGATAGCCCAAGTATATTATTACAAAAAGCAATATTTAATTCGCAATGCTCAGACCCTAAGAATGTTTCTTGAGCTTTTTGTATATGCTGAATTGATGATATTAGTTGAAAATCTCTATGCAACATAGAACCAAATGTGTAATGGAATTCAGCAATATCTAACTTGTCGGTACAGTAAATCAGCTTAGATTCTGTTATAATCAAGTGTTCTTCAGCTTTATTATAGTTTCCAATTGTCGTGTAATACATTGATTTGAATAAATGGTAGTAGTAAGACATAATTCCATTATCAGGAGTAGGAAAAGAGTCGATATCTTTAAAACTTTCCTGAGTCACTTCAAAACGATTGATGAAGACATTATAACGAAATTGAATAAGGGCATAATATAGCGATAAATCATTAGAATAATGAAAATCCTTTACTTTAGGTTTAATACTTTCGTTAAATTGTACGGCTTTATTAAGATTTCTAGAACGGATTGCTAAGTACCATTCATTTAATAGTTCATTTAGTTGTTCATTTCCCTTTAATTGAACGTTCATATAATCCTCCTACATAAATATTCCAATCTAGTGTGTGAAAATAACATCAGTTGTGAAATGTTTTTCGAATTTTCTTCCGATTAATATTGGTATATTAAATGATAGCAAAAAAAGAATCGGATTTGCATCTGTAAAAATATTTCTCAGCAAAATTTCTTTATAATTTAAAATTTTCAGATTTTTAATACATTCATATTCCTCCAATCCATTCAAAAATGATAATGTTTTCCCTGCATATTAAACTAGTCTTGCGCATTAGAGAAATGATAAATGAATGATAAATTTTCCTGTTTTTGAACTTTGTACAAGTATAATAAAAGATATCCAGATATATTATGTATATATGCATATCCATTATTTACTAGGTTTTGTTTGTATTTGCTGTTTTTTAGGCTGAATATTTATATGTATCCATAGAGATAAGATTAGACATTGTATATATGGTGGCGTATATTCGAAAGTTCAATAACATGTATTGTGAATTAGAAATCACTATATGCCTGCTTTATTTACGCCTACTCAACCAATGAAGAAAATAGAATTTGATTTTGAAGATCACCTAAAGAAAAAGAATAGCTTTTTTGCTGTTTTTAGTGGTACAAATTCAAAATATAAAATTTTACTCATATATATCTAGAGAACCTAGAAATTTATATGGATGGTGAGGATGTATGAGTCAATATCAAATGTTGTACAGCACACCGTATCTCTATTCTTCTCGTACCTTGCAACAAATGTACAAAAGTACAAGAAAAGAAGAGGATATAACAGCGATACAGGAGCACATGCTACGTCATGACGTGTATCTGGACCGACAGTACCGAGGTTATTATTATTTAAGTCAAAAAATTGAAGGAGATTTATATGATGATGAACATCCTGTATCTTGGAATGAGTTATTAGAAGATTATCAGTTATTTAAGGATTCCCAAGGTAATTTATCTATTCAGCCGAAAGGATGGAGATAACATGACCATTGTGGGCGAATTAGGGATTGTATATGGCGTAACAGGGGTAACAGTTATGGGTATTAAATTGCTGAAAAGAAAAGGGCTTCACCTTCCCGATTGGGTGCTACGTGATATGCTCGATGTATTTCTACGCTAGTATTCTATCGGGTAGTTGATGGGAACTGTCGTAGTACATTTGAACAACCTTTTTATGATATTCCTGATAGCCCCAACTACCTCTAAGGAGGTAAGGAGTTTATGTTTTCACTTTTGGTGATTCCAGTTACTTTTTTAACAGTAGCGTATTTTTACAAGGGAAAAGAAATGAGTGATAAGAAGAAAATCAAAGCATTTTTTGAAATTACGAAAGTGTGTGTACAGCATAAAGGAGAAATGCAGTACCCTGTATTTTTGAAACAAACAGAGGATAATAGTAGTACCACGTTTGTCTATTGGCTGCCATTAGGTGTGCCGAGTCAGCTCATACAGAAGTTAGCGCAAGTATTAGAGGAAGGTTTGCATAAACCCGTTATGATTTCCTTTCAACGACGGGAGCTGTTTATACGGGTATTCCAGCAATGTATTCCTGAAAAATGGCATTGGTCCAATGAATTGTTACGAGAGAAGACATGGAACGTCATCATGGGAAGAGCGTTAGATCGAATGATTTATCATGATTTTGAAAAAACACCGCATATGTGCGTGAGCGGGATGACTCGTTTTGGCAAAACGGTTTTTCTCAAGAATGTGATGACGAGCTTAATTTTACAGCAGCCAGATTACGTGAAGTTCTATGTGATTGACTTAAAAGAAGGATTGGAATTCAGCCCTTACAAGGACTTGGCACAAGTCGAAGAAGTGGCGGAGAATCCCATGCAAGCCTTTGACATGTTGACACGAATTCGTGAAAAGATGGTGGAACAGGTTGTTCATATGAAAGACTCGTATTTCACGAATATTGTAGATACGCCCATCAAGGAGCGTTATTTTATCATCGTCGACGAGTCAGCGAATCTTTGTCCGACACAGGGATTACCCAAAAAAAGGAGGGATATGCTCTATATGTGTCAAGAAATGTTATCGGAAATAGCGAGGATTGGCGGAGCATTGGGGTTTCGCTTGATTTTTTGTACCCAGTACCCGACTTCTGATACCTTACCAAGGCAGATTAAACAAAATAGTGATGCGAAGATTGGATTCCGTTTACCGACCGTAGTGGCTTCACAAGTGGCGATAGATGAAAGTGGATTAGAAGAACTTCCATCCATACCAGGGCGAGCGCTTTTTAAAACGGATCGTGTAGAAGAAATCCAAGTGCCTTATTTACCTAGCAAGGAAATGTGGAATGTATTAAAACAGTTTAAGGTGGTGAAGAAAACTGAAACACCAAAAAATGAAACAAAAAGCGAGACAAATCAAGATTTTATCGAGTTTAAGTAAGTTAGAATTTGCTTCTAGAAGGCAACTCCAAGCCATTCATTGTCTCGGTAGTATCAGAAATGCAAATCGTATCCTGAAGGATTTAAGACCGTATTGTCATGTGACTTCGCACAACCGAGAGCACGTGTATTATCTAAATAAGAAAGGGCTTGCTCTTCTAGGAATAGATGCAAAAGAACGAAAAAAGAAACATCAACTGGAACATATCTTATTACGCAATGAAGCATGGATGTGGCTAGATTTTCCTGATTGGAAAATAGAGCAAGTCATCACTCTGCGCTATCAAGGAGAAGAAAAAACAATTGTCCCAGACGCATTTTTCACAAAAGATAATATTCCTTATTTTGTAGAAATAGATCGGCTACAGCATATGAAGGTAAATGAGAAGAAAATACAGTATTATGCGTATCTCACTCACATATATCAGAAGCAACAGCAGGTAAAACCGATCATCGTCTTTTGTACGATATCGGATTGTAGGGAGAAACAATTACTGAACTATGCTGTGAAACATAATGTATATGTGCAGACATATTTGCTACAAGATGTGGTATAAAGGGAAAATCTATAGCCAAAAGTCACTATAATCTACATTTTTATTTGTTAATTTCTTTAAAGCTTTAATAATTTTATTACTATTCTTTAAGGATGGATGAAAAGCGTTGCCCTTACACAAACGGCTAATAGTACCTCTACTTACACCACTCTGGTCAGCAACTTCTTGTTGAGTAAGTTGGTGTTTATCTAAAAACTTTCCAAATTTACTACGGGGTTTCCCAAAATCAAACCAATTCATTGTCATCACCTCAATTAATCTAATAAATTATTACTAGCTTGTCCTAAAGTTTAATATTTAAAACATGTCAACCAATTAGCATGTTTTTAAATGAGAATGCATATAATTAAGCAACAGGTAAAAAATTATGTAATTATTTTGTGGAATATAGCATACATATTAATAGCAACAAGTTGCGAATATACATGAAGCATAAATTGCAACTTGTTGTAAAGGGTATGCTAGTAAAATAAAAAGCGAAAATTCTTACTCTCGCAAGGGGTTTCGCTTTTTGTATGAAGTGAGGAATTGGAAGTAGATAAGAAGAAAACTAATACTTTCACGTGCTATAATGTGAAAACATGTAAAATAAAAGGGAAACATCTGAAACAAGGGGTTTCTTCTGTCGTATTGTCGATATTTGCTGTATAATAGGGAAGATCAATTAATATGACTTCCAATATGCGGAGTTTAACATGTTTCACTTTTTTCATAAGTAGCTTCAATAATAATCAAAATCCCTATGGATAGCAGGCACACAATACTGACGTTGTATGGTATGCCTGCTCTTTTTTTAGTATAGGTAAGGCGTAGCAAAGCACACAGTCTTGGCAACGGAATGGCTATAGAATAAGAGAGTAGTGGCGAGGTATGTAAAGGGAATCCCCTTGAACGTCACATGCATGTTTCATGCGATTCCAAGGGGGTTTTGTGTAGGAATACATGATGGATTTTCCAGTATTCCTCTATATGAGTATATGATACAATCAAGGTGTTCCGTATATTCCATTATATTGAACACCCATAGCAAATGCCTACAAGCAGGAGGCATTTGTTTCGATTTTTCCCTTCAGGTAAGCTAACGACCTGAAGGGTTTTTATCGTTAGAAAAGGGACAGTTGGATGGGTTCGTGTTCTTCTTTTTCTTGATTTGTACAAGAGATATGTCGATGGTAGCCCGCCCCTAATCTTCGCTGAATTTCGTCATCTAGTAGGGGTAGAACCAGCATCTCCGAGTAAATCGGTAATTTTGTAATATTCTGAAAATATTTATATAATTAATGATGCCGGTTCTCCTTTTAAATAGCCATTCTTTTATCCATATCTAAACGAAATTCACCATACGGATTAATATGAGAGTAAATCATAGGTGTAAGTGCTCGATAATCTTCTTCGTCCAAACGATTTTTCCATTCATCTTCACTAAGTAATTGTTGGATGATTAAAGTATTAATATAAATGATGCAGTTTTGGATTAATTGCAAGCTTAACATGGCAACCTCTTGCTCTTCGA
This sequence comes from Bacillus sp. FSL K6-2944, assembly GCF_038005385.1. Taxonomy (NCBI): domain Bacteria; kingdom Bacillati; phylum Bacillota; class Bacilli; order Caryophanales; family Bacillaceae; genus Bacillus; species Bacillus sp. FSL K6-2944. Next base: position 33,333 of record NZ_JBBOTE010000005.1, on the reverse strand, counting down.
GCTCATTACGACGTATTTTCCCACCTTGGCCATAAAAAATAAAATCACTTGCTGAATGCCAATTTTCAACCGTATTCAATCCAGAATGGATTTCTTTTCTTAATTGTTCTGAAGCTAAATAATCACACAAAAACATTGTTTTAATCACTTTTCCTAACTCTTGAAATGCTAAAAATGTTGGATGAGAGCTATTCTTAGAAAATTGTTTCAAAATGGCTTCTGTATCAGCAGTATTTACTCGTAGTGCTGTCGCATACTTAACCATTTCGTTATATTGCCGCTTAATTAAGTCCCAATTAATAGCTCGTTTCGCAATGACAGGAGACAAATCATCATAACAATCTGTCGCAGATGCTTTATAGAGCTTTTGAGATTGAATATTTTTAAAGCGTGGTAACAGTTCGAAACCCAGTAAATGACAAAAGGCGAAACCCACTGTACTTTGGCCATGTGTATCTACATAATTACGATCTATCTCTTTATCTGTATCATGATTAAGTAATCCATGTAACATGGCAGCCACTTCAGAAGAATTAGGTGCGTTTACTTGAGAATAAATGCACATTGATTTTTCCTCAACGTGCCAATAAACAGAAACACCTGGTCCACGATATCTAGGAAACCATTGTGTCCTTAAATTTTGATCGTAAGCTACTACGCGTGAGGAATCGGAAGCACAAGAAGTGGTACCTTGTCCCCAAATAGCTTCAGCTCGTTCAGTTAAAATTGCATTCACTACACTTTGATTTGCAATTCTTAAATTTTCTACATGTATGTACTTTCTCTTCACATATAAAAGTGCTTTATATTGCATACTGGCATCACCAGAAGATACCCGTTTAATTCCAGTATTTGTTCCTATGCCATACAAGCATAGCAATAATCTTTTTTGGATTTCATCCCGATCTAATCGTTCGTGAGTAGCTAAGCTTTGGAAGTGATTGATAAAACCAGTCCTTAGCGCTGTCTCTTTTAAAATATCGATCAAATTTGTCATCCACCAACGGTTGGACAGTTCTTTTTTTAGACGACCTAATTGTTTTGGTTCTGGGCTTAATTCATTTGGTGCTATTGATATCCACCCATTGTGTTTACTTAAAATTTTCACTTTTTTATTCTTAGGAATATTATTGTTTAACATATCTAGTTTTGCACGTAGTTGTTTTTGTAGGTCATCTATTTTCTCTTGAGATTCTAAAGGTTGATTTAATTCTTCATAATGTTGAATACGATTTTCCTCAAAATCAGCTGGTAAATACTCTTCTGGATTCCGATAACGATGAGAAAAAGCAACCCAAATTTCTCTACATTTCAATTTATCTCTTAAGGCATGTAAAACGCAGATTTCATAGTTGATTCGATTCACACGTATATCTCCATTTTTATCTTCTGTTACAACTAAATCATACCATTTCCTTGGAATGATTTCTGTTCCAAGGGGAATAGCTTCATGCGGTGAAAATGTGATTTGTTTGGAACCATTATAACTTCGTAGAAGTTCAATCGCTTCAATAACAGGTTGATGAAGATGATTGTTAGATTTAAAATCAAGTAATTTTAATATTTCTGTTACGGCTGTCCGATAAGAACTACTGTAAGAATTACGGATTTTCCAGTGAACTTTTTGTTGATACATAGACTTTTTATACTTTAATTCTTTCACGATATCCTCAAGAATCTGTGGCTTTACGACTGGAAATAAGGTATCTTTTATAGTCCCTTCGGGATTTTGAAGTGCTGTTTCGAGTAAATCAATTAACATTTTATTTTTTCCAAACACTTTTTTTACCTCTAAAATCATTTCCATTTTTACTTTTTTCTCAGCGCGACCATCAATTTTATGAATCAAAGTAATAAGGAGCTCAATTAAGTTGTCGTTCAATTCTTTTATTTTTAACCAGAAAAAAGTGGCGAGTAATGTATACCTAATCGGATTCTTGTGACGTTGCAACTCTGTTTTATCTTCAGAAGTAGCACGTAACCTGTATTTCTGGAGTACTTTAGGTGGTATTTCAGAAAATAAATTCATAGGTAGCTCTAAAGCTAGCAAAGTTTTTAATTTATCAAGTTCATTAAATAATGTAGCTTGGCTCAAACGTCCAGGTCCCATTGTTAATTTTCGGAATGTGATTTCTGATGTTTCACCTTCATTAGAACCGCTTTCTTGACTTTCTAGATATCCCCAGTAGTCCAGTAAATCATCAATTTTTTTCAAAGTACTATCCGAAAGTTTATTATAAGTTTCTTGATAAAAATCTTGTTCTCTCTGAAAAATAAGTTGCTGAATCAGTTGATTTATTTGCCACTCGGGAGGAGCTACAATTTTCTCTGTTCGATATTTGATATATAACTGTTTTCTCAATAGATTAGCATCTAAATTATATTCGTAGATCCGATTATAGAGCCATGTTCGAATGAATTCTCGGTCTTTATCTTGTTCTTCTTTGAAACCAAAAAAATCAAGTATTTCTTGTTTATGTTTTCTAGCTGTTTTAGAATCAAGAATGTAAGTGTGATAAGAATTTAAAGAAAGATTTAATTGTTTAGAAAGAAAGTGTAGCATGTCAGATGGAATTTGACTTTTTTTCGTTGGGAATTGATGAAACAATTGAAAATACTTAAGTAAAGCTGCAAAACCGATTCTAGTTAGTTTATATCTAGCATTAACTAATTTTAGTTCTTCAGAACTCAGTATAAAAGAAGTAATTTCTCGATCTAAATTCCAATGTTGTTTCATTTCATTCATCCTAACTATTAAATATTTTTTCAACAGCTTGCTCTAAGTCACTCATTGAAGGAGCTGCATAGCGTTTGGTTGTATTCACATCATTGTGCCCCATTAAATCAGCAACTGTTGCAAGATCAATACCAGAAGCCACAAGTTCACGTCCATATGTATGTCTGAGCATGTGTGCACCAATGCCGTATTGTTCAAATATTCTTTGGGCTGATCGTTTAGATAATCGTTTTCTAAAATTAGAAAGAAACAGCGGAACTTCCAAGTCTGTTCGTTTTTGTAAATAGTTTTGTAGATGATAACGACTTTCTGCTGGTAAAGGAATTTTTCTTGAAATACCACCTTTACCATCTCTAATAATTATAAATCCAGACCGTTCTTTCATTTCAACATCATCACGGTTTAAAGCCACAAGTTCAAATACTCGAACACCTGTATAAAGCATTGTATAAACAATAGCGATATTCCTAAGGTTTTGAGACTTCTCAACTTCTCTCAATAATCGATTTCTCTGCTTTTTAGATAAGGATTTCGGAGAAATATTACGAATATGCCTAACTTCTGGTCGTTTTATATGATTTAGAAGTTCTTCTTTTCCGACAAACTTCATATAAGCTACGATAGCACTGTATTTCGGTGTAATGGTTGTTGCTTGGTTTCCTTGAATGGATAAAAAATTGATATATTGTTGAATATCATAACGCGTAATGTCGTGAATTGAGCTACCTTCAGTAACTAACCATCGATGAAAATTACAAATATGACGAGAATAATCATGTACAGTATTGGGACGTTTCCCTTGCTCAAAAAGAAATTTCTCGAACCCTCCGAGTTCTATGTCACTTTTTTTCACTCTTAATACCTCCAAATTTAATATATTTCAAAGCTATTATAACAAAAAGTGGCACAGAATGACTCTTCTGTGACGAAATCACATAATGTAAAATGTTAATTTAGAACAGAGTTCGATGTATGTTCCTGTTTTACTTTGCCTAGACTATGAAAAAAATGTACTTTTTCAAACTAAAAGTACAAACATAGTAGGAGGAAATTATATTGACACATCCTTTGAGAAAAAATGTGATAAAGTTTCAAGAGGAAGGGAAATCAGAAGAAGAAATACTAAGAACTATATATACATGGGGCACACAAGCTGATATTGCCGCAGCACTAAGTATAAGCGTAAGAAGGGTTAAATATTTATCAAAAAAGTACGAATTAAAAAAGAATGATAAGTACCGTGTGGTAAAACGGTGTATGAATTGTGGTGAACAAACACATATATCCAATTTTGACACAATTTTTGTAGATGGTATTCCAAAGACAAATCTCTTGTGTTGTTGGTCATGTAAAAGAGAATATAACAAACAAAAATACATGAACAAGGTTATAGAAGAACATTGGGAACAAGAACGAATTAAAAGAGAAATTGGAACAAAGGAAGATGAAATCGAAGGATTAAGAGCTCTGTTGAAATAAATTAGATTTTAATCAAATCCCATCCCATAAAATATTCTGAAAATTACAAAATTACCGATTTGCTCGGAGATGCTGGGTTTACCCCTCTTACGAGATTTACAAGGAATTATAGATAGTACTGGAGAACAATGGGCACAACAGATGCAGAAATTTCTAACGCAAGCGTTGACGATGAAAAAGCAATCCGAAGGTACCATGCCAAAAGCGACGCAAAAGAATCTGTTTATTATGTATCAATCCATATTGAAAGAACAACAGATTCTTTCCACGAAACAAAAGAAGAAAGGAAAGCAGACGCCTTCTCAAAATTTATGGAATCGCTTCGTCAAGTATTCTGACAGAATTCTAGCGTTTTTAGAACATCCAGCCATTCCATTTGATAACAATCAAGCAGAACGGGATATTCGGATGACGAAAGTAAAACAGAAAGTGTCTGGGACTTTCCGAAGTAAGAAAGGCGCAGAATCTTTTTGTCAGATACGAAGCTTTATGAGTACCATGAAAAAACAAAAACAATCGGTCTTACAAGCGATAAACCAAGTCATAGAAACTAGAACGGTTCCTTGGAATAACACGACTTCATAAGAGAATTTCTCTATTTGGCATAGATTCTTTCTCTGATTGGAGTATTTTCTTTTCATGTTTTCGAATCGGAAACATGTATTTGGCCTGTTTTTTTATTTGAAGAAGCTGAGTAGTTACAGGTTTTGTTTGCACGCCTCGCTTTGTATCGTCTAACCGAAAAGCAATTATGGGAACGACAGAAAAAACAAATGGAGAATGAAAAGAAAAAAGGAAAAGCGTATTCTAAGAAAAGCAAAATATTATCTGGAATGAATGTATATGTAACAAACACTCCGTGGGAGTGGGTTTCGACGAAGCAAGTCCATGAGCTACATTCTTTACGCTGGCAGATAGAAATTGTTTTTAAAACATGGAAATCATTGTTTGATATAGATCATTGTCGCACTGTCAAACAGGAACGAATAGAGTGCCATTTATATGGGAAACTAATTGCTATTTTTTTATGTTCTTCTACTATATTTAAAATGCGCCAACTTTTGTTACAGAAGGAACAAAAAGAATTAAGTGAATATAAAGCGATGGGAATGATACAAGATTATCTATTGCTGCTATATCAAGCTGTACAGAAAAACACCCAAGAGATAACAAAGCTTCTAATTCGTCTGTTCCACCTTCTACAACAAAACGGACAAAAATCTCATCGATATGAGAAGAAAACGGTCTTTGATATCATGGGTGTTCATTATGAGTATAGTATAGCTAGGGAACAACAGAAAGCTGCATAGTTTTAAAAATAAAACTCGTTAGAGTTTATTTAGCATGCGTACTTTTAAGAATAATCAATCTGTTGAACAGTTTGTAGCTCTTTTCAAGGTAATTTCATTTTATTTGTTCTCTTAAGTTGATGGGCATGGCGTAAACTCAGCATCTTCGAGCGAATCAATATTTTTGTAATTTACAGGTATTTTTCATGTTTTTGGATCTTGAAATTGGGTTTCTTTGCCCATCCCCCGAAAAAGGGGAATAAGACAAAATATACCAATTGTGTATTAACCGGTGTATTGTATAAGTTAATTTAGTTATGTACTATTAAAAAATGAATCCAAACATGTTTGGGATTCATTTTTATTTTTTTACAGCAAATATTTAAAATTTCACTTGTCACAAAAATGGACGTTTATGTGACAAAATCGATTAGTAAGGTTAATCCTTCAGTTGGATTAAGAAAACTCATGGTTGTCATACATATAGTTGTTTTACCAGCATCAAATGGTCCAGGTAATCCAAAACGTTAACTACTATTAATTTGGAATATTTTGTATCCCCTCCTTTTCGGAGGATGGGCAAGAAACCCCAGATTAGATTCATTTTGTATAAACATATCGTTTTGCCTCGTGGATAAGTGGAATCCATATGATTTATTTGTATATAACAGTATTATTTTACAGTAAACTACGTTTAATAAAGGTTATTTTCTTTTATTTCGTTCTTCCCTGTTCTTGTTATAATTGGACTGAAAATGAAGACGGATGTTATCTACATGTTCTCTTCATTTACATGTCGAACAGAAGGGAGAGTAAAAGATGAAGATAAAAAATATATACAAAGTGTTGGCGACCACCATGCTAGTAAGCCAACTCATGGGTCCCGCGATTTCATATGCAGCTACACAGGATCCTAGTGAACAAACCAAAGACCCAAAAGAAGTGAAACATGGTTTGTTAGCAAATTATTATACAGATGATGCATTTCACAATTTGACTATGTTTACAGTTCAATCTACAGGGAAAACGCAACTCAATACAGAAACGCTACAGGAGGCCTTATCGAAAGATAAGCAACAGTTCCAATCTGGATTTCTTTGCCCATCCCCCGAAAAAGGGGAATAAGACAGAAACTACCAATTAATAGATAATCAACGTAACAAAAAGGTATCATTTTTATATTGTGACAAATTATTTTTGGTACAGTATTTTGTTACGGCTAATTCAACAGCTAAGACATTTCATATTTTTAAATAAAAACTGTAACAAAAACGAACGTTTATGTTACAAATCGAACAACTAAGACTGAACCCTAAAATGGAATATTTTGTCTTAATACCCCTTTTCGGGGGATGGGCAAAAACACCCAATCTGTACGTTGGATGGGCTACATTCAACCGAGTGAAAGTGGCGAATATGAATTTTCTACATCAGATGATTCACATGCAACCATTCAAATCGATGGGAAGGTAATTGTACAAGATGCTCCCATGAAAGAAAAGATGACCCTAGAGAAAGGGAAAACATATGCCATTACGGTAGAATATCACACAGATAAAAATGTAGCTTCACAATTTGAGATGTTGTGGTCTGTGAATGGAAAAGAAAAAGAAGTTGTGCCAGAAAATAATTTAGTCTTACCTAATTTTTCTAAGGATAAAGTTAAACAATTTACAATATCATCCAAAAACAATGTCATGGCAGATGATGATGGGGACGTTACAATCGATTCTGATGATGATAACATTCCAGATGATTGGGAAATAAATGGATATACGGTGAAAAACGGTCTCATTGTAAAATGGGATGACGCGCTGAAAGCACAAGGGTATACCAAATACAAATCGGATCCACTGAATAAACATACTACGGGAGACCCTTATACAGATACTGATAAAGTGTTAGATCATGTGGATGGTGGTATTTTATCAGAAGCAAAAAATCCTATTGTGGCTGCTTTTCCAAAAGTAGGGGTCAATATGGAAAAAATGATACTAACAAAGAATCAAAACGTGTCTCATGATCAAGGGGGGACGGAAACAAATGAATCAAGTCATACCGTTGGAATCTCCACTACAAATAGTACGTCGGAGTCAAATACAATAGGGGCCTCTGTATCTGCTGGCTATCCGTGGTCTGTTTCTGTATCAGCAACTTATTCTCATGATTATACGACGAGTGTATCTGTAGATCAGTCGAATTCTAATACAAGTGGGCATAGTGATGGAAAATCATGGAGCGAAACATTAGGAATTAATACAGCTGAAGCCGCCTTTTTAAATGGAAATGTGCGATATGTAAATATTGGAACTGCGCCCATTTACAATGTAAAACCTACGCTTAATTTTGTTGTAGGAGAAGGCTCTTCTGCACCGACTATCGCAACCGTTATGGCAAAATCCAATACAGTAGCAAACGTGTTAAACCCTGGTACATTTTATCCGTCCACAACACAAGGTCCAATTGCTTGGAATACGATGGATGATTTCAATGCACAGCCTATTAAGTTGAGTTATAACCAGGTACAACAAATAGAACAGGGTGATCCTTTACAAATTCAAACGACACAAACATCTGGAAACTACAAAACATACAATTCAGATGGAGATGCAATTGTGGATGATTCGCAAAAATGGGAAAATGTTATGAACGATATTGAAAATAAAACAGCAGCTATTACGATAAGTACGATCAATGATACGAAAGAAAGGTACATTTCAGCTCGAAAGGCAGCAAACTATGACCAGCAAAGCCAACCAGAAATAACTTTAGGAGAAGCCGTAGAAACTGCGTTTCCAGGAGCAAAAATCGATGGGGATAAGATTATATATCAAAACGTCAATCCAGAAGTTATGAGGATTGGGATGGATCGTCAAACATATGATGAGATACACAATCAAATGAGCCAGACAGGGGATGAAAATATCTATCATGCCAAATTAAAGCAAGGTATGAATATTTTATTCTATCAACTACTGGGTATTCAAAAAGATATAGATGGAAAAACTTATTATTTCAATAATGATGGGTCCAAAAAAACTGGCTGGTTTACAGATAGTAAGGGGAAACAATATTACTTTGATGAAAAAAATGGTGGTGCGGCAGCGAGTGGCTGGTTTAGAGCTAAAGATCAAAATACCTATCCATCAGTTCAATTTAATCATAATTATTATTTTCTTGAAGATGGTACATTAGCTAAAGGAGTACAATCCATTGATGGGATGATTTGTCAATTTCAATCCACTGGTCTATTAAGTGGTCTATTAAAATATGTAGGCCTACAGATGCCATTGAGTGAATTAAGAAATAAAAAAATTACACTCCTACCAGCTGATGAATCTGCTCATCAGATTCTAATCCAGGTGGCAAGTCGTTCAAGCGGGGTATTACAACATGTATATGATTCTCCTGGTGAGAATGCCCTAGGTGAAGTATCACTAGCTGACTGGCTCCCTAAAGATCTGCCAGATGAAAATTATGAGGTAGCAATTGTTTATAATAATACTATCGCTCCCTAAAGATCTGCCGGATGACCTGTATTCGGGAACCATGCTTTATAGATAGTCATAGCAATCCGATGTAGGAAGGTAGTAAGACGAAAGGAGTTATATAAATAATGAAACAAGGAACGATATATAAGGTTTTAGCAACAACCGCGATAGCTGGACAAGTACTGTTGGCGCCGCTTTCAGCCTATGCCGAACAGGTGTTACCTGAAACGAAGCCAACCACAGTGCAACAACAGTCGCTTCCTATGAACCTTGAATCCGCAGGCGGGAATACGGTGCGTGTAACGGCGGATGAAATAGATTTAGATCAAAAACCAGAAAAAGATGTAAAAAGTTGGGAAGACACCGAATACAAAAAAGTAGAAAGTTCACTCTCATCAACAGAAAAAACGAAACTCCGTGACTATATGAAAAACATAGAGGAAATGAACCGCTATGTAAAAGATCATATTTATACGTATGAGTATGACCAAGATACGACGTTAAATAAGTCCATTGAGGATGTAGAGAAAATATTCACAAAGTCTTCTTTGTCTCGTCCGATGGCTGTATATAAGGAGGAAACACCTGAAACATTTGGTTTTTCAGAAAATTTGTACAAAAATGACAGCCCATCTGAAATTTCGTTAGAAAATATAAACAAATTTAAAGAGCAAATTGTAAATCAAACATATAGATTAGATGGGTATACTAAGACAGATCTTACTAGTGGGAAAAATGCAAAGAATCCGATTATCCTTTGTTTACATTTACCAGCCGGTACGCATGCGATGTTGTATAAACCCGAAGAACTTGCTGATATGAATATGTTATTGAAAGATGGTTATGGTATAAAACCTGAAAATGTAAAAGTGATAACGAAACAGGGGAAACAATATGTAAAAGTGGATGCTACAGTAATAGAACCTTTAGATTTTAAAGATGATGCATCAAAAGCGAAAGAATGGGGAGAGAAGCAGTATAAAGCATGGGGAGAGAATTTAACAGAAGACCAAAAAACCAACTTGAATGGGTATATGCTGGGGCAAGAGTATAAAGAGATTAATAAATATCTGTGGGAGCAAGGGCCGGAAAAAAACCCTAATCCAGATTTAGATAAAAAAATTACAAGTATAGAAGGGGCGCTAAAAACGGAACCGATTCCGGAGGATATCACAGTGTATCGTAGAATGGGTGCGGCTGAATTTGATATGTCTTTAACAGACCCAGCTTATAATTTTAATAATCCTGAAAATGTGAAAGCATTCCAAAAAAAATGGGAAGGACAAATAAAAGAAAATTTAGGGTTTCTGAGTACGTCTTTATCCAGTGAAAAAGTAGGAGCTTTTGCAACAAGAAAATTCATATTACGTTTACATGTATTAAAGGGAACGCAAGGTGCTTATGTATCGGGATTAGAAGGTTATCAAAATGAACTCGAAGTCTTATTGAATCCTGGATATAGCTATAAAATCAATAAGATTACTTCTATTATAGATAAAGGGGTTACAAAATTAGTGATAGATGCAAATATTATTCCAAAGTAAAACTGGTAGTAAGTTTGTACCAATCTCTTTTAGGGGGTTCTAAAAGAGATTGGTTGCATATAGATAATAATGGCCTATAAGAGTATCTATCATATTACCAAATATGGGAGTGTGAATGGACCAATAGGGGTCACACGACCGAAAAAAGAAAATTGTACGTTAAGGAATATTTTTACATATTATTAAGGGGTAAAAACACAGAGAAAATAATTTTCCCTGTGTTTTTATTTTTGTTTTATTCTATTTTTCCGTAGTGGCCGTAAGTTTTCAAAATTCAATTCTTGATTTAAATTCCAAATATAATCTCCTGTAAGTGCGATATGTTCCCAACCTAATGGAGAGATGTGCTGAATATATTCCTCTGGAATATGAATACCATTATTCCGTAACGTTTCAATTGCACGAGAGATATAGATAGAATTCCAAGTTACAATCGCAGAAATAATGAGTTGAAGTCCACTTGCACGATGCAATTGATCTTCATAGGATCGGTCACGAATTTCTCCTAATTGATTAAAAAATACAGCTCTAGCCAAAGAATTTTTACTTTCGCCTTTATTTAATTCAACCTGAACTTTTCTTCTGTGTTCAGGATCTTGTATCCACTTTAACATATATAAACTTCTTTCTATTCGGCCGATTTCACGAAGTGCGATAGATAAACTATTCTGTCTAGGGTAAGATGATAATTTTTTTAAAATCAGGGAAGCTGTAACGGTTCCTTGTCGTATAGAGCTAACTAAACGTAATATTTCATCCCAATTTTCACGTATTTTCTTTACCTGAATTGTTCCGCCAACCATGAAGTTAATATGGTCATATATTGTTGGAACAGATAATGTATATATTTTATGATTATCAATCGTTTTAATTCGTGGTGAAAAGCGAAACCCTAACATATGGCACATTCCAAATATATGATCAACAAAACCCGCGGCATCTGTATAATGTTCTTCAATTTGCAAATCTGTTTCATGATACAGTAGCCCATCAATAATATGTGGTGCCTCTTCTGAGGAACTAATAACTTGGACATAAAATGGATGATATTGATCTGATATATGTGTATAAAAACTTAATCCTGGGTCATGACCATACTTACCATTTACTTGTGCTAGGGGACTGGAAGTCCCACCGGCACGAAAAAATTGTCCATCTGAAGATGAAGTAGTGCCCTCTCCCCAATAGGAAGAAAAGGGTTGTTTATGATGAAAATTTGCAATATCTCCAAGTGCTTTCGTATAGCTTTCATCTCTTATATACCAATCTGCTATCCAAGCTAGCTGAGAATATGAGATATTTGGACAAGCATCAGCCATTTTACTTAATCCTAAATTAATTCCATCTGATAAGATAGCCGCAAATAAAATTGATTTTTCTTTTGGAGCCTTTTGAGTGTGAAGATGAACAAAGTGTTTGCTAAACTGTGTCCAAGTATCTACTTCTACTAATAAATCTGTTAATTTAATACGCGGCAATAAGTCATACACAAGCCGAGTAATTTCTTCTACATCTTCTGGAACCATCTTTTTTAGAGAAGCGACTTGTATTTTACCTCCATATATCGTTACACCGTGCAAATCTTGATTTGCAAGTAAACAATTGACTTTTGAAAGCTCTATATCTAATTGTTCAAAGCGTTTGTTTAAATATTTCTCTACATCCTCTGTAAATTCCAGGGGGATTTGTTGTGTTTGCTTCATGTGCTGCCAAGTATGGGGTGGTAAAAGATACTCTTCAAAATCTTTATATTGCTTGCTGCCTTTTACCCACATATCACCAGAACGAAGGGTATTCAATAACTCTGAAAACACACTAAATTCATAGTAATGTCGATTTATTTTATCGTCTTGGTACACATATTTCATCCATTTAGACTTTATAAAATCGGTCGGTACATTATCAGGTATTTTTCGTTTTCCAGATTGATTGGCTTCTTTTAATATTTCTAATGCTTGTAATACAGTTTGGCTGGTTGAAGAAGCTTTAAACACATATCTATTGAGTAAACGCGGAGCCATTTTACGAAAATGTCCATAATGATTATCGAGCAAATCTAGATAATCAAATTCTATTGGTCTAGCTAAGCTTTCAGCCTCATGTACAGAGTGGATAAATTTCTCCCAAGATATAATAGATTGTACAGCTTCGAAAGGATCTGTTTCTAATTCTTTTGCTTCAATTAATGCTTTTCCTATTTCGACATAAAGTCTAACTTTTTCATTTATTGATTTCCCATCCTTTTGAAATAGTTTATTATGTTTATTTTCTCCACGGTTAAACATTCGTCCCATTAGTTTTGCAAACATATCTAAACCTTGATCAGTTAAAAAAGCATAGATATGGATAAGGAATGCCATGATCGTTGCATATCGTTTCCTCTCATTAAACCTAGATAAATGTTGTATAGAATAACGAGAGCCCTCACGGACCATTTGTAATAATCTATTCTGATGAATTTCTTTCCCATTATCTAAAGGTAAATCTAAACTTTGAATAAACTCTAATCGATCCAAAATTTCATGGAAATTTTTAAGCGCTATAACCCCCGGTGGTTGACGTAACCAGGATAAAAGTGAACTTTTGTTCTCTTCATGAGTATAAAGTAATGTATCTAGTTGTTCGTATTGATAAGAAGAAAGTCCTTTCGTTAAATAAGGTGGTACAGTAAAACTGGAACACAGTATAGGGATAAATTATTCTATATAAGAGGTGTTTCAGATGAAAAAACAGTATGATGAAATGTTTAAAAAACAATGTGTAGAATTGGTGGTTAAAGAAGGGCGTACAATTTCGAGTATTCAAAGAGAATTTGACCTAGGAAACGGGACCTTAAATGCATGGATAAAGAAATATTCTTCCCCATTTTTGGATAATGAGAAATCTGATATGGAAGAACTACGTTCTTTGCGGAGAGAAATCCAGGCTTTAAAAAAGGAAAATGAATTTTTAAAAAAGGCGGCAACCTTCTTTGCCAGCAACCAAAACTAACACGCTTTCAATTTATCAGGCAATATCATCACATATTTGGAGTGCGCTGGCTTTGCCATCGATTACAAGTTTCTGTTAGTGGTTTTTACGATTATACTCATCGTAAGCCCACTGAAAATCAGAAAAAACGTAAAAAGACAGCGGCTTATGTTGTCATGCAATTTAAATGTTTAAAAGGTAGAATGGGCTATCGAAAACTGTACCGTTACCTTGTAAATAAAAACGTAATGGTGAGCTTATTTCAAGTGAGACAAGCTTTATGTGAAGCTGGATTAAAGTCAAAAGTTGTCACCTATTATAAGAAAAGAAAGCACGAACATCATACATTTCCAAATGTATTAGAGCGATCCTTTAAACCTGGCAAGAAAGACGTTCCGACTGTTGTATGTGATATCACAGAATTTCGTTTAATGAATGGGATGAAAGTATATTTTTGTGCCGCATTAGATATTAGCACCCGTCGGGTGCTTGGTTATTCGTTGGATACTCACCAGGATGCTCAATTAGTAAAAGACACAATTCAGCAAGTTAAACAAGCTTATGAAAGTCAAAAAAGAATCCTATTTCATAGTGATCAAGGATCTCAGTTTGCCAGTTATAAGGTTACTGATTTTTGTAATCAGGGGTACCGCCACATGCCCATCAACTTAAGAGAACAAATAAAATGAAATTCCCTTCAAAAGGGTTACAAACTGTTCAACAGATTGATTATTCTTGAAAATCCGCATACTAAATAAACTCTAACGAGTTTTATTTTTAAAATTATGCAGCTTTCTTTTGTTCCCTAGCTATATTATACTCATAATGAACACCCATGATATCAAAGACCGTTTTCTTCTCATATCGATGAGATTTCCGTCCGTTTTTCTCTAGAAGGTGGAACAGGCGGATTAAAAGCTTTGTTATCTCTTGGGTGTTTTGTATGGCTTGATAGAGGAGAAATAGGTGATCTTGAATCATTCCAATCGCTTTATATTCACTTAATTCTTTTTGCTTCTTCTGTAACAAAAGTTGGCGCATTTTAAACATGGTAGAAGAACATAAGAAAATAGCAATCAGTTTCCCGTATAAATGGCACTCTATTCGTTCTTGTTTAACCGTGCGACAATGATCTATATGAAACAATGATTTCCACGTTTTAAAAACTATTTCTATCTGCCAACGTAAAGAGTATAGTTCATGGACTTGCTTCATCGAAACCCACTCCCACGGAGTGTTAGTTACATATACATTCAACCCAGATAATATTTTACTTTTTTTCGAATATGGTTTTCCTTTTTTCTTTTCACTTTCCATTTGTTTTTTTCGTCGTTCTCGTAATTGTTTTTCTGTTAGACGATACAGAACGAGTCGGGCAAACAAAACTTTTTGATCTCCTACATAAACATTACCTACTTCATAAGTTTCACCAGGTAACAAGCGCTCCATCATCATTTGCAAGTTGATTTTTACATATTCTGTCTGTTTTTTGAGTGCACCATTATGAAAAAATGTAGGATTAGGATTTTTGATATATACATTTGAATTTAACTTTAAGCGTGAAATAAAATATGTTCCCCGTTGATCCATTTGATCTAAATCCTCTAATGAAAAATACCCTAAATCACGAATACATAAATCGCCTGGTCGTAACGTATCTAAACATTCTGTGCCGAATGTTTTATCATTATTTTTTCCAGGCCCCACTTGAAAATTAAGAAATTGTCCACTATGTAAATCATATTCTAATTGAATTTTGATTCCAGCTGTTTGCGCACATCCACCTGAACCAGGGTATATATGCTCCAACGTATTAGGTACCTGAAACATGGTGGCATCCATGATGCGAATGCGTTGAAAATGAGCAAGAAGTTGATTAGAAATGTGAGTCTGTTCACAGATTTTTTGTTGTAATAACAAAGAAAAGATATGTTTTAAAAATAACACTGATTTTTCATTAAATCGTTTATTTAAGCCCTCCGGTCTAAGTACAGTACCTGTAACTGCATGAAGCCTACTACATAATCGGACTAAAGAATCACTGGCCACCCTTTGGCTAATCCAAATACAAATGGTAGCTAAATCTGCCCCTGAAAATTTGCGTTTTCTTTTTACAAATTTCATCTCTCTTGCTAGTTCTTCCAAAAAATCAGGTGTGATATAGCGCTGTAATTCTTCTGCAAATGGTTGTAACTCCTCTTGAAGCAAGAGATTCATAAAAAACGTCACCCTTTCTCATAGATTATTAAGAAAGAATAACGTTTTTTTGTACTTTGGGGTAGTAAAAAGCCTTAAGTTGATGGGCATGGCCTCACCATACCATTTCGGGAAAATTGTACGTTTGGACACAATTTGGACACATTTTACCGATTCCGTATTTACGTAGGGAATCGGTAATGGGTGTTAGTATCTATTTCTTGTATATTTTGGAGGGAAAAATATACACATGTATTTTTGAAATTGGATGAGACGTATTTCAATTGATAAAGAACATCCTCCCTTACATATATTCAACTGCGCAAAAAATACGCTCCTTCCATAAAGAAAGAAGCGTATGGTATTTCTTACATCATGAGTGTTCCTTGTAGATCTTAGAGAGTATTATTGTACACCTAAGTTTATTTTTGCTTTTTCTGGAATGTTATCTTTTTTTACTTCTTCCCACGTTTTTACGCCCTTATCTTTATCGTAATACACTTTTAAAAAAGCATCTTTTTTAAGTTTTCTCTCTGCATCAAATACCATTTCTTTTTCTGTACCTTTCTCATTAAATCCCTGTAACCTATACTCGTAACGGTGATTATCTTGTAATTGTCCATCTGTTGTAATTTGTACGTAATAAGAATCTGTTCCCCATTTTTTAATACTGTGACATCCAACCGAAAATACACTTAACATGAGTACAAAACCGAGAACTGTTATATATTTTTTCATGAAATGCCTCCAAATATTTAAAATTGTATGGTTAGGATAGTTATTGTATCCCTATTCCTTTACGCTCACAATCTTATAATAAGAATGAACAGTTAAAAAATAATAGATAACATAGATCAAACTATACACCCCTGTACTAATGATTAATGGTGTGAAAAACATAGGATTTCCGCCTAGTAGAGAAGATCCTAATACTTCTTTTACTCCTAAAGTAGCTACTATGCTATGACAAATCCCTACAAACAAGGGCATGCTGAAGATAAAACCCATTTGTTTTGCAATCGTTCTTTTCACTTCTATTTTTGTAACCCCGATCTTTTGAAGTATCGTATATCGTTCACGATCTGCATGAGCTTCTGCTACTTGTTTAAAGTAAATAATAGAACCTGTGGCCAGTAAAAAAACAAGTCCTAAGAAGAAACCACAAAAGATGAATAAGCCATTCATCATAAGTCCCATGTGATATTGCATGTAAAAACTTTCAAAATTCAGAAGTTCAGGGCCCGATGAGATAGGATCTGTTACTGGCATTGGCATGATTTTCTGTAATTTCTCTGTCAACACAGCACTATCATTCTCATCTTTTACACTCATATTTTTTACAATGCGTAATTCGCCTACCTGCTTTGCTTGGTTATATAATTGATCCGGTATCACAAGTACTAATTCCCCTAAATTTGTGATACGCTGTACCGTTGCGCCTTTAATCGTTACTTCGTGTTTTTCTTGATGGAACGTGAGTGTATCTTTTCTATTGGTAAAATAATGCTCTGTACGCGATGGATCCACACTTGTATTTCCCTCAATTACAAATGCTTCATCCTTAGCTAATGTAAGCAAAGACTTCTTTTCTAATTTCGCAATCTTGTTAAACGAGGATACAGACATCAAGTGATATGGTTCTTTTGAGTCTCCCTTCCAAGGAATCATTTCGAGTTCAAATTGTTTCATGACTGGATGGATTTGTTTTTCTTCCTCTAAAATTGTATTCACTTTCGCATCTAACGCCTCACCCTGTTTTTCATAAGAATAACTGTACGGGGCATTATCTTTCGCGTTTTTAAAAGTATTATAATACATGATACAAGCATTATTCACGGCTGTGAGTGTAACCGCACTAAGTATTGTAATAGCCGCGAGTGATTTCGCATTCCCTTTCATCCGATACAATAGCTGGGAAGTAGTAATGATATGTATGCCATTATAAAAAGAAGACTTCTTATTTCTCACTTTTTGTAAAACAAATACAGTAAAGAACTGAAACAGTAAAAATGTACCCAGCACAGTGGCCAGTAAGATGTATAGCGCAATGGGGAGAGCAGCTGTAGCACCCAGTCCTGTATGTTGTACCGTTTTCATAAACATTAATGCAAAAAAATAGCCTGAACTGATTAAGAAGATGGAACATATCGCTTTAGGTATAGAACCATTTGGCATAGCCTCACCCTGACGTTCTGCAGAAAACAATTCAATTAAGGGAAAACGATATATGACACGATAACCTTGTAATGAAGTATAACTCATAATCAACAAGAAAATAATGGCTGTATCCATAATCGCTGCTAATGGCATCTCCATATGCATATTCAATTCAAGTCCTGTTACGTGTGCTAGTAATTGGAGAAATCCCTTTGACAGTAAGCCCCCAATACCGATACCGATGAGTAAAGCAAACAAACTCATCAGCATGTTCTCAACAAATAACATGCGCGCAATTTGTTTTTTACGAATGCCTAACAAAGAGTATAAGCCCACTTCCTTTTTTCGCTTTCTGATGAAAAATTCATTTGAATAAATCATGAATATAGCTACAAAAATGATGAGCACAACGCTGGAAATTTTGAAAAGTTCTCCTATTCCTTGACCGATTCGTATTCCGGCACTGGTTGCTTGTTCAACTTGTGAGCTATATTGCAATGTTTTGAATACGAAATAAATCATAATACTAAAAATCATGGACGCAACGTATACAAAGTGTCCTTTGAAATTCCGCTGTAGATTCCGAATAGCCATACTAAATAATGTCATCTACCATACCTCCAGAGACCTCCGACATGATGTTGACGACTTGTTGAAAAAATGGTTGATGACTGAGGGATTCACGGAACAATTCTTTATATATTTCGCCATCTTTAATGAAGATGACGCGTTTACAATAACTAGCCGCAAATGCATCATGAGTGACCAATAAAATGGTGGCACTGTCTTGTTCATTCAATGCTTGTATACTTTCTAATAAATCTGTGGCTGATTTCGAGTCTAGTGCCCCTGTTGGCTCATTTGCAAAAATCATACTTGGGTCACGAGATGCAGCACAGCGTTGTTTTTGCCTACCAGACACTTGATAGGGGAACTGATGTAAAATATGATCAATACCAAACTTTTTCGCTATTTCAAGTATACGTCGATTAATTTTAGTCGCCTTTACTTTAGATAATGCTAGAGGTAATGCAATATTCTCTTTCACCGTAAGTGTATCTAATAAGTTATAGTCTTGAAAAATGAATCCTAAATGGTTCCGCCGGAACAATGCTAGTGTATCATCATTCATTTTTACAATATTTTTTCCATTAATTAAGATTTCGCCACTTGTTGCCTGATCAATAGTAGAAAGAACATTTAAAAGAGTCGTTTTACCGGATCCAGAAGGTCCCATAATACCAACGAATTCGCCCTCTTGAATCTGTAAATCGACTCCCTTTAACGCTTTAAATGTAGTTCCACCTGTACTGTATACTTTTTTTATCTGTGTTCCTTCTAGTATGGTTTTCATGTTATTTCCCTCACCCCTTCTTGTAGGGATTCTTCTCCAATGCGAAGTCTGCATTTGAAAAGAATTCCCATTATTCCAAGGACACTTAACACTTTTAACATATCGCTATCTTCCTTTCGCCATTATGATGTGAATATGCATTGTAATTATAGCCTATACAACATACAGTAAAATATCGACTCCCCTTACAGTAGCCTTACATATTTGTAAGGCTATTGATAAAAGGCCCAAAATAAAAAAGCTTCTGTGGCAAATTTTTCAACAAAAGTTTGTAACTACTCAGCCACCTTTCGGTGTCTTTTTTAAATTTTACTAGTTTCATATGCCTCCCATTTGTAAATACTGAGTATATCAAACAGGGGAGGTGAATCTTATGGTCGATCGAAAAATTATTTTAGATACATATAAAAAAGGACCTGAAGCTGTTATTTCTTTATTTGAAGAAACATTTTCTAAGTTAGAAAAACGTATACAAGAACTAGAAAATGCTTCAAAAAAAAACTCCAAAAATAGTCATAAGCCACCTTCTACAGATGGTTTGGGTAAGCCCGTTACAAAAAGTTTGCGCAAACCGTCTCATCGTCAAACGGGTGGCCAGTTGGGCCACAAGGGACATACTCTTGGTTTGACAGCGACTCCAGATCATACGATTACACATTCTCCTACATATTGTACTTGTTGTCATACTTCCTTGAACCACGAGCCTGTAAAAGGGTATCGCATTCGCCAAGTGTATGACTTACCACCTATTCAGATCGAAGTGACAGAACATAAAGTAGAACAGAAAGAATGCCCACATTGCCATTCTATCCAAGAAGCCCAATTTCCTTCGACAGTATCTCGTCCTGTTCAATATGGTCCAAATATAAAAAGACTGATTCCCTATTTAACGCATTATCAATGCATTTCTTTGAAGCGAACAAAAGAATTCTTTCAGGATTGTTTTGGACATTCTATAAGCGAAGGAACCCTGGTAAATCATACACAGGCTTTCGCTTCTCAATTGCAGCCATTCATAAAAGAAGTAAAGGAAAAGATTCTGCAGTCTCCTGTTGTCCATTTTGATGAAACTGGTATGCGTGTAGAAAACAAAACACAATGGTTACATACTGCCAGTACACCGGAGGTGACATTGCAACATATTCATCAAAAACGTGGAAAAGAAGCAATGGATGCTGGAGAAATCTTGCCATCTTTTTCTGGAATTGCGATGCATGATGGTTGGAAATCGTATGATGCGTATACAGATTGTCGTCACGTTTTATGTAATGCCCATCTCTTACGAGATTTACAAGGAATTATAGATAGTACTGGAGAACAATGGGCACAACAGATGCAGAAATTTCTAACGCAAGCGTTGACGATGAAAAAGCAATCCGAAGGTACCATGCCAAAAGCGACGCAAAAGAATCTGTTTATTATGTATCAATCCATATTGAAAGAACAACAGATTCTTTCCACGAAACAAAAGAAGAAAGGAAAGCAGACGCCTTCTCAAAATTTATGGAATCGCTTCGTCAAGTATTCTGACAGAATTCTAGCGTTTTTAGAACATCCAGCCATTCCATTTGATAACAATCAAGCAGAACGGGATATTCGGATGACGAAAGTAAAACAGAAAGTGTCTGGGACTTTCCGAAGTAAGAAAGGCGCAGAATCTTTTTGTCAGATACGAAGCTTTATGAGTACCATGAAAAAACAAAAACAATCGGTCTTACAAGCGATAAACCAAGTCATAGAAACTAGAACGGTTCCTTGGAATAACACGACTTCATAAGAGAATTTCTCTATTTGGCATAGATTCTTTCTCTGATTGGAGTATTTTCTTTTCATGTTTTCGAATCGGAAACATGTATTTGGCCTGTTTTTTTATTTGAAGAAGCTGAGTAGTTACTTAAAATCTAACCAGATTTTGTGAATTATCGTATACTTTTTCGAACTTTGCAACAGAACTTGTTAGCTTAATAGCGATGTGGTGGAACCAAAAATTATTAAAACATATTTCATTATTACTTCACTGCTTTGGCTACAAGTGCTGCGTATGCTTCTGCACCTATTTTGGTTAAATGCACACCGTCAGGTGCAAAGTAGTCTTTCTTTCCAGCACTTGCTGCATACCAATCAACTAGAGTTACATTCGGGTATTCAGATGCCGTAACTTTCAGTCTCTCATTCACGATTGATTCCCATGGACGTGGTACTCTCGTATTAATAAATATGATTTTACGTTCGTTTCCAATTACTTTTATTAATGAGACAAGTTGCTCAGTAGTAAAGGCTCCATTTGTACCTAATCCAATAATGACATAGTTTCCTAAATTCCCTTCATATTTTAACTGTTCAACTACCGGAATCGCTTTTGACAGCTGGCGACCAATTTGCGCATCAATCCTAATATCAGGAAAAGTATTTTTTAAATACGGAGTAATATCAATCATAACGGAATCGCCTATCGCAGTAACCGTGAGTGAATTTTTAGATTGCGCAGAATGTACTTCTCTGGATTCCCCTTGTTTTTGAGACGTCTCTTGATTTGGATTTTCCCAAACTGCAACTGGATGTGGCGCCGATTGTGTTTGTGCTGCCGCCCCCTTATCGTGTTGAGAATGTTCCTTAGCCTTACTAGCTTTGGATAACCCTACGACGGCTATCGACGAAACGGATAATGTACAAATTAAAGCTAACTTAACACCTAAAGTGAAATGTTGAAATCTTAAGTTCCTAAACTGAATATTCTGGAGCGCACCTTGTCGGATTGGTTTTTCAATAAACTTCCATGAAATTTGCGCAATCAATATAATGAGAAGAAATTGAAGGAGTGCTCGTATTAGTGAAAAATCCCCGGCATTTGCCTTTGGAGTCGTTAATGTAAGAATTGGATAATGCCAGAGGTATATGCCATACGATCTTATCCCGATCCAACGTAAAGGTCTAAATCGTAAAAATTGAGCAATACGGCTAGCTGGATGAGCTAGATTTGCCACTAACAATGCTGTTGCAATGGATAAGAGGACCATTCCTCCCTTGTATAGAAATGGATCATATTGATTGGTCTTCCAAAACATAACCAAAATAATAATAAGTGCAATTCCTCCCACGACGTCAAGAATAAAACGTGCCTTTGGAATAATTTTATTTGCAAGCCTCTTGCTTGGCCAAACTAGGGCAAGTACCGCTCCGATAAGTAAGGAAAAGGCCCTCGTATCTGTCCCATAATATATTCTGCTCGGATCAGTTCCAGGTTCATACAAAGTTGCCATCGCTACAGCTGAAGCAAGGGCTCCTAGACAAATTAATAAAATCATACGGGATTGTTTTTTTGTGTAGTAAAGCCCTAAACTAATGATAAACGGCCAAACAACATAGAATTGTTCCTCAACTGCTAACGACCAAAAATGATTCAAGGGATAAAGCTGGTTAAAATTATCAAAGTACGATACTTTATGATAAATATACCACCAGTTACTTACATAAAATAATGCCGCTAATGAATCTCCGCGCATTTTTTCAAGTAAAGAGCTATGAAAAATCGTAATCCATGCCAACGTTATAACGAGCATAACAAGCATTCCTGGAAGTAATCTCCTTGCCCTACTAAGCCAGAATTTTTTAAAATCAATTCTCTTATTTCTTTTCCACTCCATCGCTAGAATATCTGTAATTAAATAACCTGAAAGCACAAAAAATACAGTAACTCCTAAAAATCCTCCAGGCATCCAATTAAAATTAATATGATACAACATAACACCTAGTATAGCTAGGCCCCTTAGACTGTCCAACCCAGCCATATAACGACTACTTTTTTTAAAAGGTTTAGTCATCCTACATTCACCTCTATTTCTTGGAAATTAGGTTAATAATAATGGCACAAAATGATATTAATCCCCTAAAATTGTATAAGCTAAACTATTACAAATAGCATTTCGTAAGAATTTTTTTTAATTGCATGCACAGTAATTATTCAGACTCCCTTAAACGTTAACCATATTTTGCAAATGAGTTTATGTTTTTTCACACTTTGCAGCAAAACCTAAAATCCTACACTTGAAAAAATTGTAGCCCACTATGGTTATTTCGTAGGCATCTTTTTATAAAGATGCCTGGTATTCCATAACTGAAGAAGAATTTATACGTATTTTATCGTATTCGAATATATATGACAATCAAAAATGGTCAAAGAAAAAACACTCTTACGAGTGTTTCCCCTTGACTTGATAACCACTTCAATTTTAATAACATATGATTTTGTAGATGTACATACGGACTTAGCCCATCCTATATCCATTCTATCATAGATGTTTCGTGTTTTTGTTGAGAAAATGATAAGAGGAATGTTTTCATTACACACAGTATCTAGCCATTTAAATAGAATATATTTCTCAATACACTGGCAAAGGTTAAAAAAATGATTTGCCATATATATAAGTACTGTTGGGATGATTTTAAACCAATAAACGATAGGCCAAAAGCTCATACAAGTTAGATACCTTTATATTGGTACAATCCCAACAAGACAAAAAAGAAGAATGGAGGAATAGTTATGAAAACTATTTGTGTTTTTCATGAATCCTTGCCATAGTCAAACCATTTGGTTTCCATACTCTATGAGAAAATCTAAACCATCATGTGACAGTCAACTAGAATTTTTGATTTTTGAAATGGAGGAATTGGATGAAACGTATAGGTAAGATTATGATCATGTTGTTGTGTTGTACGATGTTAGGTTCCGTACATGTTGTACAGGCAAGTTCTATACAAGTTTCTAGCAAATTAATTGTATCTAGGCCGGTTAGTAGCGTAGCGCAAGGTATGCTTGGGAATGCATGGGTACCACCATCTAATCCGAGCCCATATGATTTACATTTACATTCATCGAAAATAAAACGACAATATATGTCCCAAAAACCTTTTCACAAGCCATATCTATATACTTCAAATTTGTTCCCTACACCATTTCAAATCGACCAATCGATTCAACCACCTGATGAGAAACTAAACTTTGCAACGCTCACTGCTACATCAGCCACTCAACAAACATATACGATGGCACAATTACAAGCACTTAGCTATGCAAATCTTGAACAAGTACTGTCAACAATCCGATGGAGTGACATTACGGATTTATTTCAATTTAATACAGACTCTCTGGCATTCTATCAAGATCAAAATCGTGTCCAATTCTTAATTCAAGTATTAGAAAAAAGAGGAAATACGTATACTGCAACAAATTCAAATGGGATAGAGACGTTAGTAGAAGTATTGCGTTCAGGATTTTATTTAGGTTATTACTATAAAGAACTTGCCTATCTCAATGAGCGTAAGTTTCATGATACGTGCTTACCGGCTTTAAAAGCCATCGCAAGTAATCCAGCTTTTCGACTTGGAACAATGGAACAGGATCGAGTCGTGGCAGCTTATGGGAATTTAATTGGAAACGCTTCAAGTAATCCAGAAATCGTGTCGTTAGCGGTTCCGATTTTAAATCAATTTAATCAAAATTTACAGGCGTATGCGAAAGAATATTCAAAAGGAACAGCCATATACAGTCTCTTAAGTGGGATTGATCATGATCTTCAAACGTATTTGTATCAAACTGGTACATCACCTAACCAATCGCCTTGGTATGGGGAAATAAACGCTTTTATCGATGAAATTGGAAAGATAGCATTATATGGTCAAGTCAATGCCGATACAGCATGGATGATTAATAATGGGATTTATTACACAAGTAGAGTCGGTGTCTTTCATACTACGCAACAAAAGGGGTTACAAATGATTACGAATGCATTACAGGTATATCCCTATTTAAGCGAAGCGTATCTAACTGCCGCTCAACAAATCAATGAAAGATATAATGGAAAGGACTTCAAGGGAATCCCCATTCAGTACAAACAAATACAAGAAGAAGGTAAGAAAAAATATATACCGAAAACCTACACATTTGATAATGGATCCATGATTATCAAAACTGGGCAACAAGTAAAGGAAGAGAAAGTGAAAATACTCTATTGGGCGTCTAAAGAAGTACAAGCACAATTTTATCGTGTGGTGGGGGCAGATACGCCATTAGAGCAAGGACATCGCGATGATATTTTGACGATGGTGATTTATAATAATCCAGAAGAATATCGGTTGAATCGTTTATTATATGGGTATGACACGAATAATGGTGGGATGTATATTGAACAAGATGGAACCTTCTTTACGTATGAGCGAACGCCACAGGATAGTATCTTTAGTTTAGAAGAGTTATTTCGTCATGAGTATACACACTATCTTCAAGGACGTTATCTCGTTCCAGGGTTATTTGGTGAAGGGAAGCTCTATGAAAATGAGCGTTTAACTTGGTTCGAAGAAGGTGGTGCAGAATTTTTTGCTGGATCTACCCGTACCCATCAAGTTGTACCAAGAAAAACAATCGTTCAACAGTTAGCGGTGAATCCTTGGAATCGATACACTTTACAGCAGACGTTATACGCCACATATGGAAGTTGGGAGTTCTATAATTATGCATTTGCCTTGCAGTCCTATCTGTATCAAAATCGGTGGGATTTATTTTCTCAATTGCACCATATCATAAAAAATAATCAAGTGATACAATATGATCAATATCGTGAAACAGTAAGTAAGAATCTGACACTCAATACAGCGTATCAAAACTATATACAGATGCTAATTGATCATCAAAATGAATATACCGCTCCAACTGTTTCAGATGAGTATTTACAACAACCAACAGCAAAGTCTTTGACGGAAGTGCAAAAGGAAATCACCCAAATCATACCACTTCAAAGCACCAATATGACAGAGCAACAATCTGACTTCTTTCATACGTTTACCTTACGAGGTACGTACACAGGAAAGAAAACAGCAGGTGTTGAGTCCGATTGGAGAAATCTAAATACTGTATTAGATACCATACTGGAACAGTTATCTACGAAATCTTGGAATGGCTACAAAACAGTGACAGCCTATTTTACAAACTACCGAGTCAATACCAATAATCAAATAGAATGTGAGATTGTTTTTCAAGGCATTGCAAATAATATAGTAGAATCCAAAGAACCAAATGAATCCATTCAAGAGGCAACGCCACTACCTTTTCGAACAAATTTTAGAGGTCACTTTGATGCAAATAATTCCTTAGATATTTATCAATTAGATGTGCAATCACCAGCCAAATTGGCTATTGAGGTTACCAATCAAAATCAGATTCAAATGAATTGGATTCTATATCATGAAAAGGATTTAAAAAATCCAGTAGCGTATGCCAAGTTTCAAGGACAACGATTATTTGAAACGTATACGGCACAACCGGGGAAATATTATTTGTATGTATATAGTTATGATAATCAATCAGGTGGGTATCAGGGGCTTGTTACAATAGAATAGAAAAGGTTTGAATCGCTATTCTTGTACAGTATGGAGTGTATATCCATACTGTTTTTTAGTTTTCTCCTCTTTTTTATAAATTTATTTCTCAACTTCAAAGGATTGCATCTTTTTTACTCGTTTTATATGATTCACATAGAGTTTTGTTGTGGAAACCTTGGAATTACCCCATTATTCGTTCACTTACCTATTTTGCAGAAAGTAAAACAGGTAAGCTAATAAACTATATGTACTACATTCTATTCTGAATTGTTACATAATGAAAAATATAGGAGGGTTCTTATGAGTAAAAGAAAAAAATGGTGTAGTAGTTTATTCATCCTGTTAGCCATACATTCTATACCAGGTATGTCTGCACAAGCTGATGAGCGACATGTACAACATACCTATAGCACACAAGATGAATATCTATATATGGGAACGACCTTTTTACAGTTACAAGACATGTTTCAACAAAATGGAAACGTATATTATCGATTAGCACCACCAGGTGCAATGGATGCACCAGCCCCAGTTGCATTACCGCCTCATATTGGAGAGAAGTATCTGATACGCCCAGATTCTTTGCAAGGATGGGTAATTCAAACCTATATGAAGCAAAAGGAAGTTTTGCCAGGAAGATGGGTACAAGAAAGAAAATTAGATTTTTATAATCAATTTAGACAGTATCAAGGAACTGCGTATCACCAATATACAGTTCCCCTATAAGATGACAAATAAAGCCGTTTATTTATCCAGTCCATATAAGAAATAGCCGTATGATTTTGTTCGATATATTACAATAAAAAGTCCCTAATAGTTTTTATACCTAAAATACAATCAAAAAATAACTCGGCACAAAAGTTCCGAGTTATTTTTTGATATCTAATGGTGGACTTGAACATTTATGTATGAAGAAAAATTATTGGAATTAGAAATGCTAAAACAACAGTAAGAGAAAAGGAATGTCATTCAGGTGGAGTTAATAATGGACGTATTCAAACAAGAGATGGCCGAATAGATGTTTAAAGGAATGTACCATTGTTTATTTTCTCTTTTTTATAGACCATAAAGCTTTTTTGCAGATACGGTACATACACTGTGTTCTCCTTTTGTCTCCCATTAAAAGAAGAAACGTTAAAAAGGAAACATTCGTTGTTTTGTGCATCACACTTGCGTTCATATTTGCACAAAGATTTTGATAGTATGTAATAATTTCCATTTGAATGTGGGGAAGTGTACATAGCCACTCCTTGAGAACACCCTATATAGATTGAATCCTTATAGTGTATTCTCTTTCTTTTGATATTGTGTCTTCAAACAAAACAACAAAAAGAGTATAGGAATATAGATATAAATTAAGTAAAATGTAAAATGTGAAGTTTGTGTAATAAATGTATTAATACTATGCCGATCTTGGAGCAAACAGGCGATGATAATATTCAAACCCAACAAGATCAGTAACGTATATCTTTGACGAATCCCCGCTATTTCTCGCATACCCCGTGTACAAGCCCAAAGGGGTAAAATGATACTTGTCACCATCTGCCAAGCGTATGTTGATACCATAAGGGTTTCAAACCTTTGTAGGAAAGGAAATGTAATCACTTGAGAAAGTGACAGTTGGGACCAAATGAGATGCGAAAGTTGTTTTTCATTAAAACATGCCAATGCAGAAACAAAAGTTAAGACATATAACAGATTCGAAAACAGCAAACCATATTGTGCGAATTTATGAGATTCTTTAGGAGTGTGAAGAAAAGGAAAAATCATAAGAATGATTTCGGAACCTGCCATCGTATAAACGGATTTGTGCATCGCATCCGCAATATCCAAATAAGAATGATTCAAAATAGGTGTAAAATCCGCCCAATGCCCATATAATCCTAAACAGTACACACAGAGAGCGGCATAAAATATGGATACAAATATAGAGGCAATACAGATTGCAGTCATTACCCGAAATCCTGATGAAATAATGTAATATACTAAAATAGACAAAATAATCGCAAGTATAAGAGTAGAAGCAGTAGGAAACATCCATACTTGTACGATTTCAATATAAGTTCGTAAGATAGAGGTACTTACAATAAAGAAATAAACGAGAAATAGGAAATTTAAACACGTTCCGATAAATCCGCCAAACATATACGTTTGAAGTTTTAAAATGCTTCCTTTAACCCAAGAGAGCATACGATACATCATCCACATTAAAATATGTAAAAAAACCCCTGCCAGTACGACTCCAATCCAGCCATCATATCCTGCTTTTTTTGCGATAATTCTAGAATACCCCGGTACACCAGCTCCAAATTGCGCACTATGTATCAAAAAGAAGATATAAATTGGAGATACTTGATATGCCTGATTAATCTTCATTGTTTTTAACTCCCGCTATATGGTATATTATCCAAATAAAAAATAAACGACAAATGCTTTCCTGATAGATGTGTTATATAGAGGCGGCGCTATTTGGGCAATGTCGATTCAGATCGTGTAATCTGGGGTTGTACGTGAATACGAATTTGACAAGTAGAGAAATATTGTTTGCCATTCTCCCAATCATCCTCTATCTCTTTCCATTTTTTGAAGTGTTGTCGTTGATACTTATCTCCAATTCCCATGACATCTAATTTATATTGTTTTTGTAGACGCTTCGTCGTCGTAGTTTGTAGTTGTTTTTTCATGCTTTTTGCCAATACCTGATTGAGCTGTTCCATGGAAAAGTGGTGATTTAGGGATGGATGAAGCTCTGCAACCTTTCCATCTACTGTTACATATATATCGAACTTAGGGTACCTGGGATTTGAAATATTGAGTTCCGTACGCTGGTGTACACGGTGAAATTCATAGGTGATGCGTTGTTTGTTCATAGGAACAGTAACAAATGGAAATTATTCCCCTTACTTTTGGGTCAGTTATATATTGTAAAGCCGCTGTATCCGTTTCATTTAACATGGAAACTAAACGATTATCCTTGCCCCTAAATAGGGCAGAACCACTTAATTCTACTCCTTGTTTTGTTCGAAATACAACCGGAAGGAAAAAGCTTTTCTTTGCAATGATTTTACTGTGAATATCGCCAATTCGCTTTTTCTCCACCATTTGTGCGTTTTTTTTCGTATGTTCCGATAACATCCAAACGTACTTAGCAGGTAAATATTCAGGGCCTGCGTTTTGTGCTAAAATTGGTTCTGCACGCCCCTTTGATACAAATAACCGAATGTTTCTTCGCATCGCCTCATCACGTGTATATACATCTAAAATATTTTGCAGCATATAGGGTGTTCGTAATACCTTTTCAGAAAAGATAATCACTTGTATATGTGGAAAAAATAAAGGACGACTAATTCTTTTGGCAATCATGCGGAAATGTGCAAAAATACTTTCACCTGTAGAACTTAAATTTATGAAATTTTTTTGTGTAGCTGTTCCACGCTCTGAGCTATTAAGTGTGTTGGGTAATACCATTTGATAGGTTCCTTTAATGGCTGACTGCGGTACTTGATCATAGGCAGCGCCAACAACAAATCCTAATTCTTCGATTTCTCTTCGTTCCGCACAAGCACACAATAGACAAAAAAGAGACCCAATAAAAATGAGTTTCAGAATAGCGTTCATATCTACTCCTTATGTTAAGAATTGGTATGTATAGTAGCGTGTGTTGTTTGAATCATAATTATGTAAAAAAGAAAAAATATGACTAGTATCAAACAAAGTTCATGCAATAAAAATGGGGTGATTCTATTGTTTATCTATAAGATCTCACCATACCATTTTGGGAAAATTGTACGTTTAGACACGATTTGAACAAAAATAACCAATTCTTTATACGTTAAGAAGACGAAACATTAGCGCTTTTGAGAAAGAGAACAAAAATAAGGAAAAATATATAAAATAAGAAAATTTTAGTCTTACATTTCATTATGAAACATATATATAATAATATGGGAGGTTCCTGTTCCTCCCGTTGCACCTGTGTGTGTGAAAAGTAGGGCTACTATTTATACGTATATAAATATGGCTCTACTTTTATAAGTTTTGTACATAATATAATTTTGAAAAAGGTGGTACACCATATATTTCATCTGATTGTTCTTCTTGTTTAAAAAATGGACATAATATCCAGTTTTTAACGGAGGGTAAAAAAACGGACACTCAGATTCTTTTTTAACAACACAGAAGGAAGGAGTTAATACATTTTACATACCCGAAGAAAAAAACGACATATACAACGCGAGGGGGCGTATAAAGGATAGTGAAAATTTTAGGGAATGGTTTAAAATTTCACGTATCATAGTGTTTTTAAAAATAAAAACCAATAAAAAACTCACAAGGGTTGCTTCTTTCCCCTTTTCTCCGCTACAATGGATATATACATTCTTTGCCCATCTCCCCGAAAAAGGGGAATAACAAAAGACATACAGAAGAAGAAAGGTGACTCACGCTATGAATCAACCTTTAGTCAATTTACGAGTCGATTTTGCTTTTAAGCAATTATTTGGTGTACAAGGACAAGAGGAATTACTGATTTCTTTCTTAAATGCAATCTTGCAGGAGTCATTATCTACACCGATTGTATCCTTAAAAATTGAAGACCCACACCTCCATAAAGAATATGAAGAAGATAAATTATCCATACTAGATATATTAGCGACACTTCAAGATGAGACAAAAGTCAATATTGAAATTCAGTTACGAAATACACAAGAAATTGTGAAACGTTCCTTATATTATTGGAGTAAATTATATACATCTCAATTAGAACAAGGGATGCCTTATCGCTCTTTGCGAAAAACGATTGCCATCAATCTATTAGACTTTCAGCTCTTTCCTCATTATGATGATATGCATACCGTCGGACAATTTTGGAGCAGGCAACATAAGGAAGTGTTACTTGAGGACCTAGAAATACATTTCATTGAGATTCCAAAGCTAGTAAGACAATGGAGAGAAGAAAAAATTAATCCGTGGGAAAATAAATTTGCTCGTTGGTTACTTTTACTACCAGCGCATGAAGATGAACATTTGACCCACACGCTGGAGGATATCGCCATGAAGCAAGATCCAATGTTACAGAAGGCAATCCACAAATGGGAAAATATGAGTCAGAGCAGTTCGTTCCGTCTCGCATATGAAGCAAGGGAAAAAGTGTTATTTGACGAGCAAGCGAAATTAGCACATGCTCGTGAGGTCGGTATAGAAGAAGGTATTGAAAAAGGAAAAGAAGTAGGCATTCAAGAAGGAAAAATCCAACTGATCCGTAGCATGCATAAAAATGGCATGGATATCGAAGATATTGCGAAGTTTACGAATATGGAACTGTCGGATATACGCCATATTTTGGGACAATAACAGAGAGGCATCTCGTGTAGGGATGTCCACTTGTTATTGTCTGATTATTTAGAAATTTTTAATTGTATTTCTCTCCTACTAAACAATTGATTGTACTGTTCCTGTATACTTTGGAGTTGTAGGCTTAATCCTTTTGCGAGGGATGTCACCTTGGGGTCTTGTTGTAAGATGAGCAACAATTGGGATACTTCTATCATCATTTGATGGATCTCATCTACTTCTTCTGTCTGCCAATCCCCAAAAATTTGTTGAAGGATAGACTCGATGAGGCTCATCTTTTGATCTATTTCTTGTAATACCTGCGTAGAATCACTAGGCCATGATTTGTCCACTCTCATCCATCCCCTGTCTTCAGCATTTACGCTTAACATACTCATATTTCTATGTCATTTTGACGGAGTAGGAGAAACAGACATCTGTCCATTTCCCCTACGGAGGTTTGAAAAACGTCAATTATCTATTTTCAAATGGGATCCTTCGATTGAAAAGGAGTATATATCTTACTAGTCCTATAGACTTAGTGATATACAGTATGAGCATTCCTAATTTCCAGTAAAATATCCGCAATTCGTTTGCCGTTTTTCAAAATCATGCGGTCTTTTGTATATCCATCTATACATTGTCCCAATTCTTGATTTAACATCACTTCTATTTCACCGCTGTCTTGTATGTTACTTGTTAGCAAAGTAGGTTGCTTACTTAAAGAGCAATACAATTGTAATGTTTCAGCCAAAGATGTTACTAATGGTCTCAACAAGACATCATATGGCGGGAGCATATCCGCAACGATTTGTTCATTTAAAACAAAATGAACGCGATTCTTCTGTACATCAAATCGATATAAGAAAATCATATACACAAGCCTCCTTTTACATATCCTGTGTGGAAATTATAGGAGGGGAATAAGAGTCATATACAGTTGTATCATTCCCTCATCCCCATAACCAAATAAAAGAATGGTATATAATCATTATATATCGTGGGAAGGCACTGTTCAATTTGTTATTTTATTTTGTAGTGACAGGGTAGCTGCTCTAGTCCGTAGGTCTTTTTCTAATAATAGTAAAAAGGGGTATTCTTGAAGGTTATGCTCTCTCCCAATTATACTATTTATTACATAAACGTAATGAGATGAGGGGAAATATGGATTTCTCTTCTAATATCTCATTTTCACTAGATAAATAATATTGTTATACTAAATGTTTTAGTTCGCTAACCTTTTTTATCTTTCTAATCTTAGTGTGATTACACCATCTAATTCTGAAGTACCAGGTACTGCTACCGGCGTACTAGCTGAAATCCGATTTGAAGAAATAAGGTTCCCCCAGACGTCACTATATGTATTTACCACTCCAGTAGTATAGAATCTTTTAGCTTCAAAACCAATGAC
>NZ_JBBOTE010000004.1:0-444992 GCF_038005385.1 Bacillus sp. FSL K6-2944 | reverse complement strand
TTTATCATTTTAGCCAAGAAGACTCCTTCCTCAAGGAACGCGAAGTTAGTAGGTGGGAGATGAATTGGCTTCGGACAAGGGATGGCAGGAAGCCATCTTAATTGTTCGACATACATAAACTGTTACTTCACTACCTATCGAACACATGTTTGTTGTATAATAGAAACATACCGAAATGGAGGTGAAATGAATGATGATTAATAAAGCATATAAATTTCGTATCTATCCAAATAAAGCACAAGCAACCCTAATCAATAAAACGATTGGCTGTTCTCGTTTTGTATTCAATCATTTCCTATCTCTATGGGATAATGCATACAAAGAAACAGGGAAAGGTTTGACATATGGTACATGCTCTGCCAAACTCCCTGCCATGAAGAAAGAGTTTGTTTGGCTAAAAGAAGTGGATAGTATCGCGATTCAGTCGTCTGTTCGCAACCTTGCGGATGCTTATACACGCCTTTTCAAAAAACAAAACAATGCCCCGCGTTTCAAATCTAAGAAGAACAACGTACAATCTTATACCACAAAACAAACAAATGAAAACATTGCCATTGTAGGAAACAAAATAAAATTGCCAAAACTAGGTCTTGTTCGATTTGCCAAAAGTCGTGAAGTAACAGGACGTATTTTAAATGCTACAGTTAGACGGAACCTTTCTGGCAGATACTTTGTGTCATTGTTAGTTGAAACAGAAGTGCAAGAACTTCCGAAAACAAACTCTTACATTGGAATGGATGTGGGACTAAAAGATTTCGCCATTTTGTCAGATGGAACAACCTATGAAAATCCGAAGTTTTTTCGATCATTAGAAGAGAAGTTGACAAAAGCACAGCGTGTTCTTTCTAGAAGAATGAAAGGATCTTCTCGCTGGAATAAACAACGAGTAAAAGTAGCTAGAATTCATGAATACATGACGAATGCTAGAAAAGATTACTTGGACAAAATCTCGACTGAAATCATCAAAAACCACGATGTTATCGGTATAGAGGATTTGCAAGTATCAAATATGTTAAAGAATCATAAGTTAGCAAAAGCAATTAGTGAGGTATCATGGTCTCAGTTTCGAACTATGTTGGAATACAAAGCAAAATGGTACGGCAAACAAGTCATTGTTGTATCGAAAACATTTGCTTCAAGCCAATTATGTTCTTGTTGTGGATATCAAAACAAAGACGTTAAAAATCTAAACCTACGTAAATGGGACTGCCCTTCTTGCCTTACAAACCATGATAGGGATATTAACGCAAGTATCAATCTAAAGAATGAAGCGATAAGGCTTCTAACCGCAAGGACTGTGGAGATAGCCTAATAAATTAGAGTTCGATAGAACTCTTTACTTAGGAATCCCCCTCTTCTAAACGAAGTGAAAGTGGGGGTAGTTCAATGAATGCATGTGTGTCCTATATCAAATTGTTTTGGTTATACCAATCCGGAACCTTAAAATTTTTATTAAGTTTCTTATTTGGGATAGATATACATATTAAGAATTTGAGAAATAATTATTTTATTATGATAGTTAAAAAGATGTATTTTTCAAGGGATGTACAGGTTCAAAGCCGGAAAGGTAAATTTTGAATA
Organism: Bacillus sp. FSL K6-2944; assembly: GCF_038005385.1. Taxonomy (NCBI): domain Bacteria; kingdom Bacillati; phylum Bacillota; class Bacilli; order Caryophanales; family Bacillaceae; genus Bacillus; species Bacillus sp. FSL K6-2944. Next base: position 443,411 of record NZ_JBBOTE010000004.1, on the reverse strand, counting down.
AATTGATATGTGGAAGGAGCTTTGCTTTTTAACGTTTCATTAGTTTGATCATTAAAATAATAATAGGCAAAGGCTTCGGCGAAATATTCTTCGGGGTAATAGTAATAAGAGTTGTTTGAAAAGGAAGCATATTCTTTAGCGTGAATTTTAAAAAATTCTTGGGAATAACTAATGTTTTGAAATACATAGTTATCAATAGCGTGAGCAGTTTCATGAAGTTCTAAATTTATAGAGGAATGCATATGCCCAGGGTTACTATAACCAATACGAGCGACCACAGGATTGCCTCCAATCCCAGGGACATCATCCCAAGTATACCCAGTTCCTTCCCAACCTCTGGGGATTTTTCCTCGTAGATAGGTGTATTCAGACAGATACGTAATAGGGAAATTAATAAGTTTAATACGTACATTTCTTGTATAGAGTGCATATAAAATATTGTTATTAATTTTGCTGATACGCTGAATCATGTATGATGCTTCTTGTTGATTATAATTGCCAGAAGTTTGTACAATAATAAGTTGTTGGAGAAAGTTTGAAGATATGATAGGCATTGTTTTTGGGGGAGTAAATAGTGATGGTGGCAATGTTTTAATATCTTTGTATAAAGCAGTAGTTTGTTTTTCCTCCGTATTTATATCAGTGTGAAGAGGAAATAATACAAGGAACATACATGTGATTTTTAAAAGGTAGTTTTTAGGGGATATAGTAATTCATCCTTTGCATATGATTTTGTTAAAACATTATATGAAGAAATTAAGGTATATGTGCTAAGTATATTAAAGGAAATTAACCCTTGAAAGTGAAGCATAATGTTTTGTGTATCCTATTTGATGAAAGGCTTGTTTTTTATCCATAAAAGGTCTGGTGGCCGTTGACTATCCCTGTTTTTGTTCTTTTAGTTGTTGAGATGTATTTAAAACTTTATAGGAGCGGGGAATTGCTGTTCATCTTACAGCTCTTCCCGAACGAAAGCCCCTCGCCTTTAGGCATGGGATGAAAATGAGGTTGGATACGGAGTACCACTAAAAATTGCAAGGTTCGTGGTACTTTAAGTATCCAAATTATAGGTAGTTTCTTTGGGTCTTTTTGTTGTAATTTTTCGAAAATAAATGATAATAGAAGAATGTTTCAAAGTGTTTGAGAGGAACATCTCCTCATCTCATGTAGTTGCAAAGTTTATGGACAAGTTCTTATTTTGTTTCTATTGCTAGAAATGCATCAAATGAACGATGCTGAAAATTAAAAAATAAGGGGATGAAACGTATGTCACAGACCCTAACAGTGAAAGTGAAATTGATTCTAACAAGAGAACAAATCCGTTTGTTGGAACAAAGCAGTCACGAATATATCAAAGTTATAAATACGCTTGTATCGGAAATGGTGGAAGCAAAGAAAAGTACGAAAAAAAGCACAAAAGATATGGAAGCAACTATCCCAAGTGCGGTGAAGAATCAGGCGATTCAAGACGCGAAAAGTTTGTTTGCTTGTTTAGTGCAAAATAAAAGTACAGAGTCGAGCAACGATTTTGTACATAGATAAAGTGCATAAAAAAAGGCTTGTCAGCTCTTAATAAATCCCTTACTGTTTTCGTTACCACACGAAACAGGAGGACTAGAAAGGATGCTAACAATGCCTGAAATTCATTATATCAAACATTTAAGAGAAAATGATGATTTAAGTATTTCTGAAATTGCAAGAAAACTAGGAAAGAATTGGAGAACTGTCAAAAAGTATGCTGATGAAGAAGTGTATCCTTCGGATACTGGTCCAGTTTGTACAAAAACAGGAATGATGTATGATAGTGAGTTTGGTGAAATTGTAGATTTATGGTTAGAGGAAGATAGTAAGCTTCGCCGTAAGGAACGAAGAACAAGTAAAAAGATATTTAATCAATTAAAAACAGAATATAAGTTTCAAGGTTCGTATCGAACCGTATGTGATTATATCCAACATCGAAGACCACAGATAAAAACAGCAAAAGAAAAACGTTACGAACGATTAGAACATCCTCCTGGAGAAGCACAAGTTGATTTTGGAAATATGACAGTTGTCAAAGATGGAGCATATAAAGATATTAAAGTACTATTGTTAAGCTTTCCCCATAGCAATACAGCATTTGCTTATCCATTACCAGCTGAAAATAAGGAATGCTTTTTAGAAGGCTTAAAACAGCTATTCCATCAAGCAGGTGGTGTACCAACACATCTTAGGATTGATAATCTATCCGCCGCTGTAATCACCATAGGAAAAGGTGAAAATCGTATTTATACAGAAGCGTTTTTACAATTTCAAATGCATTATAACTTTGAAACACAACCATGTAACCCTTATAGCGGGCATGAAAAAGGTAATGTTGAGCGTAAAGTTAGTTATACACGTAATAATTGGTTTACAACTTCACCGGTTATGGAAAGTTTTTCACAACTTGCACAGTGGCTAGAAGTACAAGCATTAGAGGATCAAAAACGACCGCATTATGATAAGAAAATCATGATAGAGGAGTTGTGGAATGATGATAAAAATGCATTAAAGCCATTGCCTTTAGAAGACCTATCGGTCTTTTCACTAGATACTACAACTGTAAATAAATATGGAGAAATTACAGTAGATCAAGAACGATTTGTTTTACGCAAAACAAATGTCAAACAAGTTATTGTCATAAAAAAAGAATGGGATCAATTTACATGTTTTACTTCTGAAGGAGAAGTAATCTTTAAAGAATATAGACCTTACATGCATACAAATAGGCCCATTCCTTGGGAAGAAATTTTTGAAGATTGGGAAAAGAAACCACGTGTAGTACGTTATTCAAGATATTTTAAATACTTACCTATGAGAGTTCAGGATTATCTCCTCTTCCAAACGGAAGAGCGTAAATCACGCTTAGTAGGGATAAAAAGATTGCTCAAAAAGTATTCTTTACAACAATTACATGTTGTTTTAGAAAATGAGGATTGGCTATCAAAAACCCCTTATGAACTTGATGGCATATTACAAGCGAAACAAGTAACTTATCCGCAGAAATGGGAAGAGAAACACACACCATCTGTTTTAGTGGATTATGAAACGGATTTAGAACAATACGATCGGAAACTCTGTCCAACTTTAGAGAGGAGTTCATTTTCACTATGATACACAGAAACCTACAAGAAGCTTGTAAAGTATTACATTTGAGTTCTATTCTAGAGCATTATGATGAAGTTGTATTTGAAAATAAAGAACAATTCTTACAGGATATTTTAAACTTAGAAATTGAAGCTCGACAAAGTAAAAAAGTATCAACTTTAATAAAAAAAGCAAAATTTAGAGAGTTAAAGTGGTTGAAAGATTATGAATGGGGTGAACAAATTCATTTACCTTCTACGACAAGCAAAGAACATATTAGTGAGTTGCGATTTTTTGAAGGAAAACAGAACCTTTTATTACTCGGATCTCCTGGAACCGGAAAAACACATTTAGCAACAGCTTTAGGTTTAAAGGCCTGTGAACAAGGATATCAGGTAAAGTTTTTTCGAGTAGCTGATTTAGTAGGCATATTAGAAGAAGCTTTAAAACAAGGGAATCTAACTCGTATAAAAAAACAAATTGAATCATGTGATCTCTTAATTTTAGATGAACTAGGTTATGTACCGTTTCAAAAGCAAGGAGCGGAGCTCCTATTCCATATTATTGCCGACTGTTATGAGCAAAAAAGTGTGATAGTTACTTCGAATTTAGAATTTGGTCAATGGAATCGTATATTTGGTGATAATCGACTTACTTCTGCATTGGTGGACCGTTTGGTCCATCATGCCCACATTATTGCATTTACGGGAGAAAGCTATCGTTTACGCAATGCGTTGTCTTCTGGAAACACTAAAATTACTATTTAAAAAATCGAGCTGCTAGCCTCTGCACTTTTCGCTGCAACTCTCTGTATTTTCTACTTGCACAAAACAGTTTGCTACAAAAGTAAAGAAAAGCAAGTATAAAATCATTCCGGTTTTAAAGAGACCTGTTTGTGTATGGAACAATCAAAATTACTCGTAACTACTCAGCCACCTTTCGGTGTCTTTTTTAAATTTTACTAGTTTCATATGCCTCCCATTTGTAAATACTGAGTATATCAAACAGGGGAGGTGAATCTTATGGTCGATCGAAAAATTATTTTAGATACATATAAAAAAGGACCTGAAGCTGTTATTTCTTTATTTGAAGAAACATTTTCTAAGTTAGAAAAACGTATACAAGAACTAGAAAATGCTTCAAAAAAAAACTCCAAAAATAGTCATAAGCCACCTTCTACAGATGGTTTGGGTAAGCCCGTTACAAAAAGTTTGCGCAAACCGTCTCATCGTCAAACGGGTGGCCAGTTGGGCCACAAGGGACATACTCTTGGTTTGACAGCGACTCCAGATCATACGATTACACATTCTCCTACATATTGTACTTGTTGTCATACTTCCTTGAACCACGAGCCTGTAAAAGGGTATCGCATTCGCCAAGTGTATGACTTACCACCTATTCAGATCGAAGTGACAGAACATAAAGTAGAACAGAAAGAATGCCCACATTGCCATTCTATCCAAGAAGCCCAATTTCCTTCGACAGTATCTCGTCCTGTTCAATATGGTCCAAATATAAAAAGACTGATTCCCTATTTAACGCATTATCAATGCATTTCTTTGAAGCGAACAAAAGAATTCTTTCAGGATTGTTTTGGACATTCTATAAGCGAAGGAACCCTGGTAAATCATACACAGGCTTTCGCTTCTCAATTGCAGCCATTCATAAAAGAAGTAAAGGAAAAGATTCTGCAGTCTCCTGTTGTCCATTTTGATGAAACTGGTATGCGTGTAGAAAACAAAACACAATGGTTACATACTGCCAGTACACCGGAGGTGACATTGCAACATATTCATCAAAAACGTGGAAAAGAAGCAATGGATGCTGGAGAAATCTTGCCATCTTTTTCTGGAATTGCGATGCATGATGGTTGGAAATCGTATGATGCGTATACAGATTGTCGTCACGTTTTATGTAATGCCCATCTCTTACGAGATTTACAAGGAATTATAGATAGTACTGGAGAACAATGGGCACAACAGATGCAGAAATTTCTAACGCAAGCGTTGACGATGAAAAAGCAATCCGAAGGTACCATGCCAAAAGCGACGCAAAAGAATCTGTTTATTATGTATCAATCCATATTGAAAGAACAACAGATTCTTTCCACGAAACAAAAGAAGAAAGGAAAGCAGACGCCTTCTCAAAATTTATGGAATCGCTTCGTCAAGTATTCTGACAGAATTCTAGCGTTTTTAGAACATCCAGCCATTCCATTTGATAACAATCAAGCAGAACGGGATATTCGGATGACGAAAGTAAAACAGAAAGTGTCTGGGACTTTCCGAAGTAAGAAAGGCGCAGAATCTTTTTGTCAGATACGAAGCTTTATGAGTACCATGAAAAAACAAAAACAATCGGTCTTACAAGCGATAAACCAAGTCATAGAAACTAGAACGGTTCCTTGGAATAACACGACTTCATAAGAGAATTTCTCTATTTGGCATAGATTCTTTCTCTGATTGGAGTATTTTCTTTTCATGTTTTCGAATCGGAAACATGTATTTGGCCTGTTTTTTTATTTGAAGAAGCTGAGTAGTTACAATCATTTGTTAGTATTGAACTTCTTATAGCACTCGCTACTGTACGCTCTTTTATAGAGTGATTACTAGCAAATCTTCTATTTCCATCACCTCGTGATTTTTGATGATTTGAGTAAAGGGCTCCTGAAAGTATTCGGATTTTATATGTTGGATTTGTTCATGAATACAAGAATTCCAATCGCTGTTCATACCAGTGTGCCCTACCCTTTGTATGTTTAGCCTCAAAATTTTTCTTCTCTCACAATCGAAATGGGGTGAAACGAACGAATGATGATACGTTTCGTATCTATCCAAATCAAGCACAAGCGACTCTAATTAATAAAAAATTGGCTTTTGTATGCAATTATTTCATATTCCAAGTGCAATGAAAAAAATCAAGAGATTAAAGACGCAAAAAATTTGTTTACTATAAAAGTAAAGAAAAACCAGTATAAAATTATCCTAATTCTAAAGAGGCGTGTTTGTGTATGGAACAATCAAAATTATTTATTTAATCCTACTTATATTTCAATCTCATTTCAGGTAAATGAAAAGTTGATTCGTATAAGAATCCAAGCTTTATTAAGCGCTACAAACAAACGTAATTTGAAGGTACACTGCGTATCACAAAAAAAGCGAATAAGTGGATAGCCTAAATAGCAGTCACACTTCCTAGTAATAAAAGGACAGGAACGAAAATTTCAGGTATAGACTTAGGTCTCAAGGTCCCCGCGGTAGGTATAATAAATATAAGAAGCGTACGTTGCGTAGTGTACGTAATAAGTAGAAATGAAATCCATTTGGCGAATGGACGATAAAGAGTAAAGACCGATGCAAGATAAAAATCATAAAATAAGTTGTGCAATTAGAACAACTAACAAATATAAAAATGATAAGGACAAGGTATAAAAACGAAAAAAACTACACACTTGGTCATTTTATCGTTTATCACAATTTATTATCTATAAAGAATAGCTGGTATTCAGATTGAATATGTGACGCCAGCTTATAGAAATCAAAGTTATCTGAAATGTACTAAAACGAATGATGCTCGAGATAGAAAATATAAGTGTCTATGTGAGTTGAAGATACATCGTGGGAGTCTCGAATGGTTAGTATTTCTAAAAATGCAATATATTAAGGAAATTTGGATGTGACTGATGTGAACAAGAAAAATAATAACGAGTATATAAAGACACTTTCTGTTCTACTTCCAGAAAAAAGAGTGTCTTTATATGATTTTGTGAAGATGGTTTGAAATGTCCTTTTATACGCACTATGTTATATCCTATACCGGCGTTATAAGATAATACATTTAGTTTATCACAGAAAAAAGAGTTTTGATGTAGAGTTATGTTATGAAAAAATACTTTTGACAAAAGTTTAATTGCTTTAAGAAAGATGCTTAATTTGTAGTATCGTTCAAGAGAAGCTATTTTTTATTTTAAATATATGGCTAATAAATCATTGGAAATTTAAATATGTTTAGAGAGGCGGAAATACTATATGAATGCAAAGCAACTACGTATACAGATTTTGGACGTACAAGATTTACATTGCCAAACTTGTTCGTTTCAAAGTGCTTCTTATACGTATTGTTATAAGCAGTGTTTAATCGGATCGTGGATCGAACAAGCTGGTAAAGCATTGTTATTAATTTCTGAAGTAGATTCTTTAGAAAAAATATATGGAGAGAGTGAGAAAAAATGGGATTATTTATGCGGAGAAGCGGTTAAATTACAAGAAACGCATGTTACCTATCGAGCTATCGCAAAATTTTTAGGTTGCGATGAGAGTACTTTACGAAAACAATTAAAAAAACGTGAAGTACAGTTTATTTGAAGGATAAAGTCAAATAAACTGTAGAAATTGAAAAGAGGGATTATAAATGAATAAAAAAGTAAAATTAGCAAGTGTTTTATTAGGAAGCGCTATATTATTCGCTGCCTGTGGGAACACAGGAGAAGTAGTTACATCAAAAGTTGGAGCGATTACCGAAAAGGAACTTGGGACAAATTTGCAAGAACAATTTGGAAAAGTAGCAGTGTATCAGATGATGGTGAAAAAAGTACTAATTCATGATTATCCAGTTTCAGAGAAAGAAGTAAATCAGAAATTAGAAGAATTAAAAAAACAAACAAACCAAAAAAATGTAACAGATTTAATTAAACAATTTGGTGTACCCAATGAGGAAGCTCTAAAAGAACAATTAAAAGCCCAAGCGGCGTTAGAAAAAGCTGTTAAAAAGTCTATTATTGAAAAGGAATTGAAAGAAAATTATAAGCCGGAAATCAGAGCTAGTCATATTTTAGTGGCGGATGAAAATACAGCTAAAGAAGTGGAAGAAAAAATTAAGCAAGGAGAAGATTTTGCGGCTTTAGCAAAACAATATTCTACAGATACAGGTTCCAAAGAGAAAGGTGGGGATCTTGGAGTATTTGGTCCCGGTATAATGCAAAAAGAATTTGAAGATGCTGCATATAAGTTGCAAGTGGGCGAGGTAAGTGAACCAGTTAAAACAACATTTGGATATCATATCATTAAATTAACAGAGAAGAAAGAATTGAAACCATTTGAACAAGAAAAAGAAAATATCCGTAAAACATTAGAACAAAAACGTTTACAAGATCAAGTATGGCAGCAGCAGTTTATTCAAAAGTTGCTTGAAAAAGCAGATATTAAGGTGAAAGATGCTGAATTTAAGGATGTTTTTAAGCCGCAGAAAAAGGAATAAGTAGATACTACCAGAGGCCATGGGGGGGAGAGTTATGCGGGGATATGCTGTGATAAAAAATTGGGCGAAATATATAGTAATAAGTTTGATTATCACTATCGTTTTACAAATCTTTGTAGTACAACCATTTCGTGTGAAAGGGGAGTCCATGAATCCAACTCTACACGATGAACAATGGGTTCTTGTATCAAAGTGGTCTCATGTATTAGGAAACGTTCCTGCATATGGTTCCATTGTGGTGTTAGACAGTCAATTAGATGAACAACATAATATGTGGAATGATTTATTGGAAACCAATATTGGTCAGTTGTTTGTTGAAAATTCTTCAGTTAATTATATTAAAAGGGTAATTGGAAAACCAGGAGATACGATTTCGTATAAAAATGGAGTTTTGTATCGAAATGGAAACAAGATACAAGAACCGTATTTGTATGAGAAAATGTCCGAACAGGAAAATCAAACATGGCGAGTACCGGCCGGACACTTATTTGTGTTAGGAGATAATAGGAATAATAGTAAAGATAGTCGCATGATAGGGTACATTCCGCTGGATCATATACTAGGTGTTGCACACGATTTTTGATAACCCTATATGTGAATAGGAAATTGAGGTGAAAGTTTGCCGCCAAAGGTAGGTATATTTGTACTGGGATTTTTGGTGGTAAGCTTTTCATTTTGGAAAAGACCTTACGTGAAAATGTATGTTTCCAGTCAACAACGCTTTAAGATATTAAAAATACTTGTTTTATAGTAGTGGAAGGAATGTTTTTAAATTCAAGAAAATCAATAATATATTTTTTATTTAAAACAGCTATTTAGGCAAAAAATACTACTTGTATTCCTCGCTTATTTGATTATACTAAACAAAAAAAGAAAGGAGTACATCCAGTCATGTTTTGAGACAGGGATGGTATAAATTATGTCTACTCAGCAACGACAACAAGAACTTATTAATATGCTATTGCAAGATCAAAAATGGCATACTTTAGAAGAAATTGCTGAACAAATTCAATGTGCAGTAAAGACTGTTCGGCGAGATTTGCATTATTTGAAAAATCAGTTACCTTTAGATTGGCAGATACACGTCATTAAAGGAAGAGGTGTAAAATTATATAAACCTCCTCATTCATCTCAAACCAGTGTGTATTCTTTTTTTAAGCAAGAAGACATGCGATTTCGAGTTTTAGAACAATTGTTACAAGGGAATATTCGTACAGTGACGGAACTAGCTGATGTACTATATGTACAAGTAGCAACTATTTCTTCAGTACTCCGTGAGGTTCAGGAATATCTAAATCATTTTGATTTAGAGTTGCATAAAAAACCTCTGCGTATTGTTGGAATAGAAGCGCATATTGTATATATGTTCTATGAATTGTATTTTACAACCTATGGATGGGATAAATGGCCATTTTCTGACGAATTTGAAATTTTTTCTTACGTAAAAAACATCGAACAAAAACTAGATATTCAATTTTATCCGATTTATAAACAACGGTTGGCTTATTTACTAGCGATTGCTGTGCAACGTAAAAAAAAGGGGGATAATATAAGTGTGTTACCTATTCATGAGGCGCTTATAATTGAAACACCCTTTTATCATAAAATTAAAGCGTTGCCTTCTGTTTTATGTGGTGTTTCACTTACAAAAACAGATAAAGTGGTAATGACAATTGCTGTAAATTGTTGTATGTTTGTTTATTCTAACAGAAGCCGTTATAAAGAAGAGCTTCTTCAATATTATTATAATGGGACATCTATGTTATATCAATACGTCAAAGATTTAGTAGTACAATTAGAAAATGAATTTAATATGCTTTTTCATCGAGATGAAGAGTTTTTGTTTTATTTGTTACAATACATTAGACAAATTTCATATAGGTATCAGTTTATTCCGACAATTACATCGCCTACATCTGAATGGCATGAAAAAGTGAAACAAATACATCCTGTAACATTTGAAAAAGTTCAAAAAGTTTATACATCATGGATACAACAATACCCATTTTTTTCTCGGGTGAACGAAGAAGATATTCTAGCCATCACATTACAATTAGAGGCTGTATTTCAATTATCTCAAGCATTTCGAAAAAATGTATGTTTGTATTTAGGGGATGCTATTTTATGGAAACGATATATACAAGGTGTACTTTATCATGAGTTTGGGAATACACTATCAATTGTATCGGAGGAAGCATTAGATATTCAAGAGTACGATTTCGAAAAAATGGGGATAGATGGTATTTTGACGACGGTTCCACTAGAAAAAATGAAAGTACCTGTGCTACACATATCAGTTATTCCGACTCGAAGAGAATTAGACGATATTAAAACCTTCTTAGAAATGGATTAAGATGGTTTGTTATGTTAATGATATTTCATGCATTATTTCTTGATAGAAAACTTCCACCTCAAGAAATAGACAGAGCAATATGTAATGAATAGGAGAGAGAAATGACAGTTATAGATAAAAGCCTAATATTTCTTCTAGTGTAGTTAAAAAAATGCTGGAATGTATTAGTGGCGGTAAACCCCCCCTTCAGACAGTCGGTGGACTGTTAAGTGGAAGAGGGGTTTACGTTTGCTGATTATATTTTATGATGTAAGGGCCGTTGTAACGATAATGTAAGTCTTTATTTATCCGACTTATTAGCTACATTCTCCATTTAGATTCTCGAACACACACATTTGTGATTTTGTGTAAGAAGGTTCTTTTCTCAAAAATGAGATGTAATGTGAAGTATCTGTGTCATGATTTTGAAAAGTAGTGGCGTAAAAGGTGAATGGTACAGGAAGAAAGTTATAGTTGTTTCAAAAACATTCAATTTTATTCAAAGCTATATTCAAATTGTGATTACCCAAATAACGACGTTACACATCTAAATCTTCGTAAATGAGATTGTCCCTATGATTCGCGTATCATAATAAGAGATAGTAACAGAATTTTTATCCTTTTCTTTTAAGATAAGTTCGATTAGCTCTGTTTGAGGGCTTTGTCCTTTTTTGATTACTGTCGTATGAACTACTATAGATTTAGTGAGTGAAACAAATCTAATTTACTCTTTGTTTACTTAGAAAGAAAAAGATTATAATTGCAAATTATTACAGAAAGCCCTTTTCTATGATTATTAAAAAATTGGAAGTGAACATCCATACTTTTCAAAAATATATCAAAATATCAACTATCCCTCCTATTCTGATTGAATATGAAAAATAGTTTGTATGGGTATATAAAATAGAAAAAAACTTGTTATTTTCAAGCTACCATATTTTATATTAAGAAGCGATCAGAATTTCACCTCATTATATAATTATATATAGTTTTTATTATATAAATGAAAAATAGCTTATAAAATCTATTATGTGGGGCAAAAATCCAGTTGCTTATCTTGTAAAAGGATTCTATAGCTAGAGTTCAAATAATATGGGAAAGAACAATTATTTAGATAATATAATCATTTTTATTTTTTGAATATTATTTATTATTCTGCATCTAATTAATTTATTATACCGTGAAAACGGATTGAGAAGTAAGGAAGAATTCAAAGACCAAAAACTAATAAAAATTGGTTATAATTACAAAAAAATGTTGAAACTATTGATGAGAGATCCAATGTAGATATTATGGAATAAAAGGTTAAAAGTTAGTGAGGTGTACAGTATGAATCCAAAAGAAAAGAGAATTCGTATTTTAGATTTACAGGATCAGTATTGTCAAACATGCGAATATCAAATGCGCTCTTTGAAAGAATGTATTCAAATTCACAACTGTATGGTGGGAAAGGAATTTCAATTTTTAACAAAGGATCTTTTTATAGAGAGTAAAGGACAAAAGACAAAAGAAGAATGGGATGAGGTTTGTAGGCAAGCTGTGGCGTTAAAAGAGCAAGGGTTTGGAGCAGGGAGCATTTCAAAGAAGCTGGATTGTTCGCGTAGTACGTTATATGACCAATTGAAAAGAAGAGGTTTGTGGCAAGGAAAAAATAAAACAGAAATACAGGAACAAAGTCGAAATAAATGGGAGCATTGGTGTCGACAAGCAAAAAACTTAAGGGAGCAGGGATGGAGTTATCCAAAAATAGCACAACATCTTAAAATCCCTGCATCGAATTTACGTAATGAAATGCGTAAACGAGGTTTTTATGGTTAATAGGTGAAGATAGTAAGAGTGAAAAAGTACCAATGTTATTAGGCGAGTATTTCAACCTTTCGGAACTTTTTCTATTTGATAAACGTTCGAAATGGCAATAAGTACTGCAGATTACGAGTTATATGTTTCTCAAGTAAATAGAGGTGTTCATATTTTTAAAAATAGTATTTGTACGCTGGATATATTTATTTATGTTTCTTACTTCGCACATCTTTCAGCATTTAGTGAATTACAATATTGTAAAATAATTATTAACGATTGTGGAAAGAAAAAGATATTTATGAATGCGCTTGTTGCTTATATATATCATACATACAGTCTATGGAGTGATGAAAAAATAGAATATGCTGGATTTTTAGGGTTTGAATCTATGACCAGATATGCATGAGTGGCCTCTATTCTGACTAATTGAGCCAATGGCTTATAGAAATGTATACTGGATAAGATAATAGGGTATTGCCATACTTTGAAAAAGAAAAACACGTTAATGGATTTTTTGATTTGATAATTAATTTAATAACATTCCTTGGTAAACTGACAAATATAGCTGATATATAATAGGGTGTTTTTGCCCATCCCCTCGAAATGGAGGAATAAGTAAATGAATATTGTATACTCCTTACATTATAAAATTATTATATTAAAACTAAATAAGTTATATCGTTTGTAAAATTCTATATTTGATGTTATTTAAACCATACACCTTTCATTGTAACAATCCAATCATCATTTGGTATTTTTTGTGTTATTCCTATACTAAAGTAGCTGTTTTAAAATGGAAGAAACATCCCCTTACAAAAATGTAAGGTTACTGTCATATCAATCAATAGCGATTCATCTTCCAAAAGAGCAAAATAAGTAAGAGAATAACAATTGTAGGAGGATATATATGACGAAACCAGTTGTAGACGTGAAAAACGTCCAAAAAGTGTACGGTAAAAAAGGAGAGAATCAATCATATGCGTTAAAAGGTGTCTCATTCTCCATTCAAGAGGGGGAGTTTGTCGGAATTATGGGGCCATCTGGTTCTGGTAAAACGACATTATTAAACGTAATTTCAACACTTGATAAAGCAACGGGCGGTGTTGTTGAAATCGCGGGTACAGATATTACGAAAATGAAGCAAGGTGAACTTTCTGATTTTCGTTCACAAAAATTAGGATTCATTTTCCAAGACTTTAACCTATTAGAGAACTTATCTATTTATGAAAACATCGCACTTCCATTATCTCTTCAAGGTGTCGCGTCACGTAATATTGGATCGAAAGTAGAAAAAGTAGCGGATATGTTAGGAATTACAGAAATACTTCAAAAGTATCCATCTGAAGTATCTGGTGGACAGAAACAACGTTCAGCCGCAGCACGTGCGTTAGTGCATGAACCTGCCATTATTTTAGGGGACGAGCCAACAGGAGCGCTTGATTCTAAAAATGCAACGAGTTTACTTGATGCGATGACAAACTTAAATAAAGAGCAAGGCGTTTCTATCATGATGGTTACACATGATCCGTATAGTGCAAGTTACTGTCAGCGAATTTTATTCATTCAAGATGGTAAGCTATATAAAGAAATTCACCGCGGCGGTACACGTGAAGAGTTTTATAAAGAAATTTTAGATGTGCTTGCGGACTTAGGTACACAAAAAGCGTAAGAAAGGAGGTCTAGGAGCATGTTATTTAAACTTTCCATGTCTGGGCTAAAAAGTAAATTTCAAGATTATATTGTCTTACTTGTTGGTCTTATCGTATCTATTTCAACTTTTTATATGTTTCAAACGTTATCATTAAATAAAACGTTCCTTCAATCAAATCCACATGCTGAGATAGTTGCAATAGCATTCCAAATCGGTTCTGTTTTATTAGCGATTGTAACGTTTTTCTACATTTTATATGCAAACTCGTTCTTATTATCTCTTCGCCAAAAAGAGTTTGGCATGTACATGATGTTAGGAGCAAAAAAACATAAAGTTACCTTACTTATGTTTATCGAAACAATCGTATTGGGCTTGATTTCTCTTGCAATCGGGATTGCGGTAGGTGTAGGACTTGCAAAAGGTATTGGTCAGTTATTAATGAAACAATTGGCATTTACAGGAGCAGGTTATCAATCATTGTATTTACCATCTATGACTGTTACTTGCATCTTCTTCCTTACATTATTTGTATTATCGGCAATTATGAATGGCATTAAATTATCTCGTATTTCTGTATTACAACTTGTACATGCAGATGCACAAACAGAGCGTATTGTAGTAAAAGGAAAAATGACAGCTGTAGTTGCATTTCTTGGTTTGCTGTTACTAGGCATGGGGTATACATCACTGATCTATATATCACAGCTACAAGGAAAAGATATACTAAGCGTTCCTATGTTCATGGCTATTGGATTAATCACAGCTACAATTGGTACGTACACGCTATTTGGATCTCTTCTCCCGGTTATGATGAAAAAGGTACAAATTAATAAAAAACGTAGGGACAAAGGGTTGAATGCTTTTACTTTTGCACAATTAAGCTTCCGTATGAATAGCCTAGCAAATGTACTCGCCACGGTAGCATTGTTAGTGGCTCTTGGAGCGGGTGGAATTGCATGTGGTATGGCATTTAAAAACGATGTTATAAAACAGACCGATAAAGGAACGATTTATGATTCGATAGTTCATAATCCAACAGTGGAAGAAAAAAAATTGTTAGACGGCATGCCATTTAAAGAGAAACTTGAATATCACTATAAGGTGGATGATACGTATGTTTATTATACAAAAGAAGAGCTAGAGAATAATCGTCCTTTAGTCATAGATAGAAAAAATGAGAAGACAATGAAAGTTTCAGAGAAAATACCCATGAATGCGTTTGTGTTGTCAAGACAATGGGGGAAAGATGATGGAAAACCAAGACAATGGAGTGATGTTTTCCAAACAATTCAACCAGAGTATATGTATCCGAATCATGAAGTGAAAATTGTCAATCAAAACATATACGATAGTATGAAAGGTACAGAAAATACCGTGTTTATTGGGAAAACAGATAATTTTGGTGCATACGTAAAAGAATGGAAAAAACTTGATGAATTACAGCTAGTTAAATATAAAAATGTGAAAGCAGAAGAACTGGGTAGTAAATATCAAACCTATAAAGGGAATCAAAGTTTTTCTAGCGGACTCATGTTTATGGGATTCTTCGTTGGAATTGCGTTCTTAGCAATGATGGCAAGCTGCCTGATGTTTAAAGTTCTGTCTGGTGCATCCAAAGATTGTATACGTTATCAAATGCTTTGTAAAATTGGTGTTCGCCGAGAGTTATTAACACAATCGATTTATAAAGAGTTATTCTTTGTATTCTTAGTCCCAGCAATGGTGGGTATTGTTCACGTATTAGTTGGTATGAATATGTTCAGCCCTCTTTTAATTGATCCGTATTTCCGTATATGGTTACCACTTGTTATTTTTGTATTGATTTACTTGATCTATTACTTCATTACGGTTCAATTATATAAAAAAATTGTACTTCCAAAAGAAGAGTAATTTGACACTCCCACGGCTAAAGCCGCAAGTCCTACACCTTACGGTATAACGGATGGGATTCATGAATGACTAAGCGTTCGCAGTCCATTTCTGTTTTTGAACAGCCTTCAAGAGGAGGGTGTGCCATCACCCCTCCTAAGACAGACCATATAGGTTCTTAGGCTGATCAACCACAGTTGCGTAGCGAATATTCATCGCCCCAACGATATCACGATGTTTCTCAAATCCACATGGGCACTTGTATGTTCTGTCTTGCGCCTTGTTCTTTTCAGAACATTTCGGACATGTTTGACTTGTATAAGAAGGGTCCACATATTCGACTTTTATGCCAACTAATGTCGCTTTGTACGCGATGAATGGTGCGAAACGATGGAATGACCAAGTATGTAGATTTTTTTCGTTTTTACGGCTTGTTCGTGCCGTCTGTCTCATGTTCGTGAGTTGCTCTAATCGAATGACAGAAATAGTATGATCCGTTGCAAAATCGACGATTTCACGACTTACTTTGTGGTCTTGCACCCATCTTTGTTCTTTATCATCAAGTTGACGAAGGGCATTCCGTTTACCATAAACGAAATTGAAATGTGCGTGAAATCAAATGAATCGTTTTGGTTATTCCATACACAAACAGGTCTTTTTAGAATCGGAACGATTTTGTATGCACTCTTTTTCACCTTTGTAGAAAACACACTTTTCGCATCTTTCATGGCTTGATTTTTCACCGCACTTGGGAGATTGGCCTCCATATCTTTTGTACTTTTCTTCGTGCTTTTCTTTGCTTCAACCATTTCAGATACAAGGGCATTCATGACTTTTATATACTCGTGGCTACTTTGTTCCAATAGCATGATTTGTTTTTTTGTTGGCAATCATTTCACTTTGACCGCGATAGTTTGTGTCACCAGTTTCACCCCCTCATTTTTTGATTTTCAACATACTGTTTTATTGTCCCACTTGATACATTTCCAGCAGTAGAAACAAAATAAGAACGCGTCCATAGGCTCGGCAAGTGTTGAAGATGAGGAAACACTTCTCTCACACGTTTTGATGTCACTCCTTTGATTTTCACCATTGTATCAGCAGGACTACGTGTTGGAAGTGTATACAAAAACAAGTGAACGTGGTCTTTGTCACATTCCATTGCGACAATAATAATATCCAATTCGTTACATACCTCTTGGACCAACTCTTTGAAACGGTCTTCTACTTTTGTATGAAGAAAAATCTTTTTTCTGTATTGTGGGAAAAACACAAGATGATAGTGAATGACACGGTTGTTTTGGTGCTTCTATAATCATTCATCATGTTTACAATGCGTCTGTTAGATTGTAAAACTGCAACAAAAAGATAAAAACATAAAAGATACCAACATTTTGGATACTTAAAGTGCCACAAACCTTGCGGTTTTTAGTAGTACTTCGTATCCAACCTCACTTTCATCCCATGCCGAAAGGCGAAGGGCTTTCTCGTTCGGGAAGGGCTGTAATAGTGTAGAATCACTAGACCATAATTGGTTTACTAGGATACACTTCCGTCATCATTATCTATGCTTATTAAACTTGCTTAAAAAAATTTCGTTTACTTCAGCGCATGGCGCATAGTTCAAAAGCACTGCGAAATGTTGGGTTGTACACGATAAAACAAAGTTATTTGAACGATAATAAAATGGCTACTGTAAAAGAAGTGGACAATGCCGTGCAGGCTGATAGGAACTACTCGGGCGTTCAATCAAACTCTGTTCAAGCGATTCGTAGAGCCTTATTTACAGAAATGAAGAGCTTTTTTAAAGCGTTGAAACAGTGGAAGAAACATCCTGATAAGTTCACAGGTCGTCCGAAGTTTCCGAATTATTCTCGTTCCACTGACAAACGAATCATTGAAATCTATCAAGTGCCAAAAGTGGATGAGAACGGGTATTAGATCATTCCAATGAATGTTGCATTCAGAAAAAAATTCGGTTCCATTAAAATACGTATGCCGAAAAACTTAAGAAATAAAAAAATCTCCTACATTGAGATTGTACCGAAGCAAAAAGGTCGGTTTTTTGAGGTGCATTATACATATGAAATGCACGTCTCTCAAATGAAGAAACAACCCACGCCTACGAGTAACGCTTTGAGTTGCGATTTAGGTGTAGACAGATTAGTAAGTTGCGTAACAACTACAGGTGATGCCTTCTTAATTGATGGAAAAAAACTAAAATCCATTAACCAATACTTCAACAAAGTGATACGTAATCTACAACAGAAAAATATGGAGAATGGCCTTTCGAAACGAGTTGTAACGAATCAAATGGCTGCACTTTGGCATAAACGAGAACGACAAATATATGGTTACATTTCACAAACTGTAGGCCTGTTGTTCAAAAAAGTGAAAGCATTTGGCATAGATACGATTGTCGTAGGGTATAACGCTGGTTGGAAACAAAAATCTGATATGGGAAAAAAGAATAATCAAAAGTTTGTGCAAATCCCCTTTTATAAACTGATTGTAGCAATTGAGAATACATGTATAAAAGAAGGCATCCGATTTGTAAAACAAAAAGAAAGCTATACTTCAAAAGCTAGTTTTCTGGATAAAGAGCCGGTTCCAGTTTGGTCTAATGGCGATAAGACTCATTATCTTTTTAGTGGAAAACGAATCACTCGTGGTCTGTACCAAAGTGAAGCAGGAACATGTATCCACGCTGATATGAATGGTGCGTTGAATACATTGCAAAAATCAAGAATTGTAGAATGGGATGACACTCTGAAAGTGAAAACGCCGATTCTATTAAAAGTGCAAAAACGTAAGGCTGTTGCTTCGCGCATAGCTTAGTGGGTGTGTCAACCATCCATGTGTACTCGACTTGTCGGGGCTTGTAGCACACGTCGGATTCATCTGAGTGGTGGCTTCTTCTGCAAGGAAGAACTGCTCTTTTTCGAAAGGGCGTTGCAAGTGGGAAAGCAATCGTTCGTTGCCAGTACCAACCAAAAACATACTTGGGGTGTTACCATAAGGTGGCATGAGTGCTAGAGCGTCAAACTGTCTAGAGATAGACGAAAGAAAAGACCTAGTGTTTGAACTCAAGCCCCCACTGAAACGCCCCATCTTAGTGGGGGGAGTTGACTGTGTGGAATCCTAGAAAAGCATTCTTCTAAATTATTTTGTATGTGCATGTTGATTTACATATTCTTCATAACGCTTTACTGATAGAAGCGAACGAAAACCTGTTCGTTTCATGATTTCCTCTGTAGACATATTTTTTTCTAAACAACGTAGAATATAGGTGTTCCGTAAGTGTTGTGCAGAAATGCCTTTTCTCAATTTCGCTCTAGCTACTTCTAATCGAATCATCTTTTGCACCGCAATGGCTGTTAATGCTTTTGGAGCATCATTGTCATATACCCAACGAAATGTACCTCGTTGAAAATCGAATGCAACAAACAAAGGATCCTTGCTATGGTATCTAGGACGAACTGGTTCAGGAATTGTTTTATAATACGTAAATAAACATATGTTATCTTCTTCTTCTAAAAAGATGGTTCGTTTCGTCCCTTGACTATGTACAACTGTCATTTTATTCTTTCCAAAGTGCACATGTTGCATTTGTAACGATACAAGTTCTTGTAGTGTGAGTCCATAGTTCAAGAGAAGTGATAAGAGAGACTCATTCCGATTTATCAGAAATGGTCGAACGGAAAGTTGCTTATCTGACAATCCCTCGGAAGAAGAAAGAATGTACTTGAGCTTTTTCTCTTCCTCTTTCGTAACAAAATCATTTTTGCATAGGGAGCGATTCGGTGGAGTGATTCCCTGTATTTCTGCAATAGGATGTGGAATATCTAAGAACTGATACAATTTTTTTAATACGACTGCAATTCGATGAATGGTTTTCTGTCCATATTTTCTTTGGTACAGAAGTTCTTGAAAATAGGCTTCAAAATCTTCTTTATCTATTTCGTTCCACATGTTCTTTTTTTGCAAACGATTTGATGTTTGCAGCCATCTCCTAAAGTCCTCAATATCATAGACATATCGTTTAATTGTGGATGGTTTTCTTCCTCGACTTGATAAGAAGAAAGAAAAATGCTGCAAGGTATCCTCAAAATTTTTTTTTATTCATGCTATGTTCACCTCGCTTTTTCTGCAGGAACTTAATTCTATACATTTTTTATTTCAGCTTACTTGGTATTTCCAATCTCTCTCTTCTTTTTTTATCAGGCTTTGAGTGTTGCTTCTTTCGCTGTATTTAATTATTCATTTAATTTTGTGGTCCGAATGTATTTAATTTTATTTATATGTTGGCTATCTAGTCTGGTACTTCTTTAACTCCAATTAGATTTCGGATAATAATATTGAATTTTACTTGTTAAACGGCAAACTAAACGAATAATTCAGTCATTATTATTTTTGTAGAAGAACGGACTATACCAATATGCACTGTGCTTTTTTGTTCATATTTTTTATTATTTAGGAATTTATTATACTATAAATGTGAGCAACTTTCATTTCATATTTTACCTATGAATAGACTATTTCAATAGCCTGTGCTTTTTATTATTTTAGTTAAGAAAATTTCTTCCTTAAGGAACGCGAAATGAGGTTGGATACGGAGTGCTACCAAAAAACCGCAAGGTTTGTGGCACTTTAAGTATCCAAAATGTTGGTATTATATATTATTGCATCTATTCGTTATGGTTAGTTTAGTTAACTGATACAATGTGAACATGATAAATGATTATAGAAAAACCAAAACAACTGTTTCATTCATTAACTATCATTTTGTATTTTGCCCATGATACAGAAGAAAAATTTTCTTCATACAAAAGTAGAAGACCGTTTCAAAGAGTTGGTCCAAGAGGTATGTAACGAATTGGATATTGTTATTGTCGCAATGGAATGTGACAAAGACCACGTTTAAGTGTTCTTGTATACACTTCCAACACTTAGTTCTGCTGATACAATGGTGAAAATCAAAGGAGTGACATCAAAACGTGTGAGAGAAGCGTTTCCTTATCTTCAACACTTGCCGAGCCTATGGACGCGTTCTTATTTTTTTCTACTACTGGGAATGTATCAAGTGATACAATACAACATTATGTAGAAAGTCAAAAACGAGGGGCTGAAACTGGTGACACAAACTATCGCGGTCAAAGTGAAATGATTGCCAACAAAAGAATAAATCAGGCTATTGAAACAAAGCACAAAGGAGATGGAAGCCAACCTCCCAAGCGCGGTTAAAAATCAAGCGATTACAGATGCGAAAAATGTACTTTCTACAAAAGTGAAAAGAGTACATACAAAATCGTTCCGATTTTAAAAAGGCCAGTATGTGTGTAGAATAATCAAAATGATTCCTTTGGCTATACACACATCTCCATCCCGTTTCTGGTAAAGGGCAAGTCAACATGTTTACAGGTTCGTGCTTTATCATTTTAGCCAAGAAGACTCCTTCCTCAAGGAACGCGAAGTTAGTAGGTGGGAGATGAATTGGCTTCGGACAAGGGATGGCAGGAAGCCATCTTAATTGTTCGACATACATAAACTGTTACTTCACTATCTATCGAACGCACGTTTGTTGTATAATAGAAACATACCGAAATGGAGGTGAAATGAATGATGATTAATAAAGCATATAAATTTCGTATCTATCCAAATAAAGCACAAGCAACCCTAATCAATAAAACGATTGGCTGTTCTCGTTTTGTATTCAATCATTTCCTATCTCTATGGGATAATGCATACAAAGAAACAGGGAAAGGTTTGACATATGGTACATGCTCTGCCAAACTCCCTGCCATGAAGAAAGAGTTTGTTTGGCTAAAAGAAGTGGATAGTATCGCGATTCAGTCGTCTGTTCGCAACCTTGCGGATGCTTATACACGCCTTTTCAAAAAACAAAACAATGCCCCGCGTTTCAAATCTAAGAAGAACAACGTACAATCTTATACCACAAAACAAACAAATGAAAACATTGCCATTGTAGGAAACAAAATAAAATTGCCAAAACTAGGTCTTGTTCGATTTGCCAAAAGTCGTGAAGTAACAGGACGTATTTTAAATGCTACAGTTAGACGGAACCTTTCTGGCAGATACTTTGTGTCATTGTTAGTTGAAACAGAAGTGCAAGAACTTCCGAAAACAAACTCTTACATTGGAATGGATGTGGGACTAAAAGATTTCGCCATTTTGTCAGATGGAACAACCTATGAAAATCCGAAGTTTTTTCGATCATTAGAAGAGAAGTTGGCAAAAGCACAGCGTGTTCTTTCTAGAAGAATGAAAGGATCTTCTCGCTGGAATAAACAACGAGTAAAAGTAGCTAGAATTCATGAATACATGACGAATGCTAGAAAAGATTACTTGGACAAAATCTCGACTGAAATCATCAAAAACCACGATGTTATCGGTATAGAGGATTTGCAAGTATCAAATATGTTAAAGAATCATAAGTTAGCAAAAGCAATTAGTGAGGTATCATGGTCTCAGTTTCGAACTATGTTGGAATACAAAGCAAAATGGTACGGCAAACAAGTCATTGTTGTATCGAAAACATTTGCTTCAAGCCAATTATGTTCTTGTTGTGGATATCAAAACAAAGACGTTAAAAATCTAAACCTACGTAAATGGGACTGCCCTTCTTGCCTTACAAACCATGATAGGGATATTAACGCAAGTATCAATCTAAAGAATGAAGCGATAAGGCTTCTAACCGCAAGGACTGTGGAGATAGCCTAATAAATTAGAGTTCGATAGAACTCTTTACTTAGGAATCCCCCTCTTCTAAACGAAGTGAAAGTGGGGGTAGTTCAATAATCGACAGATACAATCGCAACTTCGACTTATTGAAACACAAGTTAGGTACCTTTCGTATCACAAAGAATCCTGCCAAACTTCTTGCTCGGAAGAAAGAGTTTGTTTGGCTAAAGGAAGTAAAATGTATTGTGATGTAGTCGTTTGTTCGCCACTTTACGGATATGTATACATGCTTTTTCAAAAAATAAAATAGTGACTTCGCGTTTTAGATATAAACGAATATGCTCAAAGCATGGGGATGATAATGGACATATTATTTAGGGAGAAAACGCTGCCATGTGCTGTTTACATAAAGAATCCGGTTTTGTCCGATTTTAGAGAGGGTTTAAACTCAATCCGTGTTTAGAAATAAAAAGAATAAATTGTAAAAACTCGATTTTGTCCTAGAAGGGTTCTAATTTATGTTTCTAGAATAACCATGAAACTCTCTGTATTCTTCTCACCACATAAAAATAAAGACAAAGCCGAATGGATGTTGTTCTGAATCGGCTTTGTCATGGGTGTGCAGTATAGGTAGAAAACCCAATTTACCTTCTGTAGGGGGAAGGAGAATGTTGGATTGTCTTTACTATACCATAGATGGTTTAATAATATAATTTGAAAAATTACCTTTGTTAAAGAGATGATAATGGGGGTTTAGGGTATAAAAGAATTTTAGCTATGGGGATACTCATTATTCGTATTTAATCGTCATTTTGATTTTAAATATCGAAATGAGGAGTATATAGTAATGCTTGTTCATGATGTTTATTAAATCTAATTTATGGATTATGAATTTTATTGCTAGTATACAGTATTTGCTTACAATGGATCATCTAGGTCAAAATGAGGACAAGATTTCGTAAGTGAGTGTATTTATTAAACGAAATTAGAATGTACTATTCTAATTTTTAATGAGATGGAAAATATCATAATGTTAAAGTTGGTGAAGGAGTATATGATTGGTTTGCTGAATAAAATAATAACGACTTTCTCAGAGAAATAAATAAAAACAGCCGCATCACCATCTATGAAAGAGGTGCAACTGTACATGTGAAAATTTTCCTTATAACGTTATTGCTATAGGAAACATGATTAGGTTACTGTTACTATAACAGGGAGATGAAAACAACGAACTATACAAATAACCTTTTTCAAAGAGGAAGCACCCGTCTGCATTTTTGAAGATGGTTCTTAGCGAGGAGACTTTTGGGGTTTGGATTGGCGGATTTTTATTGGTTGGTATAACCAATAAAATTTTTTTGCATAGTTTGTTAATATATACTATGTATACAGAGATAATATGAAGCGACCTCCTAGATTATCAAGTCAGGGATTTTAACCCATAATAATGAATGAAAACATTATGAATGGGGTTATACCCTATGATAATAGGAGGCCACTATGGAAAATATAATCTATATTGGGATGGATGTCCACAAGGAAAGTTTTAGCTTATGTGCACTACACGGAACAACTGGGGAAATTGTAAGAGAAGCACGATGTGCTTCAAATGTATCTCTCGTAAAAAAATTCGTTGAGAAACTGAAAACAAAATATGGTGAAGATATAAAAATTAAAGCTGGATATGAGGCTGGTTGTTTAGGGTATTCACTTCATAATCTTCTTGAACAAAATGGAATTGATTGTGATATTTTAGCTCCCACAACAATGTACAGTTCATCAAAAAATAAAATGGTTAAAAATGATAAATTCGATGCCAAAATGATTGCTCTTAATTTAGCAAATGGCACCTATAAAGAAGTATATGTTCCAGAAGAAGAGGATGTTGCCGTGAAAGAGTATATCCGCATGTTAGGTGATTTTAAAACATCTTTGAAAAAAATAAAACAACAGATAAAAGCATTCCTTTTAAGGCATGGCTATGTGTATGAAGGGAAATCAAGCTGGACAATCGCTTATATGAAATGGTTAAAGAATCTTGATCTACAAGGATTATTCAAAGAAACGTTAGGCGAATACCTATTACAGTATGATGTTCTAGTCGATAAAATTGAGCGGTTCAGTCTGAGATTAGAAGAATTATCTCATCGTGAAAGGTACGAAGAACCAATCGCAAATTTAAGATGCTTAAAAGGTATAGATACAACATCGGCAATGACTGTTCATGTGGAAATTGCAGACTTCACTCGTTTTCCCACGGCTAAAGCATTTATGGCTTATGTAGGATTGACACCAAGCGAAAGCTCAAGTGGAGAAAAAATCAGTCGACGTTCGATTACAAAACAAGGAAATTCGACCGTTAGGTCTACTCTTGTAGAATGTGCAAATGCGTTGGTAAAAGGAACAATCGGATTAAAATCGAAGCGAGTGAAAGCAAGACAAAAAGGGCAACGAAGCGAAGTGATTGCTTATGCGGATCAGGCTGTAGAAAGGTTACAAAGAAAATATTATCGCATGATATATCAAGGGAAACCTAGAAATGTTGCCGTTACAGCTATCGCAAGAGAACTGGGGTGTTTTATATGGGGATTAGAAACAGGTAAAATTCACCGAAAATAAAGAGGGAAGGATATGAAGTTGATTGATTCATTCATAGTTAGAAACCAAAGGTATCAATTGATGGCATAGATGAGCTTCAGAGATAGTGAATTACAGGTCTGGCTATCTATGACTCACCTCTTCTGGCATGGCTGAAATTCTGATAAACAAGCTATTTATTAGAATTTGAAAAGGTGTGATCCACGCAGTGAGATTATAAGAGCCTAACGACGAACCATTAACCTGAGGTAACCAATCCACGAATAACAGAGTGGTTAACTGTCGATAGATCTTATTTCTGAAGCTTTTGTATGCCATCAAGAAAAATATTATGGGTGAAAAACTATTGACAAAGGTCACTTCATAACAGGTGAGTATATGGAGAATAATGTGAATATATCCATAACGAATCCACAACCTGAAGAGAGAGATTTTGAAGAGAATCATTTAACAGGTACATGGTTATTTGTATGGATAGTTTTGATTATTGCTTTTGTATTATTTTTTATTACAAGAAAGGATGTAAACAATTATCCTATACCAATGGGGATATCCAATCCGTCAATAAATGGTGTGCAAACGACTGTAAATCAAGATAAAATATATATTACAAATGCAAATACAGGACTTGTATCTATTATAGATTCAAAAACAGATCAAATGAAATCTATATTACCATTTCGATGATAATGTAAAGAGAGAGAATAGTACAATACAGGGTAAAGGACATTGAGTTTATTGAAGGTGGCTGAGGTGTTGTAAGACGGCAGAGTCAGCGATTGTAAATGGTGACTGAAAACAACTGGAATGAGTCCCAAACGAACGTGATTGCATCATTTTGTGGAGGGAATTATGGTTATGATAAATTCAGTTATTAACAGGGAATTTTTAAGTATGACGGCTAATATGCTTCCACAGAAAGTCAAGGATGGTTTTAGGAAGAAAATAAGGAGTAAAAGCCAAGGGAGTGCAAAAGAAAGTTTAAATGCAACATTATCAGAATTAAAAACCAGGATTATGATTGATTTACAAAACAATATAGATGAACAATTATAAGAGCCAAATTTGAAATCCATAAAAAATAGTGGGTTGAAAGGGCTCTTTTTATATGTGAAAAAGAGAAGAACACAGAGTGGTCAATGTATTTCATGAATCGTCAGTATTTATTAAGGTCCTTTCTGGCAGATACTTTGTGTCATTGTGAGTTGAAACAGAAACGCAAGAACTTCCGAAAACCCAATCTTTAAAAATCTGAAGTTTTTTCGGTCATGAGAAGAAGAGTTGGCGAAAGTGTAGCGTGTTCTTGCTGGAAGAATAGAAAGATCTTCTCGTTAACATAAGCAGCGAGTAAAAGTAGCTAGTATTTATGAATACATGACGAATACTAGAAAAAATTATTTGGACAAAGCCTCAACTGAAGTTCATCAAAAACTACGATGTGATTAGTGTAGCGGATTTGCAAGTATTGAATAGGTTACAGAATTATAAGCTAGCAAAATCAAATAATGGGGTATCATGGGTGCATTTTGAGAACTATGCTCGAATACAAAGCAAAATGGCACGGTAAACAAGTCATTGTCGTATTGAAAACATTTGCTTCCAGCCAAATATGCTCTTGTTGTGGATATCAAAACAAAGACGTTAAAAATGTAAACCTAGGTAAATGAAGCTGAACTTCTTGTTTTATACACCACGATAGAGATAGGGACGCGAGTATCAAGCTGAAGAATGAAGTGATAAGATCTCTAATCGCAAGTACTGTGGAACTAACATAATAAATTAGAATTCGATAGAAGCCTTTACTGGGGAATTCTGCTTCTTCTAAACGAAGTGAAAGTGGGAATATAGAATTAATTATTCCAAGAGGCAATGCAGAAAAAAATAGAGATTACCCTGATTTTAGTCAATGGATCTATAAATATGAGATTTCTATTGTTCGATTTTGAAAGAAAAATAAGTTTGAATCTATAAACGGTACCCCGTTATAAAGGACGCTTTAAAATAGAAAATTAGTTAATATCAAGAAGAGAATTTCTATATTTAGCAAAGGTCATATTTTTAAATTCTCTGCATGTAGCCTTTGAAAAAGAAGAAATATCCTCTAATATAATTGATTCTTTAGGAATGTAGCTGGGTAGCGATGCCCCTACAACCAGGATCTTGTGACTAAGTATTTAAGTTCGTCTTAATTACGGACAAACTTAAACTTTATACATTTCAAAAATATAATATTATTAAAGTGTACTATATAAAATGTAGAATTAATTTATGTTTTATATTTAATTTATTAGGGGAGGGAACATGCATGGCAGGTTTTTTAGGTATGATTACAGTGTATGCAGCTTTGGGATTACCAGCTATTGTCACGGGATTATTGGGAATCTAAGTGAAATGTAGTTACAATAGAATATGGCTATACAGAAAGAAATTTGATCACTTTATCAGTAAATGAAGAAAAATATGCTATCCTTATTTTTTAATTGGGATAGCATATTTTTTAGTTCTGTTGTAAAGTTTTTTGAGCTAATCTATAGGACAGTAAGAAGAATCGTATGATAGGTGGGTTTTTTAAAGAAAAATAATGAAAAAAGATAGTATCTTAGTTATTGCAATGCGCATATTTAAGGGAAATTCAGAATTAAAACTTAACAACAGAGAGATTGCTCTAGTACACAGAGCTCTTTCATTAAAAGTAAAAACTGTTTTGCTATTTATCCTTTTCGGCAAAAAGACTCCATCTGATTTGTGTTACGGGTGAGACTCAACAATTCAGGTGGAGATGAATTGTCGTCAGAAGGTAGGCTAAATGCTTTTGTTCCGTTTAGTTTCAAACATTGAGTTGTTAAAGGCAATTAATAATTACAAAAGTGTTAGTTCTCGTTTCGTGAACCGAGATTTCCCTAAGATAAAACATGATCTACGGAAAGCAATGTTTTGGTTTCGAAGTTATTGCTTTTTAACAAAGGGCGGTGACCTATAGATCCCATTCGTAAGTACATTGAAGCACAAGGAAAGAAATAATTTTAATAAACTCTTTCAGAAAGGTAGTGAAAGTAATGGATAAAAAGAAAGCGGTAAAAGTATGATGTAAACAAAAGAAAAGAGAAAACATGCAACGATTCGTCCAGAAATAAAATATCGGACGAGTTTGTTTCACAGCTAAAGAATTTCGTGTACTTTAGCGTATGTCATATAGTTCAAAAGCGTTGCGAAATGTTGGATTGTACACGATGAAACAAAGTTATTTGAACTATAATAAAATGGTTATTGTAAAGAAGTGAACACTGCCATGCAAGCCGATACGAACTACTTGGGCATGCAACAAAACTCTGTTCAAGCAATTCGTAGAGCCTTATTTACAGAAGTGAAGAGCTTTTGTAAAGCATGGGAGCGGTGGAAGAAAAAACTGAAACCTTCACAAGTCGTTCTAAGTTTCCGAATTATTCTCGTACAGTTGATACATTCTTAATTGAAAGAAGGCATCCGATTTTTAAAACAAGAAAAATCCATGTGTATGCGACTTGTCAGAACTTGTAGTGCACATCGAATTTATCTGAGTGGTGGCTTCTTCCACAAGGAAGAATTGCTCTTTTTCGAAAGGGTGGTGCAAGTGGGAAAGCAACAGTTTGTTGCCAGTACCAACTAAAAACATACCTAGCGTTCTAACTCAATCCTTACTGAAACGCTTTATCTCAGTGGTGGGGTAGTTGACCAAACTAATATAAATAAACTTAGTAAGAGAACAGCAACATTATTAACCAATTTTTTAACGTATAAGATACCGGTTAATTCGCATCTAAAATATGTCTAAATGTATAATTTGTTTTTTGATGTAATGAAGTCTAGATACTTCCCTAGAGTTAGGGTTTTAAAATAATTGGTATAAAAAACCATTTAATTAACTATCCTAGTAAAAAGAGAGTAGGCTGTACAATCCATCTTTTTTATTGAAAGGAAACAAGGAGTTTGTTTCCTTTTTATTCTTATCTTTGTATGAAAAGGACTGTTAATGCATGTATTACGCAACTTTAATCAAAGGCGCATCTTACTACGCTTTTGGGAAACGTTTTCTATTACACAAAGAATGTAAAATTACCAAAAGAGAATATCAATATTTAAGAAAAAATGAATGGTTTCAGGTACGTGAAGAAGAAGAGGGTCATTTTTTGTCTCAAAATAGCGAAGAATAGGAACGTTCTTCCCTCAATAATGTGAAAGTGTGAAACAATAATTTTAGGTGAGAGATGAATGTCTATAGGAGTCAGCCTACTTTTTTATATTCTACAATAAATTAAGGTGCAACCTATGTTAATGAGCAGAACATATATTCGTATCTATCTATATAAGAAACAAGAGATATAAATTGTTAAAATGATTAGTTGTAATCGCTTTGCCAAAAGTTGTGAAAGAGAAGGGGATATTCACTTGGGGGAAATTCTACGGAAATCCTTTTCCATCTATAATACGTGCATACTATGAGAGGATGAAAAAATAATGAATTCAATCCGAAAATCCCTAATTTTTACATTGGTTATCAATATCATAGTACCCTACATCAGTTATATAGTATTAGCTCCATATACTAGTCATATAAACGCATTAATTATTTCATCGATAGCCCCGTTGCTTGAAACGCTATATAGTTTAATTCGGATGCACAAAGTAGATGTGTTCTCAGCTGTTATTTTTTTCTCATTGGTTCTGAGTATTATTGCTGTTTTAATCGGCGGCAATGAGAGATTCATTTTACTCAGGGAATCTTATATAACAGGGATAATGGGCAGTGTTTTTTTAGTTTCTCTTTTATTTTCGAAACCATTAATATTCTATTTTGCGAGGAGGTTTTCAAATAATCCACAATTAGATTACAAGTGGGAACAGAGTGCCAGTATGAGGCGTACATTTCGTGTTTTAACAGGGGCATGGGGAATTACGTTACTCTTTGAGGCGATGATTAAAATTGTGCTAGTATATTCATTGCCAGTAGAAACCTTTCTACTGGTTTCTACATTTATTACCTACAGTTTGATTGGACTTATAATCTTGTGGACCATTCATTATGTAAAAGCAAGACGTGCGCTGTAGGTAAGCACTTTGATATTTAAAAATATTCCTTACGTTGATGAATGTGGGACAGCCTTTAAAGAATTTCCCGAAAGAATTCTCCTTCCTCAAGTGTGTGAAGGGCGTAGCCCAACGGTAGGTGGGAGATGAATGTCGGTTTGGCGTAGCCAAAAGGTTTTCCTTTTTATTTCGCCTCTGATATAAGCAGTCTTATAAATTATAAAGGTTGGTATATAAATGAAATGAGATAGGAATAACCATTCCGTATTCTTGTTGTATTATCACCTTGTGTTGGTCGTAAAATACAGAAGAAATGTGTTTGATGATGATATGTCAGACTATGCAAAAGATAGGTTTGTTCGACTATCTGAAAACTATAACATCACATGAGTTGAATGGAATCATGATGTAGACCACGTTCATATTTTGTTCAAGGCCCACCCTAATACAGAAGTGACAAAATTTATCAATGCTTATAAAAGTGCAAGTTCTCGACTTATGAAAAGAGACTTTCCACAAGTGAAAAAGAAACTTTGGAAAGAGAGGTTTTGGTCAAGAAGTTTTTGCTTGCGAACTACTGGTGGTTCGCCAATAGACGTAGTAAAAACATATATTGAAAATCAAAGTGAAAAGTGAGGTGAAATGATATGACAAAGCAGAATAAAGCATATACATTCCGTTTGTATCCAACAGAAGATCAAGCACATCTTATGCGTAAAACCTTTGGTTGTGTACGTTTCGTGTATAACAGAATGTTAGCTGAACGGAAAGAAGCGTATGAAAAACATAAAGATGATACGAATCAACTAAAGAAACAAAAGCTTCCCACTCCTGCAAAATACAAAGCAGAATTTGAATGGCTAAAAGAAGTTGATTCATTAGCTTTGGCAAATGCGCAACTCAACTTGCAAACTGCCTATAAAAATTTCTTTCGTGGTCAAAATGACTTCCCAACATTCAAAAGCAAAAAAGCCAGAAAGTCTTATACAACGAATGTAGTGAACGGAAATATTATGTTGCTTAACGGTCCTATCAAATTGCCAAAACTGAAAATGGTACGTATCAAGCAGCATAGAGAAATACCGCAAGGCCATATCATCAAGTCCTGTACGATTTCTATGACACCTACTGGTAAATACTATGTGTCCATTTTGACTGAATACGAAAAAGAGATCGTACAAAAAGAAGTAGAAACAGTTGTTGGATTAGACTTTGCGATGGATCAATTATACGTCAGTTCTGAGGATGAGAGAGCCAATTATCCTAAGTTCTATCGTGAAATGTTAGACCGTTTAGCAAAGGCTCAACGAGTATTATCAAGACGTACAAAAGATTCAGGGCGTTGGAATAAACAACGTATCCGTGTAGCTAAGCTGCATGAAAAAGTAGCAAACCAACGTAAGAACTTCCTTCATCATAAGTCTAAAGAGTTAGCGACTCATTTTGATGTTGTAGCTATGGAAGATCTAAATAGGAAAGGAATGTCGCAAGCACTTCATTTTGGAAAAAGTGTCGCTGACAATGGTTGGGGTATGTTCACTTCTTTTTTAGCTTATAAACTACAGGAACAAGGCAAACAACTTGTGAAAATAGACAAATGGTTTCCTTCCACAAAAACATGTAGCAGTTGTGGAAATGTGAAACATATGTCATTGTCTGAGCGAGTCTATTCTTGTATATGCGGTGTAAATCTCGATAGAGACTATAACGCAGCTATCAATATCAAAAATGAAGCAATACACCTATTGGCATTAGCATAGATAGCAATAAAATACAAGGGAGTTAGCTCGGCTGTCTTAGGACGAATTCGTTAGCTACCAAAAGTAACGACTAACCGAGAAGCCCCCACTTCAAACAGTCCGTTAGGACGTTAAGTGGCGGGTAGTTCACATTGGACTTAAAACTAGTGATTTCGAGTAAATCGATAACTTTGTGATTTTTCAAATGCTGTAGTAAGGTATCTTATGGATTTTTGTTACAGAATATGTATTCTGCGCCACGTTTTAATTTAAACCAATAAAAAAGGTTCTGGTGCAAAAAAGCGAAATGATTTGAAAATGCTCTTTCAAACTTGGCAATACTGGTGCTATTACTAAAAAAAGGTGTGTGATCAGTATGGAAAAAGAAAATATATTCAAATGGAAACAGTATCAGCCTGATATCATTGTATTAACCGTACGTTGGTACCTGCGGTACAACTTAAGTCTTCGTGATTTAGTGGAAATGATGGAGGAAAGAGGATTATTCTTAGTACATACAACAATTATGCGATGGGTGCATCAATATGGACCAGAATTAAATGAGCGTATTCGAAAACATTTGAAACCAACCAATGATTCTTGGCGTGTGGATGAAACATACATCAAAATCAAAGGAGAGAAAATGTACTTATATCGCGCGATTGATTCTGAAGGAAACACGATTGATTTTTATTTAAGTCGTAAAAGAGATGCGAAGGCTGCCAAACGTTTTCTAAAGAAAGCCTTGGCTTCTGTTCATGCCACAAAACCTCGTTCGATAACTGCTGATGGCGATAAAGCCTATCCTGTTGCAGTACGTGAACTAAAGGAAGAAAAGTGTATACCACACGGTATACCACTTCGTGTAAAAAAATACTTAAACAATATCGTAACTACTCAGCTTCTTCAAATAAAAAAACAGGCCAAATACATGTTTCCGATTCGAAAACATGAAAAGAAAATACTCCAATCAGAGAAAGAATCTATGCCAAATAGAGAAATTCTCTTATGAAGTCGTGTTATTCCAAGGAACCGTTCTAGTTTCTATGACTTGGTTTATCGCTTGTAAGACCGATTGTTTTTGTTTTTTCATGGTACTCATAAAGCTTCGTATCTGACAAAAAGATTCTGCGCCTTTCTTACTTCGGAAAGTCCCAGACACTTTCTGTTTTACTTTCGTCATCCGAATATCCCGTTCTGCTTGATTGTTATCAAATGGAATGGCTGGATGTTCTAAAAACGCTAGAATTCTGTCAGAATACTTGACGAAGCGATTCCATAAATTTTGAGAAGGCGTCTGCTTTCCTTTCTTCTTTTGTTTCGTGGAAAGAATCTGTTGTTCTTTCAATATGGATTGATACATAATAAACAGATTCTTTTGCGTCGCTTTTGGCATGGTACCTTCGGATTGCTTTTTCATCGTCAACGCTTGCGTTAGAAATTTCTGCATCTGTTGTGCCCATTGTTCTCCAGTACTATCTATAATTCCTTGTAAATCTCGTAAGAGATGGGCATTACATAAAACGTGACGACAATCTGTATACGCATCATACGATTTCCAACCATCATGCATCGCAATTCCAGAAAAAGATGGCAAGATTTCTCCAGCATCCATTGCTTCTTTTCCACGTTTTTGATGAATATGTTGCAATGTCACCTCCGGTGTACTGGCAGTATGTAACCATTGTGTTTTGTTTTCTACACGCATACCAGTTTCATCAAAATGGACAACAGGAGACTGCAGAATCTTTTCCTTTACTTCTTTTATGAATGGCTGCAATTGAGAAGCGAAAGCCTGTGTATGATTTACCAGGGTTCCTTCGCTTATAGAATGTCCAAAACAATCCTGAAAGAATTCTTTTGTTCGCTTCAAAGAAATGCATTGATAATGCGTTAAATAGGGAATCAGTCTTTTTATATTTGGACCATATTGAACAGGACGAGATACTGTCGAAGGAAATTGGGCTTCTTGGATAGAATGGCAATGTGGGCATTCTTTCTGTTCTACTTTATGTTCTGTCACTTCGATCTGAATAGGTGGTAAGTCATACACTTGGCGAATGCGATACCCTTTTACAGGCTCGTGGTTCAAGGAAGTATGACAACAAGTACAATATGTAGGAGAATGTGTAATCGTATGATCTGGAGTCGCTGTCAAACCAAGAGTATGTCCCTTGTGGCCCAACTGGCCACCCGTTTGACGATGAGACGGTTTGCGCAAACTTTTTGTAACGGGCTTACCCAAACCATCTGTAGAAGGTGGCTTATGACTATTTTTGGAGTTTTTTTTTGAAGCATTTTCTAGTTCTTGTATACGTTTTTCTAACTTAGAAAATGTTTCTTCAAATAAAGAAATAACAGCTTCAGGTCCTTTTTTATATGTATCTAAAATAATTTTTCGATCGACCATAAGATTCACCTCCCCTGTTTGATATACTCAGTATTTACAAATGGGAGGCATATGAAACTAGTAAAATTTAAAAAAGACACCGAAAGGTGGCTGAGTAGTTACACAATATCATTGAGCAAGATCATCGGTTTATCAAAAAACGGATTCGGAATATGCTAGGATTGAAATCATTCCCTACAGCTATAAAAATGATTACTGGAATAGAAGCTATGCATATGATCAAAAAAGGACAAACTCTCCAAGGGGAGAAGTCTGTCCAAAAGCAGATATATCTTATCAATGAACTCTTTGGTTTAACAGCATAAAGTTCCATTCCGTTAGGAATCTTCTATTCTTTTTTCACATTCCACTATTGTTGCACCAGAACCTAATAATCGCATTTGAAGTTTGCAACATATCTTTTTTTCGCTTCATTGGAACCTGTTTCACCATCTTTAGTTGTACAAGTTTCTTCATTAGACGTTGTACGGTTTTATAAGAAACCTCCATCTTTGCAGCTAGTCTATTTTTGCATAGGAAACTAACACCTACATATTTACAGCTGTAACGCTTTAAGATTTCGAGTAACGTAAAGGAGTTTAGCTTGTACGTCGGTACGCTTCATCGACATACGTATAGTGTCTTTGTATGTGCGTACGGTTTTGTTTAGTTCTTCCACAGTTGTGGAATGATTTTTTTGTTGCAATAACATTGATACGTTTTTCCATTATAGGGTCTCCTTTAGTGAAACAAAAAAGCAACATCACCAATAATTTGGTAAACGTTGCTAAAGAAACCCTACATGATGTACAATAATTCATGAGAGTATGGCAAGTGTTTATCTGAGGGGTTCAGGTGGATGGTATATAGAGTGTTAGTCGCACTTTATATACACGCTGTACTTTTGGTTGTTAGAATTTTTTAATTCAACTTGTAGGAATGCATTATACATAAGTAAATTTCTTATAGCG
The DNA here is from genome assembly GCF_038005385.1 of Bacillus sp. FSL K6-2944. NCBI lineage: Bacteria > Bacillati > Bacillota > Bacilli > Caryophanales > Bacillaceae > Bacillus > Bacillus sp. FSL K6-2944. The sequence continues at coordinate 407,932 of NZ_JBBOTE010000004.1, read as the reverse complement.
GGGTACCCACAAATTGCCCACATACTAATCATTTTGTAACTTTTATTATCGGTAACAGTAAATAATCGTTGATTTTCATGTTTTTTTCGAGTTCTTCGGTTGGTACCTTAAGGCGAAAAAGAAAAATGGTTTTTACAACCAAAAAGAAATGGAAGATTCTTCACACTTTTACTTGTAAGTGAGTAAAGTAAAGCATGGGCAGAAAAATATGTCATCTCTGGAGAGCACATTGGTCATGTGCTTTCTTTTTTGTTTAATTTACCAAAAATACAAAATCTTTTTTTAGACAAGTATGTAATGGGAGCTTTTTCGCTTATAGGAATCCCTTTCTTATGAATAAAGTTTGATGTAAGAGTAGCCATGTTAGCCATGTTATGTTGGTTGTTCTCTTTTTGATGAGAGAAAACGTGGTGCTGCATGGACGTATGACAGTATTTTTTGGTTTAAAAAACCATTTTTTCAGGAGGGGTGAGACACTTGTCCATTTGTTTGCATACAATATCGTATCAAACAATAGAGAGTGAAATAACTTGTTTAAAGAAGGGCAATTATTAATTACATTTTATGAGCATACAAATGCGCAAACGAAAAGCGAAATCCATACGCAATTAGGCGGAAAGAAAATAGATGAAATTCCTAAGTTCCATATGGATTTAATTGAAGTTCCTGCAGGAGAAGAGGAAACATTCCAAGCATTATATAAAAACAATTTGCATGTTCGATTTGTTGATTTTCATATCATCTATACCATAGGAAGTTGCAAAAAACATCGCTTTTCAAAATATGGTTGCTGTCATTACGAAATGAATCAGGATATAAAAAATGATTGTATACTAAATGATTATTATTATTTTCAGAAATTTAAAAATTTAACAAACCAATGGGGGCTACAACGAATTCATCCGACAGAGGCGTATTGTGTAGCGAAATATAAACCATTAAGAACGAAAATAGCGATTTTAGATACAGGAATTGACCCAACTCATCCAGATTTAATAGGAAAAATAATAGATCCGATCAATGTAGCTTCCGATGATCCTACAGACTATATGGACAGAGCGGGACATGGCACTTTTGTAGCAGGCATAGCCGCTGCCACTACGGATAATCAAATCGGAATGGCCAGTGCAAGTTATAATACGGCATATATTGTCCCTATAAAAATTCGTAACGAAAATGCAGAAGGGGTATTAGCGATAGATGTAATCAAGGGGATTGTATATGCAATAGAAAAAAAGGTAGATGTAATTAATATGAGTTTTTTTACGGATGATCCTAGAGGTTATTTAGAAGCGCTTCAATTGGTAATTAAAGCAGCCTGGAAGCAAAATATTATTTTAGTAGCCGGAGTCGGAAATGATGGAACGACGGCCCCGTTTTATCCAGCTGCAAATAATTTTGTGCTAGGGGTGAGTGCAACGGATCCAGCTAATCAATTAAGTGTTGTAACTACTCAGCCACCTTTCGGTGTCTTTTTTAAATTTTACTAGTTTCATATGCCTCCCATTTGTAAATACTGAGTATATCAAACAGGGGAGGTGAATCTTATGGTCGATCGAAAAATTATTTTAGATACATATAAAAAAGGACCTGAAGCTGTTATTTCTTTATTTGAAGAAACATTTTCTAAGTTAGAAAAACGTATACAAGAACTAGAAAATGCTTCAAAAAAAAACTCCAAAAATAGTCATAAGCCACCTTCTACAGATGGTTTGGGTAAGCCCGTTACAAAAAGTTTGCGCAAACCGTCTCATCGTCAAACGGGTGGCCAGTTGGGCCACAAGGGACATACTCTTGGTTTGACAGCGACTCCAGATCATACGATTACACATTCTCCTACATATTGTACTTGTTGTCATACTTCCTTGAACCACGAGCCTGTAAAAGGGTATCGCATTCGCCAAGTGTATGACTTACCACCTATTCAGATCGAAGTGACAGAACATAAAGTAGAACAGAAAGAATGCCCACATTGCCATTCTATCCAAGAAGCCCAATTTCCTTCGACAGTATCTCGTCCTGTTCAATATGGTCCAAATATAAAAAGACTGATTCCCTATTTAACGCATTATCAATGCATTTCTTTGAAGCGAACAAAAGAATTCTTTCAGGATTGTTTTGGACATTCTATAAGCGAAGGAACCCTGGTAAATCATACACAGGCTTTCGCTTCTCAATTGCAGCCATTCATAAAAGAAGTAAAGGAAAAGATTCTGCAGTCTCCTGTTGTCCATTTTGATGAAACTGGTATGCGTGTAGAAAACAAAACACAATGGTTACATACTGCCAGTACACCGGAGGTGACATTGCAACATATTCATCAAAAACGTGGAAAAGAAGCAATGGATGCTGGAGAAATCTTGCCATCTTTTTCTGGAATTGCGATGCATGATGGTTGGAAATCGTATGATGCGTATACAGATTGTCGTCACGTTTTATGTAATGCCCATCTCTTACGAGATTTACAAGGAATTATAGATAGTACTGGAGAACAATGGGCACAACAGATGCAGAAATTTCTAACGCAAGCGTTGACGATGAAAAAGCAATCCGAAGGTACCATGCCAAAAGCGACGCAAAAGAATCTGTTTATTATGTATCAATCCATATTGAAAGAACAACAGATTCTTTCCACGAAACAAAAGAAGAAAGGAAAGCAGACGCCTTCTCAAAATTTATGGAATCGCTTCGTCAAGTATTCTGACAGAATTCTAGCGTTTTTAGAACATCCAGCCATTCCATTTGATAACAATCAAGCAGAACGGGATATTCGGATGACGAAAGTAAAACAGAAAGTGTCTGGGACTTTCCGAAGTAAGAAAGGCGCAGAATCTTTTTGTCAGATACGAAGCTTTATGAGTACCATGAAAAAACAAAAACAATCGGTCTTACAAGCGATAAACCAAGTCATAGAAACTAGAACGGTTCCTTGGAATAACACGACTTCATAAGAGAATTTCTCTATTTGGCATAGATTCTTTCTCTGATTGGAGTATTTTCTTTTCATGTTTTCGAATCGGAAACATGTATTTGGCCTGTTTTTTTATTTGAAGAAGCTGAGTAGTTACTAAGTGTTTTTTCAAATTGGGGTATTAATGTTGGAATTACAGCACCAGGAACAGATATTTTATCTACAATTCCTACCTATTTTCCTGATGTGGATGACAAAAACGCGTATTTTGTATTAAGCGGGGCATCTTTTTCTACCCCATTTGTAAGCGGGGTGGCTGCCATGTTACGAGCAATCAAACCATCCGCGACGAATCAAGAAATCATACAAGCTATACAACGGTCTTCTAAAAATATAAACATCGTTCATAAAGAGTGGGGTCCGTTTTATGGATACGGGTTATTACATGCCAGTGAAGCGGTCAAAGAGCTATTGTCTCCTGCGGTTTTATCAAGTAATGTTTTAGGATCATTTTATGGACAGGTTACCAAAAATGAAGAACCGATTTCAAATATTACGCTATATGCAGTCAATAACAGTACAAAGCGTATAGAAAGAATCTATACGCCGCCTCATTATAACCTTTCTAGTACACTATCATCACCATCAGACGGCATGTTTCGTATCGTTAATTTGCCAAGAGGAAGGTATTCTATTTATGCAGGTAGTGTAGATCCAAACTTGCTCTTAATAACTGCGGATATTGTACCTGGAGCAGATGTATATGTGAAATTAGTAGTTCCAGAGAGTGCAGAGGACATGTTGGTAGACAAAGAGGGAGAGGGAAAAGAACGTAGTTAAAACATGTAACAAATGTATAAAAAAGTAGGGGGAATTACAAATCGTCGTAACTACTATAAAAATTATAATGGAAGACGTACAACATATCCTTCATGTATGATAAGTCTGGTAAATAATAGATAAACAAAAAGCATCAGTGATGGTGCTTTTTATTGTGCGGAAATTCTGTATCAAAATATTTGAGAAAGGAGTATGTAACATGAAGTACTGTGACTTTAATGGCTGTCATCACAAGGTAAGTAAGGGACGCTATTGCGGAGAGCATAAACGTAACAAGTCAAGGAAGAAGAAAGAGGAGAAGAACATCTATCATCACGATAACAAATCTTTCTATAACTCAGGTGCATGGAGGTATGTGAGATCAAAGGTATATGAAAGAGCGAAAGGGTGTTGTCAAAGGTGTGGAAAGTTCGTCTTTGGTAGAAGAGCTCATGTTCATCACATCATACCAATAAAAGAAGATCCAACTCTCAAATTAGAAGAAAATAACTTGAGACTACTTTGTCCCATTTGTCATACTACCGAAGAAAATGAAGATAAACCGAAAAAAGTTTTTCCGAGTTATTTTGGATAAGCCCCCCTATCAAACAAGAAAATTTGTCCACTGGGGAGGATAGGTAGCTTGGGGGGCGCATCAATGGTTGCACCAATTTTAAAAAGTAAGGGGGGTGTGAAAATGGCTCGCATGTCAAAGAAGAGAAAGTTAGAAATGCTAGATGTGGCACGGGATGAAGAGAGAAATAGAATCATAACATTATTGACGGAGGAGGACAAATTTACACCTTCCTTAGAACCACTCATTGAAAATTATGTAGATGCTTGTATCATTTATAAAACGATGTTTGAAGAATGGAAAGGTGATGAGTTTCTTCCTACAAAAACGCATCAGAACAAGGCTGGCGCAATCAATGAGATGAAGAATCCACTTGCTCAGCAAGTAGAAACTTGGAATGATAAGAAGAATAAAATGCTAGCAGCTCTCGGAATGACGAATAAGGGGAAAAGTCTACAAAAAGCGTCCCAAAATGAAAAAACTAGCCCATCTCATGAACCCAAAGATGAATTAGCGGCTCATCGAGCCAAATTGGCGGAAATTAACATGATGATTACACCAGGCGTGAACTATGCGAATATGTATGCAAGTAACGTCATGCGGCATAAAAAGAAATATCCGAAATTAATTATACTTGCGGTAGAGCGTTATAAGACGTGGGAAAAACGGAAAGATATGTGGTTTGAGGTAGATTGTGCAAATGAAATGTTAGATTTTGTACAGTCGTTTATCCGCCATGTTAAGGGGCCACTTGCAGGTCAATTGATGGAATTAGAACTTTGGGAAATGTTTGTTTTTGCAAATATGTATGGTTGGTATCGTAAAAATGAAAAAGGGAAAGTTGTCCGTGTTGTTCGAGAGGCGTATGTACAAGTGCCAAAGAAGAATGGGAAAACCATTATTGCCGCTGAGCCTTTAGCTAGACCTACACAAATTTATAAAGGTGTGAATGGGCCAATTAGTGGTGCCATGTATCGATATCATATGAATGGTATTGCCTATCAGAATAAATTTAAGGTATTAACGAAAAACACCAAGGGTCTTGAAGGTAAGAACCCTTACTTTGTGTTGAATGATGAACTCCATGCGCAAGAAAATATGGACATGTACGATAACTTGAAGTCAGCTCAAATCGCACGTGAACAACCCATGATGCTGAATATTTCAACGGCTGGTAAAGGTTCATCTAGTGTTGGTATGCGTGTTTATAAATATGCGAAACGTGTTCTTGAAAATGATAATGATGATTCCTTATTTGTTGCGATTTGGGAGCCAATTGAACTACCCCCACTTTCACTTCGTTTAGAAGAGGGGGATTCCTAAGTAAAGAGTTCTATCGAACTCTAATTTATTAGGCTATCTCCACAGTCCTTGCGGTTAGAAGCCTTATCGCTTCATTCTTTAGATTGATACTTGCGTTAATATCCCTATCATGGTTTGTAAGGCAAGAAGGGCAGTCCCATTTACGTAGGTTTAGATTTTTAACGTCTTTGTTTTGATATCCACAACAAGAACATAATTGGCTTGAAGCAAATGTTTTCGATACAACAATGACTTGTTTGCCGTACCATTTTGCTTTGTATTCCAACATAGTTCGAAACTGAGACCATGATACCTCACTAATTGCTTTTGCTAACTTATGATTCTTTAACATATTTGATACTTGCAAATCCTCTATACCGATAACATCGTGGTTTTTGATGATTTCAGTCGAGATTTTGTCCAAGTAATCTTTTCTAGCATTCGTCATGTATTCATGAATTCTAGCTACTTTTACTCGTTGTTTATTCCAGCGAGAAGATCCTTTCATTCTTCTAGAAAGAACACGCTGTGCTTTTGCCAACTTCTCTTCTAATGATCGAAAAAACTTCGGATTTTCATAGGTTGTTCCATCTGACAAAATGGCGAAATCTTTTAGTCCCACATCCATTCCAATGTAAGAGTTTGTTTTCGGAAGTTCTTGCACTTCTGTTTCAACTAACAATGACACAAAGTATCTGCCAGAAAGGTTCCGTCTAACTGTAGCATTTAAAATACGTCCTGTTACTTCACGACTTTTGGCAAATCGAACAAGACCTAGTTTTGGCAATTTTATTTTGTTTCCTACAATGGCAATGTTTTCATTTGTTTGTTTTGTGGTATAAGATTGTACGTTGTTCTTCTTAGATTTGAAACGCGGGGCATTGTTTTGTTTTTTGAAAAGGCGTGTATAAGCATCCGCAAGGTTGCGAACAGACGACTGAATCGCGATACTATCCACTTCTTTTAGCCAAACAAACTCTTTCTTCATGGCAGGGAGTTTGGCAGAGCATGTACCATATGTCAAACCTTTCCCTGTTTCTTTGTATGCATTATCCCATAGAGATAGGAAATGATTGAATACAAAACGAGAACAGCCAATCGTTTTATTGATTAGGGTTGCTTGTGCTTTATTAATCATCATTCATTTCACCTCCATTTCGGTATGTTTCTATTATAAAACAAACATGCGTTCGATAGATAGTGAAGTAACAGTTTATGTATGTCGAACAATTAAGATGGCTTCCTGCCATCCCTTGTCCGAAGCCAATTCATCTCCCACCTACTAACTTCGCGTTCCTTGAGGAAGGAGTCTTCTTGGCTAAAATGATAAAAAGTATGATTGGGAAGATCGTAACGTGTGGGAAATGGTGAACCCGAATATTGGTGTTTCCGTTACAATGGAACAACTCGAGAATGAGTATAAAAAAGCACAACAGTCCGCACACTCAAAAGCTGAATTTTTGTCTAAACATTTAAATGTGTTTGTAAATGGAGCAGACAATTATTTTGAACAGAATCAAGTCCAACATGTCCTTGTGGAAGATTTGGGTGATTTGACAGGAGAAACATGTTATATCGGTTTGGATTTATCTAAAACAACAGATTTAACATGTGTTAGGTTGAATTTTCCTACCCATGATGAGGAAAGAACATCCATTTTGAAAGTAAAGCAGATGTATTTTCTTCCGAATGAAAATATTAATTTTAGGGAAAAGGAGGACAATGTTCCTTATACAAGTATGGTGGAACGTGGTTTTGCCATGTTTTGTGACGGAAAGATGATTGACCAGGATCAAGTGATGGCATACATCGTTGCATGCATGGAGTTGTACGATGTACAACAAATCAATTATGATCCAACGATGTCTCAAAAATTAATTGAGAAGCTTGAAAATCTCGGCTTAGAGTGCATTGCAGTCAATCAGTATCCAAACGTGATGAATGCGATGATGGATGATACAGAGGTACTTATGTATGAAAAACGTTTATTTACAGACAATCCATTATTTGTGTATTGCGCTCTGAATGTGGTGGTTGTGACAAATATCAACGGAATGAAAGCACCAAGTAAGCGGCAGTCCAAAAGAAGATTGATGGATTCGGGGATTTTTTAGTTGCTCATAAAGAAACGATGATGTTGCTGGACGATGTGAGTGAAGAGGGAATGGATGCATTAATTGGTGAGATTTATAGGTAGGAGGTGGAAAATTGGGTTTACGAGATCGGTAATCAAATGGTATTAGCAGATATTGTTGTGGAAGATGAATGTGGTAATGAAATAAAAGATGATATTGCACTCCAAATCTTAAGAAATCCTAACCATTACAGAATTTATGATGCGGGAAAGCCCACGCAAGACGTTAGTCCGTCTTTAGAGGTGGGATGAAAGCATCGTTTTTGCATAGCAAACCATGGTATACTTTATGTATAGTCATGCAAAAGACGTAAAAACATTTGAGAACGAACAATCTGTACGGTATGGTCACAGTACCGTAGCCCACGAACCTATATGGTCTGTTGTGGGAGTGGTGATGGCACACCGCAATCTTGCACGTCAGCGATACCAGAAATGGACTTCGCCTTTGGTAGCAAGAATCCCACTGACGTTAGTCAGCTTGCCCCTTTAGGGGTGGGAGTGTCAAAAGAGAATTGTAAGGTGTGATTTTACTATTTCCCATACTTTCTTATGAATAAATGACTTCGTTTGTATCCGCTCGTTCTTTTGAAATAAATTTGATATGATAGAGGGATAAAATACGAAGAAGGGAAGCTTTCAGATGAACAATCGTGTTAATTTACGTATTGATTTTGCTTTTAAGCAATTATTTGGTACCAAAGGAAATGAAAGCGTTTTAATCGGGTTGTTGAATGCCATCTTACAGAAGACGCTACTGTCTCCGATTACGAGTTTGACGCTGGAAGACCCACATGTCCGTAAAGCATACAAAGAGGACAAATTATCGATTATGGATGTACAAGCTACCTTAGGTACGGGGGAGTTCGTACATGTAGAAATCCAGATTGCCAACAAACAGGATATCCAGAAACGTTCGTTGTATGACTGGTCGAAATTGTATGCGTCTCAAATGCAAGAAGGTATGCCATATAGTAAGCTGGAGAAATCCATTACGATTCATGTACTAGATTTTATTTTATTTCCAATTCACGATGGATTTCAAACAACAGGAACGCTCTGGGATATAGAAAAGGAAGTATTGGTGAGTGAAGACATAGAAATTCATTATATTGAATTACCAAAGCTGACGGCGCAATGGCGAAATGAACAAGTCAACCTGTGGCATGACGTTTTAGCACGGTGGTTACTTTTGTTAGCGTCACATAAAGATCAGAATCTTATAGAAACGTTGGAGGCGATTGCGATGGAGCAAGATGAACCATTGCAGGAAGCGATTCAGAAGTGGGATGATATGAGTCATAATCAGTCGTTTCGTAGCGAGTATGAAGCAAGGAAGAAAAGCTTGTTAGATGAGAATGTGGCGGCTGCACATGCAGAGAAAAAAGGAATGGAGCAAGGGAAAATACAATTGATTCGGGATATGTATAAAAACGGAATGGACATAGAGGACATTGCGAAATTTACAAATATGGATATATTGAAAATACGCGGTGTTTTGGAGTGATTTGTGTGATGGAACTTCAGAATTTAATGGATACGATTGTATCACAATAAGAAGAAGCATCTATCTCCCAAAGTTCTCAATATCATAGACGTATTGTTTAATTGTGGGGCTTTCTTCCGCGACTAGATAAGAAGAAAGAAAAATCCAATTTTCATTTTAGCTTAGCTGGATATTTCCAAGCTCGTTTCTCTTTTTTAACAGGGTTTATTTTTGTTTTTTGTTTTTCTACTTTGTTCTTCACTTGATTTTGTTGTTCGAATGTATCTAGCTTTGATTGTATTTGTTCCACCTGTTCTTTTACGTCCTTAAGTTCCAATTTGATTTCGGATAGTAATCTTAAAATGGCATCACCTTTATTCATTGTAGTGACCTTCTTTCTTAGTTATAGACTTTCTCAATATAAAAAGATTTAATTTTCAGTCATTTAAGTTATAATAAAGAAGAATAACTTTCATTGCTCCTTTTTCAAAAGAACGGACTGCCAGTCCGTTCTTTTTATTTGATTCTATTCTATCCTTTTTTCATTTTCATGGCTATTATGTTTAGTTAATTTCATATCATCTTAATTTGTGAACAGATTATTTTCATAGGTTGTTCTTTTTTGCTTCTAAACCATGCATCATCCTTTTAAATGGTTTGTATGAATAGGTCACTCATTTTTTAGGGTAAAATCAATAATCTTGGTCATCCATCGCCTTTCTGGAGCTGATTGAAGATAGATTAATACTTGGAACAGCAATAGATTTATTTTTTCACAATTGCATTTTGTAAAAAGTATCAAATAAAGAGTTGTATATGGCGTATACAACTGTACAATAATGAATTCTGATTTCATAGGTTGGAAAATATCTTAATGAATACTTTGCGTCCGAAATGTTCTGAAAAGAACAAGGCGCAAGACAGAACATACAAGTGCCCATGTGGATTTGAGAAACATCGTGATATCGTTGGGGCGATGAATATTCGCTACGCAACCTGTGGTTGGCGGTAATAGTCAATCAGCCTAAGAACCTATATGGTCTGTCTCAGGAGGGGGGATGGCACACCCTCATCTTGAAGGCTGTTCAAAACAGAAATGGACTGCGAACGTTTCGTCATTCAGGAATCCCATCCGTTACACCGTAAGGTGTAGGACTTGCGGCTTTAGCCGTGGGAGTGTCAAATATAAGGTAGTAGATGTCGGTTAAAATGAACGTTTCAGATTGTGCATATTTTCGTTTAGGTACAAACGCTTTAGGATTCCTGTGAAGTCCGCCAAGTAAATGAAAATGGTTTTATGCTTATTAATTAGAAAAATTGCTTCAAGACTATGAGAAAAATCATTCACATATAGATTTTATCCAATCTTTATTTCATTTGCATCCTATCTTTATAAGTGTTCTTTAAAATGAAAATTAGTTATTTAATTAATTACTGGCTATAAATAATTGAGGAGGACACACATATGTATAAAAAAAGGAGTGGCATTATTTTTTCGATGCTTTTAACCACGGTTATTATGAGTACAGCACCAACAGAAAGCATTCAAGCGAGCGCTGGTAATTTTGATCTAGATGGGGTACAACCAGAGAATATAAACAAAAATCTAGGGAATATCCAGGTATCTATGCTAAACACAAGTACGGCAGCCTCTCGTCAGCAGAAATCTTATACGGATCATATTGCTGTTTCTTTAATTGAGTTCCCGAATATGAAGCATAATCAAATTAAACCAGAAACAGATTTTTATACAAAAGATTTTAACAAAGCTCACTATGAGAGAATGTTATTTAATAATGGCATTTTCAAAACCCCGGAAGGAATAAGTATGCCCTCCCTAAATGAATATTATAACGAACAATCGAATGGATTTTGGAATGTAAAAGGAGTGGTTTCATCATGGATGCAGGCGAAGAATAATATAGAATATTACAGAGATTTTAAAGGTGAACCGTTTGAAGGATTTGGAGAATTAGTGAAAGAAACACTCACACAAGTAGGGCAATCTATTAAAGGAAAGGAAAATTTATATGATCAAAAAGATCCCGATGATTTAGATAGAGATGGAAATAAGGTAGAGCCGGATGGATTCTTAGATAATTTAGTAGTAGTTATGGCAGGGGGGACCTCTGATATGTATGTTGTGCCCTATACAGGGGAGCTTAAAGAACCTGCACAAATTCCTGGTACGACTCTGAAAGCAAAGAAATTCACTATTATTCCAGAGGACACTGCGGTAGGTACTCTGGCTCATGAATATGGTCATAATCTTGGTTTACCGGATTTATATGATTTTGGTGGTAAAGGGTCTGCTGATATGTGGTCATTAATGGCTTTTGGCGCACTTAATGGACAGCCAGGTGGAATTGAACCTAGTAACTTTGATCCATGGTCCAAAATGTTTTTGCAGTCTACTTATGGAGGAAAGTGGATTAAACCCATCGAGGTAGATTACAAGGACTTAGAGAAAAAGAAAGAGTTTGTATTGGAAGAAGCTACTAGTAAAAATACTGCTCGAAAAGTAATCAAGGTGAACCTTCCTCCAGTAATGAAAAATGGTGTACAATATCCTAATTATTATCTCATAGAATGGCGTAGCCATAATGGGGCGGATAAAGGACTTAATAAGACTGCTGCTGGTTATAAAGGATTATCAGCTGATCCTGGAATGATTGTTTGGTACTATGATGGACGTTATACAGATAATCAAGAAAGTAACCACCCTGGTCATGAGATGCTTGGGGTTATCGATGCACATCAACAAATACTGTATTACAATCATGATAAAACGAAGCCGGCTATGAGTAGCTTGCAAAATGCGGATGCAGCTTTTGGCCTACGAAAAACCACACCCATTAAAGTAGAAACACCACAAGGAAATGTAGATTCTCCGGCTCAAGAAGGAGTATCTGCTTTTAGTGATCAAAATAATTATACAGACAAAATTCTTCCCAAATTGGGCCTTCAGTTTAAAGTTGTAAAAGAATGTGAAAATGGACGTGGTGTAACTATTGCAATTTCTAAAAATAAATAAAATTTTTGTATGTAAACATAGGGGAAACGACGAATAATACGTGATATCTCTTGAAAGGGGATATAGCTGTACATGAAGAAACGAGCGGAAATCGCTCGTTTCTTCATGTACAGGCTTCTTCAACTGATCCAGGATAGGAATAAAGGTATATCAAACTCTTTAAAAAGACTTTCCTACGCTGTCGAAAGGTTCACTATACAATGGGATTTGTTAGCTAATGAATGTAAAAACACAAGTTTGATTTCATAATAATCAGAATAAATATTATCAATTCACTTTACCTTACATGTATGCGAAAATGTAACCAAGCTAAACTTTTCTTTCAACCTTTTCCCTAGTAAAGGTTGAAATGATACAAAATTTTTAGTCTGAAAAAGAAAAAGCTCATTTCTTGTGAGAAATGAGCTTTTTCTTCTGAATCTATTGAATTCAAAAATAAATTCTCTACTCTTTTTCATATATATTATCATAATATATACCGCATTATTCTTGTTTTTTTGTCTGAATTATTATGAAGTGTGAAACCTTGAAAATGATTAAATGAATCTACTATATAAGTGGGTTCTTTTTATTGTTTCTTTGTCGCAAAAACAATCGAAAAAGAAAAAAACAGCTAAAATTAGAATGTGGCTTAGAATAGAAAAATAATAATAAATTTGTTAGGGGAATAAGCAAGGTACGAAAAAAGGTGGAGCAATATCTTTGATACGATTTTAGCATGGAAATGAATTTATCTAACGGCTTTTTATTTTTCGTTCCCTACAAAGAGTATTGATGATTTAACTAAATAGATTAAAGATATTATCTATGAGATTGCAAATCCTGCTGATTGTAGAAATTGTTTCATTGAAATGTATTGTAAGGAATTATATTTGTTTTATCGTAATATTGTAAATATAAAATTTATATTTCTGTAAAGAATAGGAGAACTAATATTGACTAAGAAATTTAGATTATCGAATGAAGAAGAAAAACAATTCAATCAATTACTTACAACAGATGATTTTGCAGAAATATTAGCGATTATTTGGAGATATGGATCCAAACGAAAAGGGTATTTTTCTATCAGAAATAAGAAAAAAGAAATTCCAGAGAGATTTCGTGAATTAGTTGTGAGAAGTAATTCTTTAAGATACTGCAAGAGAGAACGTGAAGGGAAAGTGAATTTTTGGGAAATTGGAATAAATGAAAGTCATCCGCTTGTGAAAAAGATAGAGGAAATGAACTGGACGCCGATTTCAGAAAAAAATCGAACTTTCCCCCAAGGTATTTTCAACGAAAAAGTGTTTGTAGCAACTTATATTCGCTTATTACATGATTTAGGAACTGTACATGGCCAAGATAAAGGAAAATTATATAAACGCGCGCGCTTACGCATACATGGGTCCGTTGATGTATTGAACAACATAGCTCGTGTGTTACATTGTGAATTAGGTGTAGGCTTAAAACGAATACAAACAGACGGGAAAATACCGCAAGCAAAACAAATTTATTATCAATCTAAAAAAGAAATACCATTAATACTGGAGTTTGCTGGAGCAATAGAATCCTTACATAGATTCTATGATTTTCATCTAGGTTATATCTATACAAATGGATCAAAGAAAGTATAGAGTTTATGGCATTATAGGTGAAAAATTATTAGGAAATGCTTATACCACCATGATATTTTAGACTTCGTACTTCTCACAGAGATATAGATGCTCTTTCAATGAAAAGGCATAGCAAAGATATATAAGAAGTAGAAGGACACCTACCATTGCTGAAATCCTCATTATTTGTTATACTAATGGAGCTTTCGAGTAGCGTTTTATTTGTTCTAGACGAGTATGTACTTGCTAACAAAAGACGTGGATTTTTATCCAGGTCTTTTTGTTTTTTTATATTCAAGTGTAGTTAGGGTATTTTTGCCTATCCGCTAGAAAAAAAGGAAAATAAGAAAATTCAAGATTGTCTTATTCTCCTGCAGTACTTTTATTGAAGCATTTTATGGGATTATTTCGGATTTAGAGAGTAACTTTCTCAATACCAATATTTATAATTTCTTGTAAAATAAAAGATACTAACATTTCATAGTAGCTTTTATAACTTTCTCCCAAACACCACAGGCCCCTACTTGTGGTGTTTATTTTTATATCAAAAAGAGAAGCGATGTTATGATACTACGGGTCACACGGCTGGAATAGATGGTACGTTAAGGAATCTTTCTATATAAAAAAATGTATTTTATTAATCTATTTCTATAATATTTTTTATGGAACAAGGATAGAACATTGTGAAAATACATGTATCGAATTAAATTTTTTCAGGGTTTCTTTTACGTTTAGGGCACTATAATTTCCTAAATATAAATGATTTTCTCTATATTTAGATGTTAGAATTATTATTGTATAGGTATTATAATTGATATAAAATACAAAAAAGTATAGAGTATAACTCTTTTCAATTTTTGAGTTTTAATAAGAAGATAAAGTGTAGGGGAGGATTGGTATATTGAACCAATTATTATTTGGAGGCTCTAAACAATTACTACAAGAAATCGATCGGAAAATGGGCATACTTGAGTCTATTCTTCAGCATATTTCTGGTTATGTGGTTGCCGAAATAGCATATGAGATTCATCAAATGCTTTTAGAAGTAACACAATTGTTACTTATGTTGGAACAAGACCATAGGATGATAGTACTCGTAAAAGGATTAAGTCTACAACTACTAACTATTCAGGAACAGTACAATCAAATAATGGGTGTAGATTAAAAAGAGCACTTCTGATGGAATCATTAATTTTTAAGGTTTTTTGAGTGCTGTGTTTCATTTTACAAGATAACGCGAAAAAAGGGTTCACTACTAGAGCACTCCAAATACAGACAACCTATATTATTGTATTCTACATTGCGAATCATTTCAAACCGAACCGTCTGGTTTGAAATGAGATTGGGATATTTTTACATGGATTGTGGAGGATGTATAGCAACGAAATAAAACTACTTAACAAGCATTAGTAAACATTATTCGCGCATAAAAAGGAAGATTTTCTGAATTGAAGAATCTTCCTTTTTACAAATACATATGTAAGTACTATTTATAGATGCCGTTACGAATTCCAATGGTTTGTATATAACCTTTTTATTGTGTCGAATAGTCATGTACTATCCCTACCTCCTTCAGTATTGTTTTTCATATCCGCTAATGTTAGGTTTGTGGGAACATTGTTATCTGATTCTACAAATTTACCACAGTGGGCTATTACTCGTGTGGTATGCATAAAAAACGGTCGGGATATCGAAGATAAGCGCTATATTTTAGAACAATAGAAGTTAGATAGCTCATTGAATAAAGTGTCTAGCTGCCCTGTCACGCGTATTTATTTAAGTTTTGCAATAGAATCATGTTTTCCATATGTTAGAACACGCCAAATTTTTTCAAAAGGCCCTTGCTGAAATTTTTGCAACCAAATAAAACTAAAAATCGTGAGTATGGTAAACACAATGCAGACGAGAACCAGACTTTGTATAAGTGTATATCCGTTTGTCCAACCTAACATTGAACTACCCCCACTTTCACTTCGTTTAGAAGAGGGGGATTCCTAAGTAAAGAGTTCTATCGAACTCTAATTTATTAGGCTATCTCCACAGTCCTTGCGGTTAGAAGCCTTATCGCTTCATTCTTTAGATTGATACTTGCGTTAATATCCCTATCATGGTTTGTAAGGCAAGAAGGGCAGTCCCATTTACGTAGGTTTAGATTTTTAACGTCTTTGTTTTGATATCC
Organism: Bacillus sp. FSL K6-2944; assembly: GCF_038005385.1. NCBI lineage: Bacteria > Bacillati > Bacillota > Bacilli > Caryophanales > Bacillaceae > Bacillus > Bacillus sp. FSL K6-2944. The sequence continues at coordinate 391,901 of NZ_JBBOTE010000004.1, read as the reverse complement.
ACAACAAGAACATAATTGGCTTGAAGCAAATGTTTTCGATACAACAATGACTTGTTTGCCGTACCATTTTGCTTTGTATTCCAACATAGTTCGAAACTGAGACCATGATACCTCACTAATTGCTTTTGCTAACTTATGATTCTTTAACATATTTGATACTTGCAAATCCTCTATACCGATAACATCGTGGTTTTTGATGATTTCAGTCGAGATTTTGTCCAAGTAATCTTTTCTAGCATTCGTCATGTATTCATGAATTCTAGCTACTTTTACTCGTTGTTTATTCCAGCGAGAAGATCCTTTCATTCTTCTAGAAAGAACACGCTGTGCTTTTGTCAACTTCTCTTCTAATGATCGAAAAAACTTCGGATTTTCATAGGTTGTTCCATCTGACAAAATGGCGAAATCTTTTAGTCCCACATCCATTCCAATGTAAGAGTTTGTTTTCGGAAGTTCTTGCACTTCTGTTTCAACTAACAATGACACAAAGTATCTGCCAGAAAGGTTCCGTCTAACTGTAGCATTTAAAATACGTCCTGTTACTTCACGACTTTTGGCAAATCGAACAAGACCTAGTTTTGGCAATTTTATTTTGTTTCCTACAATGGCAATGTTTTCATTTGTTTGTTTTGTGGTATAAGATTGTACGTTGTTCTTCTTAGATTTGAAACGCGGGGCATTGTTTTGTTTTTTGAAAAGGCGTGTATAAGCATCCGCAAGGTTGCGAACAGACGACTGAATCGCGATACTATCCACTTCTTTTAGCCAAACAAACTCTTTCTTCATGGCAGGGAGTTTGGCAGAGCATGTACCATATGTCAAACCTTTCCCTGTTTCTTTGTATGCATTATCCCATAGAGATAGGAAATGATTGAATACAAAACGAGAACAGCCAATCGTTTTATTGATTAGGGTTGCTTGTGCTTTATTTGGATAGATACGAAATTTATATGCTTTATTAATCATCATTCATTTCACCTCCATTTCGGTATGTTTCTATTATACAACAAACATGTGTTCGATAGGTAGTGAAGTAACAGTTTATGTATGTCGAACAATTAAGATGGCTTCCTGCCATCCCTTGTCCGAAGCCAATTCATCTCCCACCTACTAACTTCGCGTTCCTTGAGGAAGGAGTCTTCTTGGCTAAAATGATAAAATAAGAATTTTGAGAAGTACAGCATGCCCTATATAGGCGGTTAATGATATCCGTCCTACATAACTAAGTGGTTTATATAAATACACTAAATAATTTTTATTATATAAAAGAATTATGGAAGATATATATATAATTGATAAGGGATAGGATGTTATATAACTTATCCCCTGAAAGGGCATATTGTATCCTATATCTGGATTGATATAAACCATCCATAGTCCCACTAATACTAATAATAAACTCAGAAAAAATGAAATCCTATGAATGCGTTTAATTATATTCTTTTTGTGTGATAATTGCTGAAAAAGACCTATCTTACCTACATATAGCCCTAGCAAAAACATCGTAACAATTACTAAAATATAATAAATAAAAAATTGTATAATCATAAAAACGGCACTGAAATCTTTAATTAATGGATTTCGAAATACCATGGTTTCAATTATAAATATCATATTACAGGATGCTAATATTCCAGCGATGATCAGAATAATTCTAGGCTGTAGTTTAAAAAAAGGTAACAAGATAAACCCTAATAAACCATATATAATTAAAATAGGGGTTATTTGAGGGAAAATTAATATTGGTATAATTCCTATTGGGAGTAAAGTAATTAATCGTCTTGAAAAAAGATAATAACTGCGTAATCCACGTTGTTGAGCGTGCGAAACAAATATGTGAGATCCAATACCAAATAAAAATGAATAAATGGAAACAAATTTAAAGTGAATAAACAAATTGTTAAAAACAGATAAATCGAAATCTAAAGAATAAATCGGATATTTTTGCCCTTGTGTTCCACCAGAAGCGTGTGCAATTAATATTCCAAGTAAAGCAAAATCACGAATTATATCAAGAGAGAGTATTCGTGAAGAGGTAGGTTTTGTATGATGCATTTTTAATTCTTCCTTTACAATATTTTAAGTGTTAAACGGGCTGTTTATAATAATACGGTGTATTTTCTGTGGTATTTGATTGTATAATTTTTTATATCTCATCATTTTTGTGTAAATAAAAAATTATGTTTTTAAGAAATAGAACCATAATATATTATAGATTTTGTAAGTTTGTTGGATTATACATAGATTTTATTGGAAAGTTCTGAATCTGTACCTTAGAATAATTTATAAAAATTAAGCTAAAACGGGAAAACATACTATAATTGATTCTAATATAAATAATAAACAAAGACAAAAACAGACATAGATTCCTATAGGAACAAGCCCAAAAATAGAACCGGTTTTTGTATGGTGTAAAAAGGTAACACGCAACCCCAAAAAAGCAAGTTGTTTCGTAGAGTCTTTATTCTCCCTAGATACACTCCTTTTTGTTGTGCAAAAAAATTCTGGCGGAGTTTTTGTGTTAATCTCTAAATTTAAACACTACAAAGTGTACGTTTTTTCATGAAGAGTATCCAACCGCACTTTCATCCCATGCCTAAAGGCGATGGAACTTCTCGTTCGGAGCGGACTGTAATTTTTTTTGCATCAATTAAATATTAGATCTATTTCATGTTTTAAAAGTTCAAAAAATGATACAGAACTTATGAACTATAAACCATAAATGGTTTGAAAACTCCCTCGTTTTTTCAGAATGTTGCTGTCCTTTCTCTTATATAAGGGAGGGAAAGAAGGTGACTCCTATGATGGAATATTTACTATCTTTGCTACAGGGTTTGTTAAGAGTCTTTGTAACAATCCTTGCGACTGGTTTTGGAAATAAACTAGTTAGCAATATAAGCAAACAACGTAAAAAGACCATCCGTGCTGTCGGAAGCAAAAGGATAGTCTTGAGAAAAAGAAATAATCTTAACGCAACTAATTACCTTACGGCAACAGTTACTTAGAAGAGATGTTAGCGCATCTCTTCTTTTATTTTATGTGTTCTAGGAAATACTTATATCTTAAATTGATACTTATATCATCTTCAAAATCAATTACAAATCCCGCTGTAGGATAAAATAAAGGGATTTGTAGGTTAATAATTGTAAACAACGATACACCGTTGTACAAGAAATCTTTAATGTTTGCGCAATATCTTTAATGAGGGTTTTCTTAGACACGTGTATTTGTATTATTTGTTGCTCTTTTGTTCCTAATTTTTTCAGGTCTTCCACCAAAACGTCTCCGAGCCCTTGCAGTACATTCTCCCGCCTCGGTCTGTTCACAAATGAGATCACTTCCGAATTTTGTAAAATAAGCGAATAAGTGAAATTACAATAAAGAAAATACACTACATATAATCGCAATATATATTATTTTTTAATAAAAATTTTATCTTTTTGATACAGTATAAAAATAAAGTTTAAAACATGCAAAGGAGTATTGTGGTTTGAAAAAATTAATATTATTAGTATCTAGTTTGAGTATAGCATTAGTTGGGTGTGGCTTAAAAAAGAAAGATGAAGGAAACAAAAGTACACAGGGTTCAATGATTTCACTATCAAATGATAGTTACAAAATACATATTCCATTTGAGAAAGGTGCGGCGAATGGATTAGTTACTGTAAGTAAAAATAACAAAATAAATCTACTGAATAGAGATGCATTTGAAATAGGATTAACACGTGTAGCAAGTCAATTTTTCAATCCAAAAAAGTATATATTTCAAAATGGGAAGACTTTAGAAAGAAATACATTAGAATCCTTACTATTAAGAAAACGAACAGAAAAGCAACAAGAGGATTTGTTGAGGGAGTTAGGGAGAAAAATTCCTAATACTGGACTTAATCCATTGATACCAGATGGGACAGAACATGATGAAGAAGAAAATAAAAAAAATCCTGAGTATATTGCTGGAATTTTGGAACAAAATTATGTTTTACAGAAAGATCAACATAATGAATTAGGTGGCATAGTTGTTGGACTTGTGATGAATTCGGTTCATTATTTTAAGGAAGAACATGACTATCAGAGGGAGGTCCCAATCAATGAAAAGAAAGTAATATCTGAGGGAAAGAAAATGGCAAATGACATTCTAAAAATAATACATCAAAAGAGTAAAACAAAAAATCTTCCTATAATCTTTGTTATTTATCAACAAGGAGCGCAAAGCGCTCTCATACCAGGTTCAATTTTAACGTATGGAAAAGTCGATAAAGGGAAAGTAGAAATTACAGATTGGGAAAATATAAATGAAAGATATGCCTTATTTCCGTCTAAAGATGCATTATCAAATCATCGAGGCGATTCGATGATGTTATCTAATTTTACTGAAAAGATTCATACATATTTCCCAGAAGGTATTATTGTGATAGGAAAGGGTTTCTATATAGATGGGGCACTCAATGATTTACAAATAGACATATTAACAAACCTTATAGGAACAGTGGAATTAATCGGTTTTACTCAATATATTGCCGATCTTGTTATGGAGAAAATCCCCGATTATTTTCCAGTACATATAAAAATTAAGACGTCTAATCAAATTAAATCTCTTATTGAGCGCAATAAAAGGGGAACTACACCGATTGTTAAAATTTTAGATTAGAAAAATTCAATTGAAAAACTCAGCGATTTGACACTCCCATGGCTAAAGCCGCAAGTTTTAGACCTTACGGTGTAACGGATGGGATTTCTGAATGACGAAACGTTCGCAGTCCATTTCTATTTTGAACAGCCTTCAAGGTGAAGGTGTGCCATCACCCCAATGATAGTGCGGTGTGTCTCAAATCCGCATGGACACTTATATTTTCTATCTCGTACCTTTTGGATCTGTTTGACTTGTACTTTAACAATTCGAAATTACGATTATATGTGTCGGTTAATCAGGCACGAACTTTTAAACGTGTTGACTTCTTTCGGTTTTTTAGTAGCGCTCTGTATCCAACCTCACTTTCAGTCCATGCCTAAAGGCAATGGGCTTTTTTTTCGGAAAGAACTGTAAGAATCATACTATATACAATTGAATTGGAAATCCAATCTTTTATTTCGCAATAGACCCACTACAATTCCAAGAAGAAATTAAACACTTACATGAGCATACGAAATCTAGTTCGATTCTTCCTCATATACAAGGCGTTTATTTGAAAAGAAACATAGAGACCTTAAGTTTTTATCACGATTATGAATGTAAACAAAAAGTAGTTCAAATGACCGCAGATGACGTGATCGGTCAGGAAAAATTTTTATAAGGGCCGTTCCATTTTTTGTGGTAGAGAAGGAAAAATAAACAGATGATAGAAAAGTGGTAGATTTAGCTGTGAGAGGCATACGACATGGAACAAACGATTGGATGAGAAACCATCTCCCTGTATCAAACACATCATTCCATCTTTTTTAGAGAATGAATTAAGAGGTTACGTATTCTGAAAGGTCTTATTTGTCTCTTTCAAAAGACAAATAAGACCAATAAATACGACGGTATATGTGATAAGATGTTCAGGAAGCGATGACTTATCTGTCTTCTTTTTACCAACATACAAAAAAAGACCTTGGCAATAACAAAGGTCTTTTTTTGTATCGAATCTCCTTTTCCCCTTATCCACAACAAAGACAAGAACAGCAGGGATTTCCTCCTTTCAAAGGCAAAAATACTCGACATACATTCATAGGACCGCATGCTAATGGAAGAAATCAGTATTTCGAAATCAATTTTCCAAGTGCGGTGAAAAATCAAATGATTACAGATGCAAACAGTATCTTTTCTATAAAAGTAAAAAAAGAGTAACTATTTGACACTCCCACCCCTAAAGGGGCAAGCTGACTAACGTCAGTGGGATTCTTGCTACCAAAACTGATCCATAAAGAAACTTCATGAAAATGGAATGCGGAATGTTCGAAAATAAAAAACAAATCATAAAATGCGTTTATTAGAATGTATTTTACACTTCACGGCAGGGTTACGCCTTCTACCCCTTAGAATCTATTCCTACAGGGGTATCTTACATTTTTGTAAGGATTATGTAAGGGAAACAGATAGTAATTTATAGGAATGAATAGTATTTTAAAATAAAACAATTAGAGGAGAGTAAAAACGATGTTAAAAAAAAATAAAAGAATATTATATGCATGTATAGTCGGTATAAGTATGGTATCGTCATTAACGATACCGGTAGGCATTTCAGCAGAGACAACTGTGAATCAACAGTGTCATTCTACAACACTATTGAATTTTAAACCCGAATGTAAAGCAGAAGCGACAGATTGGGGAAAAGAATTCTTTGACCTTTGGAATAAACTTACCCCACAAGCAGAAAAAAATGCCGTAAGAGACTATACAGGAGGGGGATATTATCCTATTAATGAATATCTTCGTTCTAATTATTTTGATGTTCTAGATCAAGAAAAAACAGAGAAGAATATTACCCAGATAGATCGTGCTTTTTCGAGAGTGAGACTACATGATGATATGATAGTTTATCGCCGAGTAAGTGAAAGTGCATTTGGATTACCAGCAAACTCCTTAGTGAAACTTGATTTAAAAGAGGATGATCCAGTTAATAGTACTTCAAAGATAAATACGGAAAGCTTTGAACACTTTAAAGAGAGGTTTCAAGGAAAATATAAAAAAGATCCAGCGTATATGAGTACCAGTATTGTTAAAGACGCAGCAAAAACATTTAGTTTACTGCCTATTTTGATGAAAATCCATGTTCCTAAAGGGGTACCTGCTATATATGTAGATTTATTAAGTAAGGTTCCTGGGGAAATGGAATTACTATTACCAAGAAATAGAACGTATAAGGTTACAAATATATCACCAGTAATTGAAAAAGACAAAGAATATGTAATGCTAGATGTTGAAATTTTAGATATAGAATCTAATTATCGAAATAAACGTTCTACTGATATTATATATGAAGATAACCTACCGTCATTATCAAAATAAATACAGCTATTTAGGGTTCTGGTGCAAATAAAGGATACATTCCAAAAAAATAATGAGGATTCCTACTAGAATCTTTTTGACGCTGTCAATTTTTTCAGCTTTAATATTTAATACTTGTCTAGAAAGATTTTCAACAAAATACTTTTTCATAGATTTTTGAATGTACATAGTATTGAAGGTCTCATGTGGATTGTCAACGACATAATTTTTCCACTCGAAGTGCATTATAATGAGTACCAGTATTAGTCATCTAGCTAGAATTAGTTGTTTTGCTGTCTTCAATTCTATGTCCATACAAGATGAGATATGAAAAATCATATAAAAGTAGATGGACAGATTCTTCGAAATAATAAAAAATGGTCCCAATTAAAACAAAAGCAAAAAAATCTAATTGCAGGCTGGTTACATTCGGAATAGCGGTTTTTATCGCAAGATTTCATGAAGAAGATATACTAGAATCAACACATACACTGGAGAAGATTGCTATGAATCGAGATTAAATTTGTAAAAAAAGATGCGATGCAAAAGCGGGGGAAAATGAGTCAAGACCTAGCATTCCGTATGTCATATGAGGCGAGATAAAAGGCTCGTATCGATGAAACTTCTAATATAAGTAACAGAGAGAAAAAAGGACGAGAAGAAGGTATTCAAAAAGGAAAAATTCAACTAATCCAGGGCATGTATATCCAAGATATTGCGAAGTTTACGAATAGGGATATATCGGGAATACGCCATATTGTAGATAATTAAAGTGTACATAAGTATAAATTGTATTGTTAGAATGAAAAATAATAAAATTTTAGCTATATCATAAAGTCTAATTTTTAGATATTAATTATAACATCTAAATAAAATAATTTTATTCCTCCATTTCCGGGTATCCATGATTTTCATAATTAATCATGGATACCCGCTTTTTTGTACGAAGAGGCAGCAGTGGTTACACTGTCGTTTCGTATTTGGACCCCATTCGCCTCTATTTCCAATTTTTATATTGTATACAAAGACTCCAGTACATATATCCTAAGTTCATAAAGGAGGTGTGTAAATGACTAGAAAAAACAATTCAAAGCCATGGTTGCACTGGATGAAAGAAGATATTGCCCGTGAATTAGGCGTTACACTGGGTGCAAATGCTACAGCTCATGCCAATGGCGCAGTTGGCGGTGAAATCACAAAGCGTTCCGTGGCCATAAGCTTGCAACACTTATCTAGGGTTTCACCGACTCAAACAAATATAAGTATGGAAAAAATTCAAAGAGAACTTATATACATCTGCGATACAACTTACATTCGTGATTTAGTGGAAATTTTAGCTCGTACAACGATTATATGATGGGTTCATCAATATGAACCAGAATTAAATAAGCGTATTCGGCAACATTTGAGATCAACTAAGGATTCTTGACTAGTGGATGAAACATACATCACAATCAAGGCTGAAAAAAATGGATTTATATCGCACAATTGATTTGTATTTAAGCTGTAAACGAGATGAGAAGGTTGCCAAGTATTTTCTAAAGAAGCTTGGCTTTTTTTATTCCGCAAACGTTTGTTCAATAAACTACTTATCCCAACATCACCTTTCCCCAGATTTGTTTGATTTATTGTATTCACGAACCTAATGCATGATGGTTATAGGCTGAATTGACACACTATATTTTTTAAGAATACAAATATACCATGATAACTAATAAGATTTAAAGCTCTTATACACTCAGAATCATTGGATTTTTTGGAGGGAAACATACCAAATAAAGTGGGTTGATTTTTTGTTTAGGGATATAACAAGGATTAAAATAAAATTTGATTGTTTCTATCGTTATATTACAAATGATGTCTAAATAAATGTAAACTACGGTTACCAATAATAGTGATGGGCGTTATGGAATTTAAAAACAAGGTATAAATCATTTGATATTTACAGTGTTGGTAGCGCCTGTAACGAGATGATAGGGATGACCAGAATATAAAAATATAAGATAAAATACATTTTTTATTCAAAGGAGTTGACGCAATACATGAATGTATTTCGAAAAAAATCAATTTCAACATTATTAGCACAGTCCAGTATCAAAGAAGAATCTTTAAAAAAAGAACTTGGTGCATTCGATCTTACTATGTTAGGAATTGGAGCTATTATTGGGACTGGAATCTTTGTTCTTACCGGTGTTGTCGCAGCAGAACACGCAGGTCCGGCACTTATTTTATCGTTTCTTTTATCTGGATTAGCCTGTGTATTTGCGGCATTATGTTACGCTGAATTTGCATCAACTGTACCCGTATCCGGTAGTGCCTATACCTATAGCTATACAACGTTTGGAGAATTAATTGCTTGGATTTTAGGATGGGATTTAATTTTAGAATATGGATTAGCTTCTTCAGCTGTTGCATCTGGTTGGTCTGGATATTTTCAAGGGCTATTAAATGGATTTGGCATTATACTGCCTACTTCTTTAACAAGCGCATATAATCCTGCAGTAGGAACATATGTAGATTTACCGGCTATTTGTATCATTTTTTTAATGACATTTTTATTAACGATAGGGGTAAAAAAATCAGCTCGATTTAATGCTCTTATGGTAACAATTAAGCTTTTAGTTATCGCACTTTTTATCGGTGTGGGAGTTTTTTACGTAAAGCCTGAAAATTGGACACCATTTATGCCATTTGGTTTCTCTGGTGTAACTACTGGGGCTGCAACCGTATTCTTTGCTTATATTGGGTTTGATGCTGTATCAACAGCTGCTGAGGAAGTCAAAAATCCACAGCGCAACATGCCAATCGGTATCATTGCTTCTTTAACAATTTGTACCATTTTATATATTGTTGTTTCGTTAATATTAACTGGAATTGTGCCTTACAATCAATTAGATGTAAAAAATCCTGTAGCATTTGCTCTACAATACATTCAACAAGATTGGATTGCTGGTTTTATTTCTGTAGGAGCAATTGCGGGGATTACAACCGTATTACTCGTTATGTTATATGGACAAACACGCTTGTTTTACTCAATTAGCCGTGATGGTTTACTACCAAAAGTACTTTCTACTATACATCCTAAAACAAAAACACCCGTTCACAATAGTTGGATCACCGCTACTATGGTCGCAATCTTTGCTGGTTTCATTCCTTTAAATGAATTAGCAGAATTAACGAATATCGGTACGTTATTTGCATTTATTATTGTATCCATTGGAATTATTATTTTACGCAAAAAACAACCTCAATTACCACGTGCTTTTCGCGTACCCTTGGTACCGTGGGTTCCGATTTTAGCTGTTTTATTTTGTGGATACCTAGCTCTACAACTACCTACCATCACATGGATTGGTTTTGTTATATGGCTTTTAATAGGGCTTGTTGTTTATTTTAGTTACGGTTATACAAATAGTAAGTTACACACGCAACAAAAACGTGATGAGGTATAAGTTAGTTTAGAAAGATATATTTTATCGCTCAAACAGAAAAGGACACTATTTTTCGAGTACAGTATGTTCCTAGTTATTCATTTCATGCGTTTTTCACTCATAATTTAGATACGGAGGCATTTCATTATGCATATTGGGATACCAACAGAAATAAAAAATAACGAAAGCCGTGTGGCAATGACGCCAGCGGGAATAGTACATTTAGTACAAAATGGTCATGAAGTTTTTGTTCAAAAAGGAGCAGGTTTAGGATCTGGTTTTACGGATGAAGAATACGTACAAGCTGGTGCGAAACTGGTAGAAACTGCTGAAGAAGCATGGAATCAAGATATGGTTATGAAGGTAAAAGAGCCAGTAGCAAGTGAATACGGCTATTTCCGTGAAGGTTTAATTTTATTCACATACTTACACTTAGCTCCAGAACCAGAATTAACGAAAGCATTAATCGATAACAAAGTTGCATCAATTGCATACGAAACAGTACAATTAGACAATCGTTCTTTACCATTACTTGCACCTATGAGTGAAGTAGCTGGTCGTATGTCTGCACAAATCGGTGCACAATTCCTTGAGAAAAACAAAGGCGGTAAAGGTATTTTACTTGCAGGCGTTCCAGGGGTAAAACGCGGCAAAGTAACAATCATTGGCGGTGGTCAAGCTGGTACAAACGCAGCTAAGATTGCAGTAGGTTTAGGTGCAGATGTAACAATCATTGACTTAAGTGCAGAACGTCTTCGTCAATTAGATGATATTTTCGGTAACCAAGTAAAAACATTAATGTCTAATCCATACAACATTGCAGAAGCTGTTAAAGAATCTGACCTTGTTATTGGAGCAGTACTAATTCCAGGTGCAAAAGCGCCAAAACTTGTAACAGAAGAAATGATTCAATCAATGGAACCAGGTTCTGTTGTCGTAGATATCGCGATTGACCAAGGTGGTATTTTCGAAACAACTGACCGTATTACAACTCATGACAACCCAATTTACGAAAAACATGGCGTTGTTCACTATGCCGTTGCTAATATGCCAGGTGCGGTTCCACGTACATCAACTCTTGCATTAACAAATGTAACAGTACCATATGCTGTACAAATTGCGAACAAAGGCTATAAAGATGCTTGCCTAGGCAACACTGCATTATTAAAAGGTATTAACACATTAGATGGATATGTAACATTCGAAGCAGTTGCAGAAGCTCACGGTATAGAATATAAAGACGCAACCAACTTATTAAGCAGCAGGGGCTAAGTGCTATTGCACAGTTAAAAATAATTTTAGATTTCTTGTCCACCCCTTCAAAAGGGATATTAAGGATTTATTCCCTAAAAGGAAATGTCTCTGAAACAGTCTATTCTACTCGATTCAGGGACATTTCAAATCCTGTAACATTAGATGAAATATCTCCCGAAAATCGAAAAATATCATGTTCTGTCACAATTTTTTTGTTCTTCCTTTTTCATCTTTCCCTTTTGACACTCCCACGGCTAAAGCTGCAAGTTCTACACCTTACGGTGTAACGGATGGGATTCCTAACTAAACGTTGGTAGGCTTTCTCGTTCGGGAAGGGCTGTAATAAGACATGCTTTGTATCAACTTATAATACATTAATTTTTCTGTAAGGTTTTTCCATTGAATCTACGTTGAAACCGTATACAGTCTAATCTGAGGGGGGTTCAAATGGTTAGATACAAATTTGGCTAATGCTAGCAAGACCATTATTCTAATATAAGTTACTTCTATAACCATGTCCAAAACAGGAAACTACAATGTGTCAAAGGAATACCCCTCATGTTTTTATCCTTACATGTATTTTCAATTGAAGATTACATCTCTTGTACATATAATTCTTCATGATATTCGGTCTCGAAAAGAGAAAAACCTTTTATTCTAGCAGTTTCGCTATATTTCTCAAAATGTTTCGCTTATATACGATATATAATAGAGATTACCTAGCGTCATTTTTTAGGGGTATGGAAAAAGGAGGGGAAGAGGATGAAAAAGGGAAGCCAAATATTAGTTGCTTTCTCATTGTTTTTGCTCGGACTGCCTATCGTTTTTTTAACTTTTATCTCATGGAAATATAAAAAACCATCTGAATCTATAAACCTTAGTATAGAAAATTATCAAGAAAAAAAATTATCATCTTATATGCCATTCAAAGTCACTACCTTTAACATTGGTTACGCAGGATTAGATGCACAACAAGATTTCTTCATGGACGGAGGAACGGGTTCACGTTCTCGTAGCAAAGAACAAACCAAACATAATTTACAGTGCATGTCTTCCTTTTTAAAAGAAAACAATGCAGATTTTGTCTTGTTACAGGAAGTTGATATCAAAGCATTCCGTTCTTTTAATCAAAATGAATATCAACTTTTTCAGCAGAGGCTATCATCTTATGCTTCTACATTTGGTTACAATTATAGCAATCCATGGGTTCCGGTTCCTTTTCTGCGTCCCATGGGATATGTGGAATCAGGACTCGCTACGTTTTCTACTTACTCCATACAACAGGCAACTCGTTTGCAATTACCAGGGAGAGAGCCTTGGCTCAAGCAACTCTTTGATTTAGACCGTGCTATGGTAGAACACATTATCCCGGTGGAAAATGGAAAGAACTTGCGAATCGTAAATATACATGTATCGGCATATGATGCAGGTGGAAATATTCGCAAACAACAACTGCAATACGTAAAACAGTATATGCATACACAATATCAGAAGGGCGATTATGTGATTTTAGGTGGTGACTGGAATCAGCTACTGTCAGATATTCAGTTAAAAGATCCCGCATTTCTAGCCTCCTGGCCTAAATGGTTAGTGCGTTTGCCTCAAGAGTTTACAGAAGGAGGATTTCAATGGGCTGTAGATCCTTCTGTGTGTACTGTACGTGATAATCGTACGGCATACGTAAAAGGAAAAAGTTTTGTGACCATTATTGATGGATTTTTAGTCTCACCTAATGTGGAAATCCTTCAAGTCAATGGACATGATTTACAGTTTACACATAGTGATCATAATCCTGTGAGCGCTGTTTTTCAATTACAGTAGAGAGAGTAATAACAGTTAGTTTATATTTATAAAAATCTATAAGTAACGATAGAATATTTATAGATGAAAAATATTGATGTGGTAAAATAGTTTCGTGAGATAATATGAAGCGACCTCCTAGATTATCAAGTCAGGGATTTTAACCCATAATAATGAATGAAAACATTATGAATGGGGTTATACCCTATGATAATAGGAGGCCACTATGGAAAATATAATCTATATTGGGATGGATGTCCACAAGGAAAGTTTTAGCTTATGTGCACTACACGGAACAACTGGGGAAATTGTAAGAGAAGCACGATGTGCTTCAAATGTATCTCTCGTAAAAAAATTCGTTGAGAAACTGAAAACAAAATATGGTGAAGATATAAAAATTAAAGCTGGATATGAGGCTGGTTGTTTAGGGTATTCACTTCATAATCTTCTTGAACAAAATGGAATTGATTGTGATATTTTAGCTCCCACAACAATGTACAGTTCATCAAAAAATAAAATGGTTAAAAATGATAAATTCGATGCCAAAATGATTGCTCTTAATTTAGCAAATGGCACCTATAAAGAAGTATATGTTCCAGAAGAAGAGGATGTTGCCGTGAAAGAGTATATCCGCATGTTAGGTGATTTTAAAACATCTTTGAAAAAAATAAAACAACAGATAAAAGCATTCCTTTTAAGGCATGGCTATGTGTATGAAGGGAAATCAAGCTGGACAATCGCTTATATGAAATGGTTAAAGAATCTTGATCTACAAGGATTATTCAAAGAAACGTTAGGCGAATACCTATTACAGTATGATGTTCTAGTCGATAAAATTGAGCGGTTCAGTCTGAGATTAGAAGAATTATCTCATCGTGAAAGGTACGAAGAACCAATCGCAAATTTAAGATGCTTAAAAGGTATAGATACAACATCGGCAATGACTGTTCATGTGGAAATTGCAGACTTCACTCGTTTTCCCACGGCTAAAGCATTTATGGCTTATGTAGGATTGACACCAAGCGAAAGCTCAAGTGGAGAAAAAATCAGTCGACGTTCGATTACAAAACAAGGAAATTCGACCGTTAGGTCTACTCTTGTAGAATGTGCAAATGCGTTGGTAAAAGGAACAATCGGATTAAAATCGAAGCGAGTGAAAGCAAGACAAAAAGGGCAACGAAGCGAAGTGATTGCTTATGCGGATCAGGCTGTAGAAAGGTTACAAAGAAAATATTATCGCATGATATATCAAGGGAAACCTAGAAATGTTGCCGTTACAGCTATCGCAAGAGAACTGGGGTGTTTTATATGGGGATTAGAAACAGGTAAAATTCACCGAAAATAAAGAGGGAAGGATATGAAGTTGATTGATTCATTCATAGTTAGAAACCAAAGGTATCAATTGATGGCATAGATGAGCTTCAGAGATAGTGAATTACAGGTCTGGCTATCTATGACTCACCTCTTCTGGCATGGCTGAAATTCTGATAAACAAGCTATTTATTAGAATTTGAAAAGGTGTGATCCACGCAGTGAGATTATAAGAGCCTAACGACGAACCATTAACCTGAGGTAACCAATCCACGAATAACAGAGTGGTTAACTGTCGATAGATCTTATTTCTGAAGCTTTTGTATGCCATCAAGAAAAATATTATGGGTGAAAAACTATTGACAAAGGTCACTTCATAACAGGTGAGAAACATGAAACTATATTCAATTGGTGATTTTGCAGAAAAGATAGGTAGGACGGAACAAACTCTTAGGAATGGGGATAAAAATAATAAATGACCTGGTCAAGAAAAACTGGAACATCAATTAGATTACGCAATTGATTTTGAATATTGATACGGAGTCAAGCCATTTAATGATGAATGAGGGCGAACGGAATGATAGTACATATAAATAAATTCAGCGACTAACTGATTTACTTGAGCGAGAGAAATTAGATTTTCTCCATGTAAGCATTCGCGTTTAAAGATGCTAAAAAAAGATTCCATCACAGCGTTATCCCAACAGTTTCCCTTGCGGGACATACTTTGCTGAATTTTTTGTTGATTACAAAAATCAGTAACCTTATAACTGGCAAACTGAGATCCTTGATCACTATGAAATAGGATTCTTTTTTGACTTTCATTCCATTCATTAAACGAAATTCTGTGATATCACATACAACAGTCGGAACGTCTTTCTTGCCAGGTTTAAAGGATCGCTCTAGTACATTTGGAAATGTATGATGTTCGTGCTTTCTTTTCTTATAATAGGTGACAATTTTTCACTTTAATCCAGCTTCACATAAAGCTTGTCTCACTTGAAATAAGCTCGCCATTACGTTTTTTCTGATTTTCAGTGGGCTTACGATGAGTATAATCGTAAAAACCACTAACAGAAACTTGTAATCGATGGCAAAGCCAGCGCACTCCAAATATGTGATGATATTGCCTGATAAATTGAAAGCGTGTTAGTTTTGGTTGCTGACAAAGAAAGTTGCCGCCTTTTTTAAAGCCTGGATTTCTCTCCGCAAAGAACGTAGTTCTTCCATATCAGATTTCTCATTATCCAAAAATGGGGAAGAATATTTCTTTATCCATGCATTTAAGGTCCCGTTTCCTAGGTCAAATTCTCTTTGAATACTCGAAATTGTACGCCCTTCTTTAACCACCAATTCTACACATTGTTTTTTAAACATTTCATCATACTATTTTTTCATCTCAAACACCTCTTATATAGAATAATTTATCCCTATACTGTGTTCCAGTTTTACTGTACCACCTCAATTTTTTGTGCCTCCTATTATGATTCTAATCTATTTAAGCACCTCTTGATATAGATATAGCATGAATAGAGAGCAGTTTATATGGAAATCAAAGCATGACATATTGAGAAATTTGTATGGACATGTAATTTTCCGAAATACATCGCCATACAAAGTTACATGTATCCCTAACATCTTGCTCTCCAGTATAAAATACCTACCACATGGATTTTCTCAATAATAAATGCTAAATCATAGCATATATCCCTTATGAAAGCTGCTTTTATAAAATGTAAGGGGTGAAAAAATGAGGTTACAGAAGAAATCTCGATGGATTTTATTTGGTATATTTCTAATATTACTACTACTGGGGGTGGTGTATGCTTCGATATTACGACAAGATCATCCAAAATCAATGAAGAAGGCACTACCTGTGCAAACACCAGAAATTTCGATTAAACATGCTGTTTTACAGGAACTATCGCATCAAAAGAAGAAACAAGGGCAAGAATTACAGGTTACAGATACACAAGTACAGGTGAACCTGAAACGGTTATCTAACGATAAGTACTGGGCGTTTGGATCAGTGGTGATATTGGCTCCCAATATGACAGGAGCATTTCCAGAGGGCAGGCTTTTCATTGTGAAACAATCTACTACAGATTGGGAAGTCGCTCTAGAAGGGACTGATTTGTTCAACGAACTCTCACAACAAATTCCCGATACAATGATGAGCGCGCAAGAAAAAAAGATATTTTCTGTACAGGGGAATGCGCAGATTTTTTCACAGAATAGACCAGAACTTCGTTTACCGTATGAAAGAGGGCAATCTTGGATGATGTCTGGCGGTCCTCATGGATGGTCAGGATCAGAGAGACCGTACAGTTCTCTTGACTTATATGGAGGAGACCAACGAGTATTAGCTGCAGGAGATGGCATGGCTTACACTATGTGCGCAAATAACAGGGGGTGGCTCCGTATCTATCACCACAATGGATACGCGACAGATTATTATCATCTATGGAATAATATTATACCGGATGGTCAGTCTGTCCAAGAGGGAACTTTTTTAGGTTATACAGGGACGGACGTATCGTGTGGTGGATATGCAAGTGGACGTCATGTGCATTTTTCCCTCTTGCAGGGCAATACGCGTATACCATTACAGGGAAAAGAATTGGGTGGCTGGGTATTCTTTGAAACCTCACCTTATAATGGCTATGCGATGCATGGGAGTACAGTGAGATATACAGGTAATACTTTGTATAATTACGGAAAGCTTATTGCGAATCAAGGGATTGTAGATGCAAATGCAGGGCGTACGGTAAACCTCCGCACAGGCCCTGGTACGAACTATTCGCTTGTAGGTGCACTTAATGATGGAGAGGTTGAAACGGTTTCTTGTACCGCAAATGGGATGACATTTACTGGTCGTAAGGGTAGTACCAATATATGGAATCAGCTAACAAATGGGTATTGGATGAGTGATGCTTATCTGTATACAGGTACAAATGATGCCATAGCTCCTTTTTGTAACAAGTAGCGCATCATATAAGTGTATAAAATGAAAAATAGAGAGAGAGGTGTGATGAATACCTGGGATTCAGAATCGAGAAAATTGGTAGGAGGAGGTAGTGTGGAACAAGAAAAGTTACGACAAATCGTATATAAAGTATTACAAGAAACTTTAACCTTAGGCCGCAATGTATTATTCTTTCTAAAGGATATAACGAGTGTGAAATACATACAGGAAATAATAGATGCGATACACAATATACAGATTCTATCCAAAATGGAAATGAAAAAATTTTAGATTTTGAGTTAAAACTACTTAAGAAGGATACACTTTCAGCAATGGATTCGAAAGCGTGGGTGGGCAAAACATCAAGTTTTTCAAGCTGTACTATCTAGAGATAGAGAGCTTATTGCGAAAAAAATGCTGTGAAGTGATTCTAATCCGAAAGTCAAGAGGGGGCGGATGAAAAATGATAGGTATGGCTTTTATTTAATGACTTTGAATGAATGTGTATATTTCCAATCATTTTTTAGATGAAGAACGGATGCAGCAGATTATAATTTTGCTTTCAGCTATGTTCACAACTTGATTGGCAGTTGCTTATATTGGAAAACAGTTCTTGTATGATTATAAACATAAAAAACCTGCCATGTCACAGAAAATGACTTCTCAGATTTGACTATAAAGGGTTCTTAGTGTGTATCTAAAATTGGGTATCAAAAAATATTTTGTTTTTTATTTCGCTTGTGAAGGGCATTAAAAAGGTTTTGGTATGAATACGGAAATAGCTCGCTGATTTTTAGGTAATAGAAAATAAATTGATGATGAAGAGATAGAAATGTATGGTCCGCGTTTAAACAGGGAACGTGAAGAAGATAAGTTATCGATTCTCGATGTTTCCGCCACATTAGATACAGGAACGAAACTTAATATAGAAATAAGAGCGCGATAAGAGGGCGCTTCATAATAGTGCGTATCCATAGGGATACGCTATTCTAGTTGTCAAGAATATTTCCACCCGAAACAGCGTTGGTTGCATGAGGGGATGCATAAGGAATTGATGAACGTACATTTAATACGTGCCAGGGAACGATGAGAAAGGTAAACGACAGTGAATTTTCTTAAGCTTCGTTACTATGAACCTAATGAAAGATGCTGATACATTGGGATTGAGGATGAGAAAAGTGGACTTTGTATGCCGTTGAGGGAAAATTTATATATCCGCCGGAGTAGTAGAAGGCTGGAAATGTATTAAGTGAGACAATAAAATATTATGTAAAAAGTCAGGTGAAACTTGTGACACAAACCATCGTAGTCAAAATTAAATGGTTGCCAACAAAAGAACAAATTAGGCTATTGAAACAAAGTTAGTTCTGATTCTATTCAATTCTTTCATACACTGGTATCTGAAATGGTTGAAGCGAAACAAAGGTGGATACAAGACCACAAAGTAAGTCGTGAAATCGTCGATTTCGCAACGAATCATACGATCTCTGTCATTCGATTAGAGCAATTAACGAATATCAGACAGACGGCACGAACAAGCCGTAAAAACGAAAAGAATCTACACACTTGGTCATTCTTTCGCTTCGCACAATTCGTTGAGTACAAAGCGAAATTAGTTGGTATAAAGGTTGAATATGTGAATCCTGCTTATACAAGTCAAACATGTCCTAAATGCACGAAGAAGAACAAGGCACAAGGTAGAAGTGTCCATGTGGATTTGAGAAATACCGCGATATTGTTGGGGGGATGACACACCCTCATCAAAAACAGAAATGAGCTGCGAACGTTTCGTTATTCAGGAATCCCATCCGTTACACCGTAAGGTGTAGGACTTGCGGCTTTAGCCGTGGGAGTGTCAAACAACGTAATCTGATTTTTGACTCTTAGCAAATGTCTTTTTTTTTACATACATCCCTATATAACCCTGATAAGATTAAGCAGTATTCCAAATAGATATATATAAAGGAAGGAAGAAAACTATGAATCAATATAAAAAAGTATTAAAGGTTATTCCACTTGTTGGAGTATTAAGTTCTTCATTAGTATTTTCACCAAATAGTTCATTTGCAGCGACTGATATGAGTAGCTGTAGTAAGCAAGATTACCCTCAAAGTTGTGTGGAAAAATCCGATCCAGGTGAAAATAATCGTACACATGCAATGTATGAAACTATTGATCAATTATTAGCAACTGATGATTTAAATGAACAAACAAACTGGAGTGGGAAGAGTTGGTATAATTTTATTCGTTTTAACTATTTAATTTTGCCAAGCCAGGAACAAGGCGTTCTAGATAAGCTGAATACGATTCCAAAAGACAATGTACAACTTCAACAAGTTCTGAAAGATTTAAATGGATATCATAATGGTACAAATACAATTACAGGTGTTGACACGTTACAAATTTCTAATCCAAATGTAGATAATTATATGGAATCACCGAAGCCAGACCCTAACTCGGATCAATATGAAAATATTAGTGCATCGGCGAGTAATCAGAATTATATTAATACAATCACTTCTAAAACGCAGAATATAACCAAAACGCTAACGTCAAGCAAACAATTGACGGTCACACATAGCATGAATTTAGGGATGAAGCAATCGATGCATTTAACCTTAGGAACGAATTTCCTTAACCTTCTTGAAGCAAAAAATGAAATAACGTTTGAGTATTCTGCAAACTATGGATATACAAATGCATCTACATCAGTAGACACTGTCTCACATGTTGTCAATGTGCCATCAGAAGAATTTGAAATAGCTCCGCGTACAGCAGTTGTAAAAACTGCTAAGCTGAGTACACCAGTATATACATCGAAATTATTAGGAACTTCTAGAATTAAAGGGTACTATACGGATCAAGTTAATACGTATCCAACATGGGTACAATTAGGGATTTATAATAAATTAAAAGTCATCTCTCAACACAATCCGACTATCTGGAACAAATTAAAAGAATTAGGATTTGCTTTAGATGATCAGACGAAAGAAGTCATTTTTAATGGTGTGATTGATATGAGAGACCAAAAAGAACCAGGTTCAGTATATGAATCTAGCGTTCAAACTTATGAATTAGATGCAAACGGAAATATCAATTTTAATAAACCTGTGGGGGCTCCTGTAAAAAAATTAGGAAATGTAGAAATGAAACAAAATACACCTACACAACATATACTAGATCTAAAATAAATCAAATATATAAATTTCCAATTAAAGTAGAGAGTGCTACTAAAATTTTACATATACAAAACAGTGCATAGAAAATCCACCTTTTGGGAAGCGTGATAATAGTCCCAAAAGGTGGATTTATTAATGTGTAAGATACTAAATGAATCTACCATTTGAAGCGTTCCGGTTGTTAAAGGCTGTACTCTAATATATAGGAAAGTATTACTGGATTGCTCTTTGTGAAAAAGGTATTTCAAATTGATACTTTATATAGAGTATCTCGATTTTTACATCAAAATCCATCATTTCATACGCTTTAATTTTGGAGTAGCTTATACATTCGGCAAGGTAAGTAAATCGACTCGTTATGCCTGATAGAAAGGGATGGCAGAGTTAAGGTGGTATGAACAGAATCGCTATCTACTATATGTTCAGCTAGTTTTTGAATATCTAGTGTGAAAATTAATAAATATCGTAGAATTTATCGATTTGGTATTCCTTTTTATAAAATCATGTCATACATACGGGAGGATTGTCATTATGAATGATAAAAGATTTCATTTTTTATGAATCGCATGGGGAGTGTCTTTCTTTGCTACGCTAGGAAGTTTATACTTCTCGGAAGTTATGAAATTTGAACCTTGTATTCTTTGTTGGTATCAACGAATACTAATGTATCCATTTGTTTTATGGATTGGTTTAGCAATTAAAAGAAAAGATTATCAAATTGCATATTATTCTTTACCGATATCTGGGATAGGTGGTTGTATTTCACTATATCATTACCTCATTCAAACATCTGCTCTATTTGCTAAAACTGATGTCATTTGTGGACGCGTTCCTTGTATGGAGATTTTTATCGATTGGTATGGTTTTATTACAATTCCACTTTTAGCTTTTATTGCATTTTGTATGGTCGGTGTCTGTAGTTTTATTGTAATCCGAATAGATAGGAATGTTCGAAATGAATAAAAAACTTATGTTTATCATTTTAGCCAAGAAGACTCCTTCCTCAAGGAACGCGAAGTTAGTAGGTGGGAGATGAATTGGCTTCGGACAAGGGATGGCAGGAAGCCATCTTAATTGTTCGACATACATAAACTGTTACTTCACTATCTATCGAACGCATGTTTGTTTTATAATAGAAACATACCGAAATGGAGGTGAAATGAATGATGATTAATAAAGCATATAAATTTCGTATCTATCCAAATAAAGCACAAGCAACCCTAATCAATAAAACGATTGGCTGTTCTCGTTTTGTATTCAATCATTTCCTATCTCTATGGGATAATGCATACAAAGAAACAGGGAAAGGTTTGACATATGGTACATGCTCTGCCAAACTCCCTGCCATGAAGAAAGAGTTTGTTTGGCTAAAAGAAGTGGATAGTATCGCGATTCAGTCGTCTGTTCGCAACCTTGCGGATGCTTATACACGCCTTTTCAAAAAACAAAACAATGCCCCGCGTTTCAAATCTAAGAAGAACAACGTACAATCTTATACCACAAAACAAACAAATGAAAACATTGCCATTGTAGGAAACAAAATAAAATTGCCAAAACTAGGTCTTGTTCGATTTGCCAAAAGTCGTGAAGTAACAGGACGTATTTTAAATGCTACAGTTAGACGGAACCTTTCTGGCAGATACTTTGTGTCATTGTTAGTTGAAACAGAAGTGCAAGAACTTCCGAAAACAAACTCTTACATTGGAATGGATGTGGGACTAAAAGATTTCGCCATTTTGTCAGATGGAACAACCTATGAAAATCCGAAGTTTTTTCGATCATTAGAAGAGAAGTTGGCAAAAGCACAGCGTGTTCTTTCTAGAAGAATGAAAGGATCTTCTCGCTGGAATAAACAACGAGTAAAAGTAGCTAGAATTCATGAATACATGACGAATGCTAGAAAAGATTACTTGGACAAAATCTCGACTGAAATCATCAAAAACCACGATGTTATCGGTATAGAGGATTTGCAAGTATCAAATATGTTAAAGAATCATAAGTTAGCAAAAGCAATTAGTGAGGTATCATGGTCTCAGTTTCGAACTATGTTGGAATACAAAGCAAAATGGTACGGCAAACAAGTCATTGTTGTATCGAAAACATTTGCTTCAAGCCAATTATGTTCTTGTTGTGGATATCAAAACAAAGACGTTAAAAATCTAAACCTACGTAAATGGGACTGCCCTTCTTGCCTTACAAACCATGATAGGGATATTAACGCAAGTATCAATCTAAAGAATGAAGCGATAAGGCTTCTAACCGCAAGGACTGTGGAGATAGCCTAATAAATTAGAGTTCGATAGAACTCTTTACTTAGGAATCCTCCTCTTCTAAACGAAGTGAAAGTGGGGGTAGTTCAATAGCATTATTATCCTCTTATGTATAGCAATCTTTATTGAAAAGAAACAAGACAGAATAGCGGAGAAAGATTACTACTCAAATACCATTTCTTTCTCGGATTTGCGAAAAAATATAGGGGATAAAAAAGAGCAAATCGTCTACTTCTATCAAACATCGTGCATACATTGTAAAAAGGTATCTCCTATTATTGTGCCTCTTGCGAAGAAGTTAGGTATTGATATGAAAGTGATAAATATTGAGAATGTAGATAGTGTTTGGGATGAATATAACATCGTTGGCACGCCAACAATTATTCATTTTAAAGATGGTAAGGAAAAAGGACGTATAAGTGGTGAAAATAGTAGTAGAGAATTTAAAAAATGGTTTGCACAAATAAAGGTAAAATAAGCAAAATAGCGGTGCGGGAATAACAATGCTGTTATAAACTTTCGTTTTATGTATACATGAGAAGAATGATTGCGATTATTCATTTGAAAAAGTGGCAATTACCATATACAGTTCCTTTCTATTTACACAGTTCTAAACAACATGATTGCACCTACGGTTTCCTGTGCGCCCTAACTGTAACAGCGAATGATTTATATATCCGAGGTTTAGGTTATTTCTAGTTGAAGGATCTTCAACATATACAAGATAAAAAGGCTTATTATATCTCACGTATCAAATCGAATACACGTATTTATCAAAAAAATCCTAATCCTGATTATTTTCAAGGTGGCATGAGTGCTAGAGCGTCAAACTGTCTAGAGATAGACGAAAAGACCTAGTGTTTGAACTCAAGCCCCCACTGAAACGCCTCATCTCAGTGGGGGTAGTTGACTAGTTTAGCCAAGAAGCTTCTTTCCTCAAGGAACGTAAGAATTAAATCTAAAGTATGAAGCGACAAAGCTTCTAATCGCAGGAGTTGCGGAGCTAGCCTAATAAATTGGAATTCGTGAGAACTCTTTATTTAGGAATCTCCCTTTTCTAAACGAAGTGAAAAGGGAGGTAGTTCAAAAAACATAAAAGATAATAAAAAACTATATGGAAAGAGCCAATTTTGTATAATAATATACTTTGAATTGATGGATGTAAGGTTCGGTTATTTAAAAAGACTCTTTTCAAAGGTTATTATATATGCTTATAAATATATTTAAAGGGTTATAATCTATGTATTCGATAAGAGTGTTTATTGATGAAAATAGGTATGAACAATATGAACAATATGAACAAGTAGTTACTCAGAAGTATATACCTAGAAACATACCATACATAAAAAGGGTGATTGAAATTGTTTTGTGCAAGTAGAAAATACAGAGAGTTGCAGCGAAAAGTGCAGAGGCTAGCAGCTCGATTTTTTAAATAGTAATTTTAGTGTTTCCAGAAGACAACGCATTGCGTAAACGATAGCTTTCTCCCGTAAATGCAATAATGTGGGCATGATGGACCAAACGGTCCACCAATGCAGAAGTAAGTCGATTATCACCAAATATACGATTCCATTGACCAAATTCTAAATTCGAAGTAACTATCACACTTTTTTGCTCATAACAGTCGGCAATAATATGGAATAGGAGCTCCGCTCCTTGCTTTTGAAACGGTACATAACCTAGTTCATCTAAAATTAAGAGATCACATGATTCAATTTGTTTTTTTATACGAGTTAGATTCCCTTGTTTTAAAGCTTCTTCTAATATGCCTACTAAATCAGCTACTCGAAAAAACTTTACCTGATATCCTTGTTCACAGGCCTTTAAACCTAAAGCTGTTGCTAAATGTGTTTTTCCGGTTCCAGGAGATCCGAGTAATAAAAGGTTCTGTTTTCCTTCAAAAAATCGCAACTCACTAATATGTTCTTTGCTTGTCGTAGAAGGTAAATGAATTTGTTCACCCCATTCATAATCTTTCAACCACTTTAACTCTCTAAATTTTGCTTTTTTTATTAAAGTTGATACTTTTTTACTTTGTCGAGCTTCAATTTCTAAGTTTAAAATATCCTGTAAGAATTGTTCTTTATTTTCAAATACAACTTCATCATAATGCTCTAGAATAGAACTCAAATGTAATACTTTACAAGCTTCTTGTAGGTTTCTGTGTATCATAGTGAAAATGAACTCCTCTCTAAAGTTGGACAGAGTTTCCGATCGTATTGTTCTAAATCCGTTTCATAATCCACTAAAACAGATGGTGTGTGTTTCTCTTCCCATTTCTGCGGATAAGTTACTTGTTTCGCTTGTAATATGCCATCAAGTTCATAAGGGGTTTTTGATAGCCAATCCTCATTTTCTAAAACAACATGTAATTGTTGTAAAGAATACTTTTTGAGCAATCTTTTTATCCCTACTAAGCGTGATTTACGCTCTTCCGTTTGGAAGAGGAGATAATCCTGAACTCTCATAGGTAAGTATTTAAAATATCTTGAATAACGTACTACACGTGGTTTCTTTTCCCAATCTTCAAAAATTTCTTCCCAAGGAATGGGCCTATTTGTATGCATGTAAGGTCTATATTCTTTAAAGATTACTTCTCCTTCAGAAGTAAAACATGTAAATTGATCCCATTCTTTTTTTATGACAATAACTTGTTTGACATTTGTTTTGCGTAAAACAAATCGTTCTTGATCTACTGTAATTTCTCCATATTTATTTACAGTTGTAGTATCTAGTGAAAAGACCGATAGGTCTTCTAAAGGCAATGGCTTTAATGCATTTTTATCATCATTCCACAACTCCTCTATCATGATTTTCTTATCATAATGCGGTCGTTTTTGATCCTCTAATGCTTGTACTTCTAGCCACTGTGCAAGTTGTGAAAAACTTTCCATAACCGGTGAAGTTGTAAACCAATTATTACGTGTATAACTAACTTTACGCTCAACATTACCTTTTTCATGCCCGCTATAAGGGTTACATGGTTGTGTTTCAAAGTTATAATGCATTTGAAATTGTAAAAACGCTTCTGTATAAATACGATTTTCACCTTTTCCTATGGTGATTACAGCGGCGGATAGATTATCAATCCTAAGATGTGTTGGTACACCACCTGCTTGATGGAATAGCTGTTTTAAGCCTTCTAAAAAGCATTCCTTATTTTCAGCTGGTAATGGATAAGCAAATGCTGTATTGCTATGGGGAAAGCTTAACAATAGTACTTTAATATCTTTATATGCTCCATCTTTGACAACTGTCATATTTCCAAAATCAACTTGTGCTTCTCCAGGAGGATGTTCTAATCGTTCGTAACGTTTTTCTTTTGCTGTTTTTATCTGTGGTCTTCGATGTTGGATATAATCACATACGGTTCGATACGAACCTTGAAACTTATATTCTGTTTTTAATTGATTAAATATCTTTTTACTTGTTCTTCGTTCCTTACGGCGAAGCTTACTATCTTCCTCTAACCATAAATCTACAATTTCACCAAACTCACTATCATACATCATTCCTGTTTTTGTACAAACTGGACCAGTATCCGAAGGATACACTTCTTCATCAGCATACTTTTTGACAGTTCTCCAATTCTTTCCTAGTTTTCTTGCAATTTCAGAAATACTTAAATCATCATTTTCTCTTAAATGTTTGATATAATGAATTTCAGGCATTGTTAGCATCCTTTCTAGTCCTCCTGTTTCGTGTGGTAACGAAAACAGTAAGGGATTTATTAAGAGCTGACAAGCCTTTTTTTATGCACTTTATCTATGTACAAAATCGTTGCTCGACTCTGTACTTTTATTTTGCACTAAACATGAAATGAAACAGAAAGGTCTACTTACAAGTATTATATGTACAATGGCTATCGCTCTCTTGATTCATATTCCGAATGCGTATGCTGATAACGGGTATAGCCTCGGAAATTCCATGGAGGAAGGCTACGTCTCTATGGATTTAAAAAAATGGATGTCTGTCATTCCAAATGAAGCTCCACTTAGTACATTATCTATTCCGGGTACCCATGATTCTATGGCATTGCATGATAAATTGGCTTTTGGATATGCAAAAGCACAGACTGCTTCGCTATCAACACAATTAGAAAAAGGAATTCGGTACATTGATATCCGTATCAGGGATACAGGAGATGCATTTGCAATACATCATGGCATCATATATCAAGATGCAATGTTTGGTGATGTATTAAATATGGTGACCGATTTTTTGAGAAATAATCCAACTGAGACAGTAATTATGCGTGTGAAGAATGAAGATGAACAGGATATAAATCGATATGAAGAAATCTTTCAAAAGTATTGGGAATCATATAAATCCTATTTTTGGAACCCAACATCGTCGAATCCGAAATTAGGTGAAATTCGCGGGAAAATAGTTGTTTTACAAGATTTCAAGTCCCAAACAAAATTTGGGATACCTTACTCTGGATTAGATGTGGAAGATGCATTTGACAATGTCACGTTAGGATCAAAATGGAATATCGTATGGAATAGACTAGATAATTTGACTCTAAACCGCGATTCTAATAAGATTTATTTAAGCCATTTTAGTGCGAATACACCAAATGATGCACTTACTGGTAGACCAGTAGATTATGCAGAATTTATTAATCCAAGAGGTGTAACGTATTTCAAAGAAAATAAATATAAAACCTTTACAGGGATAATAGCTGCAGATTTTCCGGATACCGTATATACGCAATCTATTCTGTATAAAAATTATTTATACTATTCTCTTCCGACTGATAAGTTGTATTCCATTCCTGTGAATATGGATATTTGTACAAAGTTAGATTATCCGCAACAATGTGTAGAAAACATGGATCCAAGTTACCGTACACATGAAATGTACGAGACAATTAATCGTCTAGTAGAAGAGGATACATTAAATGAGAAAACAAATTGGAGTGGAAACAGTTGGTACAACTTCATTCGTTTCAATTATATTATTCTGCCTGGTCAAGAGAAAGGTGTATTAGATAAACTCAATAAAATGTCCATAGGAACTTTAAATATTTATGACCTACTTAAAGCATTAAATGGTTATCATAATAATACAAATACTATTACTAAGATAGAATCTGCCACTGGAGCGATTATGTTTCCTCCAGCTACGCTAAGAGACGCTGTGTATACAGATCAAGTAAATAGTTACCCAACGTGGGTTGAGTTGGGCGTATATAACAAGTTTAAAGTTATTTCTCAACATAATCCAACGATTTGGAAAAGACTACAAGAACTAGGGGTTTCTTTGAATGATCAGACAAAAGAAGTAACGATAGCATTTGATGATCCGAATGCTCCTGGTAGTTTTCCTGACGTCGTCGATGTAGTGCCAGGTAATCCACCAGGTAGCCTAATTCCGCCAGATAATTCAGATCCTTTCGTGGATTATCCTATTCAGTAGTGGCGTCGCACATATGAACAACAATCAAAAGGTTTTGTTGCAAAGTCTGAAAAATCCACTTAGGGTTTAAGTCGTTCTGGATAACTTTTGTAATTCCTTATACGTTGAAAAAGAGAAGTCTGAAATGTGACTTCTCTTTTGTTTGTATATAGTATGGCCGGTTTCGTTATCCTTAATTGTACGAGAAACATATCAAAGGGTTTGAAATTCTGCGGATATGGAAAAACGTCGCTTGATATGTCTATGGTTTTGTTCACTGAGATGATTGAAAGGTTTAATAACGTAATATTTTGTATGTAAATAAAAACTATTCTTTTTTCAATTGTTGGAATGTATAAAGTAGAACAAAAGTCTTATCCGTTGTGAGAGCTGTGGGTTCTTCAAAAGCTTTCGTCAATTTTTTATAAACATATAAAGTGCTTGAGAGTCTATTGTTTTACGAAGAAGGATATTCAAGATGCCACTATGTTTTACCTTTGTTAAATTCCTTATTGAGCCTATAAAGGTTCGTAAAATTTAGTTATGGTTAATATGAGAAACATTCTTTCAATACATAAAAGGAGGAAACATGGTGAAAATCAATTCAAAAAAATTAATTGCGGTGCCATTATTAGTTACGGGTTTAGTAGGAGGCGTTAGTGAAGTAATCATACCTACTCCTGCGGCCTATGCAGCGTCGGGAATCAATGCCGACTTGTTGCCGTCATATAAGGACCTTCTCGCGTCGAATGATTATAATACATTTTTGAATAATGATAAATCAGGACGTTATGGAAATTGGCGAGAAGCGATATATAGTCTTCATCTATGGGATAATAATGGTAATGTAGGGGATGATTTGAATCTTCTCTACAGATCAATAGTTGATAAACCTGTAGAAATGGAAGATCAATACTTAGCTCCATACATATTAATTGATCGTGCTAAAATCCCGTCGATTATTCAAACGTTAAAAAATCAAGATTCTATGGAATTATCAGATTTATTAAATTTATTAACAACGATATCAGTAGCTGGTTTACAATCATCTTGTTTAAATATTAAGACTGAAGATCAAAAATGGTTAACAATAACAGAACCTAATTACACAAATATTCAAACGTTAGATACAGCAAATGTGGAGACGCCATTAATTAATACAGTGGATGTAGATAATCAAACAGGACAAACTGTAACAGGACATGCACCAACAGCTTCCGTAGCGAATACAGATACAGTAAGTACAACACAAACGCATTCTGCAAAATTTGGGATGAAACAAACGATTAAGGGGGAATCAGTTTCTTAGGTATTGCATCTGGGAACTTTACTCAAGAATTTAATGAAGAATATACATATTCTAATTCTACGCAACGACTTGAATCAAAAACAGTAACGTTGTCATCCCAGCCAGTAGATTTCCCAGTACCTGCTGGTCAGCATTATCAAGCAGATGTGTTATTTGAGCAAACGAAAAAAAGCGGGATTGTAACAGGTACGGCTCATTTAGGTGGCGGATATAGAGTTCGAGTCGGGACTAGAAACAACGATAATCTGGACCAAATCATG
Source organism: Bacillus sp. FSL K6-2944 (assembly GCF_038005385.1). Classification (NCBI taxonomy): domain Bacteria; kingdom Bacillati; phylum Bacillota; class Bacilli; order Caryophanales; family Bacillaceae; genus Bacillus; species Bacillus sp. FSL K6-2944. Next base: position 361,755 of record NZ_JBBOTE010000004.1, on the reverse strand, counting down.
GATATTAGTATTTATAAAAAGTTTAAAGCGATTCAAGATTTATACCCTGATTTATGGGCTGCGTTAAAAGAGAAGGGGATTGATCTAGATGATAAGGCCAAACAAGTACTGTATACAGGTGGCATAGGATTTGAAAGTTTACAAGGTGTACAAGTTCATGCCGTTGTAAAAGACGTAAACTCAGGTCAAACGAAAGACTACAAAATTGCTGATGTGGAAAAAGGCTCTAATATAGATATGACTGAAGCTTTAAAATCGGCACTTCAAATGAAGTCATGACTATTTTGGGGATTCGCATAGGGTGAAACAGGACCGGTTCTGTTGCAAAGTTTGAAAAAACATAGACCTCTGTACGAAATCCTATTGTAGTTTAAGTAGATTTGAATAATTTTTGTAATTCATTGTATGTTGAAAAGACGGAGTCTGATGAAAGACTCCGTCTTTGTTTATAGATAAGCCTGAATTGGTTTCAATCCCTTTGATTGTACGAGAAGCATGCCGGATGTTTTTGGATCCAGAAGATTGAGCGAATCGACGTTTCACATGCCGATAATATTGTTAAATTCGTTTAGTGATATATTTTGGGGTGAATGCTGCGTATGGTTGTAGAAACCATACGCAGCAACTTTTTGAACCGAAAAGTAACAGAACCTTTGATATACAATGAAATATTCGATTGTTATGATATTTCGAAAGTTACAAACTCTTTTGTATGCTGTGCGACATCTGGAAGCTCATTTTTATCAAAGGATGCACAGCGTCCTCTAACTTGTACCACTTCTCCTTTTGCATATTGAGGTTCTAAATACGTAATCATAAAGATATCCATATTAGCAGCTGGAAAACCGTAAAAAATCACTTTTTTCCCTGACCAGGCTAATGGATAAATGGTTTTTAATTTTGTTCTTGTTGCTTTATCCCCAAGATGTGGTGCAGTCTCTAAGGTTTGTCCTATAAAATCAGCTCTTTGACGATTAATTGTTTGTAATAATGCCTGATTTACATCGGTAAAAACATAGTGTTCTTTTATTTTTTTAAACTCAAAATATAGAGGAGAATGATGGTTCTCGTACTCTTTAAGTAACTTTTCTAATAATGAACATAAAACCATTTTCATCTTAGCGTGACCGTTGCCAAAACCTTATAAAAGTCTATAAATTTTGTTTATTTCCCTGTTCTACGAATCCGGTTTTGCCCAAAGCAACTACTGTTTGATAGAACTTTCCGAGGGCATAAATTCGGATACAACGCATTCTACATATTAGCCATAACGTTTAGTTTATTGACTAATTCATAACGTGACAAGTTGATGACTGTATTCAAATCCCGATCTATGACATAACTACAAGCACATTTGTATATGCAATCAGATAGCTTTAGATCTTTCTTGATGCTTCTACAACTTGAACACATCTTAGAAGATGGATACCATGTATCAGCTTCCATAAATTCAATACCATATTTTTCGCTTAAACTTATATAAGCATTGTTTTGCAATCGCTTTAGACAAGTGCTTATTCTTCATCATTCCTTTGATGTTCCAGGTTTCCATCACAATTCGATATGGCTTGGTTTTCACGATATCTTTTGTGACTTGATGAAGATACTTTATTCTGATATTGGTTGACCTTCTATGCAAGTGTTGTATGTTCTTTTCGACTTTTATAATAATGCCGGTTTTGGTAAAACGGTTTTCCTCCTTATTCATTTCATATTTGCGAGAAACTTGACGTTGCAACCTACGAAGGCGTTTCTCTCCCTTTTTTCCTGTTTGGGTTTTGTTGATATGTTTCTTTTTCTCTCCATCCGAGCAAACAGTCAGTTCCTTCATACCAACATTAATACCTAGTGAGACATCTGTTCATTCTATTTTGGGACACTTGTTTTCTACGCCAACGGACAAATATCAATACTTCCCGTCGAAATGAAGACGTGGATTCGTATACTTGACATCGACTGGTAATGATTCTGATGTTTTCATCCATCCAACTTTTTCAATCCACACTTCGTTATTTCGAACTTTCAACTTCACATTATCATTCTAACAAGACGGCTTGGATTTTCTTTTTGTTTACCTCATGTCCAATTATAAGCCCATCGGGCTGTTTCGACGGATTTCCAAAGTTGCTGTTCTTGTTCTTTATTTGGTCTTATTCTTACTTTCCTCGTCAGTATCATTTTCCATCAACTCCTTACTCATCTTCTTGGCTTTATTGGCTCTGTTACCTTACAATCTACAGCTGAAAACAGTGATAATCTGAATGAAATCTTCTACTCATTCTTGTTCCTCGGTCTTTTCTGTATGGTCAATGACCTCAATAGTCGTTCCATATGTATTACATCCGTTTTCGATCATACCCGAATCAAATGAACCGATCTTTATACAGAATAACAATCTTTTCTATTTCTGAATGAGTGATCTTATCAATTAGTTGATGTAATCCCTTTTTATTATAGTTAATCCCACTACTTATATCAGTGATGATTTCAAATGGATAGTCTGTAGCAAACATATACGTTTTTACGTTATCCATTTGTCTTTCCTATTAAATTAGCAAATTCACCGATGGAATAGTAGCATCTATATCACCTCTCTAATTATTATTACTTAAACTATATAATAATTAGAGGGTCTTTTATAAAGTTTTATAGATTTATTTCAACTGTTACTCCTTTCTTTCGTGATCAATTCCAGAATGTATATTCAGTTTATTTTAAATTTTGATAAAAATCAAATTGAAAATTCTGTTTTTTATCGTTTTCTGACAGAATACTGCTTCATCAATCGTGTGAAGGGCGCTAGCCCAACGGTAGGTAGGAGGTGAATGTCAGTAGGCGTAGGCCTACATTTTTTGTATACCCTAGATATCCTATAAACAAGTGAGGTGAAACCTATGTTCGTAAATAAAGCACGTATCTATCCTAATAAGAAACAAGAAATAGTAATTGCTAAAACAATCGGTTGTAGCCGTTTTATATGTAACCATTTTCTTGCTCTTTGGAATGACACATACAAGGAAGCTGGCAAAGGACTAACTTATCCTTTATGTTCTGCCAAGCTCACTCAATTAAAATAATTACGAAAAAAGAATAAACAAATAAAAACACAAGAAAAATCAATTTCACTGTGTTTTTATTTATTAATAATATGTAAAAATATCCCTAATAATACATTTTTTGAATTGTATGGACCCTACTAGGTTTTGAACTATTGCCATATTTTAAAATAATCAGTTGTAGAAACTTTCTCCCCTGTCACTGCGAAACGAGCTATTAATTAGGACTTAATTAAGAGGCAATATAATGAAATGATTAAGTATGCCGTGGGCTACGAGTAACTACCGCTGATACAGAAGTCATTTTGAAACAATTCTCTAAGAATAACTCTCATCCTATGTTTTTAGCGTTTCAAGAATTAGGAAAAAATGATTAAAACAATGTTTTTGTGTGGTTATTTAGTTTTGGAACAATTAAGAAAAGAAATCCATTATGAATTGAAAACAGTTGAAAGTTGGCATTCAGCAACTGACTTTATGTTCATAACCAAGATGGGGAAATACGTCGTAATGAGCTCGAAGAACAAGAGGTAAGCTTACAATTACTTCAAAACTGTATCACTTTAATCCTCCAACAACTACTCAGCGAAGATGAATAGAAAAATCGTTTGGACGAAAAAGATGATTGGATATTTACACCTATGATTTACTTTCACCTTAACCCATATGGTGAATTGCATTTAGATATGGACAAAAAAATCAAGTATTTCTTCAATAAACGTACATTTTATCAAACAGTTAACAAAGTTAGTTTTTTGTAAGGACCTTCTTGTATTTTTTAGACATTCACATTATTTACATTGGCTATATAGAGAATATAATGTAAACAAATACAAATTTTAACATAAGAGGTGTTTTGAATTTGAATACAAGAAAATACGGATATATGCGTGTTAATAACATATATCCTCAAATGAAAAATGAACAAATGAAACAATATATACAAGATGAATTAGATTTATTTATTGATATAAACATTCCAAATCAATTTTCTAAAGAACAATATACATTATTAAAAAGAATTTTAAGAAAAAAAGATATATTGTATATTTCCTCTTTAAGTGATTTAGGAGAGACAAAAACAATGATTTTACAAGAATGGATTTATTTAATTGAAAAAATGGGAATATCTGTTTTTGTTTTGGAATTTCCTATCTTTCAAGAAAATAAAAATTTAAAACTGTATCATGATTGTATTTTACAATTTTTATATTGGTTATCAAAAGAAGAAGAAGAAAATAAACCCTCTCAAGTCTCTATAAATAAACAAAATCATAAATTCCCTCCAAACTTCTCAGAAGTATACATTAAATGGAAAAACAAAGAGATTTCCACTTTAATGGCTATGAGAATTTGTAACATTAATAATCAATATTTTTATCAATTAGTGAAAAACTATGAAAAATTCTATTTGTAATTAAAAATAGTCTTTGTTTCTTTTCTTCCGGAACTTTTAGATAGTATATACAGAGTGAGAAGGAATGTACTCTCGCAAATAAAGAACGTTTTTATATCAAGATTTCTTGGAATGTTTGTGTGTTCAAAATAACACACAAAAAACAGATATAGATAAAAAAGTCGTAGTTATTAAATTTAATAACTACGACTTAATTCTAAAAACAATTTATCATTTTAGCCAAGAAGACTCCTTCCTCAAGGAACGCGAAGTTAGTAGGTGGGAGATGAATTGGCTTCGGACAAGGGATGGCAGGAAGCCATCTTAATTGTTCGACATACATAAACTGTTACTTCACTATCTACCGAACGCATGTTTGTTGTACAATAGAAACATACCGAAATGGAGGTGAAATGAATGATGATTAATAAAGCATATAAATTTCGTATCTATCCAAATAAAGCACAAGCAACCCTAATCAATAAAACGATTGGCTGTTCTCGTTTTGTATTCAATCATTTCCTATCTCTATGGGATAATGCATACAAAGAAACAGGGAAAGGTTTGACATATGGTACATGCTCTGCCAAACTCCCTGCCATGAAGAAAGAGTTTGTTTGGCTAAAAGAAGTGGATAGTATCGCGATTCAGTCGTCTGTTCGCAACCTTGCGGATGCTTATACACGCCTTTTCAAAAAACAAAACAATGCCCCGCGTTTCAAATCTAAGAAGAACAACGTACAATCTTATACCACAAAACAAACAAATGAAAACATTGCCATTGTAGGAAACAAAATAAAATTGCCAAAACTAGGTCTTGTTCGATTTGCCAAAAGTCGTGAAGTAACAGGACGTATTTTAAATGCTACAGTTAGACGGAACCTTTCTGGCAGATACTTTGTGTCATTGTTAGTTGAAACAGAAGTGCAAGAACTTCCGAAAACAAACTCTTACATTGGAATGGATGTGGGACTAAAAGATTTCGCCATTTTGTCAGATGGAACAACCTATGAAAATCCGAAGTTTTTTCGATCATTAGAAGAGAAGTTGACAAAAGCACAGCGTGTTCTTTCTAGAAGAATGAAAGGATCTTCTCGCTGGAATAAACAACGAGTAAAAGTAGCTAGAATTCATGAATACATGACGAATGCTAGAAAAGATTACTTGGACAAAATCTCGACTGAAATCATCAAAAACCACGATGTTATCGGTATAGAGGATTTGCAAGTATCAAATATGTTAAAGAATCATAAGTTAGCAAAAGCAATTAGTGAGGTATCATGGTCTCAGTTTCGAACTATGTTGGAATACAAAGCAAAATGGTACGGCAAACAAGTCATTGTTGTATCGAAAACATTTGCTTCAAGCCAATTATGTTCTTGTTGTGGATATCAAAACAAAGACGTTAAAAATCTAAACCTACGTAAATGGGACTGCCCTTCTTGCCTTACAAACCATGATAGGGATATTAACGCAAGTATCAATCTAAAGAATGAAGCGATAAGGCTTCTAACCGCAAGGACTGTGGAGATAGCCTAATAAATTAGAGTTCGATAGAACTCTTTACTTAGGAATCCCCCTCTTCTAAACGAAGTGAAAGTGGGGATAGTTCAATAGGTAAGTCTTTTAATATTGGTATTTTTACAACTTTAACGAATTTCCCGAAAGAATTCTCCTTCCTCAAGCGTGTGAAGGGGTAACTCAACGGTAGGTGGGAGATGAATTGTGGTTTGGCGTAGCCAAAAGGTTTTTCTTTTTATTTTGCCTCTGATATAATCAGTCGTATAAATTATAAAGGTTGGTATATAAATGAAATGAGATAGGAATAACCATTCCGTATTCTTGTTGTATTATCACCTTGTGTTGGTCGTAAAATACAGAAAAAATGTGTTTGATGATGATATGTTAGACTATGCAAAAGATATGTTTGTTCGACTATCTGAAAACTATAACATCACATGAGTTGAATGGAATCATGATGTAGACTACGTTCATATTTTGTTCAAGGCCCACCCTAATACCGAAATGACAAAATTTATCAATGCTTATAAAAGTGCAAGTTCTCGACTTATGAAAAGAAACTTTGGAAAGAGATGTTTTGGTCAAGAAGTTTTTGCTTGCGAACTACTGGTGGTTCGCCAATAGACGTAGTAAAAACATATATTGAAAATCAAAGTGAAAAGTGAGATGAAATGATAGGGCAAAGCAGAATAAAGCATATACATTCCGTTTGTATCCAACAGCTTGTGAAAATAGACAAATGGTTTCCTTCCACCAAAACATGTAGCAGTTGTGGAAATGTGAAACATATGTCATTGTCTGAGCGAGTCTATTCTTGTATATGCGGTGCAAATCTCGATAGAGATGATAACGCAGCTATCAATATCAAAAATGAAGCAATACACCTATTGGCATTAGCATAGATAGCAATAAAATAACCCTTGGAACAAGGGAGTTAGCTCGGCTGTCTTAGGACGAATTCGTTAGCTACCAAAAGTAACGACTAACCGAGAAGCCCCCACTTCAAACAGTCCGTTAGGACGTTAAGTGGCGGGTAGTTCACGACCTGTACAAAAGTTATCACATAGTCTGTATCAATGAGTTCAAAGATTTGTTTTCTAATTATATTTTCCATTCGGCTCACCTATTTGTTTGATTTTGTTACCTGTCCTATTTGCTAACCTCACTATGACTGATTATTTTCTGAAAAAATCAAGCGATTAAAATTGCAAAAAGTATCTTTTCTGCAAGGTACTAGATAGAAAATATAAGTGTTATTATATGTATGTTTGGTATATATCGGTATGATGTGATTCCTAACAATATCCACTAACACTTCGGCAGAGGTATATACCAGTGTTATTTTACAAATGCATTGGAATCACCGGTATGTTAAAACCCTTTGAAAAATTCACTTCATTTTTCAAAGGGTTTTGATTTTTAATATAATGGTAACTACTCAGCCACCTTTCGGTGTCTTTTTTAAATTTTACTAGTTTCATATGCCTCCCATTTGTAAATACTGAGTATATCAAACAGGGGAGGTGAATCTTATGGTCGATCGAAAAATTATTTTAGATACATATAAAAAAGGACCTGAAGCTGTTATTTCTTTATTTGAAGAAACATTTTCTAAGTTAGAAAAACGTATACAAGAACTAGAAAATGCTTCAAAAAAAAACTCCAAAAATAGTCATAAGCCACCTTCTACAGATGGTTTGGGTAAGCCCGTTACAAAAAGTTTGCGCAAACCGTCTCATCGTCAAACGGGTGGCCAGTTGGGCCACAAGGGACATACTCTTGGTTTGACAGCGACTCCAGATCATACGATTACACATTCTCCTACATATTGTACTTGTTGTCATACTTCCTTGAACCACGAGCCTGTAAAAGGGTATCGCATTCGCCAAGTGTATGACTTACCACCTATTCAGATCGAAGTGACAGAACATAAAGTAGAACAGAAAGAATGCCCACATTGCCATTCTATCCAAGAAGCCCAATTTCCTTCGACAGTATCTCGTCCTGTTCAATATGGTCCAAATATAAAAAGACTGATTCCCTATTTAACGCATTATCAATGCATTTCTTTGAAGCGAACAAAAGAATTCTTTCAGGATTGTTTTGGACATTCTATAAGCGAAGGAACCCTGGTAAATCATACACAGGCTTTCGCTTCTCAATTGCAGCCATTCATAAAAGAAGTAAAGGAAAAGATTCTGCAGTCTCCTGTTGTCCATTTTGATGAAACTGGTATGCGTGTAGAAAACAAAACACAATGGTTACATACTGCCAGTACACCGGAGGTGACATTGCAACATATTCATCAAAAACGTGGAAAAGAAGCAATGGATGCTGGAGAAATCTTGCCATCTTTTTCTGGAATTGCGATGCATGATGGTTGGAAATCGTATGATGCGTATACAGATTGTCGTCACGTTTTATGTAATGCCCATCTCTTACGAGATTTACAAGGAATTATAGATAGTACTGGAGAACAATGGGCACAACAGATGCAGAAATTTCTAACGCAAGCGTTGACGATGAAAAAGCAATCCGAAGGTACCATGCCAAAAGCGACGCAAAAGAATCTGTTTATTATGTATCAATCCATATTGAAAGAACAACAGATTCTTTCCACGAAACAAAAGAAGAAAGGAAAGCAGACGCCTTCTCAAAATTTATGGAATCGCTTCGTCAAGTATTCTGACAGAATTCTAGCGTTTTTAGAACATCCAGCCATTCCATTTGATAACAATCAAGCAGAACGGGATATTCGGATGACGAAAGTAAAACAGAAAGTGTCTGGGACTTTCCGAAGTAAGAAAGGCGCAGAATCTTTTTGTCAGATACGAAGCTTTATGAGTACCATGAAAAAACAAAAACAATCGGTCTTACAAGCGATAAACCAAGTCATAGAAACTAGAACGGTTCCTTGGAATAACACGACTTCATAAGAGAATTTCTCTATTTGGCATAGATTCTTTCTCTGATTGGAGTATTTTCTTTTCATGTTTTCGAATCGGAAACATGTATTTGGCCTGTTTTTTTATTTGAAGAAGCTGAGTAGTTACCAATTTTATTTCACGTACAAGATAATATCTATATTTCTCAACCTACGCATCTAACATATATGTCTATCTTGTAGAATCATAATACATCCTCATATTGTTGATGACTGGTGTCTGCACGCTTCCTATTTTATTGATATGATTTTTTTATCAATAATTCCATTTTATGCCCTTAACACGACATACAGACAAGAATCAGAAGAAAGTATTTCAAATTTCATGTGAAACATACAGAACGTGAGAATATATTTCTCATGTTTTAGGTTGTTGACACCAAATTTCATCCTCTCTAGACTAAACATAAGATTACATCTGAATTCATATCAAAGCTTACCAATATAGAAAGTTGGCAAGCTTTTTTTATTTCATCCTGTTTATGTGATCATACCTAATAAGGGAGGCGTTACCAAGTGACATTGATAGAGAATATATTGACGCATAATGAAACGTTTGTACAAAAACAAGAGTACGAACCTTTTGTTACAACCAAGTTTCCAAATAAAAAATTATTGATTGTAACGTGTATGGATACCAGACTGTTAACATTATTACCACAGGCATTGGGCTTACAAAATGGAGATGCCAAAGTCGTAAAGAACGCCGGCGCTGTAATCTCACATCCTTTTGGTAGTATGATGCGGAGTATCATACTGGGCATTTATGAATTACAAGTAGAGGAAATTTGTGTGATTGGTCATGAAGATTGTGGTATGGCGGGTTTGCAAGCAGAGCCGCTATTAGAAAAAGTAAAACAGCAAGGAATTGATTCCACTTGCATTCGTACATTGCAACAAGCAGGTATTGATCTATCTGCATGGTTAACAGGTTTCCGAAATGTACAAGAAAGTGTCCAACATAGTGTAGAACTCATACGCCAACATCCCTTATTACCACCTTATGTACCTGTACATGGACTTGTCATTCATCCTAAAACAGGCAGTTTAGAAGTCGTTATGGAGGGATATGCTTACGCGTATACGACAAGCCCTTAAATGACTGCAGGAAGAGGAGGAAAAACGATGAAATTTTCAGGCAGATATACAGGATATAGCTTTGCGGGCTTACGAAAAGATATGCTGGCAGGATTGGTTGTAGGGATTGTAGCGATTCCGCTTGCCATGGCGTTTGCCATTGCTTGTGGTGTACGACCTGAATATGGTATTTATACGACGATTATCGCAGGGATTCTTGTAGCCATATTTGGTGGATCGAAATATCAGATTGCAGGACCCACAGGGGCATTTGTACCCATTTTACTCGGTATTGTAATGCAATATGGCTATGAGAATTTATTGATTGCTGGTTTTATGGCAGGAATTTTACTTGTTTTGATGGGCTTATGCAAGTTGGGGAATTTTATCACATTTATTCCGCGACCTGTCATGATTGGTTTTACAACAGGCATTGCTGTCATTATCTTTTCCGGACAGATTGCAAATTTTTTAGGGCTTCATCACCTGGAAAAGCAAGCAACTTTTTTTTATAACATGAAAGAAATAGGGACAAATATCACAGAATTGAATCCGTTTAGTATCCTTACAGCCTTCCTTTGCTTAGGGATTGTAATCGCAACTACAAAATGGTTACCACGAATTCCAGGCGCATTATTAGGCTTAATCATTTCAAGCTTGATCGCAACGCTGTTATTTCCGAATCAAATTGAAACGATTGGTACTACATATGGTGATATCCCGCATCAACTACCGAACTTCCAAATGCCAGCCTTTACATGGAATACCATCTTTGTGTTACTTCCAGCAGCCTGTATCATTTCAGCATTAGGTGGGATTGAATCGTTGTTATCTGCCATGGTGGCAGATAACATGACAAATAGCAAACATAATAGTAATAAAGAACTGGTGGGACAAGGCATTGCCAATATGATAGCACCATTATTTGGTGGTATTCCTGCGACTGGTGCCATAGCGAGAACCGCAACGAATATTAAAAATGAGGCTACCTCTCCAGTATCGGGAATGATACACGGAATTGTAGTATTATTGGTGTTATTATTTCTGTCTCCGCTTGCTTTTCATATTCCATTGGCTAGTATGGCACCAATTTTAATGGTTGTTGCTTGGAATATGGGTGAGAAGGATGAGTTTATTCATATTTTGAAAACAAAAACGGGGGACACCCTGGTACTTGTGTTGACATTCCTATTAACCGTTTTCACAGACCTTACAATCGGAGTAAGCCTGGGATTACTCCTTGCTTTTCTTTTATTTATTGGGAAAATGAGCAAATCCTTACGTGTTCGAAAAGTATTACCAGATACGGTGGATTCCGACGCTAAATATGAAAGGGTAAAAACTGATAAAAATTGTCCGCAAATAAGTATCTTCACCGTAGAAGGTCCCTTATTTTTTGGTACCATAAAGGAATTCGAAACATCTATTGAAGCACCCATATTTTCTAATGCTCGCATTCTTCTCCTACGTATGGGAAACGTTTCTTTTATGGATACCTCGGCAGAGTTTGCAGTAGAAAATATTCGAAAGAAAATGATAGAAAAACAAGGAACCCTTTTGATTTCAGGCGTCCAACATCAACCGAAAGAAATATTTCATCAAACAAGGTTATACGAAAGGATTGGGGAACAATACTTTTTTACACATTCAGGATTAGCGATACACTTCGCACTACAAAAATTAGAGACATCCCAATGTAAGGGCTGTAAACAATTTGTATTTCAAGAATGTGCGACACTTTCTGAACAATCTGCAGAAATAGACTCAGATAGGAAGTGTTTTCCATGGGAAAAACATGTAAGTCCTGAAGAAACGTTAAAATGAGAAATTTCCATATTTTTTATGTTTGTTTTTCACAAAAGATATACGTTTTTTAGAGGGATTTTCTATAAAAAATCTCTTTTTTTTCTTTTTCATGCATACTTCAAGAAGGAAAATACAGGAGCATAACTAAATATTTATAGTGGTGCTATACACCATTTTTCAGAAACCATCGAAGATGAATCTAATGTTAAATGAGAAGGAGTGGTCCGATGGAATTAGAAAAAGTTGTGCGCAAATATGAAACAGATTTATTGCGTTTGCCTTATGTTGTAGGAGTAGGAATGGGATTTGTACAAGGAAAAGACGTGATTCAAGTATTTGTTTCAAAAAAAGTACCACGTTCTCAATTAAAAGCAACGGAACAAATACCGATACAATTAGAAACATATCCAACGAACATTGTAGAAGTAGGGACCATTACAAATCATTAGATGGGATAAGGGGGAGAGTTCTATGGGGAAATATTCAAATGCAAAGATGTTGACGATTCAGGAACAACAAGACATTCAAAAAATACAACAAAGTGTAGAGAATGATTTCTTACAGTTTCGGAATGTAACAGGTGTTGGAGCAGGTATTCAACAAATAAACGGGGTTATGACAGGGACACCTTCTTTACTTGTCTTTGTAGATCAAAAACTACCTGTTGAAACATTAGAAACGAATCAAGTTATTCCAAAAGAAATCAAGGGAATCAAAACTGATGTCATTCAAACAGGGTATCTATTTGCTGGGACTCAACAAACATTACAATTTGATACACAGGCCCTTTCTACTCGAGTTCGCCCAGCAAAAGGTGGTTATAGTATTGCACATCGAAATGTGACGGCAGGTACGATTGCGACTTGCGTATATGATATATTACCGAATGGTTCTACCAATCCGCCAGCACATGGATACGGTATCCCAAGTCGATACTATATACTAAGTAATAATCATGTATTAGCGAATAGTAATAATGCGAACATAGGCGATCCTATTTTACAACCCGGCCCAATCGATGGGGGAAGTGATCCAGCAGATCGGATTGCAACATTATCAAGATTTATCCCAATTACCTTTTCTTCGCAAGTACCACTTGAAAATCAAAACAATCTCGCGGATGCCGCAATTGCAGAAGCACCTTTTCATCAGATAGATCGTTCGATTCATTGGATTGGTTCTGTGCAGGGCTGGCGACGAAAACAAAATGTTACCGTCGGTACACGTGTCATGAAAGTGGGAAGGACCACAAATCATACACATGGTGTCATAACTGCAGTAAACGCCCGTAGATGTGAATTATGGAAGTGGTAGGGTTGCACGGTTTCGAGATCAAATTGTTACAACAAACCTTTCTTCCGGAGGAGATTCTGGCTCTTTAATCACGACAAATGATGGCGTTGCCATTGGATTATTATTTGCTGGTTCAGCCTCAGTTACAATCGCAAATCATATAGAACATGTACGATCGTTACTTGGAATTGAAGTGGCAGAAAACATATTATAGACCTATTCAACATCTAATCGTTATATTTTATATAACTTTCTTTTTCTAAAACAAATGAAAAAATGAACACCATGCAATCTTTTAGCCCCTTTACAAAGACCTTAACAAAAAGTACGCCTTGATATCAAAACCAAGGCGTACCAATTAGGATAATGAGTAGCGTATGTTTGCTGAACATATAGCCGGTCATTCTAATATACATACCTCATTATTGTATACAAGCTTCTCTCGAACAAAAATGTTAGATAAATTGAATCTACTTTGAACTAGAGGTAAAACCTGCATCTTCGAGTAAATCATTAATTTCGTGATTTTCTGAATGTTAAATCAGTACCCACTGAGTTATTATACAAAACCGATTAAACAACCTTACCCTACGCAATCGGATCCCTGTTTATTTTGTCATAATTTTATGTATAACGCTGGAATTCGCAAGAGAATATGAGCGTCAAATAAAAGGTACAGAGGCTATTATAGAACGAGGGAAGACTATAGATTGTCCTGTTATTCGTAAAAAATTTCGTAACTACTCAGCTTCTTCAAATAAAAAAACAGGCCAAATACATGTTTCCGATTCGAAAACATGAAAAGAAAATACTCCAATCAGAGAAAGAATCTATGCCAAATAGAGAAATTCTCTTATGAAGTCGTGTTATTCCAAGGAACCGTTCTAGTTTCTATGACTTGGTTTATCGCTTGTAAGACCGATTGTTTTTGTTTTTTCATGGTACTCATAAAGCTTCGTATCTGACAAAAAGATTCTGCGCCTTTCTTACTTCGGAAAGTCCCAGACACTTTCTGTTTTACTTTCGTCATCCGAATATCCCGTTCTGCTTGATTGTTATCAAATGGAATGGCTGGATGTTCTAAAAACGCTAGAATTCTGTCAGAATACTTGACGAAGCGATTCCATAAATTTTGAGAAGGCGTCTGCTTTCCTTTCTTCTTTTGTTTCGTGGAAAGAATCTGTTGTTCTTTCAATATGGATTGATACATAATAAACAGATTCTTTTGCGTCGCTTTTGGCATGGTACCTTCGGATTGCTTTTTCATCGTCAACGCTTGCGTTAGAAATTTCTGCATCTGTTGTGCCCATTGTTCTCCAGTACTATCTATAATTCCTTGTAAATCTCGTAAGAGATGGGCATTACATAAAACGTGACGACAATCTGTATACGCATCATACGATTTCCAACCATCATGCATCGCAATTCCAGAAAAAGATGGCAAGATTTCTCCAGCATCCATTGCTTCTTTTCCACGTTTTTGATGAATATGTTGCAATGTCACCTCCGGTGTACTGGCAGTATGTAACCATTGTGTTTTGTTTTCTACACGCATACCAGTTTCATCAAAATGGACAACAGGAGACTGCAGAATCTTTTCCTTTACTTCTTTTATGAATGGCTGCAATTGAGAAGCGAAAGCCTGTGTATGATTTACCAGGGTTCCTTCGCTTATAGAATGTCCAAAACAATCCTGAAAGAATTCTTTTGTTCGCTTCAAAGAAATGCATTGATAATGCGTTAAATAGGGAATCAGTCTTTTTATATTTGGACCATATTGAACAGGACGAGATACTGTCGAAGGAAATTGGGCTTCTTGGATAGAATGGCAATGTGGGCATTCTTTCTGTTCTACTTTATGTTCTGTCACTTCGATCTGAATAGGTGGTAAGTCATACACTTGGCGAATGCGATACCCTTTTACAGGCTCGTGGTTCAAGGAAGTATGACAACAAGTACAATATGTAGGAGAATGTGTAATCGTATGATCTGGAGTCGCTGTCAAACCAAGAGTATGTCCCTTGTGGCCCAACTGGCCACCCGTTTGACGATGAGACGGTTTGCGCAAACTTTTTGTAACGGGCTTACCCAAACCATCTGTAGAAGGTGGCTTATGACTATTTTTGGAGTTTTTTTTTGAAGCATTTTCTAGTTCTTGTATACGTTTTTCTAACTTAGAAAATGTTTCTTCAAATAAAGAAATAACAGCTTCAGGTCCTTTTTTATATGTATCTAAAATAATTTTTCGATCGACCATAAGATTCACCTCCCCTGTTTGATATACTCAGTATTTACAAATGGGAGGCATATGAAACTAGTAAAATTTAAAAAAGACACCGAAAGGTGGCTGAGTAGTTACGAAAAAAGTTTAAAAGTATTATTTCCAAAAATTGCGGCGGAATGGCACCATACAAAAAACAGTGTGGTAGGGCCAGAACATATTTCTGCTAATTCTCACAAGATTGTATGGTGGCAATGTAAGCAAGGACATGAGTGGGAAGCGCCTGTGAAACAAAGAAAAAACGGAGGGAGAAATTGTCCGATTTGCAACTCCATTTTTACAACACACCCTGATATAGCAGCGCAATGGCATCCAAAATTAAATAAAGGAGCCCTTCCATACGGTATTACATATGGATCAGATGTTCAAGCTTGGTGGATTTGTTCATGTGGATATGAATGGAAAGAGGAAATAGCTAAAAGAACAGGAAGAAAAGACAAAGGCTGTCCAGTTTGCCGAAACAAAATCTTAAATCAATTATCTTCATTACAGAGTAAATATCCAGAAATTGCGGCAGAATGGCATCCGACATTAAATGGAGATTTAACACAAAATGATGTTTTACCAAACTCCAAAAAAACTGTGTATTGGATGTGTCGAAACAATACACAGCACGTATGGAAAACGAGTATTGCCTATCGAGTGAATAGAAAAACAACTTGTATATATTGTGCGGGTGCAAGAACATACTTTGAAAATGGATTTGCTTCTCGATATCCTAAACTTATGGACGAATGGTGTTATGAACAAAATAACGGAATTAATCCTGATGATCCATTCTTAAAACCTATGAAAAAAGTATGGTGGCGCTGTAAAAAGAACCATATCTGGGATATGTCCGTTTGGTATCGTATAAGAGGAGAAGGGTGCCCTTATTGTGCCAAAAAACGTGTGTTGCCAGAAGAGAGCTTTGCAGCCCTACATTCCAAATTGTTCTCAGAGTTACATTCGAAATTGAATGAGGGCGTAGACCCATGGCAGTTGGCACCTAAATCAGGGAAAAAAGTGATATGGCAGTGCACGAAGGATGAACAGCATATCTGGGAAATGGGAATTAATAGACGTACTCATCATGGTGAAGGTTGTCCGTACTGCTCAAAGACGCGCGTGTTACCAGAAGAAAGCTTTGGAAATCACTATCCACATTTAGCAAAGCAATGGCATCCTACAAAAAATAAAAGAGACTCTTACGGATATATTGCTAATTCAAAAATGGTTGTATGGTGGTTTTGTGAAGAATGTAATCATGAGTGGGAAGATGCGATAGTAAAACGTACCACTATAAAAAAACAGAAACCTTGTTGTGGTAAATAAAATTGTTACTTTCTTTAAAAAATCCGTTGTAATAATAGAATAATTTAGGATGCTTTTTATGATAACGAGCACAGAATTAGATTCATTAATTGAACGATTAAAAAGTGGTGCCTCTGATTACAAAAATGAAAATCCAGGTAATCGTGGTCTTTAGGAATATATGCTGCTAGATAGTGTGAGGGAACGGATTCATGCACGTGGTATTTGGATACCGTATAGAGAAGTAAGATGTACTTTGCATATAAAGGGGCAAATGGTATCGGAAATGAGTTTGAAAGCATATGGAATATTCATTATTCTTACGTATATATGATAATAAGGTGGAGGGGCGAGAAAAGGAAGCGCAGCGAGTAACGCAAGAAGAACTGCGTGGAAAAAATCGAACCGCTTCTAATCTTTCATCATAAAACAGGAAAATAAATGGCATTTATGCCACTAGTAGAACAAATTGCTCTTTGTGGTAGAGATTCATTAAAATTGGATTGGCGTCCAACACATCTTATTAAAATTAAGATGGTTTAAGTCGGGGTCTATGTAGCAACGGAACAAAAGCACGCAATAAGTATTAGCGGACATTATTTGCGCATGAAAAAGGAAGATTCTTCAATACAGAAAATCTCCCTCTTTAAAAATGCATGTAAGTACTATTTATAAATGTCACCACGATTTCCAATGGCTTGTATGTATATGACTTTCTCATCATGATTGATTTCAAATAAAATTCGAAAGGTTCCAACCCGTAATCGATATAGATCTGTGTAACTCTTCATACTTTTAATATCTCCTTCAGGAGGAATTTCAAGAAGTCCCTTCAATCCTGCAGCAATTCTTTTTTGTATTTCTTTTCCTTGCTTTGCAATAAATTTCACAGCGGACTTATGGTAAATCAATTTGTAGTCCGAATTCACGTTTTGCGTCCTCCCCTGATACATATCCTTCGTCACTATTTAGCTGATCTACTTCTTGTGTAGATAATGGTTCATGATCTGGATTCGCTATATCAATTTTTTTCCAATCGTTAGGTTTCTTTTTTGAGCGTTGGACAAGAAATTCTAAAAAATCAAACGCTGCTTTTTCATCTTGTCGGTTAAGACGATCTATCAATTGATACAACTCATTTTTACGAATAGCCATGTGGTGCACCTACCTTCGGTTTTATTTGGCATGTCCACTAATTAATTTTAGTGGACATGCAGTGTGGGGAAATAAATGTTTGATGTCCGCTAATATAATTGATAAGATTAAAATAACATGTCCGCTAATGTAAGTCAATAAAAGAGGAGGGGTATTTATGCATTCCACTAAGACAATTTCTATACAAGCAACATCTTTGATTTCCAATTTTATGTCTAGCTTATCTCAAGAAGGAGATTTGCATACAAAAACACTAAAAGAATATACGAGTGATTTAAAAGATTTTGTATTTTGGTTTGAAAATATGTGGGGAAAACATACTGAGGATACTCTTTTTCATCCAATAGAAGTTACCGCTCGCACTATTGCTCGATATCGAGAGCATATGCAAGTTACAAGATTACTAAAACCTTCTACAATTAACCGGCGCATTAATTCAATCAAACGTTATTTTGATTGGGCTAAGCAAAAAGGACTGGTACAAACAAATTATTCAAAATCAATTAAGTTTGTACCAACAGAAAAAACGAGTCCCAAACGTATGTCAGATAAAGAAGAAGCCGCGTTAATGCATGCCGTTGAAAAATACGGCACACTACGTGACAGGGCAATGATTATTTTCATGCTTCATACTGGTCTTCGTTCAATGGAAGTGTGTGATGTTCAAATAGAGGATGTTGTCATGAAAAAAAGAAATAGCCATATTGTTGTTCGATCTGGAAAACGAAATAAACAGAGGGAAGTGCCTTTGAATAGTACAACTCGTTGTGCACTAGAAGAACATATTAGAGTAAATGAGATTTCACAGAGTTATTTGTTTCCTTCTTCTAAAACAGGAAAACGCCTACAAGAAAGAGCGATCCGCCATATTCTTCAGAAGTATATTAGACTTGCAAAGTTAGAAGGATTTAGTGCCCATGATTTAAGGCATCGCTTTGGTTATGTGATGGCTGAACGTACACCATTACATCGTCTTGCACAAATTATGGGACACAATAACTTGAATACCACGATGATTTATGTAAGAGCTACACAAGAAGATTTACAAGGAGAAGTAGAAAAGATTGCTTGGAACTAAAGAATACACATCATCCTACTCATTTAGTCATGTGATACAAAAAGAATTGTAACGGGAGGAGCAAGGGTTATGCCTGTAGATTTTTTAACACCTGAACATGAAGAAAAATATGGTTGTTTTTGTGCCACTCCAACATCAGAGTAGTTAGCAAAATATTTTTGGTTAGATGATACAGACAAAGAACTGATATGGAATCGTCTGTAGGCATGGGATGAAAGTGAGGTTGGATACGGAGTGCTACCAAAAAACCGTAAGGTTTGTGGCACTTTAAGTATCCAAAATGTTGGTATTATTTTTTTATCTTGTTGTTGCAGCTACGCAATATAACTGATACAATATGAACATGATAAATAATTATAGAAAAACCAAAACAACTGTTTCATTCATTCACTACCATTTTGTGTTTTGCCCACGATACAGAAGAAAGATTTTTCGTAACTACTCAGCCACCTTTCGGTGTCTTTTTTAAATTTTACTAGTTTCATATGCCTCCCATTTGTAAATACTGAGTATATCAAACAGGGGAGGTGAATCTTATGGTCGATCGAAAAATTATTTTAGATACATATAAAAAAGGACCTGAAGCTGTTATTTCTTTATTTGAAGAAACATTTTCTAAGTTAGAAAAACGTATACAAGAACTAGAAAATGCTTCAAAAAAAAACTCCAAAAATAGTCATAAGCCACCTTCTACAGATGGTTTGGGTAAGCCCGTTACAAAAAGTTTGCGCAAACCGTCTCATCGTCAAACGGGTGGCCAGTTGGGCCACAAGGGACATACTCTTGGTTTGACAGCGACTCCAGATCATACGATTACACATTCTCCTACATATTGTACTTGTTGTCATACTTCCTTGAACCACGAGCCTGTAAAAGGGTATCGCATTCGCCAAGTGTATGACTTACCACCTATTCAGATCGAAGTGACAGAACATAAAGTAGAACAGAAAGAATGCCCACATTGCCATTCTATCCAAGAAGCCCAATTTCCTTCGACAGTATCTCGTCCTGTTCAATATGGTCCAAATATAAAAAGACTGATTCCCTATTTAACGCATTATCAATGCATTTCTTTGAAGCGAACAAAAGAATTCTTTCAGGATTGTTTTGGACATTCTATAAGCGAAGGAACCCTGGTAAATCATACACAGGCTTTCGCTTCTCAATTGCAGCCATTCATAAAAGAAGTAAAGGAAAAGATTCTGCAGTCTCCTGTTGTCCATTTTGATGAAACTGGTATGCGTGTAGAAAACAAAACACAATGGTTACATACTGCCAGTACACCGGAGGTGACATTGCAACATATTCATCAAAAACGTGGAAAAGAAGCAATGGATGCTGGAGAAATCTTGCCATCTTTTTCTGGAATTGCGATGCATGATGGTTGGAAATCGTATGATGCGTATACAGATTGTCGTCACGTTTTATGTAATGCCCATCTCTTACGAGATTTACAAGGAATTATAGATAGTACTGGAGAACAATGGGCACAACAGATGCAGAAATTTCTAACGCAAGCGTTGACGATGAAAAAGCAATCCGAAGGTACCATGCCAAAAGCGACGCAAAAGAATCTGTTTATTATGTATCAATCCATATTGAAAGAACAACAGATTCTTTCCACGAAACAAAAGAAGAAAGGAAAGCAGACGCCTTCTCAAAATTTATGGAATCGCTTCGTCAAGTATTCTGACAGAATTCTAGCGTTTTTAGAACATCCAGCCATTCCATTTGATAACAATCAAGCAGAACGGGATATTCGGATGACGAAAGTAAAACAGAAAGTGTCTGGGACTTTCCGAAGTAAGAAAGGCGCAGAATCTTTTTGTCAGATACGAAGCTTTATGAGTACCATGAAAAAACAAAAACAATCGGTCTTACAAGCGATAAACCAAGTCATAGAAACTAGAACGGTTCCTTGGAATAACACGACTTCATAAGAGAATTTCTCTATTTGGCATAGATTCTTTCTCTGATTGGAGTATTTTCTTTTCATGTTTTCGAATCGGAAACATGTATTTGGCCTGTTTTTTTATTTGAAGAAGCTGAGTAGTTACGATTTTTCTTCACACAAAAGTAGAAGAACGTTTCAAAGAGTTGGTCCAAGAGGTATGTGACGAACTGGATATTGTTATTATCGCAATGGAATGTGACAAAGACCACGTTCATTTGTTCTTGCATACACTTCCAACACGCAGCCCTGCTGATACAATGGCGAAAATCAAAGGAGTGACATCAAAGCGTTTAAGAGAAGAGTTCCCTCATCTCGCGCACTTGCCAAGTCTGTGGACTCGTTCCTATTTTGTTTCTACTGCTGGAAAGGTATCAAGTGAGACAATACAACAGTATGTAGGAAGTCAAAAAAAGAGGGGGTGAAACGGGTGACACAAACCATCACGGTCAAAGTTAAATTGCTTCCGACAAAAGAACAAATCAAGCGATTAAAGATGCGAAAAGTGTATGTTCTACAAAAGTAAAAAAGAGTACATACAAAATCGTTCCGATTCTAAAAAGACCAGTTTGTGTGTGGAATAACCAAAACGATCCCTTTGACTATACGCACTTTTCCATCCCGTTCATGATAAAAGGCAAGTCAACACGGTTACAGGTTCGTGCTTTATGAATCGACAAACATAATCGCAACTTCGACTTGTTGAAACACAAGTTAGGTACCCTTCGTATCACAAAGAAATCCGGTAAATGGATCGCTCAGATATCTGTCACGGTCCCTACAATAGAAAAAACAGGAACGAAAATTCTAGGAGTAGACTTAGGTCTCAAAGTTCCTGCGGTAGCCATCACAGACGATGATACAGTTCGTTTCTTTGGAAACGGTAGGAAAAACAAATACATGAAACGTAAGTTTCGTAGTGTTCGTAAGAAGTTAGGAGAAACGAAATGCCCTTCGACCACTTGATGATAAGGAACAAAAGTGGATGCAAGACCAAGACCACAAAGTAAGTCGTGAAATCGTCGATTTCGCAACGAATCATACGATCTCTGTCATTCGATTAGAGCAATTAACGAACATCAGACAGACGGCACGAACAAGCCGTAAAAACGAGAAAAATCTACACACTTGGTCATTCTTTCTCCTAGCGCAATTCATCGCGTACAAAGCGAAATTAGTTGGTATACAGGTTGAATATGTGAATCCTGCTTATACAAGTCAAACGTGTCCAAAATGCACGGAGAAAAACAAGGCGAAAGATAGAAAATATAAGTGTCCATGCGGATTTGAGAAACACCGCGACGACAAACCGTCCAAAAGGAACAAAATCTAAATACGGCATCGCTTCAGAATCGGTTGCTGCAAGAAGTGATGCAAGAGAAAAAGAACGTTACGCTAATTTTGTTGAAAGGTTTTCATATAAAAGGGAAAATACAAGGATATGATGTATATTCGATTCTAGTAGAGGTGGAAGGGAAACAACAGTTGGTATATAAACACGCCATTTCAACAATTCATCTTTAAAAGAAAAGAAGCATGAATGTAAGAAATCATGCTTCTTTCGACTAATAGATAGACAGATAAATATTTATTTTTTATAGCTTCTTTTAGTAGTTTTCATACTTTAAAGGCAGGTGTTTTTCCTGCAGGAATAGTCATAGGTTATCCGTTTTATAGATTTTGTCCTTCACGTGCAGAACGCTCTCGCACCTCGAATGTACAAAACCCAACTAGTTGGACATTGTCCCCATTTTATAAAGCGCGTTGAATGGATTCTAATGGGGTATCTACCGCGAGACTTCAAAATACGTAACGTTCCATACACTAGGGGAAACGGTGGGATATTAAGTTACAAAACTACTTCGATTCATCGTAGGGTTCTTGCTACAGACCGTAAAGTAGAAAAACAACATAAACAAAGGGACCATACTTATGATATTATCCCCTTTAGGTAGACAGTGTGAAAAAGACCATGTATACACATGGATGTTACACTGTTACTTAGAGGGGATGTTTCATGGCCAAAAAAGGTACAATATTTCATACATACTCAAATGAGATAAAGTTATCAGCTGTTCAAAGTTATTTAATCGGGGAAGGGACGCTACGATATGATAGCGGAGAAATATCAGTTGAGAAGCTCTACACAACTTAAAATAGGGTGAAAAAATATAAAGAATGTGGTGCAATTACAGATACTCGTGGGGAAAACAATAAAATGAAAGGCATACCGAACCCTTTAAAAGGCAAACGGATTCATTTTAAAACTGTTGAAGAAGAGCGTGATTACTATAAGGCCCAGGTTGCATATTTAAAAAAGCAGTATCCAAATCTGTAAATGGGGGCGTACTAAAATATAAAAAACGATATCATATCATTGAATGACTAAAAAGAAAATATCTCGTTATATGGCTTACTAATTTTGCGGGTGTACATCGCTCAAGTTACTATCAGTGGGTTCATACAAAAAGTATGAACCACATACGACTAGAATCCGATACACGATTAAAAAAGGTAATTCAATTTATTCACCTAGAGCACAAAGAATATGGTTATCCACGTATGAAAATTGCTTTAGAAGAAGAGGGCTATTTTATAAATCACAAAAAGGTATATTGATTCATGAGTGAGCTTAACATTCAGTCTATTATTCGGAAGAAGCGTCGCTTGTTACAGACATTACCTACCTACGATTTCAAGAGGGCTTCCGCTATCTTTCTGTTGTACAAGATATTTATAATAACGAAGTTGTTTCTTGGAAAATATCCAAGCGTAATGATACTGAACTTGTATTAGATACAATTGAAATGTTGGCACAAAAAAGAGATGTGCGTGGAACCATTCTCCATTCAGATCAAGGGCTCCAGTACACATCTCATGCCTACAACAAACTAATGTTCGATTTGGGTATCATTGGCAGCCACTCTCGCAAAGGAAACTGCCATGATAATGCCTGTATCGAGTCATTTTTCTCCCATTTTAAATCAGAGATGTTGTATGTGAGTCATTTTAAAACAGAAGCGGATTTCATACAAGCAATTGAAGAATATATTTACTTTTATAACTATAAACGTTTCCAAAAAGACTAAGCAACCATCGAGATTCGATAGTTGCTTAGTCTTTTTAATACTGTCTATTTGACAGGGATAAGACCAACTTAGCGGTCTCTTTGTTTATGATGGTGAGACTATAGTATATATAATTGTAGAATGTGGGGTGGTTGGTTGCTAGCCTTTCTCTTATATGTTAGAGAGAAAGGAGGTGACTCCTATGATGGAATATTTACTGTCTTTGCTACAGGATTTGTTAAAAGTCTTTTTGACAATCCTTACTTATCACGGCTTATGGAAATAAGCTTGTCAGCAAATTTAGCAAAAAACGTAAAAAGACCTCCCTACGCCGTGGAAAGTGTGGAAGGCCTTCTAAAAGAAAATAAATTTTAGTAGTAACCAGTCACCTTACGGTAACAGTTACCAGAAGAGATGTTAGCGCATCTCTTCTTTTATTTTATGTGTTTTAGGAAATACTTATACCTTAAACTGATACTTATATTATATCATTTTCAAAATCAATTGCAAATCCCGCTGCAAGATGAAACAACGGGATCTGTAAGTTACTAATTGTAAAATCATAAGTTGAGATTCGAAATGATCAGAATAAATATTATCAATTCACTTTATCTTACATGTATGCAAAAATGTAACTAAGCTAAACTTTTCTTTCAATCTTTTTCCCTAATAAAGGTTGAATACATACACAATTTTTAGCCGGAAAAAGAAAAGCTCATTTTTGTGGGAAATGAGCTTTTTAATCATTTATTCGTCGCAAAAACGATGGTTTTTGATAATTATATTTTTTGATACATGATAAGATAAAGAAATGTATTTTGACAGAAGTGAACTTGCTCTTCCTTTAGAGGACGGAATATCAAAGCGGTTCAACAGAAAAACTATCCCCAACAAGCTCAGCTGCATTAACTTGGTCTACAAGTTTGTAGATAGGCGTTGTTTCTGAAAATGTAAATACTTGCTTGCCATTTACCATAACACGCCACATTACATCATTATTACTAACTGGATTTGTAGCGTTATAACCACTAAGTACCAAATGATTTCCTATTTGTTTAAAAACCAATCGACCTTGTCCCTTATCAATTGTAAATGTGTATGGAATCCCAATGGTTTTCAGCAATGTTTTTGCTTGCCAATCATTATTATTTACACCATACACTTTCAAATCATTTGAATTATATTCAGCAATTAAATACGTTGCTTGAGCCGCGCTACCGGATATGAAAACGGGAACATCCCCAAAATAATTTTTATAGCTTGTAGATAGGCCATGCTCTGTATGATAGTGTCCTGCAAATACAGCTTTTACATCATATTCTTTTAACAGATTGATAAACCTTTGATTTGGCCCAGATTCTAAATTAGGATATTGCGATTGGGGATATTTATCTGAGTCCCACCCCCAATTGTTAGGTTCATGAAGATTAATAATAATTGCTTGTCCACTTGCTGAGGCCGATTTTAAATCTTGTTCTAACCAATCTAAAGAACTTTCCAGTGTAAATTTAATTCTTCCCATTTTAGTGGATACTGTTTTGTCTGGAAACGTCATCGTTGGATAATTATTAAGTTGGATAGAATGGATAGGACCCATATTAGTTGAGTATGCAAAACTTCCAGAATACTCTTGTGTCGGATCAGTAGTCGATGCATTAGGATTATTCATTTTCATATCAAAACTAGTTGTCGGTACACCGTATATTACCTGACTGAAATAATTCATAAATGAATTATAAATACAACCATTATCAGCACAATCGTTATAATTATTTTGAATGTCATGGTTACCTAGTCCTGGATAAACTGGAGATTTTAAAACATTCATAAGCTCCACCATTTTCCCCCATTCATCTTCAGCACCCAACCCTAAGATTTGAGGTCCATGTCCAAATGCAGTTATATCACCATTAACTAAAACCGGAGTAATCGTGTTTTTTATCGTATCAGTATACGCATTAATACTGTTATATTGTGCTCTAATCAATTGTTCTGAACGAGTTTTTTTCTCCGAATCAGATTCAGGTTCTCCTCGATCTGTTTTATCTGTCCATGGATACTGTGGATCCGAAGTGATTACAAAGGAGCCAGAATCCTTAAAGCCCTTATCAAAACCTGCGACTCCTGATCCAGGACCATCTGCTAGAACCTGTGTACAATTAAACATTCCTACAAATAGTATAAAAAGAATAAATGTTTTTTTAATCATCAAATCACTCCTGTAAAGATGCTAATTATTCAAATATTTCTGATAATTAACCGTAATAATTTTCTATTGTAAAGAGGGGATTACCATGATACTGCTTGTAAATGAAAGTGGAAATATCGGTTTTACTTTTGCATGTTTTTTTTCATCATTATCCCTCCCTTTTATTGTTATGCTCTCTCCCTCCCTATTCTAAGTTACACATACTACTTTATACAGCAAAAAAAAGATATTTGATAACTGCTAAAAAACTAATGATATGTACAGCAGAAAGCCAGGAATCGATGGGATACGAGAAACTCAATATCAGTTTTATTGCAAGGTTTTTTAACGAATTTCCCGAAATTCATCTCCCACCTCCCGTTAGGTTACGCCCTTCACACGCTTGAGGAAGGAGAGTTCTTTCAGAAAATTCGTTAAAATGATCAATAGATGGGGACTGATGATGTTGATACTTCATTTAAACTAGAGCTTGTAGAGAGAATTAAAAAATACACGGAACAATATGCAAGAATGGCCCACGCAATTGAATTACACCAACAAACAAAGAAAATCATGAAAGAAATTTATACTGTCATCGGAGTAAGTCAAGTTGCTTTGTATCGGAAGTTAAAAGAATTAAAAAAGATGAAAAGACGAATCTTTTTTATAGAAAAAATCGTATTTTTATATGAAAATATGTCTCACCGTACCATTTCGGTAAAATGGTACGGTGAGACCAAATAGCTGTCTTTATTTTGATAATGATGGTAGGTTATCTTCATATATAATATCAGTAGAACGTTTATTTCGATAATTAGATTCGATATCTAAAACCTCAACATCTAGCATTACATATTCTTTGTTTTTTTTCAATTACTGGTGATATGTTTGTAACCTTATACGTTCTATTTCTTGGCAAAAGTAATTCCATTTCTCCGGGAACAGTACTTAACAGGTCTACATATATAGCTGGTACCCCTTTAGGAACATGGATTTTCATCAAAATAGACTGTAAACTAAATGTTTTTGCTGCATCTTTTTCTGCTTGTAGGGTAAGTTTATTCCAAAGGTCAAAGAAATTTTCCCCCCAAGCTGTCGCTTCTGATTTACAGTCCGACTGAAAATCCAAGGGCCCTATAGGTTTTAAGAACAAGGACATTTCATCTCATGTTTTACAATATGTTTTTCTAATTTTCAGCATACAATGCAGTATCACTTCTTTCCAATTACCTTGTGAATATACAAGTAACAATAGTAAAGTCTATCTAAAAGGCTTACATTTTTTATTTTGTTAAGAAAATATTAAGAATTTTCATCATTATTTATTTAGAAATTCGATGTATCATTCAAATTACGTTACAAAAAATGATTGTACATAGAATGCCGTCTTATCGATTACATTAGAAATACTGTAACGAAATATAAACTATATAGGGTATATTTCATTTTTTTAAATATTACGTATTTTTAATTAGAGCGGAAATAGGGTGTTTTTGCCCAAATCCCCGAAATGGGGGAAGGAATACATAATGAGAAAATTCTTTTATATTAGAGTAAGTAGTAAAAATCAATCTATTGAGAGACAACTCGCAACCGCAGCAGAGATAAGTATTCCTGAAGAATACATCTTTATAGAAAGAGCAAGTGGAAAAGATTTTAAACGTCCTGAATATCAACTTATGAAGCGTATGTTGAGAAACGGCGATGTTTTATATATTCAATCATTAAATCGTTTGGGAAGAAATAAACAAATGATTTTAGACGAATGGCAAGAATTAATTAAAGAAAAAAAGATTGATATCGTTGTGTTAGATATGCCACTTCTTAACACTATGAAATATAAAGATTTAAATGGAATTGAAACTCTTATTTCAGATTTAATTTTACAGTTATTAAGTTATATGGCTGAAGATGAAAGAAAAAGAATCCGCGAACGACAAAAAGAAGGAATTACAATTGCACTTCAAAAAGGAGTTAAATTTGGCCGCAAAAAAGTGGAAATAGATGATAATTTTAAAGAAACTTATCAAGAATGGAAAAATCATAAAATTACTGCGGTAGAAGCCATGCAAAGAGTAGGGATGAAGAGTAATACATTTTATAGAAGAGTCAAAGAATACGAATATAGCTTAGAAAACGGCAAGCTCTCTTAAAAGAAAGACTTGCTTTTTTCTTATTCCCCCTTTTCGGGGGATGGGCAAAAACACCCAAAATAAAGACGTTAAAATCTCAGCCTACGTAAATGGGACTGTCCTTCTTGCTTGACACACTATAATAGGAACTTAAGTATCCATTTAAAGAATGAAGCGATAAGGCTGTTAACCACAGAGACTGTGGAGCTAACCCAATCAATTAGAAACCGATAAGTTGCCGTACTTAGGAATCCCCCCACTTTCATTTCTAAACGAAGTGAAAGTGGGAGTAGTTCAACCATCATGGATATAGTTATTTAATAATGATTTGTGGGAATAATTCCCTTGTTTATCCGCAGCTTTTATTTCGGCTGTACTTGGGAAGGCATTTTGAAAGTGTTTGATTAGATTTGATTTTTTAGTATATGTATTGTACAGGTAATGCGAAGTGGTTATTATTTATTCTTTAGGCATTTAATGAACCGATAGACCATATTCATTCTATATTAGCATATCATTTACCTCGTGGATAAAGGGAGTCTATATGATTTATTTGTATATAAAAGTATTTTTTTTGCAGAAAATTACATTTAATAAAGGTAATTTCCCTTTATTTCGTTCCACCTTTTCCTTGTTATAATCAATATGGAAATAAAGAGGATGTTATCTACACGTTCTCTTCATTTTACATGTAGAACAAAAGGGAGAGTAAAAGATGAAGATAAAAAATATATACAAAGTGTTGGCGACTACTATGCTAGTAGGCCAACTGATGGGTCCTGCGATTTCGTATGCGGCTACACAGGATCCTAGTGAACAAACCAATCAAGAACAAAAAGAAGTGAAACATGGTTTGTTAGCAAATTATTATACAGATGATGCGTTTAAAGATTTAACGATGTTTATGGTTCAATCTACAAGTAAAACGCAAATCAACCAAGAAACGCTACAAGGTGCCTTATCTAAAGATAAGCAACAGTTTCAATCCGTACGATGGATGGGCTACATTCAACCGAGTGAAAGTGGTGAATATGAATTTTCTACATCAGATGATTCACATACAACCATTCAAATCGATGGGAAGGTGATTGTACAAGATGCTCCCATGAAAGAAAAGATGACCCTAGAGAAAGGGAAAACGTATGCCATTACGGTAGAATATCACACAGATAAAAATGGAGCAAAAAATGTAGCTTCACAATTTGAGATGTTGTGGTCTGTGAATGGAAAAGAAAAAGAAGTTGTGCCAGAAAATAATTTAGTCTTACCTGATTTTTCTAAGGATAAAGTCAAGCAATTTACAACAACTGCTAAAAGTAATGTCCTGGCAGATGATGGGGGGATTACAATTGATTCTGACGATGATAACATTCCAGATGATTGGGAGATCAATGGATATACGGTGAAGAATGGACTCGTTGTAAAATGGGATGACTCGCTGAAAGAACAAGGGTATACCAAATACAAATCGGATCCACTGAATAAACATACCACGGGAGACCCGTTTACGGATATTGATAAAGTGTTAGGTCACGTAGATGGTGGTATTTTACCAGAAGCGAAAAATCCGATTGTAGCTGCTTTTCCTAAAATAGGCGTTAATATGGAAAAAATGATTTTAACAAAGAATCAAAACGTGTCTCATGATCAAGGGGGGACAGAAACAAATGAGGCAAGTAACACAGTGGGGGTCTCCACTACCAATAGTAATACGGAGTCGAATACGGAAGGGGTGTCTGCATCTGGCGGTTTCCCATGGTCTGTTTCCGTATCAGCAAATTACTCTCATGATTATACAACGAGTGTATCTGTGGATCAATCGAATTCTACCACAACTGGGCATAGTAACGGAAAATCATGGAGCGAAACATTAGGAATTAATACCGCAGAAGCAGCCTTTTTAAATGGAAATGTACGATATGTAAATATTGGAACTGCGCCCATTTACAATGTAAAGCCTACGCTTAATTTTGTTGTAGGAAAAGGTTCCTCTGCGCCGACAATCGCAACAGTCGTCGCAAAAGCAAACACAGTAGCCAATGTGTTAAACCCTGGAACATCTTATCCGTCAGCAACACAAAATCCAATTGCTTGGAATACGATGGATGATTTCAATGCACAGCCTATTAAGTTAAGTTATAACCAAGTGAATGATATAGAAAATGGAGCACCTTTACAAATTCAAACCACACAAGTATCTGGAAATTATAAAACATACAATGCTGATGGAGATACGATTGTGAATGATTCGCAAAAATGGGAAAATGTTATAAACGATATTGACAGTAAAACAGCATCTATTACTATCAGCACATCAAATAACGATACGAAAGAACGATATATTTCCGCTCGAAAAGCAGCAAATTATGAGACACAGAGTCAACCAGAAGTAACGTTAGGAGAGGCAGTGGAAGCTGCGTTCCCTGGAGCGAAGGTGAATGGGGATAAATTATCCTATCCAGGTCTTGATTCAGAAGAGATTGTTATAGATCGTCAAACGTATGATGACATACACAATCAAATGAGTCAAACAGGTGATCAAAATCTGTTTCATGCAAAATTAAAACAAGGTATGAACATTCTAATTCAGCCAAAATCAGTAACTATACGTACAATTGATAAGGGATCTGGTCGATTGATTTTTAAACAAACAGGAAATAGACTAACGGTTTCTGGTGAGAACACTGCCTATCCAATTAGTGACTCTCGTAGCGTTTGGCGTATTATGATAGACGGTAAACAAATGTATACATTTGTAGAAAGCACACCTGTCAAGGATATTGTAGAGAAGTTTAATATGTATAGTCAAGTTTTTGTCGGGAATAGTTTTTCTGTTGAACCTATGTAATCATTGAAAGAGGGGGAGAAAAATCAGGAGCCGATGAGGATGTATAGATTCACTGTTCGTAAGTAATTCTAGTAATACCTGATGAGAAGTATAAGCAGATTCTAGTAGGTCTTTCAAGTGTAAAAAATCCATTTACAGGCCTGAGAACCCACCTAGATACTTCTCCAGGAGAAGTATCACTAGCTGAACGGGCTCCCTACAGGGGGGGAGAGCCAGCATCTCCGAGTAAAACAGACATTTTTAAATATTCAGAAAATAATTAAGGCTATTAAAGTGGTTTCACATTTAGCTCAAACGTCTAAATGATTTAATCATTCAAAGCAACAACCTAATTTTTAGAAGATATTGCCACACCCTACCCTTCTGAAAAGATATATTAACAAAAAGTGTCACAGAACTATAGTTCTGTGACACTTTTTGTTAATATAAGACTGAATATAATAAAAAACAGGAGGTTTAAGCTTGAAAAAAAGTGACATAGAACTCAAAGAGTTTGGAACGTATCTTTTGGAACAAGGTAAACGAGAAATTACAGTTGAAGATTACATACGGCATATTCAAAATTTTCATTCTTGGTTAGTACATGAAAATAGTTCCTTACAAGATCTTACTCGTTATGATATTCAACAATATATTTATTTCTTATCAGGTTGTGGAAATCAAGCTACAACGATTACGCCAAAATTTAGCGCTATTGTTTCGTATGTTCATTTCATTGACCGAGAGGACTTACTTCACGATATTAAACGACCGGAGGTCCGACATGTTCGTCACATCTCTCCTAAATCTCTTTCCAGAAATTAAAGGAATCAATTACTTAGGAAAGTTGAACAATCTGAAAATTTTCGGAATATAGCCAATTATCTATTTAACGCTGTACACAGGCGTACGTATTTTTGAATTAGTGGCTTTAAATCGTGAGGATATAGAAATGCGAGAAAAATCTGGATTTTTAACCGTTCAAGATGGCAAAGGTGGCATTTCAAGAAAAATACCTTTACCAGTTGAAAGTCGATACCATTTACAACGCTATTTACAAAGTCGAACAGATTCTCAAAGCGCTTTATTTCTTTCTAATTATGGGAAACGCTTATCAAAACGTTCTGCTCAAAGAGTGTTTGAAAATTACGGGATTCATGCGCATATGTTAAGGCATACGTATGGCCGAGAATTAGTATCTTCTGGTATCGACATTGCAACAGTTGCCGAGTTAATGGGACACAATGATGTAAATACAACTAAACGCTATGCCGCACCTTCAATGACCGATTTGGAACAAGCAATAGACAATGTCTTTCAACGATAGGAACACTTTATGAAACAATAATTAAATATTAATGAAGAAATTGAAGCTTTTATGTTAAATCCTCAAGAATTAGCGTTAGTTACAAGTAAGCATAAAACGACTCGAGTTGGTTTTGCTGTTCTACTGAAATATTTTCAAATAGAATACTGTTTTCCGTCAGGAAAAAGTGAAGTTCCTAAGAACATGTTACACTTTATTGCGAAGCAATTACAACTACCTTTAGAATTATATTCATCTTACCAATTTGGGTCTCGTACTACCCATCGACATAAGCAAGAAATCCTTCAGTTGTTTGGTTTTAAAGAAGAGCAAGATGAAGACCGAGAATACATTCAAACATGGCTCTATAATTGAGTTTACGAATATAATCTAGATGCTACTCTATTGAAGGAACATTTATATATTAAGTATCGAACAGAGAAAATTGTAGCTCCTTCTGAGTGGCAAATAAATCAACTGGTTCAGCAACTTATTTTTCAAAGAAAACAAGATTTTTATTAAGAAATGTATAAAAATCTTTCAACTATTACTTTGAAAAAAATCGATGATTTATTGGACTATTGGGGACATATAGAAAATCAAGAAAGCGGTTCTAATGAAAGCCAAACATCAGAAATTAAATTCCGAAAATTAACAATTGGACCTGGATGTTTAAGTCAAGCCACGTTATTTACTGAACTTGATAAATTAAAAACTTTGCTAGCTTTAGAACTACCTATAAATTTATTTTCTGAAATACCACCTAAAGTACTTCAGAAATACAGGTTACGTGCTATTTCTGAGGATAAAACAGAGTTGCAACGTCACAAGAATCCGATTCGGTATACATTACTCGCCACTTTTTTCTGGTTAAAAATAAAAGAATTGAATGACAACTTAATTGAACTCCTTATTACCCTTATTCATAAAATTGATGGTTGTGCTGAGAAAAAAGTAAAAATGGAAATGATTTTAGAGGTAAAAAAAGTGTTTGGAAAAAACAAAATGTTAATTGATTTTCTCGAAACAGCACTTCAAAATCCCGAAGGGACTATAAAAGACACCTTGTTTTCAGTCGTAAATCCGCAAATCCTTGAGGATATTGTTAAAGAATTAAAGTATAAAAAGTCTATGTATCAACAAAAGGTTCACTGGAAAATTCGGAATTCTTATAGCAGTTCCTATCGTACTGCAGTAACAGAGATATTAAAACTGCTTAATTTTAAGTCGAACAATCATCTTCATCAGCCTGTTATTGAAGCGATTGAACTTCTACGAAGTTATGATAGTTCCAAACAAATCACATTTTCACCGCATGAAGATATTCCGCTGGGAACAGAAATTATTCCAATAAAATGGTATGATTTGGTTGTAATAGAAGATCAAAATAGAGATATACGTGTGAATCGAATCAACTATGAAATCTGTGTTTTACATGCTTTAAGAGATAAATTGAAATGTCGAGAAATTTGGGTAGCGTTTTCTCATCGTTATCGGAATCCAGAAGAATATTTACCAGCTGATTTTGAGGGAAATCGTATCCAACATTATGAAGAATTAAATCAACCTTTAGAATCTCAAGAGAAAATAGATGACCTACAACAACAACTACGTGCAAAACTAGATATGTTAAATAATAATATTCCTAAGAATAAAAAAGTGAAAATTTTAAGTAAACATAATGGGTTGATATCAATAGCTCCAAATGAATTAAGCAAAGAGCCGAAACAATTAGGTCATCTAAAAAGAGAACTGTCCAACCGTTGGTGGATGACAAATTTGATTGATATTTTGAAAGAGACAGCGCTAAGGACTGGTTTTATCAATCACTTCCAAAGCTTAGCTACTCACGAACGATTATATCGGGATGAAATTCAAAAAAGATTATTGCTATGTTTATATGGGATAGGGAAAAATACTGGAATTAAACGGGTATCTTCTGGTGATGCCAGTATGCAATATAAAGCGCTCTTATATGTAAAAAGAAAGTACATACATGTAGAAAATTTAAGAATTGCAAACCAAAGTATAGTAAATGCAATTTTAACTGAACGAGCCGCACCTATTTGGGGACAAGGTACCACTCATGTACTTGTAGTCATGTCATAGATCGGGATTTGAATGCAGCCATCAACTTGTCACGTTATGAATTAGTCAATGAACCAAACGTTATGGCTAATATGTAGGATGCGTTGTATCCGAATGTACGCCCTCGGAGAGTTCTATCAAATGGTAGTAGCTTTGGCAAAACCGGACTCGTAGAACAGGGAAATAAACAAACTTTATAGACTTTTATAAGGTTTTGGCAACGGTACTCCTTAATATACCTTTTGGAGGGGATGGGTAAGAAACCTCATTATATACATTAGAATGGCTGCAAGATCCTGCACTGAGAAGACGAATTCAAGAGGTACTCAATAAAGGAGAAGCGAGACATTCGCTTGCACGAGCCGTGTGTTTTCAACAATTAGGAGAAATACGTAATCGTTCTTATGAAGATTAGTTGCATCGAGTGGATGGTCTTCAGTTATTAATTTCTGTCATTGTCATTTGGAATACAGTGTATATTGAAAAGGCGATAGAATTATTACGATCGCAATCGTAAGGATTGGAAATTCCAGAAGAATATGTGCACCACATGTATCAATGTGGAAATAAATATTTACTTGAACAGCTAAAGTTCAGAGATTACTTGAGAGATAATGATGAAGCAAGAATTGAATATGAACAGCTCAAACTTAATTTAGCAAAGTTAAATAAAAATAATAAACGTAAATATGCAGAAGAGAAAACTACTTTCATTAAATCAATTTTAGAAAAAAATTAATGGTTTTTTATTAAGTTAACATGATAGTAAGTTGAAGAAGAAAGGACATAACATATTTTATATGACTAATATGTTATGTCCTTTAATTTATCTATCTTTTTTCAATTTAGGTCTTGATAACGTACAAATTTCCCGAAATGGTATCGTGGGGCCTTATTGTGAAATTAGGTTTTATCAATCAGACCTAATACGTGAAGTTTATGTATTATTTTTTTATCATAATCTCTTTAATTTATTGACATTTTAAGTTCATTTTATGTATATTTATTTCTTAATAGGTATACAATTTGTTTATTAGGTTCAAAAATGAATTTATAAGAACTTAAGGAGGGATTTTTATGACTGCTATTAAAGGCGTTAAAAAATTACCTATATGTGTTAGTACTCAAAGTGCTGTAGATTTATTTAGTAAATTGGCCAATATATCTTCAGAAATCGGAAGACTTGATGAAAAATTTAAACGTTCAATTTTACAAAGTGATTTTGTTAATATGTTAGCGTTAAATGAGTCTGTGCAATCTACAAGGATTGAAGGAACGCAAGTAACTTTTACTGATATGGTGGAACGAACTCATAAAACAGAACAGAAATGGGAACATATAGAGGTATTAAATTATCAGAAGGCTCTTTTAATAGGACAAGATAGAATGAGAAATGGTTACCCTCTTTCTACAAGATTAATTTTGGAACTACATGAAATCTTAATGGATGGGGCTAGAGGGACAAACGTTGCTTGTGGGCAATTTCGAAAAGTCCCTAACTGGATTGGTCCTACAAAAAGGCCTGAGGATGCGGTATATATACCGATAGATTCCAATGAAATAGAGGATTACTTAAAAAATTGGGAGACTTTTGCCAATGGTCATCCATATGGAGAGAAGATGGATACTTCTCATTTAAATTCTGATTGTTATATTATTAATGAGGAAGCTCATCCTTTATTGAAAGTAGCTATATTACACGCTCAATTTGAGTCAATTCATCCATTTTTAGATGGTAATGGACGTTTAGGAAGAATTATTATCGCGTTGTATATGATGCAATCTAAACAATTATCTAGTCCTATATTCTTTGTAAGTGAAGAATTAGAAAAACAAAGGTCGAGATATTATCATTTATTGAATGAAACACGTGGAGCAAATCCAAATTGGTCAAACTGGTTAAGCTTCTTTTTAGATGCTTCTAAACGAATGGCTGATAAATTGAATGTGTTATTTGACAAAGCTGAAGAACTTGCAAAAATAGGAATGGGCAAGTGTGAAACAGATACGGAAAGACGGGTATATTTAATGACATTTATGTCGCCTAATATTACAGCGGTACAGGTATCTAAACAATTTAGAATAGCGCCAAGTACGGCGAGAAGAATTTTAAATTCTTTAGCAGATAAAGGGCTTGTGTTTAAAGATGCTACAAAAAAGAGAAATATTGAATACTTTAATTATGATATTTTAGGTATAGTTGGATAGTAAAAAATAGGTTCTGTTGCAAAGTGTGAAAAAACATAAACCGACTTACAAAATATAGTTGTAGTTTAAGCAGTTCTGAATAAGTTTTGTAATTCATTGTACATCGGAAAAGAGAAGTCTGGAATGTGACTTCTCTTTTGTTTATATATAGCATGAATCGTTTCGATTCCTTTTAATGTACGTGAAGCATGGCGAAGACTTTGAAATCCTGCGGATTTAACAAAACATCGCTTGATATGTCTATGATCTTGTTCGATAAGGTTATTTAGATGCTTAACGGTGAAAATCTCGATAGAGATTATTAATGCAGCTATCAATATCAAAAATGAAGCAATACGCCTATTAGCGTTAGCATAGATAGTAATAAAATACCCCTTGGAACAAGGGAGTTAGCTCGGCTGTCTTAGGAGGGGTGATGACACACCCTCATCTTGAAGGCTGTTCAAAACAGAAATGGACTGCGAACGTTTCGTCATTCAGGAATCCCATCCGTTACACCGTAAGGTGTAGGACTTGCGGCTTTAGCCGTGGGAGTGTCAATGGAATAGAAGTTATGTATCTATCAAGTGTTTGAAGTAATTGCGTAAGAGCTGATTTCGATACCAAAGTATACAAGAACAATACAATCAATTATTTAATAGGAGTGAAGTCAAGGGGGCTGAATAATCAAAACAATCGAATATAGGTTTCTTATTGGATAAGGTGCTTATATTCGATTGTTCCAAAAAGTTTTGGTGCAAACCTTGAATGATGTCAAAATATAAGCGTATCTCCGAATATTAAGTTACTGTTTTTTATTAAAATACGCGTTCGCACTCTAAATTTTGAATGATTTATTTTCAAAATCATCAAATATTCATTTTAGAATTATTATAAATTATTTTTGCACCGGAATCCCCCATCCCAAATTACTATTTTACGTTAGTGATTTGGGAATTAAAGTAACCAATAGGTAGTGGATGCTGTTCCTTGATATTGCTGATTCTTATCATAAAAATCAAATCGAAGTTCTTGTACATGTGGATAATTTGTATAACGCATATATTTATATATATACCATCCTTTTAAATTGTTTGTATTTCTTATAAATAAGTCACTCATTTTTTTAGGTAAAACCAATGGTCCTGGTGCATCCATCATTCCTTCTGGAGCTAATCGAAGGTAGACATTATTATTTTTTTGAAATACTTGTGTAATATCTAACCATTCTGATCCTGTGTATTGATACGATGTAGAGTTACCCATTTGATTTGGTGATGCAT
Organism: Bacillus sp. FSL K6-2944; assembly: GCF_038005385.1. Taxonomy (NCBI): domain Bacteria; kingdom Bacillati; phylum Bacillota; class Bacilli; order Caryophanales; family Bacillaceae; genus Bacillus; species Bacillus sp. FSL K6-2944. Next base: position 323,825 of record NZ_JBBOTE010000004.1, on the reverse strand, counting down.
CTACAACTTGTCTTGAAAAATCTATGATGTTTTCTCCTGTTGGTAAAGCCGTAGCAGAACAGGGAGCCTCTATCATAAAACTACAACAAGCAAGTATACCTGGAATAACAATAGATTTATTTTTTCTTGATTTCATCTTGTAAAATCCCTCCAATAAATTGTTGTATATGACATATACAACCATACAATACTGAATTTTGATTGACTAGATTTCATAGGTTGAGAAATATCTTACGGAATGACCTGTGGATAAAACGGAAATAACGATAATATTTCACCAAAAAGAAAAAACGCAATCACTTACGAAAGCGTTTTTTCTTTTGCTTATTTTTATGAACAATGGAAAGGGCTTCATGTCCACTTTGATTTTACCATACATCACCATCGACAAATATTGAGAAAATTCCATATGTAAAATAAATAATCCGGATTACAGAATTTATGATGCTTTCATCCCACGCAAGACGTTAGTCCGTCTTTAGACGTGGGATGAAAGCATCGTTTTTGCATAGCAAACCATGGTATACTTTATGTATAGTCATGCAAAAGACGTAAAAACATTTGAGAACGAACAATCTGTACGGTATGGTCACAGTACCGTAGCCCACGAACCTATATGGTCTGTTGTGGGAGTGGTGATGGCACACCGCAATCTTGCACGTCAGCGATACCAGAAATGGACTTCGCCTTTGGTAGCAAGAATCCCACTGACGTTAGTCAGCTTGCCCCTTTAGGGGTGGGAGTGTCAATATGTATTCTAGGTTCTGGTGCAAAAATAATTACTGGAATAGAAGCTCAAAAAAGGACAAACTTCTCCACTGTCCAAAGGCAGATATATCTTATCAATGAACGCTTTAGTTTAATAGCATAAAGTTAAATTTCGTTAGGAATCTTTCGTTCTCTCTATATCCTTATTATTTTTGTACCAAAACCGGTATTAACACAATCGATTTATAAAGAATAATTCGTAACTACTCAGCTTCTTCAAATAAAAAAACAGGCCAAATACATGTTTCCGATTCGAAAACATGAAAAGAAAATACTCCAATCAGAGAAAGAATCTATGCCAAATAGAGAAATTCTCTTATGAAGTCGTGTTATTCCAAGGAACCGTTCTAGTTTCTATGACTTGGTTTATCGCTTGTAAGACCGATTGTTTTTGTTTTTTCATGGTACTCATAAAGCTTCGTATCTGACAAAAAGATTCTGCGCCTTTCTTACTTCGGAAAGTCCCAGACACTTTCTGTTTTACTTTCGTCATCCGAATATCCCGTTCTGCTTGATTGTTATCAAATGGAATGGCTGGATGTTCTAAAAACGCTAGAATTCTGTCAGAATACTTGACGAAGCGATTCCATAAATTTTGAGAAGGCGTCTGCTTTCCTTTCTTCTTTTGTTTCGTGGAAAGAATCTGTTGTTCTTTCAATATGGATTGATACATAATAAACAGATTCTTTTGCGTCGCTTTTGGCATGGTACCTTCGGATTGCTTTTTCATCGTCAACGCTTGCGTTAGAAATTTCTGCATCTGTTGTGCCCATTGTTCTCCAGTACTATCTATAATTCCTTGTAAATCTCGTAAGAGATGGGCATTACATAAAACGTGACGACAATCTGTATACGCATCATACGATTTCCAACCATCATGCATCGCAATTCCAGAAAAAGATGGCAAGATTTCTCCAGCATCCATTGCTTCTTTTCCACGTTTTTGATGAATATGTTGCAATGTCACCTCCGGTGTACTGGCAGTATGTAACCATTGTGTTTTGTTTTCTACACGCATACCAGTTTCATCAAAATGGACAACAGGAGACTGCAGAATCTTTTCCTTTACTTCTTTTATGAATGGCTGCAATTGAGAAGCGAAAGCCTGTGTATGATTTACCAGGGTTCCTTCGCTTATAGAATGTCCAAAACAATCCTGAAAGAATTCTTTTGTTCGCTTCAAAGAAATGCATTGATAATGCGTTAAATAGGGAATCAGTCTTTTTATATTTGGACCATATTGAACAGGACGAGATACTGTCGAAGGAAATTGGGCTTCTTGGATAGAATGGCAATGTGGGCATTCTTTCTGTTCTACTTTATGTTCTGTCACTTCGATCTGAATAGGTGGTAAGTCATACACTTGGCGAATGCGATACCCTTTTACAGGCTCGTGGTTCAAGGAAGTATGACAACAAGTACAATATGTAGGAGAATGTGTAATCGTATGATCTGGAGTCGCTGTCAAACCAAGAGTATGTCCCTTGTGGCCCAACTGGCCACCCGTTTGACGATGAGACGGTTTGCGCAAACTTTTTGTAACGGGCTTACCCAAACCATCTGTAGAAGGTGGCTTATGACTATTTTTGGAGTTTTTTTTTGAAGCATTTTCTAGTTCTTGTATACGTTTTTCTAACTTAGAAAATGTTTCTTCAAATAAAGAAATAACAGCTTCAGGTCCTTTTTTATATGTATCTAAAATAATTTTTCGATCGACCATAAGATTCACCTCCCCTGTTTGATATACTCAGTATTTACAAATGGGAGGCATATGAAACTAGTAAAATTTAAAAAAGACACCGAAAGGTGGCTGAGTAGTTACAATAATTCTTTGTATTTGTAGTCCCAGCAATTGTCGGTATTGTTCACGTATCCGTTGGTATGAACATGGTTAGTGTTCTTTTGCCGGATTCATATTTTCGTAGTGATTTACTCCATTTACTATTTCATTACAGTTTAATTGTATAAGAGGATTGTGCTTCTGGAAGAAAATTAATATAATGATGTGATTTATACAAAAATTGTATTATTTATTTAAGAACAGATTATTTCAATAACCTGTTCTTTGTTTGTAAAGAAATACGTACACAGCTTTAGCAAGATCCTTCACTAGAGAAAGAATAAGATGAAAAATAATTCGAGATTTTTTATCTTTAACTATCTCCCAAAAAGGAGAAATAAGAAAGAGTAACCTCTTACAAAAACATCCAATAGAAATCCTCTTTTTTTGTTAAATTTATCATTTATTTGTACTAAAAATACGTTGCTTTCTTACAAACTTGTCATCTATTTGTAAGCTTAATCGATGTCTCTTCTTTCTTTTTTTATATAAAGTATGTTAGATAACCAGCTTTGTTTGATAGAAACATACTTGCTAAGGAGGAGACACCATATGAAAAAAAGTATTCAAGTAACTTTGAGTTCCATTATTATCGCATCCAGTATGCATTCCTATTGTTACGCTGACACAATACCTACAAATAAATCACTTACAGGCAAGGGTGTAAAAGTTGCTGTAATAGATTCTGGTATAGATGTTACACACCCAGATCTCAAACAAAATTATGTAAAAGGATATGATTTTCTCGATAATGATACGGTCCCTGAAGATAGGGATGGACATGGTACACATGTAGCGGGCATTATTGCTGCAAACGGAGCGATGAAAGGAATAGCGCCAGATGCATCCATTCTAGCATACCGTGTTTGGGGTGGTTCCAGCGGAGGTCCTCAAGCGATTATAAAAGCCATTGAGCAAGCGATTAAAGATGGAGCACAAATTATTAATTTATCATTAGGAGAAAACATTGATGGTACTGATACACCATTAAATCAAGCAATTCGAAAAGCGATCAATCGTAATATTACGGTGGTAGTAGCCGCAGGGAATGCAGGACCTACACAGTGGTCTATACATAGTTTAGCTAGTACACCCGAGGCTATCACGGTAGGGAATGCAAAGGCGCAGGGGATAAAAGAAACGATATTACAAATTCCAGGTATACAAAAAGAAATTGGGCTTCATCTACTGGACAAAAATCAAACATTGCATACGGGAGAGTATGGTATTGTGTATTTACATGATTTCAATCTTGATAACATACAAAAGGAAACTGACTTCAAAAATAAAATTGTGGTGATTGAAAATGCGGATTTCAATGGTGAACAAGCTATGAATACTTTACAAGAACTTCAAAAATGGGGTGTAGTAGCTATTTTGGACAGTCTGAATGATGAAAACAAATCGGTCAAACAGTATGCATCTTTATATAGGACAATGTTGAATATCCAAGAAAAAATTCCTGTACTGATAGGGATTTCGAAAGAGGAAAAGGGAATGTTAATACAGGCAGCTCAAGAACAAAAAATAGTAACCATTTTAAATGACACAGAGGCACGAGTTGATTCTAGCAGCTCGCATGGACCTACGGTAGGTTCTTGGGGAATAAAACCTGATTTAGCTGCACCAGGAGTGGATATAGAAAGTACATTCCCACTGAATTTAGAGGAAATGCCCTCCTCACAAAAGAAGGGGTACGCTATTATGTCTGGGACGAGTATGGCAGCCCCTTATGTGACAGGCGCCGCGGCGTTACTCAAGCAAGAGCATCCTGACTGGACACCTTATGAAATCCGTGCAGCTCTTACGGGTACGACCACATTACTTACAGAACGATCTGGTCAAGTCACAACCCCTTTGGCACAGGGATCAGGACAAATTAATATTGAAAAAGCTTTACGCGCAGAAATATTACCCTTAACGAATAATCTAAATTTCGGTTTCTTACATGCAAATACAGGAGTTCAAACCGTGACTCAAACATTAAGAATTGAGAATGTATCAAATAAGAACTGTACTTTATCTACTCAAAATCAATTATTAGATGGGAAAGTAGACATAAATATACCAGAGTATATTACCATTCCTGCCCATCAGACAATTGAAATTCCTGTCAAGTTACAGGTAGATACCTCTCTTACAATAGATAAACATATAGGGTTGATTTCGCTTGGACAAGGTGAGGAACAAATGCATATCCCGTATATCGTGTCAGTAGATCCAAAAGATTATCCATTTTTATCAATTGTTCATGGCGAAGAGACAGTTTCGCGTAACCAATTCCCTTATTTGTTAGAATATGATACACCATTCCCACCAAAACAGTTAACAATTTCTATTACAGGACATACAGTGGAGCAGCAACCATTTTCTGCGACTTTAATGGACACACGACATCCATCTAAAGGGTATCAACAATTTAAATGGGATGGAAAAGATAAAAATAAAAAGAAGGTACCGAAGGGCACCTATACAATTGTGATTACAGCGAAATATAATGGGAAATCATATGAAGTATCTCATCCCTTGACAATTAAATAACAAAGACGTTTGTATATATTCTACATGTAATTTTCACGCGTATTTCTTTAGGATGAAAATTCAAATGTTTGGGAAAGCTTCATCATTTCTCCTCTGTTAGTGAAGAGGAATAAGGGGTACGGCAACCATTCCTTCTTTGTAGAGCCACTCGCCAAATTGGCCCCACACGACAAAAAAAGAAATAAGAAGTAGCAAGAAACATCTCATTGCTGAAAACTGCATGATTTGCTATACTAACAGAGTTTTCGAGTAACGTGTTATTTGTTCTAGACGAGTATGTACTTGCTGACAAAAAGGCTTGGATATGTATCCAGGGCTTTTTGTTTTGTTATAGTTAAGTGTAGTGAGTAGCAGAATGAAAAAATCTTCATTCCTTTCTCAAAAAGGGCTAAAAACAGCATGATGGTTCTTTATTTTTAAATATTCAGCATGATCACGGTGTTTTTAATCTTTCCCAATTATTGTATTGTTCTTGGCTGATTTGTAGTTGTAGACTTAAACCTTTTGCAAGTGATGCCATCTTGGGCTCTTGTTCTAACATGAGTAACATCGGTTTATTGCTCTACTTCTAAGTGTAGATGTTTTAATCCGTATATTAAAAAACTACCGGTACTTTCTAATGTAATAGTAGGATTACGTTGAATATGAGAAAAAGTATTCAGTAACGATGTAAGACCTATTCGGGTCTCTAAGCGAGCAAGTGGGGCACCAAGACAAAAATGGATTCCATGTCCGAATGCTATGTGTGGATTGGGATTGCGATTTACACAAAATTGATTTGCATTTTCAAATTGATTCTCATCATGATTTGCTGAACCGATCCATGCAAGAATGCGGTCTCCTTCTTTTAACATTTGATCGCCTATCTTGACATCTTGCTTGGCAACCCGTGCCACTAATTGAATCGGAGATTTATAACGAAGTACCTCTTCAATCGCGGAAGGTATTAATGTCTGATTACAACGGATTTGTTCCAGTATTTGAGGGTGCTCCGTAAAACTCCAAATAGCATTCCCAATTAAATTCACCGTTGTAATGTGACCGGCTAATAAAAGGATTTCACAAAAGGACAGTAGTTCGATTTCAGATAATCGTTCTCCGTCTATTTCTGCGCGAATAAGTGCACTAATTAAATCCGCGCCCATATGTATCCGGCGTTGTTTAATAATCTGCCGAAAATATTGATTCATTTCTTCTAATACAGTTTGTCGATCCGGTCTATTATTCAGATTAAATTCGCCTTCGGTACTTAAAAGTTTATCTGCCCAATTTTTAAACATACCTCTATCCTCTGTCGGAATACCTAACATTTCAGCAATGACAATTGTTGGCAATGGGGCCGCAAAGTCTTGTATGAGCTCGATTTGACTTTTATTTTTCATGTTATTGATCAACTCATTTACAATTTGTGCAATCCGTGGTTCCATATCTTGGATTACTTTAGGAGAAAAAGCTTTAAATACTAGATTACGTAAATTTTTGTGTATAGGTGGATCAGATGTAAGTAAAGTTTTCGGACGTGGTTCTAGTTGCGAATTATTACTTTGAGCAAAATCGGAAGAAAATATTTTATAATCAGTGATAACCCGGTTAACATCTTCATATCGATATATCCCCCATACTTGTTGTGAGTCATCATAAACTATAGGGTAATCACAACGCATTTTCTTGAAAAATGGATATGGATTCAGGTACTGTTTAGAGTTTGGAAATAGCTTCATCGTCATTGCACCTCGTTCATTTTTATATGTATTATTTTCTACTTCTATTATTTTATTCTATTTTCATTGTGCGCTATCATTTGTTCATTGTTTACGTTAGGCTTAATCACCAATTTTGTGATTTTTCAAAATATAATAGAGATTACAGAAATTTTATGGTTACTCAAAAATGAAGGTTATCGCTTTTCACGCCAAGATTTAGAAAGGATAAGTCCCTATATAACTAGGCATATAAAACGATTTGGTAATTATATAATTGACTTACAAAAAACCTCTCATCCAATAGAGGAAGAAAAAGTAAGCGTATGACCTATTTTTGTGTATTATCTTGGCTACATTCCCTTTAGGGGGGCACATAACCGAAAAAAGAAAATTGTACGTTAAGGAATATTTTTACATAAAAAGAAGAGTCGTCTTTGCATCTTTTTTCAATTCTCTTAATTTCCGATCTAACGCAGCTAAGCTTACACTTGTGATAGCACAAATTTCTTTAATCGTTTTCTTCGTTTGTTGGCGTAATTCAATCGCATGGTTCATTCCTACAGGTTGTTCTGTACATTTTTTATTCTCCCTCGGTAAACTTCTTTTTGTTTTGCAAGTTTGATTCCAGCAATTTATTTTTCCTTAATCATTTCTCGGTTTAACTCACTAAAGACTGACATAACTGTTTAAAAAATTTTTCCTGTTGGAGTTCTTGTATCAATTCCTAAATTTAAAAAAGAAAATTGTACGCCTTTTTACGAAGATGTTCAACAAATTGTAGTAATTAAATTGTATGCCGTCCTTTTAACTAATCAAGGTTTAGATATGTTTGCAAAATTAATGGGACGAATGTGTAACCGCGGAGAAAATAAACATAATAAACAATTTCAGAAAGATGGGAAATCAACAAATGAAAAAGTTAGACTTTATGTCGAAATAGGAAAAACATTAATTGAAGCAAAAGAATTAGAAACAGATCCTTTCGAAGCTGTACAATCTATTATATCTTAGAAGAAATTCGTAATCGATCCTATGAAGATCAATTACATCGTGCAAGTGGACTTCAACTCATTATTTCTGCGATTGTAATCTGGAATTCTATCTATATCTCTCGTGCAATTGAAACGTTACGGAATAATGATATTCATATTTCAGAGGAATATATGCAGCACATCTTTCCATTAGGCTGGGAACATATCGCACTTACAGGCAATTATATTACAAAACTACCGATTCGTTCGGAGATACTGGTTTTACCCCTTTTTGGTGGTGTTTTTGTCTCGTAATGGTTTTAAATTATCGAAATTTATATCGTTGTATATTCGCACTTTTGGAATTTGACCCCGATTAGTAGTTTTTAATTAGATTTGAGCTACACATTGTCAATGTATAATGTTGCCTTTGACAACTCCATTTTTATGAATCTAAAAATATAGATTTAATGTTATTGTACTAATAGTCAGAAATATAATTCGAATTTAAATATTTTTAACAATTAAAATTCGGAGGACGTATATTATGTTAAAATCTTACAAAAAATTAAAGAAAATCATTCCGGTAACAATTCTATTAGCGGCTACGTTAACATCTTCACCGCTTTCTTCTTTTGCGGCTGAAAAAAACGATGTGCAAAATAATTATGTTTCTTCTCAAAAAACTAATAAAGTATTTCAGCCTACAGAAGAATCAATTACTTTCATGTCTAAAATAGTAAATAGTGGGGCAATTAAAGAATTTGATTTTAGTCAAGACTTAAAATCAATGACATATAAACATGATATGGTCACAATGAAAAATATTTATAACTTTAATGATGAAGAGCTTGCTAAATTAGAGCAAATTGTAACCTTCTATAATGAAAGTATGAAGAATAATTCTGTTGCAATAGGTGGTTTAACTAATCCACCTATGAACTCAGTTAAACAAGGTGGTCCGCAATATGTAGTAACTGATTGTGGTTGGACATGGATTAAAATGACTTTTACTAATGAAGAGACAAAATTACTTTTAGCTGGCGCTGCAGCTGAAGGAGCATACGCTTTATATGCGGCATTTGTTGGATTATCAGCAATTGCAGCTACGCCAGTAGGAGGAGCAATTGTAATGGTTTTAGGCACTCTTGGAATGCCTAAATTTGCTTCAATTTGTCAAACAGTTATACGCGCTCTATCTGCAGGAAAAGGAGTTTTTGTTGAAATTGGAATGGATGGTGTGATTCCATATATTACTGCGAGTGTTGCAAGACATTAAAATACACAAGGAGATGGGGCATATGAAAAATCATCAAAAAGGTAAAGATATGTTTAAAATCTCCTGTAATTTAGGGGTCTTCGGATATACGTTTTTCTTAGGATCTATGTATACATACGTGTACTTTTCAGGGGAAATGCTACTTGCAGTTTGTATTTATGCAATGATTGGAAGTGTATTATTAACTATACAGTATCATTTATTACGTCAGTTAGGTTTAAAAGAGAGACTATTTGAAATAATGTTGGTGTTAATATTTCAGGCATACAGTATGTTTTTTAAACATGATAATATTAATATAGTAGCTGTTGTAACATGTATCATTGGTGTTACTTGTGTATTAATTAACCACAAAAAGGTAAAGAAGGTCTATAGATAAATAACAACGTTATTATAATTTTTCAAAAGAGAGAGGGGCATACCATTACAGTTATGCTCCTTTCTCTTTCTTTATTTCAACCCAAATTGAGATTTGTTTTGTATGGGGTCACACGACCGAAAAAAATCGCACGTTAAGGAATACAAACACAGAGAAAATGATTTTCCCTGTATTTGTATTTTGCTTTATTCTATTTTTTTCGTAGTGGCCGTAAGTTTTCGAAATTCACTTTTTGATTTAAATTCCAAATATAATCGCATGTAAGTGCGATATGTTCCCAGCCTAATGGAAAGATGTGCTGCATATATTCCTCTGAAATATGAATATCATTATTCCGTAACGTTTCAATTGCACGAGAGATATAGATAGAATTCCAGATTACAATCGCAGAAATAATGAGTTGAAGTCCACTTGCACGATGTAATTGACCTTCGTAGGATCGATTACGAATTTCTCCTAATTGATTAAAAAATACAGCTCTAGCCAAAGCGTGTTTACTTTCGCCTTTATTTAACTCAACCTGAACTTTTCTTCTATGTTCAGGATCTTGAATGCTCTTCGTCAACTTGATGATACAGAACAAAGATGGATGCAAGACCAAGATCACAAAGTAAGTCGTGAAATAGTCTATTTTGCAACGGATAATACTATTTCTGTCATTTTCGATTAGAGCAACTAACGAACATGAGACAGACGGCACGGACAAGCCGTAAAAACAAAAATCGTGATATCGTTGGGGCGATGAATATTCGCTACGCAACTGTGGTTGGCGGTAATAGTCAATCAGCCTAAGAACCTATATGGTCTGTCTTAGGAGGGGTGATGACACACCCTCATCTTGAAGGCTGTTCAAAACAGAAATGGACTGCGAACGTTTCGTCATTCAAGAATCCCATCCGTTACACCGTAAGGTGTAGGACTTGCGGCTTTAGCCGTGGGAGTGTCAATATATGCGAATTCCGTTTTTTTGATATGTTCTCTAGGAGGTTCATTCTGTTTTATTTGTGAGTGAAATCATAAAATGAGGACAAGACGATGTATGTTGACATATCTTGTCCTCATTTTGAATGAAGTTAAAGAAAAATAATCAATGACAATCCCACGAAACAGATGTAGTTTTGGTGCAAATAACAGTAGTAGGATGGGATTGTAATGTAATGTAAGGATGTGCAAAAAGAAATGTTTCATAAGAATGGTTATAAAAACCATTCTATGAAAAAGTATGGTAAAATAGAAGGGATATGTGTATAAGGAATTCGAATCTCTCCTTCGTTAAGAGGAAAGATGGTGCATTATAAGAACAACTAATGGATTTGTGAATCCATTAGTTGTGTTAATTTTTGAAGTATTTTTTGTTTCTTTTTACTTTTCTTTTATAAATAGGAAATATAAGATGTAGACATGAAAAACCGCTTTATTTCTACAGATTGAAATTAATTTTTTATAGTATTACAGTTTTTAAAAATGAAAACGGTCACATAAGGTATGAGATATGCTATGTGTACAAAAGGAGGGCATTTCTATGAAATCAACAGGCATTATACGAAAAATTGATGAGCTTGGTCGAGTTGTGATACCGAGGGAAACGAGGCGTACACTCAATATTCACGAAAAAGACCCACTAGAAATATTTGTAGAAGGTGAAACGATTATTCTACAGAAATATAAATCGTATGGTACTTGTCCCATTACAGGAGAAATTTCTTCCCAGAATATCAAACTAGCGGATGGAAAGCTGACATTGAGCCCAGAGGGGGTAAAGCAATTATTAGCTGAATTAGAACAATACAAAGTAACGGTATGAGAAAAGAATAGGGGGCGAATTCGTTGGAAGTGAAATTACAAGCATTCCAAAGGGATAGAAGCAAGAACATGCTATCTTTGCAGGAACAATTGTTACAAGAGGCTTTTCAAAAGAGGAAGGATATCACGTTAATTCTGTTAAAGGGATTGCATGTAAAAGGAATGATACGAGGATTTGATACTTATTCTGTTTTAATAGAAGTTGAAGGAAAGCAACAGCTTGTATATAAACATGTGATCTCCACGATTCGCTTCTAAAATAAAACAGTAGCATGAAATTTTTAGAATTCATGCTACTGTTACAAAAATATTATTTAGCATTTACAGCTTCTTTTAATGTTTTCCCCGCAAAGGCAGGTGTTTTTCTCACAGGAATGGTAAGAGTTTCACCAGTATATGGATTGCGTCCTGCACGTGCGCCTTTCAGCGCGCATACGGCGTTCCATCGATGTAGATACCGAGAAAATAATGGGTTTACCCTGTACATCGTCCCCTTCGCTCCGATATCGGGCACAATTAGAGAAACACGTTGGTATCGCATACGGAAAAATGGAGAAGGATGGTTTCAATACTATAGACAGAAACATCCGAAATTATTTGAGAAATAAAGATTATACATGTATGAAGAGTCGAAACACCGAGCGGTGTATTACTGTTCGGCTTATTTGGCGATTCACATGTAATTCAGGATGAACAGGAGAATATTCTAACTGATTGAATATTCTGAAATTATGTTAATGCAATTTTTGAACGTGATGTTAGCCTCTTCGCTCTCTTCACCTATTCAAATGTTGAAAATAGAAGACCCAGATATCCACCGCGAATACGACAAAGACAAATTGTCCATTCTAGATGTATTAGCAACTTTAGATGACAAGACCCAAATTGCCATTGAAATACAATTGTAATGACCAAAATGATTTTCTGAAACGTAGTTTGTATTATTGGAGTCGTTTGTATGCTTCTCAAATGCAAAAAGGTAATTCTTATGACGCATTGCGAAAGACGATTACCATTAATATTTTGAACTTTCCGGTCTTTCCAGAATACGAAACGTTCCATACAACAGGGAAACTGTGGGATATTGAGTTACAAAAATTACTGATAGACGATTTAGAATCGCACATCATTGAAATCCCTAAATTAATGGCGTAATGGAAACAAGAACAGGTCAACCCGTGGGAAGACGACTTTGTACGATGGTTACTCTTATTATCCGCTAATGATGATACACAATTAACACATACGCTGGAGGAGATCGCCATGAACAGAGACCCGATTTTAAAAGATGTGATGCAAAAATGGGAAAAGATGAGTCAAGACCCTGGATTCCGTATGTTATATGAAGCAAGGTAAAAGACACTTATTGATGAAGCCACTAAATATAAATATGCAGAGAAAAAAGGGCGAGAAGAAGGTAAACTAGCCGAAAGAGAACAATTAATCCGTGGCATGTATATCGAAGATATCGCAAAGTTTACAAATATGGAACTGTCGGAAATACGCTATCTTTTGGGACAATAATATAGGTAAGAGCTTTTAAGAGAGGGAGTGTTATATATGGGGGGCTATTTAGAAATTGGAATTCTTACTGAAATTATCATACCAAAGCAAGTGTATGGTAATCCAATCGATATAGAAGTAATACAACAATCTGTCTTTCAAAAATACCTACTCGATTCTACATTGTATACTATTCAGGACCAAGAAAATTCGTATTGTTTGACGTTAAATCCGAAGGTATTACAATCGCATATAGCTCTTTTTCTACAAAAACAAATGTCATGTATGAAAGTATATACGTATATGCAAGAAGAATGGGAAGGCCTTCAATCAGTACTACATGCTTCTACCAGTTCGGAAGACATTTTAGCAATAGCGAATCAACAGAGATTCAGAAATTTTCAATCTGTAGAGATATATGATTATGTAAAAGCTCCTTTTCGCTCTTTAGATATTCGCCTGAAAATTATCGGTTACCATTCCGAAGGAAAAATACTAGCGGAAGAATTTGGAAAAACCGCTCATTATTTGATGAAACTAATTCGTGATTCCGACCCTACCAACCCTTTAGTGAATACCGTAATTGTTGCAATTCAATAAGGTTTTCAGTAATGCTATAGCTAAATCGGGTTTTTATGCCAAATCACATAAAAAGGGAAATGAGACAAAAAACCACTAATCTTTTTTATTCGTAAAGATACACGATTACAGTGACTAGACAAATCACAAATATTAAGTAATGAAAAAGTGTTTTAAGAGTTGTTTAGTTTATTAGAACAAAAGTTCATTTTGTTTCCGTTCTTAAGTTGATGGGCATGTAGGTGACCCCTACAAGTGAAAAATTGTAATACCTACGCTATTCAACTATAAAGCGAAGAATTGCATGGTTATCAATATAACGTAGTCGCGCAGGGAAGGGGGTTTTTCGAAAATATATTGTTTTCTTTAGCTAACATTAAAAAGATTCCAGAATGTTGGAGCTCTAAAGAGTTTTCTAACACTCTGGAAAAGGTAGCGGTAATCTTTTTAGTACACAAGGGTTTAGATGACAGAAAATTCATTCATCTTACACTTTATTTTAAATTATTAAAAGCGAAAATACAATTTTAATTACAGATTTCTCATTATGTTTTTTGAATAGTAATGGACAAAAAGGTTCCAACTCTAGTAACTCGATAATGTGTCTCATACTATGTTCAGAATCATAATACATATAAGTATGTTATATATTGATATTTTCGCTTCGCGCAATTCATTGAGTATAAAGCGAAATTAGTTGGTATACAGGTTGAATATGTGAATCCTGTTTATACAAGTCAAACATGTCCCAAATGCACGAAGAAGAACAAGGCGAAAGATAGAAAATATAAGTGTCCATGCGGATTTGAGAAACACCGCGATATCGTTGGAGCGATGAATATTTGCTACGCAACTGTGGTTGGCGGTAACAGTCAATCAGCCTAAGAGCCTATATAATCTGTCTTAGGAGGGGTGATGGAACACCCTCATCTTGAAGGCTGTTCAAAATAGAAATGAACTGCGAACGTTTCGTCATTCAGGAATCCCATCCGTTACACCGTAAGGTGTAGGACTTGTGGCTTTAGCCGTGGGAGTGTCAAAAGATGTAGAAGTGTTCAAGGAAATACATCCAACTTTATATTCGAACTTTATGAATTTGAGCATAGATATCTTGTAAATGTAAATACTATACAGTATAATTATAACCGTTATAACGTAATAACAATAAGATGCTATAACAAGAAAGATAGGAATAAACACAGACAAACATGTCGTAGTAAAACAAACTAAAAGGAAATAAGATACCTACTGACAATATCACGTAGTAATTGTCAGTAGGTATCTGCAAAGCGAGGAAATTCAAATGACTGTAGTAACTATAGGAGGTGCACTAACGATGAAACCAGTAGAAAGAAAGGTAACAAAGATAGGGAATTCTTTAGGAATAACTGTTCCGCAAGAAATTATGAATTTGTTAGATGTTAATTTGGGTGACATCGTTAGTCTAGAAGTAAATGATAATAATGATGAAATTATTATCAAAAAACAAAAGAAGGTATCGCTACCTAAAGATGTTGACCCTATGTTTTTGGATATTGTTTCTGATGTATTCGAAAGATATGATGAAACTCTAAAAGGTTTGGCGAACCGTTAGAGAGGAAGAAGTAGTAAGATGAATGCAGTAAAATATATAACAACAACCGAAGTAATCCTTCTTAATGAAATTGTCATTAAGAGAATAACACCAAGTGAACCCGTAGGTGTAAAAGAGTTGGGGCTTTTAGAGTCTGCGGTAGACCGTCCTAAATCTTCAGCATTTGGAGATGATGCTTATCCTACGATTTTTGAAAAAGCAGCCGCATTATTCGAATCAATAGGGAAAAATCATGCTTTTTTTAATGCAAACAAAAGAACTGCATTCACAGCTATGAACTTATTTTTAGGTTACAATGGTTATAAATTAGTAATGGGACAAAAGTTCGCTGAAGACTTTACTGTGAATATGGTTAATAAGGAATACACCTTCGAACAAATAGTAGCCATCATAAAAGAATACTCAGTAGAACGATAAAGACATAGATGTGAAATAATCTATGTCTTATTTTTTATTTAAACTATATAATTGTACCCATACGCCCATTATCCTTGCGCAGCCGCTTTATCATTTTAGCCAAGAAGACTCCTTCCTCAAGGAACGCGAAGTTAGTAGGTGGGAGATGAATTGGCTTCGGACAAGGGATGGCAGGAAGCCATCTTAATTGTTCGACATACATAAACTGTTACTTCACTATCTACCGAACGCATGTTTGTTGTACAATAGAAACATACCGAAATGGAGGTGAAATGAATGATGATTAATAAAGCATATAAATTTCGTATCTATCCAAATAAAGCACAAGCAACCCTAATCAATAAAACGATTGGCTGTTCTCGTTTTGTATTCAATCATTTCCTATCTCTATGGGATAATGCATACAAAGAAACAGGGAAAGGTTTGACATATGGTACATGCTCTGCCAAACTCCCTGCCATGAAGAAAGAGTTTGTTTGGCTAAAAGAAGTGGATAGTATCGCGATTCAGTCGTCTGTTCGCAACCTTGCGGATGCTTATACACGCCTTTTCAAAAAACAAAACAATGCCCCGCGTTTCAAATCTAAGAAGAACAACGTACAATCTTATACCACAAAACAAACAAATGAAAACATTGCCATTGTAGGAAACAAAATAAAATTGCCAAAACTAGGTCTTGTTCGATTTGCCAAAAGTCGTGAAGTAACAGGACGTATTTTAAATGCTACAGTTAGACGGAACCTTTCTGGCAGATACTTTGTGTCATTGTTAGTTGAAACAGAAGTGCAAGAACTTCCGAAAACAAACTCTTACATTGGAATGGATGTGGGACTAAAAGATTTCGCCATTTTGTCAGATGGAACAACCTATGAAAATCCGAAGTTTTTTCGATCATTAGAAGAGAAGTTGGCAAAAGCACAGCGTGTTCTTTCTAGAAGAATGAAAGGATCTTCTCGCTGGAATAAACAACGAGTAAAAGTAGCTAGAATTCATGAATACATGACGAATGCTAGAAAAGATTACTTGGACAAAATCTCGACTGAAATCATCAAAAACCACGATGTTATCGGTATAGAGGATTTGCAAGTATCAAATATGTTAAAGAATCATAAGTTAGCAAAAGCAATTAGTGAGGTATCATGGTCTCAGTTTCGAACTATGTTGGAATACAAAGCAAAATGGTACGGCAAACAAGTCATTGTTGTATCGAAAACATTTGCTTCAAGCCAATTATGTTCTTGTTGTGGATATCAAAACAAAGACGTTAAAAATCTAAACCTACGTAAATGGGACTGCCCTTCTTGCCTTACAAACCATGATAGGGATATTAACGCAAGTATCAATCTAAAGAATGAAGCGATAAGGCTTCTAACCGCAAGGACTGTGGAGATAGCCTAATAAATTAGAGTTCGATAGAACTCTTTACTTAGGAATCCCCCTCTTCTAAACGAAGTGAAAGTGGGGGTAGTTCAATCAACTAATTTGCCAATATACAAGCGGCGATCACGCATTATTTTAGCAATCCCACTTCAATTAGAATAGGGCATGCCTTACCGTTCTTTGTGAAAAACGATTACCATCATCTATTAGATGTTAAACTCTTTCCTCATTATGATGATATGCACACTGTTGGACAGTTTTGGAGCAGGCAACATCAAGAGGTGTTACTCAAAGCTTTAGAAATCCATTGTATTGAAATTCCAAAGTTACTACAGCAATGGAGAGAAGAAAAAATGAATTCGCTCGTTGGTTATTTTTATTACCAGCACATGAAGATGAACATTTAACCCACACTTTGGAGGATATGGCTATGAAACAAGATCCAATGTTACAGAAGGCAATCCACAAATGCGAAAATATGGGTCAGAGTAGCTTTTTCCGTCTCGCATAGGGGTATGGCAACCAAAAGCGAAATATGGGGCCATATGCAAATATATTCCAAATCAAAAAGGGTATGTGAAGAAGTTTTTATTCGCCACATACCCTTTTTATTAATTGGCTACTTGGTAAATTGGCATATCGAACTGTAAATCCGGTGGCTGTCTATTTGGATCAATCCCATATTTGCCAAATCGATTCACATGAGCTGTGATATATGGACTTAACTCACTTAGTACTTCTTCGTCCAATTCATTTCCATCTTGCCGATAATCATGTAACACTTGTGTTAATGCAAATACATTGTAAAAAATTAAACAATTCGCTACTAAGTGATTAAACTTAATCACTTTTCTTTGGTTTTCTCTATTATTTTCAGTAATGATTCCCTCTCCACCAAAAAATAGCCATTTGGTAAACCCATTAAATGATTCACTCTTATTTGTAGCTGTTTGAATGGTACGTCTCAATTGTTCATCAGCTATGTACTTTAATAAAAACATAGTACGAATTACACGTCCTAATTCACGAAACGCTTGATATAATTTATTTTTCTTACTATAGGTTCCTAGCTTATTCAAAATAGTGGAAGGAGTAATTTTTCCTACTTCAATTGACATGGCTACTCGTAGCATATCTTTATAATGGATTTCAATTAAATCCAAATCAATTTCATCGGTAAAAATATCGTCAATATGCTTAAATCGACTTTTTTTATCTGGACGGAACATTTTTAAATCTTTCCAATTTCGAATTCGTGGCATTAACTCGATTCCCATTAAGGTAGATAATCCAAAAATGGTAGCACTTTGTCCTTGTGTATCAGAATGAATGACTTCTGGTTGAATCTCAGAATTGTTATTCATTAAGACATCTAGTATATAAAGTCCTTCCCATACACCACACGGTATAAAATGACTAAATAATGCAATGTAATTATCAGAAACATGATAATAGCAAATTCCCCCATATCCTCCATAACGGATATGCCTCTCAGATAACAAGTTTTGTTCATATAAGGCCCATATTGTTCCATCAGCAGATGCGCTTTTCCCGTCTCCCCAATACTTAGGTAGGCCGAATTTGTTATAGGAATTAATAATGAATTGGATTGCTTGATCTAGATTTTCTGTCGTAATGTGTCTTTGATTTACCCATGAAATTTGCCTTCGGTCCATATTTCCTAATGATCTTGCAGTTTGAACAGGCCCTAGATTACAAAACCATAGCAAAACACAGTAGTTAAATAGCGTTCAATCGGATCTTCTATCGAGCCTCATGTTTTGAAATGGGTTTAAAAAATCGAGTCCAGTTTAACCAATGTTCTGTATCACCTAGCATATCTAAAACATTGATGGGAACTAGATTTTGAGCAATATATTTTTCTAAACTTTTTAATTTAGGAGAAGGTTTTCTTTTCTTTGACTTTCCAATGACAATTTCACCATTCTCAATACGCACTTGTTTATTGTATGGAAAAGAAGCATCTGTTTTCTTTGCTATTTTCATAAACCTTTTCCGTAATTGTTTTACATATTCTTTACCTGTAGAGGGGAGATTGCTTTTATGACAAAAATCCAATAATTTTTGTTCATATTCATTCCAAGAGATAAGTTGTTGTCGATAATCAGCGTATTTTTCACTTCCCTCAATGTAAAGATCTCCAGATTTTAAACCCCACATAATTTGGGTAAATACACAAGCTTCAAAGTGACGGCGATTCACTTCTTCTGGATAACACCCAGATTTTCGATTTGGAGCTATCCATCTCCACCATGCATCAGGAATCCACGATAAATCGAGTAGAGGTTTTATTTCCTTTTTCCAGTATCCCTTTTTTTCAATACTTACGATAGAAAGAGACTCTTTTCGGGAATTTTGATGAGTTTTTAAAAACGCAATTGTATCTTCTAATCCTTGATCTTGGTTTGTAGAGCGTAGGGAAACCGTGCTTAAAATTTTAAACAACGTAGAACGACTACTTTTATAATAATCCCAGACAAAGACAAAGTAATTATCACCACTATAAGCAAGATGTGATTCGCAATCATGTAATATCTCCTCATGTCGGTTTCCTACTACTTGTTCAATCGCTTCCATTTTATCTTGAGATTCATTTCCTGAACGATAAGCAAGAATGACATCATGAAGAGTTGTAATTAACAAATCGGTCCGTTTTTGGTTCTTCATTTGATAGTGTTGTAACTGATCACGACTTTTATTACGGGCGGACATCATTCTCTTAACCATCATTTCTCCAATATTATCTAAAACATGGGCGAGTTGAGATTGGATAAAAGAGAGAGCAAGTGCATATCGTTTTTTAGGTTCCATTTTTTTCATTCGTGCTGCATCGAGCGTTTTGGCTTCCGAGGCCATTTGTCGTACTTTAACAGAAGGAATACTCTTCAGTATAGTAGTATTTACTTTTTGATCCATTAACCATTCCATTTGTGCTACTAATTCCCTGAAATGCTTTATAGTAGGACTTTTGGCATCTTGCTTGAGATGATGCCAGAGAGTATACACCGTACCATCATTCGTTTGAAAGAGAGAATCAATCTTATTTTTATCGTTTTCATGTATCGATTGATATATTTGTTCATACACCACATGGTACGATTGAGATCGCAACCTCTTAGCTGTCTCATTTAAAGTAGAAAAAGTAGGTAATTCAAAACGCTGACGAATTAATTCATCTATTGCAGCATTAATGAAATCGGCTGAGTCGTCTTTTGTTGATGATACTTGATTCATTGTATCAGTCATAATTTTTCTAGCTTGGTCATTGAAGAAATGAATGTTTTTATATTCTCTAATCAAGGCATGGTGACGTTTTTGAGTACCTGAGTTATGATATTTCTGTAAATCATGTCGTGATACAAGAGTAAGATTCATTTTTTGAGCAATATGTATGACAATGTCTTCAGGTATTTCTGTTACAGGAAGAAAATATCCTAATCGTTGAAATGTTTTTAGTAAAACAAATAATCCTAATTTAGCTACATCTCCTTTTACATGTGGCTTCATCCAATGAATTTCTTCAATTGTAGGAGAATATAGCTCTTGTAATTCTTTTTGGGATGGATTACTTTTCAGTCGAGGATAAGCTGTATCTTCGATACTAGGCATAAAAAAACTCCTTATATGAATTTAACTACTAATACAATCTTTTATTAGTCCATGTTTCGATAAAGGGTCATTCTAGATACACCGGCTTTTTCGGCAGCCTCTGTGATACTTGTTCCTTGTTCTATTAAATAAAATGCATAACTTAATTTTTCTTTGTCTACAGATGGTCTACCAGGATATTTGCCTCTTTTTTTTGCTGCCAGAATCCCTTCTTTTGTTCGCTCTGAAGTTAAATCTCTTTCAAATTTAGCAATACCAGCAAAAACAGTAAACAGCATTTTTCCATGTGCAGTTGTTGTATCAAGCCAGGACTCTTTTAAGCTTTTTAAATTCGCTCCTTTTCGAGAAATGAGCTCGGCAATCTCAATTAAATCCTTTGTAGAACGTGAAAGTCGAGTCAGGTCTGTTACTACTACTGTATCTCCATTACGCAGAAACTCTAACATTCTATTTAGCTCCAGACGATCTAGTTTGGTTCCTGTTACTTTTTCAAAAAACATACGCTCGCACCCAGCGTCTATTAGTTGCTGTTCCTGGCGGTCTAAATTTTGATCAATGGTAGATACCCGCATATATCCAAACTTCATATAATTCCTCCTTTTCTGTTATAGTGTATCAAAAACGATATGAAATAGGTATTGTCACAAAAATGGTCGTTTTTGTTACACGGAGGATGAGTAAAGAAACCCAATTCATAAAGGTTAGTTTGTCAAACTAAAAAAATCCATTTATTAAAGGAGTTATTTTTATATTACACCATCCATGTTTAATGTTACTATTACAAATGTTCAGAATATTATTGCGAAGGATGGATGTAAATAATGAGATTTAAAAGTAAATTTTTATGTACTTCATTAGCATTATCTATAGGTATTGGTTTTGTAATGCCTAGTTTTTCTGTATCTGCTGAAACTTCAAAAATTTCAGTTCAATCATTAGAAGAAGAAAAACAAATAAATGAATTAGCTGATCAATTAAAATTTTTAAATGAAGAAGCAATGGTAGTTCAAAATGGTGAAAGAGTTTTTGATTTTAATAAAATTGAAAATAAATATGGACTGGACTATGCAAAAAATTAAAAAAATGATATTACTATGGTTGAAAGAATAAACGCCGATAAAGTTAAAAATCCATTTAATAGATATAAACGAAGTGCATGGACAGATTGTATGGTTGATGCTATAAAAGATCATTTTGGAGTAGCAGCTGTTACTGCGGCTTTGGAAGGTGGATTATGGGCATACCTTGAGAAAAGAGCGTATAAAGAAGCGGCTAAATTATTAGTTAAGTTTGCTATTGGTTCAAATGCTGTTGGATTAGCAAGTACTCTTATTTATTATGGTGGTAAATGCACTTATCAAAATGGTTGATATAGTTATATTTTAAAGCGAGGTTTAAAATATGCGTGTACATAAATTTTTGTATATAATGGTATATTTAGTTACCCCTTTTATATATTTCATAGTATCTATTATTTGGGGGAAGTTTATTTTAGAAAAATCCACATGGGATAATGTATCAGATAATTTATCAATCATGGGAATATATTATTTTTTTGTAAGTATTTTTTGGTTAGTCAATATGAAAACTATTGATATAGCTACAGAAAAAATAGAGCGTAATAAAAAATGAACAAAAAAGATCCTTAAGGGAATCGCCATATCAAAAATTGTTAACGTGGTTTTTTCCTAAATACTGTCGGCACCACAAAAAAGTAAAAAATCATATGGATAAATTTCTTTTCTTGATAAATTAATCTTAAAAATTAAAATAATAAATCGACCATACCCTAAAATTCGTTTTATGAGAGTTTGTATCATCCTACCCTCTGCACAATGTGTAGGGGGTTTTTCAAAAAAAAAAGACACCCTAAGGTGCCTTCCTTTTATCATGTTAGAATCAACATTAACTTAGACTGTATTAACTTTATTTACATTTTTGTTCTGGAATCCATTTTTGTAATCCACACGTCCACTTAATAAAAACTTTATACAACACTCTATTTAATATTTTAAATGGTATATTTTGTCTTATTCCCCCTTTTCGGGGGATGGGCAAAAACACCCAGATTCTTTTGAACTACCAATCAAGAGCTTAATTGGAATATATTTGCATATGGCCCCTTATTTCTCTTTTGGTTGCCATACTCCGCATATGAAGCACGAGAAAAAGTGTTATTTGATGAACAAGCGAAATAGCTTATGGAAATAAGCTTGTCAGCAAATTTAGCAAAAACGTAAAAAGACCTCTCTACGCCGTCGAAAGTGTGGGAGGTCTACCAAAAGAAAATAATATTTAGTAACCAACCACCTTGCGACTATAGTTACCAGAAGAGGTGTTGACAGCATCTCTTCTTTTATTTTATGTGTTGTAGAAAATACTTATGTGTTTAAGTTGATATTGATATTATGCCATCTTCAAAGTAACTTGCAAATCCCGCTGCAGGATGAAGCAACGGGATTTGCAAGTTACTAATTGTAAAACCATAAGTTAAGTTTCGAAATAATCAGCATAAATATTATCAATTCACCGAAAAAAGCAAGCTCGCTTAAAAGAAAAGCTTGCTTTTTTCTTATTCCCCCTTTTCGAGGGGATGGGCAAAAACACCCTACTTCTAAACGAAGTAAAAGTGAGGTAGTTCAAGGCTGGTATGAACTTAATAACTGCCCTATAATAATCAATTTGGACACAATCTTGGAAAAGATCAATGAAGAGGAAATGTTAAACTGGTTAAAGTGTGGGAAAATTATTGAGGAATAAGATTAAATTGATACACTTTGTATTATCTCCCTTTTTTAGGGTGAGCAAAAAAGCGCCAGATGCATTGTATAAATGTATTTCTCATATATATTCACAGTGAAAGAGCTTGTCTCATAGTATAATGGTGAGCACTATAATAGATTTTTCACAAAATGAGCAAGTATATGTGACCTAAAGAAAAAGGAGGGTAAAAAGGCTTTTCTTTATTTAAAAGAGGAGTGGTCAACGTGGAAGAATTACAAGATGTAAAAAGGGCAGTACAAGAAATTAAACAAGATATTAAGGAAATAAAATTTGAAATGAAGAGCTTAGAAATGAGAACAACAGGAAATGAAAAAGATATTATTAATATTAACAAACACTTGGATAAAATCAGTGCAAATACAACTTGGATATTACGTCTAGTTGTAGGTGGTATTATTGGAGCAATTTTCACATTTTTATTAAAAGGAGGAATATAGATATGAGTTTATTAAAAATAATATCAGCTATGAAATTGAGAGTTATTAAGAGGAAACGGCATCAATAGAACAATAATAAACGAATATCAAAATTTACTATAGCTGTACGAATGTGGTATGAGAAGAAACTATTTACCAAAAGAAATCCCCCATTGTCTGATGAGACGATGGGGGATTTCTTATCTTAGAAGTCGAAAAACAACTAAGACGGTTTGTTCGATGGCAATATCATTATACCGCATTTTTGAATGAAAATGACCTGCGATTTTTAACTTTTAAAAAGGTGAAAAATAAAACATGTAGTCCTTATTAGTTTAATAGATGTTTTATATAAGCCTAAAAACGATGGTTATGAGTCAATTGAAAGGTCCAACCAAGAAAAAACACTCTTCCGAGTGTTTTTTCTTCAGGCTGTGGAGAAAGTCTTCTCCACAGCCTGTTTTTGTGTCTGAACCTCTTTTTATGTGTCAACACTGATAAAAAAGAGGAAAAGGAGAGAGTTTTTATGATGGGTGCTTTAAAAAATCATCGTGATGAACGTGTATCTGTTTCTGTAGAAGAGTTGGTTCCACAAGATCATTTCCTTCGTGCGATTGAAGCGACAATTAGTTTTGATTTTATTGAAGAGAAATTACGCCCTTATTACTGTGAAAACAATGGACGTCCGTCAATCCACCCTATCGTTTTATTTAAAATGATGTTTATTGGATATTTTTACGGTATTCGTTCGGAGCGTCAATTGGAAAAAGAGATTAAAACGAAGATCGCCTACCGTTGGTTTTTAGGATTTTCTCTATCAGATACTATTCCAGATCATTCTACAATCAGTTGGAATCGCCGTACCCGCTTTATTCATACAAATATTTTCGAAGAAATTTTTGATGAGATCGTGAGGCAAGCGACAGAGCACCGGATGGTGGGAGGACGTGCGCTAATGACAGATTCTACGCACATTAAGGCCAATGCCAATAAGAATAAATTTGTACATAAATATAAAAAAGAAAAAGCAAAGTTTTATATAGATGAGCTAGAAGCTGCGGTAATCGAAGATCGTAAGGTACATGGAAAAAAGAATTAAAACCTAGAGAGGAAAGTGATACTCCTACCAAAAAAACTCGTATAAGTACCACGGATCCAGATAGTGGATTTTTAATGAGAGATGGAAAACCGAACGGTTTTCATTTCTTAGACCGTCGTACGACTGATGCGAAGTACAATATTATTACAGATACCTATGTAACGGCTGGAAATATGGCAGATTCCGAGCCATATTTAGCACGCCTCCAAGCTCAAATTGATAAATTCGGGTTCAAAGTAGAAGCTGTAGCTCTTGATGCAGGCTATTTTACGAGCTATATCTGTAAGAAATTATCGGAGAGAAATATATTTATGGTGATGGGGTGTATTTTAGAGTATGCGACAACGGATCGTGAAGGATATCGCTAGAAAAAACAAACTAACAGTTACAGGGAAAAAGTTGTACAAAGTACGCTGTTCAACTATAGAGCGAAGCTTTGCAGACGCCAAAGAACTACATGGTTATCGATATGCTCGATTTCGAGGGCTGAAGTCTGTCCAAATGCAGGCTTATCTCACCGCAGCTTGTCAAAACATGAAAAAAATAGCCCTCCATCTGACCAAAAAAGGTCTGGTGGAGGGCTATTTTTTGAAACTCTATTATTTTATGTTGTTTGTATTCGCTAAAATCAAAATGATTACAGAGTGTTGGGAACCCCTAAAGGCTTTCCCAACACTCTGAAGAAAAAACACTCTTCCGAGTGTTTTTTCTTGGTTGGATTTGATAAAAAGTTTTGCTTTCCAATCTAATGCATACATAAAACAAGTAACAACTTTAAATTAACTATATCATATAAATTAAGATAAAATATATGTGTGTTTGTACTTTTATAAAGGTAAAAAATATAATATAAATATGTGCGAAGGTTGACTCAGACGTGTTTCTTTTATATTTCAATAGGACATAATTTTTTTGTAAATATGATTTTATCTGAAGGAGCATTTCTTTTTTCAAAATAGGCGTAAAATGAGAGGGGTGATATAAAAAGACGTTAAAAGTGAGAGGAACACTAACGATGAAACCCGTAAAAAGGTAACATAAATAGGGAGTTTTTTAGGGATAACTGTTTCACAAGAAAGAATTAATTTGTTGGGTCTTAATTTGAGTGACATCATTAGCTTAGAAATTAATGATGAGATTATTATCAAAAAACAAAAGAAGGTATCGCTACCTAAGGATGTTGATCCTGTGTTTGAGATATTGTTTCTAATGTATTCGAAAGATATGATGAAGCTCTAAAGGGTTTGGCGAACCGTTAGAGAGGAAGGAGTAGTAAAATATATAACAACAACCGAAGTAATCCTTCTTAATGAAATTGTCATTAAGAGCATAACACCAAGTGAATCCGTAGGTGTAAAAGAGTTGGGGCTTTTAGAATCTACAATAGACCGTCCTAAATCTTCAGTATTTGGAGATGATGCTTATCCTACAATTTTTGAAAAAGCAGCCGCAAGATTCGAATCAATAGGGAAAAATCATGCTTTTTTAATGCAAACAAAGGAACTGCATTAACAGCTATAAACTTATTATATGTTTACCATAATTATAATATGTCTATTGAAAAATTCTAAGATAGGTCTCATATCTTCAATGCGAAAGAAGTTATACGAAAGTAAGCCATATAAAGAAGATGTAAAACTTTGTATATCGTAAAAAATTGTGTTTCGCACTTTGCTGTTATCATAGGAAAACACTTAGGTATCTAAGTCATTTTTCAATGCCAAAGGCCCCTCATCACTAATACAACCCTTACTGTTCTTTGATTTATAAGAATATGTAGTGTAAGAATGTTCTCATCTATACTTGAAAAAAGCATATATATATAAAGGGGAAAAAGTGAGATAGATGGGAGGAATTATCGTGACTAAAAAATTACATTTGGGTTGTGGACGAACTATTTTGAAAGGGTGGATTAATTTAGATATGATGCCTATGGAAGGAGTAGATGTAATAGCAGATTTAAATCAATGTAAAGTGGAGCCTTTACCGTTCGAAGATAATAGTGTAGACGAATTTTTTGCTTCGCATGTATTAGAACATATTCATAATTTGTTAGACTTAATGGAGGAATTGCATCGTATTGCGAAAGCAAATGCAACGATGATCTGCCATGTTCCTTATGGATCTAGTGATGATGCATTTGAAGATCCTACACATATCCGGCAATTTTTCTTAAACTCTTTTTCTTATTGTTCACAACCTAGTTATTGGCGAGCGGATTATGGTTATAAAGGAGACTGGTCGATTGAAAAAATAACTCTAATTGTAGATGGTGAAACTTATAAAAATAAATATGCTAAAGAAATTTTGGATGATGTCTACAAATATAGAAATGTCGTGATAGAAATGATTGTAAAGTTAAAGGCCATTAAACCTATAAGAGAAGCAAATCAAAAATTATTAAACAACGCTCCTATTGAAATTCAATTAACTGCACTCAATTCACAAAAAGCATAACTACAGATATACAACAGATAGGTAAAGAAGGGTATCCTCTCCATCAATTGAAAGAGCATTATGCTCTTTCAATTGATGTTTGCAAATTTTGTTTTAGTCACTATTAATGAAATTGGCTACATTTATCTATTATAAATTATATTTTAGAAATTCTAGATTCTCTAAATAATGAATATTTCTTTTTTAAAACTATCAAATAATATATATTTCCCGCCATTAATGTGCTCTAAATTAAAAACCCCATCCTTATAGCTTATTAACTCGATGTAAGTGTCTTTATAAAAAATTTCAAATATTATTAAATCTTGGTATTCTCTCCATGAAATCATTTCTCCATATACCATTGCATATCACTGTAGATGACTATAGATAATGCTTTTTAACAATTTTTTATCTGTTGATAAAGATATATCTATATTGTGTGTAAAGGGTGAATTCCAATCTGGAGCTGTAGTCTTTATTATTAAAGCCTCGTATTTATATTGCTTATATTTTAATGTCATTATACAAACCTCCTCGTATATTAATATTTAAGCCCTATTACAGGCTTAGATTTTCTTCTTAATAAGAGCCCTATAAATAAAAATACTTGGACGTCTCAAGATATTTCTAGATAATGATTGTAGGATCATTTGGGACAATTCTTTCACCTCCTGTGGATTTACCACATTTGAAGAGTGTTTCTCAGTGAACGTGCGGGACTCCCTACTCGCAGGCTGAGCAGCCTGCCCCTCGAACCTAGATGATAGTAGCTCTAGGGCGGCTTTCGATTCAGGACTAGCTCTCATACACGAGGTTGTTGGTCGGCGTACACACTAGAGATATCTCGAGACGTCCAAGAAATGATTCTAATATAGAAGGGAGGTCTCTTACATGAGATTATTTGTTGGTTTAGATGTAAGTTCGTTTGATATGAAAGTTTGCTTTTTAAATGGTGATGGAGAAAAACTGGATTCTTTTTCGGTCAGTAATGACCTACCAGGAGCTACTACACTCAAAGAAAAATTATTACAGTGTGTTGCAGGGAAAGAGGTCGACATCCTTAAGATTGGCCTAGAATCCACCTCTGTTTACAGCTTTCATCCTTCTATGTTTCTTCACCATGATATAGATTTACAGCGTTTTGGAGCAAAAGTATTTCTCCTAAACCCAAAGCAAGTCGCAAATTTTAAGAAAAGCTATTCTGACATGAATAAAACCGATGAGATTGATGCCTATGTCATTGCTGATTACTTACGATTTGGCCGCAATCAAATGTCTATCGTAAAAGAAAGCCAGTACGTGGCACTGCAGCAATTAACTCGATCACGATACCAACTTGTCAAAATGTTAACGAAAGAAAAACAACACTTTCTTCAACACCTAAGTTTTAAATGTAATACATTTTCACAAGAGGTGGATACTTCCGTATTTGGTAGCGCCATGACAGAACTATTTCTTGAAAAATTCAGCTTAGAGGAACTAGCTAATATGCCTTTAGAAGAACTCGCTGAGTTCCTACAGGAAAAAAGTCGAAACCGTTTTGGTGATCCAAAATGCGTAGCAGCATCCATTCAAAAAGCTGTGAAAGCTTCTTATCGCTTGGATAAGGTTGTAGAAGATTCAATAGATGTCATCTTAGGTACATCCATCGCAGTCATTCGTACGTTTCAACAGCAAATCAAGGAATTAGAAAAGTCTATTAAAAAAATCATGGCTGGTTTGACCCAAACACTTGAATCTATTCCTGGAGTAGGTCCTGTTTTCGCTGCCGGTATCATTGCTGAAATTGGCCAAATCGAAAGATTTGACGATGAAACAAAAATAGCCAAATACGCTGGATTATACTGGCGAAAGCACCAATCTGGTCGTTTTACAGCTGAAGATACTTCATTATCCCGTACAGGTAATCATTACTTGCGTTATTACTTAGTTGAAGCCGCCAATTCAGTAAGAAAGCATGTATCAGATTATCAAGAGTATTACGTGAAAAAATATAATGAAGTACCAAAACATCAACACAAACGTGCACTCGTTCTAACCGCAAGAAAATTTGTGCGATTGGTGGATGCGCTACTACGTAGCCACCAACTTTTTACGCCTGGAAGGTGTGTGAAAGAATGACATAAATTTTTGTCATCGCTACCTTTCATTATTTTCCAGTAAATTACATTCGTTACTGGTTTAGTTTCGTGATGCCTTTTTTAAACAAATTGACCTTTGGCAACTTTAAACTTTGTTATTTCTCAGTTGACATACTACCGCAGGTCTATATATGTATACTATGTTTAAACTAAAAAAATTGTGAGACAGTCCGTATGTTTTTAATAACTACATACAACATAAGTATATTATTCTTAATAATATGGACGGGTGGATGGTTCTTTTAGAGATATAGGGAGCACACATAGATGCTTTGGATTTGAAGCAGTCTATTTGTTGTTGTTTTCTGCTTTGAAACATGGTATTTTTGCTCATATTTAAACTAAATAAAAAGTAAATTAGCAATGTGAGTTTGCTCAACAATTTTGGTTTTGACAATAGCAAAAAGATTTGAATTAAAAATAATACTGCTTGTGTAGTAAGCGGTATATTTCACCTCCTGGACTAGGGAGTGTACTAGTTACTGCATAAAGTCTGTCACTTGTCTTCTGTTAACAAATAATTAAGGGTGGGGAGAATACATCATTTGAAATTTTGCTCATTCTGTTTTTGGAAATATAGTTTACTTTCGAAAATTTTAGAACAGAAGGTCGATACACCTCGGTAATGTCCTTTTTAAAAGGTTATTATTATAGCTTTGATATATTTTATACTCTAGTATACTGAACTTAGTGAGTTACTCGTAACTTACAGAATTTATGATGCGTGAAAGCCCACGCAAGACGTTAGTCCGTCTTTAGAGGTGGGATGAAAGCATCGTTTTTGCATAGCAAACCATGGTATACTTTATGTATAGTCATGCAAAAGACGTAAAAACATTTGAGAACGAACAATCTGTACGGTATGGTCACAGTACCGTAGCCCACGAACCTATATGGTCTGTTGTGGGAGTGGTCCTGATCATGGAACGGCATACGTTGAATCGACAGATATAGGAGATACTGTTTATTTCCAGCCATTTGATAATACAACCAATGGAGGATTGCTAGGCGCAAGGATTAAGTCACTTGCACTCATTGATGGGAAAAAATATCCGACAATAGGGTATTTTATTCAAAAACAAGCGAATGGACAAATCAGAGATGGCTATTATAATCCAGCAGATTTATCTTTGATTGCAGATTCAAATCATTTAGCAGATTACGGCTATACACCGTCCGTAATTGATGCGATTCAAAAAGATTTAAATCAAACATACAGCGTGATATGGGATGGAACAAGCAAACTAAAACGAGAAACAAATTATCAACTGCTTCCAGATGCTTCGGGTCTACAGAATGATGCAGCTGCATTCGGCTATAATCAAACGCTAACCTCGGGTGTATCAACGACAAATATGTTTGGAATAGCAACAACAGTCGGATGGAAAATAGGTTTGAGCGCGGGTATTCCAGGTGTTGTAAATGTTACTTCAGAGATTAGTGGAAGCTTAACAGCTAGTTTTCAGCATACTGTAAACGTTACAAAACAAACTAGTTCACAAGTTAAATTTGACATATCAAGAGTAGATAACCCTGACTATAAGTATAATGACTATGCGGCGGCTGTATACAAAATACAGTCAGACTATACATTGTTACCTGGTAAAGGATTATCCTCTATTATAGGATCAAAAGATCCGGATTTGAACCCAGATGGTATGACTCCACGTTTAGCTGCATTAGCAAATACAAATTACGCATATGAAGGTTCAAAATATTACTTCACAGTAACACCTGGATCACACAAGAAAAGTGTTTAATTAAAAAGCCTCCGTAAGGAGGCTTTTTAACCAGGCTGTGGAGAAAGTCTTCTCCACAGCCTGGTTTTGTGTCTGAACCTCTTTTTATGTGTCAACACTGATAAAAAAGAGGAAAAGGAGAGAGTTTTTATGATGGGTGCTTTAAAAAATCATCGTGATGAACGTGTATCTGTTTCTGTAGAAGAGTTGGTTCCACAAGATCATTTCCTTCGTGCGATTGAAGCGACAATTAGTTTTGATTTTATTGAAGAGAAATTACGCCCTTATTACTGTGAAAACAATGGACGTCCGTCAATCCACCCTATCGTTTTATTTAAAATGATGTTTATTGGATATTTTTACGGTATTCGTTCGGAGCGTCAATTGGAAAAAGAGATTAAAACGAAGATCGCCTACCGTTGGTTTTTAGGATTTTCTCTATCAGATACTATTCCAGATCATTCTACAATCAGTTGGAATCGCCGTACCCGCTTTATTCATACAAATATTTTCGAAGAAATTTTTGATGAGATCGTGAGGCAAGCGACAGAGCACCGGATGGTGGGAGGACGTGCGCTAATGACAGATTCTACGCACATTAAGGCCAATGCCAATAAAAATAAATTTGTACATAAATATAAAAAAGAAAAAGCAAAGTTTTATATAGATGAGCTAGAAGCTGCGGTAATCGAAGATCGTAAGGTACATGGAAAAAAGAATTAAAACCTAGAGAGGAAAGTGATACCCCTACCAAAAAAACTCGTATAAGTACAACGGATCCAGATAGTGGATTTTTAATGAGAGATGGAAAACCGAACGGTTTTCATTTCTTAGACCATCGTACGACTGATGCGAAGTACAATATTATTACAGATACCTATGTAACGGCTGGAAATATGGCAGATTCCGAGCCATATTTAGCACGCCTCCAAGCTCAAATTGATAAATTCGGGTTCAAAGTAGAAGCTGTAGCTCTTGATGCAGGCTATTTTACGAGCTATATCTGTAAGAAATTATCGGAGAGAAATATATTTATGGTGATGGGGTATCGCCGATTTGGAAAAAGAAATAAAGAAGTACCAAAAAGCCAATTTAAATATGTAGAAGAAATGAATGCATTCGCTTGTCCGATGGGGTGTATTTTAGAGTATGCGACAACGGATCGTGAAGGATATCGTCAATATAAATCGAAGCCAGAAGACTGCGCTGTTTGTCCGCTACGTGAGGTATGTTTTTCAAAGAAATAAAAACAAAAAGTTATCACTCATCATATATGGGAGAAATATAAGGATATCGCTAGAAAAAACAAACTAACAGTTACAGGGAAAAAGTTGTACAAAGTACGCTGTTCAACTATAGAGCGAAGCTTTGCAGACGCCAAAGAACTACATGGCTATCGATATGCTCGATTTCGAGGGCTGAAGTCTGTCCAAATGCAGGCTTATCTCACCGCAGCTTGTCAAAACATGAAAAAAATAGCCCTCCATCTGACCAAAAAAGGTCTGGTGGAGGGCTATTTTTTGAAACTCTATTATTTTATGTTGTTTTTATTCGCTAAAATCAAAATGATTACAGAGTGTTGGGAACCCCTAAAGGGTTTCCCAACACTCTGATTAAAAAGCCTCCGTAAGGAGGCTTTTTAACAGGGTTCTTGCTATCAACTACAAAGTAGCAACATTCACAAGGGTGTTTTAGGTGGCGCACAATCGAAAAAAGAAAATTATACATTAAGGAATAATATTATTATTATTATATGAAAGAGATGTTTATTTTCTATTTGGGTCAGTGTATCGACCCTAGTCTATCAAATTTTTTTTATGTGAAAAATGTTTGTTTTTCGAGAGTTAGTTAAACCCTAGTTATATAGGTTTACTTAAAAAATACGATAAACCCTGCTTTGGTTTTTTTCTAAAGAGTGGGTTATGCTAATCAATTCGTTCAAGGGTATAATTTTTTTATAAAATAGTGAGAGAACATGAGAGAAATAACGAATAGATGTGGCTGCTCTCTGTACAAAAGAAAACGAAGTCTGTCGTAGGACTTCGTTTTCTTAACATACCAGAAATCACACTAATTCATAATGAGTTTTTACATTTTTTCTGTAATTATATTGATTTACGCACGATTTTTCAAACTTGTAACGTTGTTAACTGTACCTGCAGTACCTTCAACATTTTCAATTGTTTGAGGTATAAACTCTTTTACAGATTGTAGATGGTTTTGAACAAAGCATTTAATCCCTATCGAAAGCGTTTCTACATCTTCAACAGATAGATTATATTGTTCTTTTACAGAGCTGTTATGATTGGTAGGAAAATGATCAATTGGAACTTCAAAAATCATAATTATTTTTTCACTCCTATGTAGTGTAGGGTTTTTTATGAAATTACCTGTGTATAAAAAAGTATTTTTGAATTAAGATAATAAATCAATCAAAGTATCTAATCCAGCAGCGATAGCAGGTGGGGATGCGAGTAACCCGCCTGCTAGAAGTAATGCAAGTATAGGACCCATATAAATCAACTCCTTAAATATATTTAAACAACTTTATAAATTTATAATGCATTAAAATGTTGTTCAAGAGATACTTTGTCCTGTAATAGGACAAAGTAAGATTATTGATACGTTTTTAGAAAGTACTTTTTTCTATAAGATGGGGATGACACATGACTATACTTCACATAATATATAGATTAGAAATAAAATGTTTTTGTGTGTATAAAAAGTACAAAATGGAGTTTATGTAGTGATAGAATGAGAACGCAATGGTCTAATCGTGTTATCAAAAAATCACGTTTTTGATGAGGTTAAAAACTATGTGAAATAAATTTTTAAAAAATACTATCAGAATATAAGTAACAATAACAATCATTAAGGATTTTTAGTGTTAACGATTGCATATAACGGTTTAAAATATGTCTGTAAGACCAATCTGTAAAAAGATTATATTTTATATATTGAACAATGTATGTATCGTCAACGTTATCACATCCCACAAGTTAATTTGTAAATGGTTTTCAGTTTCATTGAACGAAAATAACTCTAGGTTCAGCCAGGAATTCATAATCTTCTTTAAAATATTAAAAGGGGATTTTTGTATCTAAAAAATTTAAAATGTACCATTTCGTCCTTATAAAAGGATAAAAGAAGATTGTATTTTGGGTATAAATTCTATAAGGTAAGCGCATACCATATAAAACATACATCGGGAGTGTGATACACAATGAAACCAATTTTAAAAACAAGTATAGCTCTAATGCTAGTCTCTCTTTCTCTCATGGGGTGTCAGTCGCCATCAACACAGCCGAAACAAACATCTTCACTAACAGAACAACAAGTCATGGCAGATGTTTGGTATCAAACGGCTGGAGAAGCCAAAGCGCTCTATCATCAAGGATATAATCTAGGAAAAATGAAATTAGACGCGGCGCTTGCCAAAGGTACCGAAAAAAAGCCTGCTATTGTTTTAGATTTAGATGAAACAGTCGTGGATAATAGTCCGTATCAAGCTATGACTGTGAAAGAGAAGAAAGGATTTCCCTATAAATGGGAAGAATGGATTCAACAAGCGACAGCAGAAGCTCTCCCTGGAGCTGTTTCTTTTTTACAATATGCAAATGAAAAAGGTGTATCAATCTATTACATTTCCAATCGCAAACAAAATCAGTTAGACGCCACTTTGCAAAATTTACAGAAATTGAATATCCCACAAGCTGATAAGGAGCATGTTTTATTGCAAGGAAATGAAGAAAAGGGGAAGGAAGAGAGAAGAAAAAAAGTTGCGATAGAACATGATATTGTTCTATTTTTTGGAGATAATTTATCTGATTTTACGGGATTTGATGAGAAATCGGTACAAGATAGAAATCAAGCGGTCGAAGAGATACATGAAGTATTTGGAGAAAAGTTTATTGTGTTCCCAAATCCGATGTATGGGGATTGGGAATCAGCTTTATATCAATATGATTTCAAAAAATCAGATGCTGAAAAAGACAAAATCCGTAAAGATGCATTGCGTATATTTGAAGGTGGAAAATAATGAAAGACTAAAGAATAATAAATGTTTGCTATGATATTCTATTGTCTGTCACTTATAAGGTTGAGCGAATGCGCTCAACCTTTTTTCAGTGTGTCAGGTATAGAAATTATTTAAGCGGTGAAACTCTACTGTGGAGGTATACATTGACCAACGACTAAGGGAGAGTAGAATAAAATTTTGGATTGACGAACAGAAATCTGATAGGAAGGCTTCTGAATAAGTTGAAATCCAAAAGATGTTTTTAATACGTATTTTTCTTTTCCATAGAGGCTCCTTACTTATATCAGCAGATACCTTGCTGTACAGAACATTGAGGTGGTACAGTAAAACTGGAACACAGTATAGAGATAAATTATTCTATATAAGAGGTGTTTCAGATGAAAAAACAGTATGATGAAATGTTTAAAAAACAATGTGTAGAATTGGTGGTTAAAGAAGGGTGTACAATTTCGAGTATTCAAAGAGAATTTGACCTAGGAAACGGGACCTTAAATGCATGGATAAAGAAATATTCTTCCCCATTTTTGGATAATGAGAAATCTGATATGGAAGAACTACGTTCTTTGCGGAGAGAAATCCAGGCTTTAAAAAAGGCGGCAACTTTCCTTGCCAGCAACCAAAACTAACACGCTTTCAATTTATCAGGCAATATCATCACATATTTGGAGTGCGCTGGCTTTGCCATTGATTACAAGTTTCTGTTAGTGGTTTTTACGATTATACTCATCGTAAGCCCACTGAAAATCAGAAAAAACGTAATGGTGAGCTTATTTCAAGTGAGACAAGCTTTATGTGAAGCTGGATTAAAGTGAAAAATTGTCACCTATTATAAGAAAAGAAAGCACGAACATCATACATTTCCAAATGTACTAGAGCAATCCTTTAAACCTGGCAAGAAAGACGTTCCGACTGTTGTATGTGATATCACAGAATTTCGTTTAATGAATGGAATGAAAGTCAAAAAAGAATCCTATTTCATAGTGATCAAGGATCTCAGTTTGCCAGTTATAAGGTTACTGATTTTTGTAATCAACAAAAAATTCAGCAAAGTATGTCCCGCAAGGGAAACTGTTGGGATAACGCTGTGATGGAATCTTTTTTTAGCATCTTTAAACGCGAATGCTTATATGGAGAAAATCTAATTTCTCTTGCTCAAGTAAATCAGTTAGTCGCTGAATTTATTTATATGTACTATCATTCTGTTCGCCCTCATTCATTATTAAATGGCTTGACTCCGTATCAATATTCAAAATCAATTGCGTAATCTAATTGATGTTCCAGTTTTTCTTGACCAGGTCACATAAATACAAATTAAGATATAGTATTCCGTTGCTATAAACTTATAAAAATCTATAAATCATGTTTATTTCTCTGTTCTAGGGGTAGAATCAGCATCTTCGAGTGGAACATACATTTTTGAATATTCAGAATAAATTATTTAATTACTGATGCTGGTTCTCCTTTTAAATAGGGATGTTTTTGCCCAAATCCCCGAAATGGAGGAATTACTCATTGTCAAAAAGTTCCGGTTTTCTGTACATGTCAAAAAGAAATCTCTATTGTATGTTAAGATACTTTGCACTAGAAGTGTTAATTTTTCATTATAAATTGACCAAATCTGCATTTTATCTTTATGTACAAGGATTAATATATATTTTATAAATAAAAATTTACATTTGAATAATTACAAGAAATTCTACATTACTAGTTATACGATCACTTGTAAATTAAATACTGAAAGGAAGATCGAAATGTTAAAAAAAGTATGTGTTTCTCTACTTATGGGAAGTGTTGCTTTGTCTTCTGCAGCCTGTGCAAATAATGGAGCTGAACAAAAATCAACTAAAGTAGCTCAAGATACTTCACATGAGAAAAAATCGACTACAGAAACCCAAGATACTTCGTATAAAACTATTTTTAAAAATAGTGTGTTTGTGGGAGATTCCATGACAGAAAGGCTCAAATCTGGTGATTTTTTAGAGGGTAATAATGTTGTTGCTGAAAATGGATCCGATACAATAAAAGCTTTAGATCTAGTTAATGAGATAGCAACAAGAAAACCTGAACATATTTTTATCTCTTTGGGAGGTAATGATTTAAAACGTTTCGCAGAAAAAGAAAATAAACCTGCTGAAGGGCCAGTCGAATTTGTAACATCAAGTTATGCTAACTTATTAAAAAAACTAAAAGAAAAACTTCCAAATTCAAAAATACACGTTTTATCTGTTACCCCAGTCTCCGAACAGGCTTTGAAGATAGGTCCCGAATATAAAGAGATAGGTAATTTAAATGCGGCATTTAAAGATTTAGCAACTACTGAAAAAGTAGATTTCGTTGATTTATCTCCAATATTTGAAAAACATAAAGTCCCATATGTGGACGAAGAAAGAGAGGGTGTACATTTTAAAGATGATTATTACCCGCTTCTTCTTGAATATTTGAAAGACAAAGCTAAATAGGGTTTTGGAGTGATATCAACGCAAATATAGCCGATAAGTTTGTTAAAATGATTAACCGATTCCCTATGCGTTAAGGGATTGGTTTTTTTAAAAAATTATGTCTAAATGTACAATTTTCTTTTTGGGGTCTTGTGACCCCTAATAGCGGATATGCCCATGTTGATGCAAATAATACAGGCTCAACCAAGAATGACGATCCATTTTTAAATGTAGGGCAACCAATTGATATAAGCGACGACAATTTACCATTCTGACAAGTACATTAATGTATGAGGAGTATTTTTATCATTTTAGCCAAGAAGACTCCTTCCTCAAGGAACGCGAAGTTAGTAGGTGGGAGATGAATTGGCTTCGGACAAGGGATGGCAGGAAGCCATCTTAATTGTTCGACATACATAAACTGTTACTTCACTATCTATCGAACGCATGTTTGTTTTATAATAGAAACATACCGAAATGGAGGTGAAATGAATGATGATTAATAAAGCATATAAATTTCGTATCTATCCAAATAAAGCACAAGCAACCCTAATCAATAAAACGATTGGCTGTTCTCGTTTTGTATTCAATCATTTCCTATCTCTATGGGATAATGCATACAAAGAAACAGGGAAAGGTTTGACATATGGTACATGCTCTGCCAAACTCCCTGCCATGAAGAAAGAGTTTGTTTGGCTAAAAGAAGTGGATAGTATCGCGATTCAGTCGTCTGTTCGCAACCTTGCGGATGCTTATACACGCCTTTTCAAAAAACAAAACAATGCCCCGCGTTTCAAATCTAAGAAGAACAACGTACAATCTTATACCACAAAACAAACAAATGAAAACATTGCCATTGTAGGAAACAAAATAAAATTGCCAAAACTAGGTCTTGTTCGATTTGCCAAAAGTCGTGAAGTAACAGGACGTATTTTAAATGCTACAGTTAGACGGAACCTTTCTGGCAGATACTTTGTGTCATTGTTAGTTGAAACAGAAGTGCAAGAACTTCCGAAAACAAACTCTTACATTGGAATGGATGTGGGACTAAAAGATTTCGCCATTTTGTCAGATGGAACAACCTATGAAAATCCGAAGTTTTTTCGATCATTAGAAGAGAAGTTGACAAAAGCACAGCGTGTTCTTTCTAGAAGAATGAAAGGATCTTCTCGCTGGAATAAACAACGAGTAAAAGTAGCTAGAATTCATGAATACATGACGAATGCTAGAAAAGATTACTTGGACAAAATCTCGACTGAAATCATCAAAAACCACGATGTTATCGGTATAGAGGATTTGCAAGTATCAAATATGTTAAAGAATCATAAGTTAGCAAAAGCAATTAGTGAGGTATCATGGTCTCAGTTTCGAACTATGTTGGAATACAAAGCAAAATGGTACGGCAAACAAGTCATTGTTGTATCGAAAACATTTGCTTCAAGCCAATTATGTTCTTGTTGTGGATATCAAAACAAAGACGTTAAAAATCTAAACCTACGTAAATGGGACTGCCCTTCTTGCCTTACAAACCATGATAGGGATATTAACGCAAGTATCAATCTAAAGAATGAAGCGATAAGGCTTCTAACCGCAAGGACTGTGGAGATAGCCTAATAAATTAGAGTTCGATAGAACTCTTTACTTAGGAATCCCCCTCTTCTAAACGGAGTGAAAGTGGGGGTAGTTCAAGAAAGATGAATAGAAATCACTTTCCTTTTTTTGTGGGATGTAAAAAATACTTTTATTATGGTAAGGGTGTTTTGGGTGTTTATGTTTTTAATTTGTAGTGACTTTCTATTAAAATAATATTATTAAATAAAATGAGAAAAAAGGTGGGAAGTTATGAAATCTACAGGAATGAAAAGAAAAGTAGATGAATTGGGTCGGGTTGTACTACCAATTGAATTAAGACGAACTTTAGGAATAGCAGAAAAAGACCCAATAGAGATTTTTGGTAACTAAGCGGAGTAGTTACAAAGATTGGAAAGTAAAATGGGGATTGAAAAAGGCATACTGATAGTGAAAATAGAGGAATTCAGCGTACATTTTGAAATCCCTGAAAAAACGACATCTCAGTTTCTTCTATATGAGATATTATGACTATAGCTAATGGTTTTATATAATAAACAACAAAAAAGCTTTGTGTACAGCGGAATCCTTTTTAAATAGAGTTGTGTATTTTGTAGCAATGAGTAGATAGACATGCATGTATAACAAGTGATTGAAAAAATAAAACATCGCTATACGGAAAGCCCTATTAATGAAGAATGTACGTGAAATTATCCACCATTTATAGATAATTTCACATACCATATTGTATATAAAAATAACTACCCAAACACAAACCAACAAGGGTTGCTTCTTCTCTCCATTCTCCGATACAAGAGAGTCTGTCTCACTTAACGAAAGAACTTATTATTTCTCAATTAATAAAATAGATACATATGGTATAATTATATTTGGGTGAAAATCCAACATAAAAGTAAAGTGGTTATTAAGTGAAAAAAGGCACTCGTTGGAGTGTCCTTTTATTTTATGTATAGAAAGTTCACAGATTTTAGAAGAACTGTTATACTTTAAATGCACAATATAGCAAAATCACAAAGGATGAAGAGACGGCTAGGCAGTGCTGTCTCTTTGTTTATATTGGTAAGTCGAATTATGATAGAATGAGTACAACTGTATAACGTGGGGTGGTTGGTTGCTGTCCTTTCTCTTATATATTAGAGAGAAAGGAGGTGACTCCTATGATGGAATATTTCCTGTCTTTGCTACAGGATTTGTTGAAAGTATTTTTAACAATCCTTGTTACTGGTTTTAGAAATAGACTGGTTAGCGATATGAGCAAAAAACGTAAAAGAACCTCCCTACGCCGTCGGAAGCTTAAGAGAGGTTCTAAAAAAAGAAAATAGTATTTAGTAACCAATCGTTTTGCGACTACAGTTACCAGGAGAGATGTTGTCGCATCTCTTCTTTTATGTGTTTTAGGAAATACTTATGCTTAAAATTGATACTTATATTATAGCATTTTCAAAATTGATTGCAAATCCCACTGCATGATGAGGCATCTTTGTTTTATAGGTGTAAACCTAGCATCTTCGAGTGAATCGGTAAGGTTGTGATTTCCAGATAATTCACAGGTGTTTTTCATATTTTTGGAGCTTGAAATTCAAGTTTTTGAGTTCTATGTCATTTTTTCAAGATGTTAATCCATTAAATTAGTATCATTTTTTTATGATTTAAGTTAATAAGTGACACAGAATGCTCATTCTGCGACGAAAATATATAAGGTGCTAATGGAATATTGAGAAAATTAAAAAATTACTTATTTGCTCGGAAATGCTGGTTCTACCCCTAATACATTGTGAATGGTTAGATAGGAGTTAAGCTGAAAACTTCTGATAATTTGTATCTTTTTAAATACAAGACATATATATGTACCTCCACTCCACTGTCCTACAATATAATTTCCTTCAACTATTAAATCATCAACAGAAAGTTTTTTAATAACCTCTAAATTGCGATCCTTCGTCCAGAATGCTTGAAACTATTTATTTGTTCTCTTGTTTCATAACAACACCCTTTCGATATAATATATTTGGGGCAATATGAATTATTTTAAAGGCTATTATAGTTGGAATATTAGTTTTTTAAAATGTTATTGGAATGTAAGAATAAGATTTCAAAACTAAAATTTTATTTGTGTAGAGTGTGAACAATGCATCTCCAGATTCGATCTTAACGAAAGAAAAGGATAGCAAGTGGATTTATTTGTCCAAAGGCGAAAATCTCATATGCAACCTAATAGGAATGTATTAAAGAAAATAGTAAATCTACGTAAATATAATTTCACGTACCTAATTATATTTACAAATAAACATCCAAAAACCATCAATAAGCATTTAGTCTGGCTCTTCTCATAAAAAAGGATAATGGTGTTAAAATGGTTGTATAAATAGATTTTAGTATATGATGAATTATGATTTTGAGTTATGCAAGTAGAGACATTAACATCATTCGAAATAAAAAAAATTTATAAATAAAAATTAACTGGTACTAGGACGAATAAATTAGGGAAAAGAGTATTTAAAGGTCTTACGAAGTGATGATAAAGTAGAAATAGACATTAAAATGTATGAAAGTAAAGACTCTCGATTAAGGAAATTACAGAAGCGGATAGAATTTTCAGAGTAAGTGCAGGACAACAGAAACGGATAGATAACATTTGATGGGGTTATGTACCTTGAAATTCTTTTTTTAGTAGTTTTTATAAGTTATTCCAATTATTTATTACATTTCTCATTCATATATAATGTAAAAACCCATTGCTAAAGCAATGGGTTTTTACAAAAGATTTTATTATAGTTTACTAATTATAACTTTTGACTAATTACAACATCACGTGTAATAGATTTTGCGCCATCTGGAAGCATTGCTGATTTTTTTGGAGTAAGAACAGATTTTGCAGAATCAGTATCATTACCATATTGAAGTTGTAAAAGTTCTATTCCTGTATCAGTTTTATAAGGCTTAGTGACAGGGTAGCTGCTCTAGTCCGCAGGACTTTTCCCATTAAAAGTAAATAGGGAGATTCATACTATGATGTAACTGTACTTTCTGTGGCATTCTCTTTTTTTAATTGCCTCTTTGCTCTGATTAATGTACTTTTTGAAATACCCATTTTTTCTTCCACTTCTTTGTAGGAATGATTATGTAAAAGAAATAAGGCATGTTCTATTTGTTTCTTATTATATTTCTTTGGCCGCCCTTCTTTAAAATTAGGATTTAGCTTTGCGATTGCTTTTCCTTCTTGCGTACGTTCTACAATCATATCTCTTTCGAATTCAGCAAATGCGCTCATTACATTGAATACAAGCCTACCTGTTGGTGTATCTTCAACTAATCCCATATTGAGTATATGAACCTTTACACCTTTTTCAAATAGCGTTCTAATTATATGTATCGCATCAACGGTTGAACGTGCAAAACGATCTAGTTTTGTCACAACAAGCATATCCCCTGTTTTTAATATAGATAATAATTCCTGAAACTTTGGACGATCTGTTTTTGTTCCAGTAAACTTTTCAGAATAAATTTCTTCACAGCCTTCATTTTGCAATGTTTGAATTTGGGACCCCAGGTCCTGGTGTAATGTACTTACGCGTGCATAGCCATATTTCATAAAAATCGCTCCTATTTCCCCGTAACTTTAGACCTTAAGTTATGACACCTGTCTACATACTGATATTACAGCACTTCAAAAACAGAGTCAAAACTTAAAAGTTATGACTCTGTTTGTACAAGAATGATAACTTTTAAGCTACTTGTAATTTAATTGGTATTCTTTGATTCATATTTAATTTAAAAATTCCATATGGATTCACATGATGATAAAATAACGGGGTTAAACCTCGGAAATCTTCTATTGTCATTTTTTTCAACCAATATTGTTGGTTATCGTATAGAATTTCTTGTACCATTAAGGTATTCATATAGACCAAACAATTTTGAAGTAGCTGTAGTGATAAGGCCGATACTTCTTGATCCTCTAGTGAATTGGAGCGTAATTCACTATTTTTCCCATAGAAAATATAAGTAGTTACTGAATTCCATTGCTCTACAGTATTTAGTCCTTCTTGAATTTCTCTACGAATATCTTCGGAGTGTAAATATTCACATAAAAAAATGGTTTTCATTGCTTTTCCAAGTTCACATAATGCTAAATATGTTGGATGTTTTGTATCCCTTGTGAATCGTTTTAAAATAGATTCAGCAGAAGCTGTTCCCAGTCTTAGGGCAGTCGCAAACTTAACAATTTCTTCATATTGTTGTTGAATAAGATCCCAGTTAATCGGTCTACTTAAAACAGGATGTAACTGAGGGTATTCTTCGTTCATCCCAGCTTCAGGACGATACAATTTTTGAGAACCAATATTCTTGAAACGTGGCATAAGTTTGAAGCCTAACAGATGACAAAAGGCAAATGCAATCACACTTTGCCCATGCGTATCTACATAGTTTCGATCAATTTCCATATCTGTGCAGTGGCGCAATACACCTTCCATCATTGCAGCTACTTCAGAAGATAAACAAGATTTAATTTGAGAATACACACATGCAGAATTTCGATCTGTGTGCCAATAAATCATAATTCCATGTTTTCTATAACGAGGATGCCATTCTGTTAGTAGGTTTTGATCCCAAGCGCCATAATGTTTAGAATCCGAGGCACAAGCAGTGGTAGCTTCTCCCCATACATTTTTCTCTCGATGATTCATAATTTGATTGATTACTTCTGCATTCGCTTTTCTTAAATGATCTTTATGTATAAATTTCTGACGCATATATCGAAGCTCTCGATAATTATCAATGGGGTTTCCAGCAGCTACTGCTTTTAACCCAGTGTTTGTTCCTAATCCAAATAAACAAAGAAGTAAACGACGTTGAATCGTTTCTGAATCTAATATTTCTCGGTTAGCTGTAGTTTTAAAATGTTTGGTGAATCCTGTATGAAAGTCTGTTTCTTTTAATAAATCTAATAAATTAATATCATTCCATCTATTTTTAACTTCTTGTTTAATAGTTGGTACAAGTGGAGGCTCCAGTTGTTTATCAAGGGGAGTAACTTGGATCCATCCTTTATTACTTTTGGTAGTAATCACTATTTTTTTATTGCTTTGACTCTCTAATCCTTGATGAAGCATTTGTAGTTTTTCTTTCATTAACTGCTTTATATTTTCAATAAAAGGCTTCACATCAAGTGGTATCTTTAATGCTTCAAAATATTCTTCCTTATTTTCTTCAAAATCTTGTGGAAGATCTTCATCCGGGTTACGATATCGATTTGCTCCTTCAATCCAAATTTCTTTACACCGAAGCTGCGTACGAAGAGATTGAATGACTGCAATTTCATAGTTAATTCGATTGACTCTTTCAACTCCCTGACTATCCGCTTCGATAATGATATTTTTCCATTTAGGTTGAATGACACCCTCA
This sequence comes from Bacillus sp. FSL K6-2944, assembly GCF_038005385.1. Taxonomy (NCBI): domain Bacteria; kingdom Bacillati; phylum Bacillota; class Bacilli; order Caryophanales; family Bacillaceae; genus Bacillus; species Bacillus sp. FSL K6-2944. The sequence continues at coordinate 279,347 of NZ_JBBOTE010000004.1, read as the reverse complement.
ATTGGAACAGTATCTTCAATTGCAAAATAACGTTGGCCACTTTCTTTATATTCTCGGATAAGTTGAATAGCTTCAATTACAGGTTGATGTAATTGGTTATTAGACCGGAAGGTAAGATTCATCAAAATATCAATAAATGTCCGTCGATAGTGTCCGCCATAAGAAGCATGCATCCTAGTATAAATTTTTTCTTTATATTCACGATCATTTTTTGTCATCTCTTTTATTATATCTTGAATTGTGTTAGCGCTAACAATTGGAAATAGGGTATCTTGAATAATCCCTTCGGGATGTTCTACAGTTGCTTTTAATAAGCTTATAATATGTTTATTTTTTCCTTTTACCCGTTCCAATTCTGTAATGGCTTCTTTCCGAGTTGTATTTTTAGCTCTATTTTTGATTTTAAGTGTAATTTCATCTAATAAATCTGCTAAAGAATCAATGACTTTCCCATATTGGTGTGAAAAAAGGATAGCTAATAATGTATAACGAATGTGGGACGGATGCGCACGTAATTCTGTTACAGTTTCTGTTGCTGCGCGGAAACGATATTTCTTTTCTAACTTTGGAGGTAAATGCTGAAATAGTCTAGGAGGAATTTCTAATCGTTGGATGGCTAACAGTTTTTTTAATTCTGTTTCCATAGTATTTACACTCGGTTTACATGCAGACGATAAAAGATATCGAAAAGATAACTGATTTGAATTTGTTTTTTCATACATGATGTCTACAATTTCTAAATCCTCATTTGATTGCACAGCTAACAATGCATCTAATCGACAACAAGTTTCAGCGGATAAATGTTCGGAAATTGTATAATATAAATCTTTCTCATACGTATCAATAGCGGAATGAATCATTCGTTTTAAACTACCTTTAGAAGGTGGTTCTACTTTCCATTTGCGAAATAAATGATAAGCTTGATCAGATAAATCTTCCATATCATGTGTAAGTTGTACTTGTTCTTTTAGCCATTGTATCAATTGGAGATTATCTTTTGAAGTGATCTCTCTGAAACCAAAGAGATCACGAATGATTTTTCGATGATCTGTATAACTTCTTTCTTTTCCGCCCCATTTATAATGTTCAAAAAAATCTTCAGGTAAAGCATCTATTTGATGTGCTAAATGTTGCACAATATCTTTCGAGATATCTTGTTTTTCGCTTGGAAAACGAGCTTCCTGTTGAAAATATTTTAGTAAGACAGCAAATCCCAGACGATTGGCGTTTGTTTTTTTACTCAATACTAAATGACGTTCATTTGGTAACAGCATGTAGTTCTCTAATAATTCTTCTTCAGTCCAACTTTTTTTCAATATTTCCCCTCATCTCATTACGTTTATTTAATAAATAGTATAATTGAGAGAGAGCATAACCTTCAAGAACACCCTGTTTTACTATTAATGGAAAAAGTCCTGCGGACTAGAGCAGCTACCCTGTCACTAAGCCTATAAGTGATAGTTAATTGGCTATGTGGAGGGATTTCCAATGTGTCTCCACCAAATTCAACAGCTGTAGATAATTGATTTTGTGTTTGTACGCTTTTAATGGGTTCTTGTTTCTCAGCAGCAAAAGTCATGGAAGGAGACAGTAACAGAGATGAACCTAATACAGCCATTGGTGCTAAGGTTGCTAATTTTTTGTGAATTTTCATGTATATTCCTCCTGGATTATGTAGTTAGAAAAAAATTTTCATACACCAATTATATAGGGTGGGATTTTATATCAACAGAAATAAAATGTACTTTTCTTCTTATTTAATATTTCATATCAGGATGACTTTGTCTAAATCCTCGAATTTTTGGAGTAAACTAATGTAACTTAGAAGTTATACCCAATTTCAAAAAGTACCATGTTAAGGGCAGTAACTTCATAAAAATCACATTAATTAAGAATCTAAATATCAATGTCTCATTAATCGAAGTTTATATTAATAAAAGGTCCGTTTCTGTGACAGCGCAAGTATTTTCTATAAGTGAATGTAACTACTCAGCTTCTTCAAATAAAAAAACAGGCCAAATACATGTTTCCGATTCGAAAACATGAAAAGAAAATACTCCAATCAGAGAAAGAATCTATGCCAAATAGAGAAATTCTCTTATGAAGTCGTGTTATTCCAAGGAACCGTTCTAGTTTCTATGACTTGGTTTATCGCTTGTAAGACCGATTGTTTTTGTTTTTTCATGGTACTCATAAAGCTTCGTATCTGACAAAAAGATTCTGCGCCTTTCTTACTTCGGAAAGTCCCAGACACTTTCTGTTTTACTTTCGTCATCCGAATATCCCGTTCTGCTTGATTGTTATCAAATGGAATGGCTGGATGTTCTAAAAACGCTAGAATTCTGTCAGAATACTTGACGAAGCGATTCCATAAATTTTGAGAAGGCGTCTGCTTTCCTTTCTTCTTTTGTTTCGTGGAAAGAATCTGTTGTTCTTTCAATATGGATTGATACATAATAAACAGATTCTTTTGCGTCGCTTTTGGCATGGTACCTTCGGATTGCTTTTTCATCGTCAACGCTTGCGTTAGAAATTTCTGCATCTGTTGTGCCCATTGTTCTCCAGTACTATCTATAATTCCTTGTAAATCTCGTAAGAGATGGGCATTACATAAAACGTGACGACAATCTGTATACGCATCATACGATTTCCAACCATCATGCATCGCAATTCCAGAAAAAGATGGCAAGATTTCTCCAGCATCCATTGCTTCTTTTCCACGTTTTTGATGAATATGTTGCAATGTCACCTCCGGTGTACTGGCAGTATGTAACCATTGTGTTTTGTTTTCTACACGCATACCAGTTTCATCAAAATGGACAACAGGAGACTGCAGAATCTTTTCCTTTACTTCTTTTATGAATGGCTGCAATTGAGAAGCGAAAGCCTGTGTATGATTTACCAGGGTTCCTTCGCTTATAGAATGTCCAAAACAATCCTGAAAGAATTCTTTTGTTCGCTTCAAAGAAATGCATTGATAATGCGTTAAATAGGGAATCAGTCTTTTTATATTTGGACCATATTGAACAGGACGAGATACTGTCGAAGGAAATTGGGCTTCTTGGATAGAATGGCAATGTGGGCATTCTTTCTGTTCTACTTTATGTTCTGTCACTTCGATCTGAATAGGTGGTAAGTCATACACTTGGCGAATGCGATACCCTTTTACAGGCTCGTGGTTCAAGGAAGTATGACAACAAGTACAATATGTAGGAGAATGTGTAATCGTATGATCTGGAGTCGCTGTCAAACCAAGAGTATGTCCCTTGTGGCCCAACTGGCCACCCGTTTGACGATGAGACGGTTTGCGCAAACTTTTTGTAACGGGCTTACCCAAACCATCTGTAGAAGGTGGCTTATGACTATTTTTGGAGTTTTTTTTTGAAGCATTTTCTAGTTCTTGTATACGTTTTTCTAACTTAGAAAATGTTTCTTCAAATAAAGAAATAACAGCTTCAGGTCCTTTTTTATATGTATCTAAAATAATTTTTCGATCGACCATAAGATTCACCTCCCCTGTTTGATATACTCAGTATTTACAAATGGGAGGCATATGAAACTAGTAAAATTTAAAAAAGACACCGAAAGGTGGCTGAGTAGTTACAAGTGAATTTAGAAAATTTAAGGTTGATACCCAAAAAAATGGATAATGAATGTATTCTAGCACAATCTTTCGCACAGTGGTGTTGGATACTTTTGTTCTCTCTTGTGAATAGAAGGCTTCACTTTTCAAATGACCAAAGAAACTTTCCATGACGGCATTATCATGACAATTTCCTCTCCAGGACATGCTGGTGATAATGCCATTTTCTTTGGCATACGCTTGAAATTTCTTCGCTGTATAAATACTTCCTTGATCTGAGTGAATGAGGACATCTTTTACTTTTCACGTCCTCATTGCTTGTTTTCATGTCTGCATCGCTAACGGCGGTGCTTGAGAATCGATGATGACATAACTAATAATTTCACGATTAAAGGCATTCATAATCGTTGATAAATACAAGGTCCGTTCTCCAAATAATAGATATGTTACATCCGTAAATCACTTTTGATTTGGTGCGGATGCATCGAATTGACGTTCCAATCGATGAGGGACTACAACTGGTTCCGCACCATTGCTATATTTCTTTTTCTTCCGACGAACTTTGGAGAGAATATGATTTTGTCTCATGATTCGTAATCAACCTCACTTTCATCCCATGCCTAAAGACGATAGGCTTTCTCGTTTGGGAAGGGTTGTAAGAATAAAGTTAAAATGAAGAAAGGAAATACTTATGATGGCAAATGGTTTTTCTTTTTATGTGTGTACCATAAAAAGTTAAAATAATATGAGAGAGCATATATAATTATTTTGGAGCATAGGAGTATAATAAGTGTATTTAATAATGTATATGCTATATAAATAATATATAGGAGTTTTTCGTATGGTTATATATGGTAAAATATTAGCTTGGAGAATATATCAAGAAGAAATCATATTTGGAATAAATTATGAAGATAAAGTGATAGAAATTTGTTGTTATAAGCATAAAATTTTAAATTTCGAACAAATTAATGAAGGAAAATATATATTACTAGATAAGGTAACAAACGAGGTTTTTATTATATGAATAATAAATGAGTTTTCTAAATTTGAAGTAAAGGAATATTTAGCAAAATAGTATGATGCAAATTTAGAAAAGTTATTGTAAAAACATCATAAAATTTCATTACCAAAGGGATGGGAGTTTTCTTATCATATTTATATGGTATAAGTAAAAAATAGAAATAAATTGATATTAGATTAAATTAAACAGATATTCATTATTGAGATAATATATAATAACCATTGTTATATATAGATGGTGTATATCCAGATGTTTATAGAATAATAGAAGAAATTTCATCACTTTCGTTACTAGATATATGTAAAAAAGGGGAGAGAACAAAATGAGAGAGAATAGATTAACAGAAGAGTCTATTTGTATACGTGAAATAGAAGAAAGAGATATTGAATTAATACGAAATTGGAGAAATCAAGATAAGATAAGACAATATTTTTTAAATCAAAATTATATTACAGAACAACAACAACAACAATGGTTTCAAATGTATAAACAAAAAAAAGATGATAAGATGTTTATTATTGAAAAATCAGGAGCAAAGAATACAAGAATTGGAGCGTTTGCATTTTATTATATAGATTTACATAAACACACAGCTGAATTTGGAAGATTAATGATTGGAGAAGAATCTTTTGTTGGAAAGGGATTTGGAAAACAAGCAGTTATTTTGGCATGTAAATATGCGTTTGAGCAACTAAATATAGAAGAAATATATGTATATATATTAACCCATAATACAAAAGTGATACAATTGCACAAAGATATTGGATTTGTAATAGAAAAAAAGAATGGGAATGAGAATACGACTTATATGGTAATAAAAAAACAATATGGTATAAATCTTTCTTAGTTAAAAAATAGGGGCTTTGAAATAAAATAACAATACATCATATGATATGCTAGAATTTTCAGAGTAAGTGTGAGACATCAGATAGATAATATTTTATGGATTTATCTGATGGACTAGAATAGCAGCCATATAATTAGTTCGAAAAGTGGCTTGTTTTGGGGAATTGCTAAGATAGGTGATAGGGATAGGTACCTTGGAATTCTTCTTTCAGTACTTTTTTATAAGTTATTTCAATGGTTTACTACATTTTTAACTTATATACACTGTAAAAACCCCATTGCTAAAGTAATGGGGTTTTTACAAAAATTTTTATTATATTTTACTAATTACAGCATCATTTGTAATAGATTTTGCGTCGCCTGTAAGCATTACTGATTTTTTTGGAGTATGAACAGATTTTACAGAATCAGTATCATTGTCATATTGAAGTTGTAAAAGTTCTATTCCTGTATCAGTTTTATAAGTGATAGTTACTAGACTGTGTGGAGGTATTTCAAATGTGTCTCCTCCAAATTCAACAGCTGTAGATAATTGATTTTGTGTTTGTACGCTTTTACTGGGTTCTTGTTTCTCAGCAGCAAAAGTCATAGAAGGAGATAATAACAGAGATGAACCTAATACAGCCATCGGTGCTAAGGTTGCTAATTTTTTATAAATTTTCATGTATATTCCTCCTGAACTAGTGTAGTGAAAAAATCTTTCATACACTAATTATATAGGGTGGGATTTTATATCAACAGAAATAAAATGTACGTTTCTTCTTATTTAGTATTTCATATCAGGATGACTTTGTCTAAACCCTCGAATTTTTGGAGTAAACATATGCAATTTAGAGGTTATGCTCAATTTCAAAAAGTGTGATTTTATGACACGGTTAAAAGTATAACCTATGTTTATTTGTCATTAAAGAAAATGACTGTACAAAAATAGAGTGCCAAAGTTATTAGCTGTTGTACCATGAGCAGGTATGCTTAGATCGTTTACTCTAGCGCCAACAAATTCTTAAATAAACACCAAGCAACGAAACAAGATGTTAAAGCAAATTTTTTAAATTGGTTTAAATCAGGGGAATGAGAAAGTTACTTTTAAAAAATCTTTCAAAATATATACATGAAATTGACATAATGAAAAACGTTCAATTTTTAGCTACCCTCGGGTCCGGGTGTCGGGGATTTTGGAAAAAAACACCCTATATTCAACTACACTATATCAAGAATATTTACCATAAGACTTTCCCTAAGATATGATCTATTGGAATTGGTCCAATTTCTCTGCTATCTTTGCTATTATTACGATTATCTCCCATTACAAAAATATGATTTGGAGGAACGACCCATTGGTCCTTTATAAGAGAATTCATCGGTTCTTTTATATAAGGTTCCTTTATTTTTTTGTGATTTCGATACACATAGCCATCTTTAATTTCAATGCTGTCGCCGGGTTTTCCTATGACACGTTTTACATATATGCTTTTATTTGTATCCCCTGTAAACATAGCGATTAAGCCAATATCAAGAATTTGATTTTGAAGGGTTTCTGCTTTTCCTAATTGACTATCAATTATAACGATGTCGTTATAATCAGGTTCTGCTGAAAAAGTATGTACGATCTTTGAAACAAATAGTAATTCTTGATTGGAAAGCGTTGGGTCCATAGAATGTCCTTCAACTCTATATGTTTGAAAAATAAACATATTGATAACCACAGTAAAAATAAAAGCTACTATTAAAATGCCAAACCAACGGCCAAATTTTTTCATGTAAGAACTATCCTTTCTTTTGCTGTATAATTCATACTGTTTTGTCATCTAAAAAAACAATAATGTGAGGAAAAGTATCTTTGTTCACATTATAGCTACATATGTGCTTATGACAAGGATCTTATAGCGTGAGGTACAATATAAGATCCTTGCTATTCAGAAATATGCGCGTTACTTATATCACAATCCTGGCGTGATTGGATACTTTACTAGATTACCACAATAGAAGCTACTATATACAACATTTTAATACCTTTACCAAATTTAATACCTTTACCAAATTGTTCTGGTGCAAAGAAGATTGGATAGAAATGAAGACACCAAATTACCTAAGGGAATTCAGTGTTATGCGAAGGATTCAAATAAAGTTGTAAATATGAATGGTAAGGAAATGAATGGATTCTAAATCAAGTGTATACTCGAATACAACAGAAAATATGCTGTACAAGATTCACATCATCAATGATTGTTTTTAGAGAACATCCACTCCCTAAAAAGAATAAAATATATTCGATTAAAATACTTTTTACTATAAGCCCAAGACATATTTAGAATTTCTTTCATAAGAATACCTCCATCAACGGTATATTGCTATGTGAGTTGCATTTACTAAAATTGATGCACAAAGTGCTTAAGTTGATGTGGCGACAGATAATTAACAGGGGTATTTGCTAAGTACTGTTGTTATATAGATAGTCAGAAAGATGGATTGGCTTTTCAAGGTGCCAATCCATTTTTGTATTTAATAAAAGGAGTCTTCGTATTTTATAGCCAACAGTATTAGTCAGTTGCTGTTTTTTTATCATTTTTCTTGATTCATATAGGTTTGTACGACATGTAATAAAAATTCTTCTTGCCTCATGCCAGCATCGGCGGCCATTTGAATTACTTTTTGTTTAAATTCATGAGTAGCATGAAAACTTAGTGCTTCTATATTACTTTTAAAGTAAACCCCTTCTACATGTGGAAGAATCATGCCAGAATTCATATGTGCATGTAAATACTTAAGCTCTTCTTGGAATTGCAAGGGGTCTACTTGTAAAACAAAAGGTTTAATTTCTAATTTGATAGTATCTGGTGTAATATTTAATCGCATATTTGTGGCACCAAGTTTTTTATAAAATAAGTTAATTAAATTATAAGTGATGGAATTAAATAATTGCGGCTTTTTAAATGTAAAAGATAAATATCCTCGCTTCGTAATTACGGTTTGTTTCGGGAGAATTTCGAAGGAGTACTCATGTTCTTTATAAGTGGATAGAGGAAAAACCTCTTCATCCTCTGTGAGAATTTTACCATCATTTCCATTGATTTCTATTACCCTCGCTGTTTTTTCGGTATGTATATGTCTTAATAATTGATATAAATATATATCTTTATCGTAAATTTTAGTAAGGAATGTTTTTCGTTCTTTTGTTTTAACTTTTTCATAATCAAGCATAAAAATTTCTAGTTCCTCTTCATCAATTAGATATACTTGTTTTCCACGTTTTTCTATCATTTTCGCAGGTAATTTTCCGGATTTGATGTAGGTAAAGATAGTGGAAGGTGCTACATTAAGAATTTCAGCTGCTTCGGTTGTACTAAGCCCCTTAAGCTCTGCTGTATTTTTTAGGCGTTCAATATCTCCCAAATAGAAAATCTTACTACCAAATTGTTTCCAATTATCTTTATATACACATTCTATTAATCCATCTTTTTCTTTTTTTAATATGGTCTGTACAGTTACTCCTAATAAATCTGCTGCCTCTTTTGTTGTCACAGTAGGTTTTGTAATGAACAATAAATCTTCTGTCATAAAAGACCTCCTTAATTGTTGTTTAATGATGGATACATTTTATATATATTATATCAAAAATTTATTTGTATTTAAAACTTTAAAAAATATTTTTATAAAATAAATAACTATTTACAAGTTATAAATAGTTAAGATTATCTTTCCATCTTAATTATATTTATATGTGAAGTTAATAATATGATTGCTGTAAAAATATAATCATTAATTACATATAGACATCTATTTACTAACAAATTATAAAAAAATATAAGTATAAGGTAATGGAGAAGAATATAGGATTCTTACAGAAATAATAGTAAATATCATTTGTATAAATGATATAAGTAAAATAAAATAATGATTATAGGTAATAAACTAAATTATGTTTATAATCTTTAGTAAGAAAGGAAAATTTAACATATGAATAATACAAATGAAAAAGACAATTTATTTATCATAAACAATCAAAGTAATTATATTGATAGATATATAGAAAATATAAGAGATATCATTCCATTTTTACATAACAAGGGTTATATAGATAAAGTAGAAGAGAAGATGGAAGTTGCAGAGAAAGAGGGAAAGAGTAAATATACGTATGTAAGTGACCTGGAAGTGATTTATCATTTCGTACATTTACAAAAAGATATGGATGAGAAGAAGAATAGGAAAGAGGATACAAAAAAGAGTTATATATCTGAAATCCTGTCGTTTTGTCAGTGCATGGTTCAGCATGCAGAAGAATTCGAATTAGATGGGGAAGAGGTACAGAAAACAGACTCTTTATTAAAAACATTACAGCCTTGGCATATTCGTAAGTACAATACATGGTTGAAGCAGGTAGAGAATGGTCGAAACGGTAACACCTATGCGGTCGCAACACTTGCAAAGAAAACAGTGCTTATCCGTTCTTTTCTAAAACACCTTCATATATTTTCTTATATTGCAAAACCACTTCATGAAGAACTACAGCGTGCAAATGTAAATGAACAAGATCGACCAAACCGAGATTTATCTTATGATGAAGTTATGAAAATTTTAGGATTTTATAAAGAGAGAGGGCATGTAATTAACTATACAATTTTATTGGCTCTCGCAAGTACTGGTGCAAGAATTCAAGAATTGTGCAACGCGAAAGTGAAAGATTTACATTATGACGGAAAGTACTGGTTAAAAGTCACTGGAAAAGGGGATAAAGTGCGTGAACTTTTCATTTCGGAACATTTATATCAGTGTATTTGTGAAATGAGGCGGAGAAGAGGGTTCCACACTGTATTGGATAGAGGAGATGAAAGGTCTTTATTTATAAATCAAAGGGGGAAGTCTTATAATTCGAAAACGTTATCAAATCAGGTAACAGATATGATCAAAAAGACAAACCTAGAGTTTCTACTGTATCGTGAAAATCCTGTAACGGCGCATACATTCCGTCATGCTTTTGCAATTATGGCAGTGGAACAAGGGCAGGCAGATCTGTATCATTTAATGCAAACGTTGGGGCATGAAAATATCCAAACCACAAAAATTTATTTAGAGAAATATATGAAACGGAAAAATAATGTGGGCGCTTCATTTGCAGATATGTTGCAATGAAAAATAAATCAAACGGACATGATGAGGGATAGATAGTATCTCATTTCTCATTTTAGCTAAGTAGACGCCTTACCAGGACCATCTTCTAAGGGAGAGTAGGCAGCTATTTTGTATACAATTACTTCCTATCTTTATGGAGTAGTGAAGTATTATAGTTTCAACTTATGTATATTCTGGAAATGATTTCTACTATCTGCCTGCTACTCAAACTCTTTTTAATAATAAAATCTATGTCGTTGAGCAAAAACATCTTGTTATTAAGATAGTGCTAGAAGTTCAATTTTTCGTTTTATTTGTGAGTCCTATAAAAATATAGGAAAAGCTAAAAAAAAGACTTTGTCAAAGGTTTATTTTTGTCTCTTCGTCCTCTTCTTTGATTAGTATAATTAGAAAATAATCAATCTTTCATGAGAAAGAGTCCCAGAATACTTTGCATCTTTGATTACAGCCGAAAATGCGCCCCTCTTTAATATTTTTGAATTTCCTGTATCACAATATTTTTTAATCATTATATTTTCCATAAAAAAGGTTGTGTGAAAATGAAACAAAATTTTTTTACAAGCAAGTATACCTCTCAATTTTCTTGCATTGGTTCTAAATGTGAAGACAATTGTTGTCAGGGGGATTGGGGTGTTTTTATAAGCAAAGAAGAATATGAAGGATATCAAAAGTTGGATAGTGAAAACGCAACTAATCTTTTACAATATATGGAGAAAAATGATAACGCTATATCAAATGGTGCGTATGCGACAATACAATTTAATTCTGCGGGGAGATGTTCATTTTTAACCGAGGAAAAATTGTGCCAAATCCAATTAGATCATGGACTGCATACGTTATGCGATACCTGTAAAACATATCCTCGAGTCATACAGAAAGTCCAGCATAGCTACTATGAAACATGTCATCTTTCTTGTCCTGAGGTAGCACGGTTAGTTTTGTTGGCTAACACGCCATTTGATTGGATTACATCGATAGATAGCAATCTGAAGACCACGTTTGTAGGATCATCTGATATTGACAGAAATCTAAATTATGTAAAAAAAATGCATAAACATATCACATATTTTCTCACACAAAAGGAATATGCGTTAACACAACGAATTCGGTTAATTGGGATATTTGTGAACAGATTTTGTCATGCACTTCAAAATAACATAGGTACGAATAAAGCCATGAAATTAGCACAAAAACAAATAAATATCGACTTGAAAAACAAAAACGAAAATATGTTCGACCTTAAGATATCTCTGCTATTACATGTTATTCTAAAAATAGAAAATGCTTTGCAGTCACATGATGTTTCACCACGGTTTGAAGAATGTTTACAACTTTTTAAAGAAGGTATGAAAATCAAACAAGGGGAGACCGTTAATCAAAATGACTTCCTACAAATATATAAACATAATTATGATGCGTATTACCAACCATTTTTTACAAAACATGAACAGATGTTAGAAAATTATTGTTCTTATTATTTTCAACACCAGCTCTTTCCATATGATGGTAATATACTTGCGAGAAATTTTTTAATATTTAACATAGAATTTTCAATTTTAAAACTTATTCTAGTAGGTATCTCTGCGTCACATATAGGATTAAATGAGGATATTATCATTCAATTATTCCAAAGTTATTCTAAAATTTTTCAACATTATCCTGGATATAAAATTGAATGTATTAATAAATTACATGATGAACTATTAAATTATACGACAGGCTATTCGCAAATACTTAATATCTTGATTAGCGAATAAATGTGGATGTAAAAAAAGATGTCTGTAGGCATCTTTTTTCTTTCATTTCTCGATAGAAAGTTAATAAGTTAGATTTTTTCAAAAGTAATCGCATGAGTTGTGGAAACAGATAAAAGTCAAGTCGACTTCTGCGTGATACTTTCTAAATGTAACGGTTTGACACTCCCACAACAGACCATATAGGTTCGTGGGCTACGGTACTGTGACCATACCGTACAGATTGTTCGTTCTCAAATGTTTTTACGTCTTTTGCATGACTATACATAAAGTATACCATGGTTTGCTATGCAAAAACGATCCTTTCATCCCACGTCTAAAGACGGACTAACGTCTTGCGTGGGATGAAAGCATCATAAATTCTGTAAAAGTTAACTTATCCTTTTTAACAACATGTAAAGTAAGATGATGCCATTTCTGAGAGTATCTATCTTCAATATAGGTAAATTTTATTATATAAAATTTACCTATTGTTTTTCTTTTATAATGAAATTACAGGGTAGACATAAGTAGGTGACACGTGAAAGTTTTCACAGTCTTTTTCGAAGGAGAAAGCTATCGCCTTTAGGCATGGGATGAAAGAGAGTTGGATACAGAGTGCTACTAAAAACCATAAGAAGTCAACACGTTTAAAAGTTCGTACCGTATTAACCGACCAATTGCGATTTATTGAAGTATAAGTTAGGCAGATTTCATATCATAATGAAATCTGGTAAATGGATTGCTCAAATTTCTGTCACAATTCCTATAATAGAAAAAGCAGGAGCAAAAATTTTTGGAGTAGACTTAGGTCTCAAACTGCCTGCGGTAGCCATCATAGATGATGATACAGTTCGTTTCTTTGGAAACGGTAGGAGAAATACATACAGGAAACATATCATATATGATACATGAGTAACGATGAAAATAGTGAAAAATATATAATTGGTTACACTAAAAAAATGGACTATTTCTGCATGAAAATAAAATGGATGTTTTGTGCAAGTAGAAAATACAGAGAGTTGCAGCGAAAAGTGCAGAGGCTAGCAGCTCGATTTTTTAAATAGTAATTTTAGTGTTTCCAGAAGACAACGCATTGCGTAAACGATAGCTTTCTCCCGTAAATGCAATAATGTGGGCATGATGGACCAAACGGTCCACCAATGCAGAAGTAAGTCGATTATCACCAAATATACGATTCCATTGACCAAATTCTAAATTCGAAGTAACTATCACACTTTTTTGCTCATAACAGTCGGCAATAATATGGAATAGGAGCTCCGCTCCTTGCTTTTGAAACGGTACATAACCTAGTTCATCTAAAATTAAGAGATCACATGATTCAATTTGTTTTTTTATACGAGTTAGATTCCCTTGTTTTAAAGCTTCTTCTAATATGCCTACTAAATCAGCTACTCGAAAAAACTTTACCTGATATCCTTGTTCACAGGCCTTTAAACCTAAAGCTGTTGCTAAATGTGTTTTTCCGGTTCCAGGAGATCCGAGTAATAAAAGGTTCTGTTTTCCTTCAAAAAATCGCAACTCACTAATATGTTCTTTGCTTGTCGTAGAAGGTAAATGAATTTGTTCACCCCATTCATAATCTTTCAACCACTTTAACTCTCTAAATTTTGCTTTTTTTATTAAAGTTGATACTTTTTTACTTTGTCGAGCTTCAATTTCTAAGTTTAAAATATCCTGTAAGAATTGTTCTTTATTTTCAAATACAACTTCATCATAATGCTCTAGAATAGAACTCAAATGTAATACTTTACAAGCTTCTTGTAGGTTTCTGTGTATCATAGTGAAAATGAACTCCTCTCTAAAGTTGGACAGAGTTTCCGATCGTATTGTTCTAAATCCGTTTCATAATCCACTAAAACAGATGGTGTGTGTTTCTCTTCCCATTTCTGCGGATAAGTTACTTGTTTCGCTTGTAATATGCCATCAAGTTCATAAGGGGTTTTTGATAGCCAATCCTCATTTTCTAAAACAACATGTAATTGTTGTAAAGAATACTTTTTGAGCAATCTTTTTATCCCTACTAAGCGTGATTTACGCTCTTCCGTTTGGAAGAGGAGATAATCCTGAACTCTCATAGGTAAGTATTTAAAATATCTTGAATAACGTACTACACGTGGTTTCTTTTCCCAATCTTCAAAAATTTCTTCCCAAGGAATGGGCCTATTTGTATGCATGTAAGGTCTATATTCTTTAAAGATTACTTCTCCTTCAGAAGTAAAACATGTAAATTGATCCCATTCTTTTTTTATGACAATAACTTGTTTGACATTTGTTTTGCGTAAAACAAATCGTTCTTGATCTACTGTAATTTCTCCATATTTATTTACAGTTGTAGTATCTAGTGAAAAGACCGATAGGTCTTCTAAAGGCAATGGCTTTAATGCATTTTTATCATCATTCCACAACTCCTCTATCATGATTTTCTTATCATAATGCGGTCGTTTTTGATCCTCTAATGCTTGTACTTCTAGCCACTGTGCAAGTTGTGAAAAACTTTCCATAACCGGTGAAGTTGTAAACCAATTATTACGTGTATAACTAACTTTACGCTCAACATTACCTTTTTCATGCCCGCTATAAGGGTTACATGGTTGTGTTTCAAAGTTATAATGCATTTGAAATTGTAAAAACGCTTCTGTATAAATACGATTTTCACCTTTTCCTATGGTGATTACAGCGGCGGATAGATTATCAATCCTAAGATGTGTTGGTACACCACCTGCTTGATGGAATAGCTGTTTTAAGCCTTCTAAAAAGCATTCCTTATTTTCAGCTGGTAATGGATAAGCAAATGCTGTATTGCTATGGGGAAAGCTTAACAATAGTACTTTAATATCTTTATATGCTCCATCTTTGACAACTGTCATATTTCCAAAATCAACTTGTGCTTCTCCAGGAGGATGTTCTAATCGTTCGTAACGTTTTTCTTTTGCTGTTTTTATCTGTGGTCTTCGATGTTGGATATAATCACATACGGTTCGATACGAACCTTGAAACTTATATTCTGTTTTTAATTGATTAAATATCTTTTTACTTGTTCTTCGTTCCTTACGGCGAAGCTTACTATCTTCCTCTAACCATAAATCTACAATTTCACCAAACTCACTATCATACATCATTCCTGTTTTTGTACAAACTGGACCAGTATCCGAAGGATACACTTCTTCATCAGCATACTTTTTGACAGTTCTCCAATTCTTTCCTAGTTTTCTTGCAATTTCAGAAATACTTAAATCATCATTTTCTCTTAAATGTTTGATATAATGAATTTCAGGCATTGTTAGCATCCTTTCTAGTCCTCCTGTTTCGTGTGGTAACGAAAACAGTAAGGGATTTATTAAGAGCTGACAAGCCTTTTTTTATGCACTTTATCTATGTACAAAATCGTTGCTCGACTCTGTACTTTTATTTTGCACTAAACAAATGGATCGTAGGGAAGATAAAATATGCAAAAAACAATCTTAATTTTAGAGGATGAAGACATTTTACGTGAAATAATGAAAGATTATCTACTGAACGAAGGATACAACGTTTTAGAGGCGATGAATGGGAAAGAAGCACTATGTATATTTGAAGAAAATGAGGTGCATTTAATCATTTTAGATATTATGTTACCGGAATTAAATGGTTGGGCGGTCTGTCGGCGAATTCGTAAGAAATCTAATGTACCAATTATTATGTTAACGGCGCGGGTGGACGAGGAAGACATTTTACTCGGGTTTGAACTAGGAGCGGATGATTATGTTACAAAGCCATATAGTCCTCCTATTTTATTAGCAAGAGTAAAACAATTAATTCAGAAAGGCTATGCTTCTACTGTCGATGTGTCTACTGAAGACAAATTAACTAGTTTAACTAGCAATGATATCCATGTCCATTTATCTTCTCGTGTAGTTACTGTATATGAAGAAAACATAACGCTGACACATACCGAATTTGAAATATTAGCGTATTTAATGCAAAATCAAGGGATTGTAATTTCAAGAGAACAATTAATTACTAAAATTTGGGGCTATGAATTTACAGGGGATGACCGCACTGTTAATAGTCACATACGTAATTTGCGTCATAAATTAGGAAGAAAAGCAAACTGTATTGTAACTGTCGTGCGAGCGGGTTATAAGTTTGAGGGACAAGTATGAAAAAAGGAATTGTATTAAAATTATTTATATTAACAACAGCATTATGCACTCTTATTTTAGTCACTATTTTTATTGGGCAAACCATATTTTTTAAGCAATACTACGCGAACCGAAAAATCAATGATATTAAAACAAATATTCAATCTTTTGAAAAAGCATATGTAAAAGCTGGAGATGACGAGAAAATAATCCAAGAATTAGAACAGACGTTTTATCGAGATAATGGGACATGGATTACAACGTTAGATAATGTGGGCAATATAAAATATGCAAATGATTTTTCTTTAGAAATTCAATTAGATGCTAATGAAAATAAGACTTTTTCAGAGCGTGTCATTCAAATTCCATTGTATAGCTTTGTACATGTAGAAGATATACAACGAATAAAATATAGGTTAGAACAGGGGGGG
The DNA here is from genome assembly GCF_038005385.1 of Bacillus sp. FSL K6-2944. Taxonomy (NCBI): domain Bacteria; kingdom Bacillati; phylum Bacillota; class Bacilli; order Caryophanales; family Bacillaceae; genus Bacillus; species Bacillus sp. FSL K6-2944. Next base: position 262,455 of record NZ_JBBOTE010000004.1, on the reverse strand, counting down.
TCTATTATTATCGATGGGGTACAAAGAGGGGATACCGTTGTCCCGGCAATTTTAACAATGACAAATGAGAATGTTGGGCTGGAAAATGAGCAATTATCAGAAAGGATATATGGAAAAAAAACCCTATCTTCAACAGATGGCTCGCAATTATATTTAGCAGGAAGCATTAAAAATGTACGATTACCAGAGGCTACCGCAGGGACTAACTTTATTTATGGAAATCGTGTGCTTATAGATCGAATAAAACAATTTCAAGGCGATCTAATATTAAATCAAAAACCTAAAAATAGTAATTCTACAGAAATAATGGATTATGAAGAAAATGATATTAAATATAAATTATTAATCAAACCAACAAAAGATACAACTGGGAAGACAAATTATATATTCACTATGACATCATTGCAGCCAGTTGATGAAGCTGTGCAAATGATAAAGGATTATTATATATATTTAATTATCTTTGTATTGATTTTAATCATTTTGATATCGTTCTATTACTCAAAAAAAATCGCCAAACCATTATTACAAATAAATGATACGACAAAAAAAATTGCTGGTTTAGATTTCTCAGAGACAATACCTATTACTACAAATGATGAAATAGGTGATTTATCACAAAATATTAATACGCTTTCTAAAACTTTGCATTCGTATATTAATCAATTACAACAAGATATAGAGAAAGAAAAACAATTAGAAAATACACGTAAAGAATTTATCTCGGGTGTGTCACATGAATTAAAAACACCTTTAAGTATTATGAAGAGCTGTATTTCCATTTTGGCGGACGGTGTTGCGAGTAATAAAAAAGATTATTACTTTAAAGCAATGTCAAAAGAAGTAGATAAAATGGATATGCTCATTATTGATATGTTGGAGTTAGCAAAATTTGAGTCTGGTACATATAAAATGAAAATGGACGTTTTCCATGTCGATGAGATGATTGATTATATATGTGAGCAATTAACGTCAGATATAACAGCTAAGCGATTACATGTCCATAAACAACTTTCTAAAATTGAAGTCGTTGCAAATCTACATCGAATAGAACAGGTACTTACTAATTTTATTACGAATGCAGTCCGTTACACACCAGAATGCGAGAATATTATTATCTCCACTATAGAAGAGAATGAACGCGTGAAAATATGTATAGAAAATAAAGGGACTCATATTACGTTAGAACATTTGGAAAAGATATGAGATCGTTTTTATCGAGGAGATACATCTCGTCAGCGATCTAAAAAAGGTGGGACAGGACTGGGTCTTGCTATTTCAAAAAATATATTGGAGCTCCATGACGCGGAATATGGTGTATCAAATACAGAAGATGGCGTATTATTTTTCTTCTATTTAAATAAAAACGTGTAGAACGGAAAATCTACACGTTTTTATTATTTTTTTAAAATCGACATTATCTGCACGTAATCTTTACCTACATTTATTATTATTTTCATTAGAAACGGAATGAAAAGCTAATAAGGAGGTTGTTGAAATGAAAAAAAGAGCGATACTGCTTTTATTTATTATATTAATAATAAGTATGGGCTTTGGTTTAATACATGCTAAGGGACGTAAAAATATATCAAAAGAAGATTTACGCTTGAAAGGAAAAACCATTGTAATTGACCCAGGGCATGGCGGGGGCGATAGAGGGGCGCAAGGAAAAAATTATGGAACAATTGAAAAGGATCTTAATTTAAAAGTGGCACAAAATATAAAAAAAGAATTAGAAGAAAGAACGGATGCACAAGTTATACTCACACGTGAAACAGATACTAGTTTACTTCCCGAAACAAATCAAAAGGAAGAATTACAAGCACGTGTCAAAGTAGCTAAAGATAATGCAGCGGATCTTTATATCAGCATTCATCATGATACTTTTGGAGATACAAAAGTAAAAGGAATCACAACTCATTATGGAGCTAATAAGAGACAGGATAAAAAGTTAGCTGAAATTGTACAAGAAGCTATTTTTAATCAAAATATAGATACTCGGGATAGAGGTATTCAAGCAAGTGATTTTCTTGTCTTACGCGAAAATTCTTCCCCGGCTATTTTAATTGAGTTAGGATTTATGTCCAATAAGAGTGATGAAAAAAGAATGAATTCCGAATACTTCCAAATAAAATCACAAAAGGGTATTGTAGATGGTATTATTACTTATTTTACTACCTAGCAAAACAGGTAAATAAAAAATACAATTTTTTCTATATCTTAATCATGAAAAATAGTACTTTTTTGTATATAAAGCTAATAGTCGCCACATTATATACATCCATCAGAAACGGAATGCTTTGTTATTTTTTTCAGTAATATAACCAGTTTGGGAATAAATTTAATTGAAAGAGTGAGAAAAATATTTTTCAAAAAGGTGAACCAAATGAATGAATCTTTAACGAATTTCGACATTATCTGCATTTTATCTTTATCTCTTTCTAGTAATCTATGTACTATAAGTATCGGTTGAAACTAATAATTTAACCGCGTAAAGGCTCAGTTTTATAAATAATTACTATAAAAGGAGGAGTGACAAATAATGAAAAGATCACAAAATAAAATCAGTGGAATAATGAAAATCCTCATATCTATAGGAATTATTCTAGTAGCAGCTATTTCCATGATCTTTTTAATGGGGCAATTTAGCTCTACTCCAGCAAAAGGAAGCGGTAAAGAAAGTGTTACACAAGTTAACACACAGAAACCAGAAAAGAAAAATGAAACACCACCGCCGAAACAAAAAAGACCGGATGGAAAACCTGTAGGGAAAGTAGTTTATTTAACATTTGATGATGGTCCTAGCGAATTAACGGGACAATTTTTAGATGTGCTGAAAGAGCAGAATATTAAAGCAACATTTTTTATGCAAGGTAGTAATTTACAAAATACACGTTTTCAGGAAAATGTAAAACGAGCGGTAAAAGAAGGTCATTATATTGGTGCACATAGTATGACACATAATAGTGAGAAGTTGTACCAAAAAGGACAATTTGTACCAGAGATGAAAGAAACGTTAGCTCTTATTCACGATATTACAGGTACCACTCCTAAGCTGGTTCGTCCACCATATGGATCTGCACCAGGGTTAAAAGGAGAAGAGATTCGAAATCAAATTGTAGAAGCAGGCATAAAAGTTTGGGATTGGACAATTGACTCAAATGATTGGAAATTGAAAGATAATCCAAACCAGATTATAGAAAATGTAAAAAAGCAAACCACAGAAGATGTAGAAGTGGTTTTAATGCATGAAAAACCACAAACACTACAAGTCCTTCCTGAAATTATTAAATTTTATAAAGAGCAAGGGTATGAATTTGGAGTATATGATGATGCAGATCATTTTTGTCTAAATTTCCAAAAGGATAAACGTTTATAGTATACAAATAAATATCTTTAAATATTAGTTTTTATTTGTAAACCAATATTCTTGGATAATCCATAAAAGGAAGTGAGCGGTTGAAACTAGCAATTATTCACTTCCTTTTTATCTATCGAAACTTGTATTACGTGGTTTAAAATAAATCACTAGCAAGCCATTTCATTTTTTATTAAACCGATTTTTGAATAAAATGTCCGATCTAATTGAGGAGATATAAGCGTTATATTCTTCTTCTGTTAAGTTATGTGATCATTAATTTTCGAACCGTAAATTTCTTTAAGTTATATTGATATAATCTGCATCTTATCTTTACCTGTAACATATAATCTATATTTTGTAAACGAAAAAATCATATGGAACACAAACTAGTAGAGTTATATTCACCATCGCTTACAAAATAATGACTGGAGAGGAAGATCGAAATGTTAAAGAAAGTATGTGTTTGTCTACTTGCGGGAGCCGTTGTATGGACCTCTGCAGCCTGTGCAAATAATGAGACTGTAAAACCAGCAAATAAGACTGCTCCAAATGTTGCGCAAAAAAAATCACCGGAAAATAAGGAATTTAAATCGATTTTTAAAAACAGTGTATTCTTCGGAGATTCTATGATAGAAGCTATATCTTATTATGGATTTTTAGACGATGAAAATGTTTTAGGATCAGCAGGTGGAGCTACAATGTTCGCTCTAGATGAAGTAGAAGATGTAGTGAAAAGAAAACCGGAACACATTTTCATGAATTTTGGAAGTAATGATTTACTACTTCCTACGGATCTGGAAGGAAAACCTATCGAGAACCCTGTTAAATTTTCGATAGATAATTATTCTAACTTAATACAAAAGCTAAGGGAGAAGCTTCCGAATGTAAAAATACATCTCCTATCTGTTACACCCGTTACAGATAAAAATTTGGAGGAAAAACCACAATATAAACATATTAGTGAATACAATTCAGAACTAAAAGAATTAGCCAAAAGAGAGAAAGTAGATTACATTGACTTATCTCCAATCTTTGAAAAAAATAGAGATTTACATGATTCAGATGGTGTACATTTTAAAGCTGGTTATTACAAGGTATTACTCGAACAATTAAAGAATTCCATTAAATAGTTCCTGTGTTTCAAATTTACGGTTCTGGTGCAAAAAAGCGAAATGATTTGAAAATGCTCTTTCAAACTTGGCAATACTGGTGCTATTACTAAAAAAAGGTGTGTGATCAGTATGGAAAAAGAAAATATATTCAAATGGAAACAGTATCAGCCTGATATCATTGTATTAACCGTACGTTGGTACCTGCGGTACAACTTAAGTCTTCGTGATTTAGTGGAAATGATGGAGGAAAGAGGATTATTCTTAGTACATACAACAATTATGCGATGGGTGCATCAATATGGACCAGAATTAAATGAGCGTATTCGAAAACATTTGAAACCAACCAATGATTCTTGGCGTGTGGATGAAACATACATCAAAATCAAAGGAGAGAAAATGTACTTATATCGCGCGATTGATTCTGAAGGAAACACGATTGATTTTTATTTAAGTCGTAAAAGAGATGCGAAGGCTGCCAAACGTTTTCTAAAGAAAGCCTTGGCTTCTGTTCATGCCACAAAACCTCGTTCGATAACTGCTGATGGCGATAAAGCCTATCCTGTTGCAGTACGTGAACTAAAGGAAGAAAAGTGTATACCACACGGTATACCACTTCGTGTAAAAAAATACGTAACTACTCAGCCACCTTTCGGTGTCTTTTTTAAATTTTACTAGTTTCATATGCCTCCCATTTGTAAATACTGAGTATATCAAACAGGGGAGGTGAATCTTATGGTCGATCGAAAAATTATTTTAGATACATATAAAAAAGGACCTGAAGCTGTTATTTCTTTATTTGAAGAAACATTTTCTAAGTTAGAAAAACGTATACAAGAACTAGAAAATGCTTCAAAAAAAAACTCCAAAAATAGTCATAAGCCACCTTCTACAGATGGTTTGGGTAAGCCCGTTACAAAAAGTTTGCGCAAACCGTCTCATCGTCAAACGGGTGGCCAGTTGGGCCACAAGGGACATACTCTTGGTTTGACAGCGACTCCAGATCATACGATTACACATTCTCCTACATATTGTACTTGTTGTCATACTTCCTTGAACCACGAGCCTGTAAAAGGGTATCGCATTCGCCAAGTGTATGACTTACCACCTATTCAGATCGAAGTGACAGAACATAAAGTAGAACAGAAAGAATGCCCACATTGCCATTCTATCCAAGAAGCCCAATTTCCTTCGACAGTATCTCGTCCTGTTCAATATGGTCCAAATATAAAAAGACTGATTCCCTATTTAACGCATTATCAATGCATTTCTTTGAAGCGAACAAAAGAATTCTTTCAGGATTGTTTTGGACATTCTATAAGCGAAGGAACCCTGGTAAATCATACACAGGCTTTCGCTTCTCAATTGCAGCCATTCATAAAAGAAGTAAAGGAAAAGATTCTGCAGTCTCCTGTTGTCCATTTTGATGAAACTGGTATGCGTGTAGAAAACAAAACACAATGGTTACATACTGCCAGTACACCGGAGGTGACATTGCAACATATTCATCAAAAACGTGGAAAAGAAGCAATGGATGCTGGAGAAATCTTGCCATCTTTTTCTGGAATTGCGATGCATGATGGTTGGAAATCGTATGATGCGTATACAGATTGTCGTCACGTTTTATGTAATGCCCATCTCTTACGAGATTTACAAGGAATTATAGATAGTACTGGAGAACAATGGGCACAACAGATGCAGAAATTTCTAACGCAAGCGTTGACGATGAAAAAGCAATCCGAAGGTACCATGCCAAAAGCGACGCAAAAGAATCTGTTTATTATGTATCAATCCATATTGAAAGAACAACAGATTCTTTCCACGAAACAAAAGAAGAAAGGAAAGCAGACGCCTTCTCAAAATTTATGGAATCGCTTCGTCAAGTATTCTGACAGAATTCTAGCGTTTTTAGAACATCCAGCCATTCCATTTGATAACAATCAAGCAGAACGGGATATTCGGATGACGAAAGTAAAACAGAAAGTGTCTGGGACTTTCCGAAGTAAGAAAGGCGCAGAATCTTTTTGTCAGATACGAAGCTTTATGAGTACCATGAAAAAACAAAAACAATCGGTCTTACAAGCGATAAACCAAGTCATAGAAACTAGAACGGTTCCTTGGAATAACACGACTTCATAAGAGAATTTCTCTATTTGGCATAGATTCTTTCTCTGATTGGAGTATTTTCTTTTCATGTTTTCGAATCGGAAACATGTATTTGGCCTGTTTTTTTATTTGAAGAAGCTGAGTAGTTACAAAAATACTTAAACAATATCATTGAGCAAGATCATCGGTTTATCAAAAAACGGATTCGGAATATGCTAGGATTGAAATCATTCCCTACAGCTATAAAAATGATTACTGGAATAGAAGCTATGCATATGATCAAAAAAGGACAAACTCTCCAAGGGGAGAAGTCTGTCCAAAAGCAGATATATCTTATCAATGAACTCTTTGGTTTAACAGCATAAAGTTCCATTCCGTTAGGAATCTTCTATTCTTTTTTCACATTCCACTATTGTTGCACCAGAACCTCAAAATATAAAATATGACCTTTCCCTAAAGTTATTTTTATGTTTGTTATGACCTTTCGGATTCGTTATCTTTAGTAAGTCAATGAAAAATAACTTTGGGAGGAATCATTTTATGAAATTAAACAAAATAATGTATGGAACACTATTATCTACCGCACTATTAAGTAGTCAATATGTGATGACTACGCCAACATATGCTGCTGAAAATACAGGTGTGGTGTGGGAAGACAAAAACCAAAATGGTAAGATGGATGCAGGGGAATCTGGAATCAATAATATTAAAATGGATTTATTTACTATTAATGGATCTTTAATTAAAAGTTCTACAACGGATTCACAAGGGAAGTATTCTTTTGGTGATGTGGCCGATGGGAAGTACTATGCGAAAGTAAACGTTCCACAAAATTATCGCTTTGGTGGAAGCGTTCCTTATTTTGGTAGTGATGGATTAACAAAGTACATAACTGTAACTCAAAATAATTTAAAAGATTTAAATGTAGGTCTAGTAAAAATAAATGATCAACAAATTGAACAACAATTTAAATGGTCATTAGTAGGATATATGGATAACGAATTCGTAAATATGACCTTTACTCCAAAAAATTTAGAATTACAAATTAAATTTAATCTAAGTATACCTAATATTTATTCTACAAATTCACACTATGCCAATATCAAAGTTAAAAAATCTACTGGTGAAGTAGTGTATGATCGAGCTATAAACAATGCTCAGCAACTAGCGGATGAATCAAAAATGATTCCAATGAAAGCAGGTTATACAATTGAAATTGCACATACTGAAGGAGATAGACTGCGTTACACTATTGATAATGGCGAGACTACTAAATTAGGAAGTCCATATACAGCTGTTATCAAAAAATATGAAGTCACAAAAAACAGCTTGAAAGAATTACAATAAGGCATAAGTTTATTACGGTTCTGTTGCAAAGTTTGAAAAAACATCAACCTGCTTACAAAATACGGTTGTAGTTTAAGCAGTTCTGAATAACTGCTGTAATTCCTTGTACGTTGAAAAAGAGAAGTCTAGAATGGACTTCTCTTTTTTTTGTATATGGCATGAACCGTTTCGATTCCTTTCAATGTACGTGAAGCATGGCGCAGATTTTGAAATTCTGCGAATTTAACAAAACGTCGTTTGCTATGTCTATGATCTTGTTCGATGAGATTATTGAAATGCTTAACAGTACAATGTTTCGTATGCACATAAAAGCCATTATGTTTTAGTTTTTTGAACGCACAAAGTAAAGCATGAGCCTTGTCTGTTGTGAGAACCGTTGGTTCTCCAAAAGCTTTCACTAACCTTTTCATAAACATATAGGCTGCTTGATGATCTCGCTTTTTGCGAAGTTGAATATCCAATGTGTGACCTTCCTTATCAATCGCACGATAAAGATAACGCCACATTCCCTTGGCTTTGATATAGGTTTTATCTAAATGCCATACGGAATGTGCTGATTTATTTTTCTTCTTCCAAATTTGATAAATGATATTTCCATATTCATGGACCCAACGCATAATAGTTGTAGGATGAACTGAAACACCACGCTCTCTCAAAAGTTCAGATACGTCGCGATAGCTTAAAGAAAAACGACAATAGTAGCCGACAGCTACCAAGATAATGTCTCTCTCGAATTGTTTTCCTTTAAAATATCCCATATGTTATGCTCCTCAGCTCCAAAAACTTTGCAACGGAACCCTTTTATATACTCATGGCTACTTTGTTCCAATAGCATGAGTTGTTGAGTACAAGTATAAAGAAACCTCATTCTTGGCAAGAACAAGGTTTCAATCTGCTCATACTAGTTGTATGATTTTATTTCGATAGATCTTTAAATATATATCGAAATTCTAATGTCATTTAGGCAATATTATTGAAGAAATGGGGTTACGATTCTAGTAACTTGATAATGTATCTCATACTATATTCAGAATTGCAATGCATATAAGTATGTTATATATCGATAATCCAATGAAAATGAGATATTTTATATACGTCGAACCATGTGTATTGCTAAAAAAATGACTCCTAGCATTGTAATCAACATAATAAATAACAAAAATATGGGGTGGAAATATAGTGGATTACCGGTTAAATATACGATATAGCACAACCAGGATATAGTAAATAACAAGAAAGCAATCCAATTAGATTTATACATAAAAGAACTCCTCTCTAAACTGTTGTAGTTGAAATAATGATGTATAAACATTTATAAAAAAATGGAATTCCCTCCTACAGCTGCATAACGATAGCGATATATCTAGCTATCAATGACACTCCTTTTTAATAGGTACAGTATATTCATCCAATCTTGCTGCGCTCTGTTATAATTCAATTTTTCACTATTTCTTCTTGTTAAATACGGGTAAAAAAATTATGAATTTTATCTTTCTTCACATTTAATTGTTTCAAATTATATTGAAATTAAACCTATTCTCCATCACTATACATTTGACTTGGAAACATAATAATTGTACCTCCAAAAGAAGTGTTTGTTTCTTCTATGGTATGTTTTTCAATCTCTTATGGTTTTTTTATCAAATTCAGTAAAATCAAATAGATTATCTCCAAAGAAAAAAGAATAGCATGTTGCGCTATAATTTGTTTTCCTTGTTCCTCTTTCCCTTCGTCAGCCTCTATGCAATAAAACATGTACTTTATCAATTTTTTGAATCTTTTAATGTAGCATTCAACAGATTTAGTTACTGGTTTGAATTGTAACAAATCGGCACTTTTCTTTTATTTATATAATGTAAAAAAGAAACGAAAATACGTAAGGATATCGTTTTTCCTTGCGGAGTCTATGTTTTCTATTTATAATGAATAGCCTTTTCCTATTACATGGCCATAGTTTGATATGGATTATTATCCATGATTGGTTCATTTAAATCAAACACAATCACATTTTTTTTGTACCTTTGATAAATTTCGCATCTATTTTCATTTCTTCAATGCTATTTCTCTATAGGGAATAGCATCTGTTGTTTGATACAACATATCTGATAGGACTTGTTATTCTACAAGTGGAGGTATTTTCTTACGCCTACTTATAGCAATTATCCTACTAGAAAAAGCGAAAAGCATTACAATCGTATCATTTTCAGTTTTTCTTTCATTTGATATTTTATTCCTAGATGTATGGTATGAACGTATTTACAGTAGGTATACTCAAAATACAATTCTTTTTCGAGGAAGAGAAGTCCTATATTATAAAAGAAAGAACTTTTTATTTCCTCCTGTTTCGAACAAGAAAAAATTTTTTTATATTTTATGATGTAAAAATTATATAAAATCATTTTAAGTGACATAATAGAGTCGTAATAGAGCTTTGTTCTATAAAGTATTTTCCTATTACATGTAAATTTAAAGATTCTACATGATGATATGAGGAATTGAATAAAATCAAGATATATTAGGTTTTATAAACATGAAAGGAAGGGGGTGATACAATTTAGACATACATGTGTAAAATACTGTTGTATTATAAATACCAAAATTGCTACTGCATCAACACTTAATAGTTCTACTTAGATATGTAAATATATTTTCATCTATGTATCCTTTTTTATAGGAGAAAACACTCATAATAATAGAGTATAGTATTTTTAATTCATAGCTTTATCCCTTCTTACAAGGATATGAGTAAAAGCCCATTTGCGTGTAGAGCATGCATATTAAGTTACATTGAGAAAATGATGATCGTGTGTTACAAGAGGAAAATGTAAAATTTGTAGATTTATTATACGCATATATAATGCAAAATCAAAATAATGAGGAGGTTTAATATGCAAGCAAAACTAGATGATGCAATCGTATTTGAGAGAAATGGTATGGAAATTACAGGTATCGTAATAAAACTGTATGAGAGATCTGTATTAATAGAAATTATAAAAATAATTGGTGGTGATTTTCCATACGATAAGACCGTTGTGAGTCATAAAAACTATCGACTTTGCTGTATAGATGAAACTGAATAAATACTTGAACTGATTTCATATGGAAGGCTATTTTTTCATGAGAACATATTCAGAGAGCAAACACTCCTATTTATATCTAGGATTGTTTCTAAGATTTCTTATACAAAAAGGCCAAGCTAATTTCTTACGTCGGATTTTAATATGACAAAAGTCCATTACAGCCTAATGTGTCATTATCAGAAACATAAACAGAAAAAACTGTAAACAGACACATAACGAAAGAATATATACCATTTTTCAAGTAGTTATAATTATTATGCAGATTTTCAGTTTCATATTGATGAAAATAAAGTGTAAATTGAGCTATATGTTATTGCGAAAAAACAGAAAGCTAATTTAAAACGCTTAACGCATCTGTAAACAGAAAATGTTAGATTTATGTGCTTTTATTATTTTTTATAAAAAACCTTTTTAAAGCCAACCTGAACACCATAAATGGAACGTTAGCAATTGCATTTGGTTTATTGAACCAACATTGTTTTGTTTTTTGGTTCGTTACTTACAAGTAATAGGAAAGAAATATCTCCCTACATTTTTGTAAGAATCCATTACAAAGTGCATAGGTTTTTACAAAAGTGTAGGGTTAGGGTCATATTCATCAATAGTAATTCACCTCCAAAAAATAAAAATAGGTAAGGTAATCACAAATATAGAAGAATTTACATGATGAAACCAGTTATAGATGGAAAAAACATTTAAAAAAGGTACGGTAAAAAAGGAGAAAACCAATCACATGTGTTAAAATACGTATCATTTTCCATTCAAGAGGGTGAATTTCTTGGCATTATAGAATCATCTGGTTTTAGTAAAACGACACTGAAATTACATGTAATTTTAGTGCTGGAGAAGACGATAGGCAGTGTTATGGAAATTGTAGGAACGGATATTTAATGTGTACCATTTTATCTGGTGCATTCAAAGACAGTACACGTTATGAAATGCTTCATAAAATCGGTGTTCGCCGGGAATTATTAATATAATCAATTTATAAGGGATTATTCTTTGTATCCTTAGTTCCAGCAATTGTAGATATTGTTCACATATTAGTTGGTATGAACATGTTTGATTCTCTTTTAATTGATTCGTATGTTAGGATTTGATTACTCATTGTTATTTTGATCGTGATTTACTACTGGATTACAGTTTGATTGTATAAAAGAATCGTACTTCTGAAAGAAGGTTTATGTATACTGGATTAACTCAAATGGGTACAAGAAATTTAAAATTAATAAATGGACCGGTACGACAGGCTATAAAAATTGATTCTTGATTATAAATGATAACTTTTATCTGAGAACAGACTATTTCAAGGGTCTGTTTTTCTGTTTGTAAAGATATGTGTAGATTGGTTTATGCAAGGTCCCTCAGTAGAGGAAGACTAAAAGGCTCTTATGATGGGGAGGGTGAAGTGACCCCCGAAAGCTAGACAGGTCGTTTCATTAGGTATGTGGAAATGGTACACTAAACTGGACACTAAGTTAAGAGAGAAAGGTGATTCAGTTTATGAGTAGAAAAGTCTATGATCGTCAATTTAAAATAGCTGCAGTTCAGCTGGTACTGGAAGAGAATATGTTTGTAAAAGAGGTTTCCAGAGAATAATTGATTCATTCTAATACCCTATATCGTTGGATAAGTGAATATGAAGAATAACAGCAAATATTTGAGGAGCATAAGGGGCGGTATGGATCTTTAAGAATTACAAAAGTTCTGGAAAAGACAGGCATCAAAGTAAACCGGAAGCGAGTAGGAAATCTGATGCGTCAAATGAAACTGTATGCGATGGGCTGGAAAAGAAGAGCTTCTCTTGGTTGGCTATGATGTGAACATCATGGCACAGTGGAGAGAACAGGTGGCACTTTTGCGTATACGGACAAGAAATAGGCCGGGTGGAAAATACAGGTGGGATAAGCGTTGGACGATGTAGAAGTATGTGTGAGAGGGGGAGAAATTATCTACGGGGGCGGATTCTGTCTGTTTTGATGGATGGGGATATGGGAATGAGGGATTAGAAGAGTGCGAGTTTGGTGTGAATCTGTACAAAGGTTCCCAATAGGGTGTACCCGAAAGAAAAAAATTCAAAACGGCTCCCATTACCAAATGTTAGAACTATATAACAGATACAGGAAACTTCTTTGTTCGTTGCTCACGCAACGCGTGATACAAAGAAATGCTTATCTCTTTCCACAAAAAGTAAAATCATCCTATCTCGTTGTTTACTGTATTCTATACAATACCCAAGCCCTTCGTGCTAGTTTTTTTGCTGATTTCACCAAAAAAATGTGGCAATACCCAGAAAAGATAAGACAAACACCCAAGCATTTGGTAAAGAAAATCAATCATTCGTATGCTTGGTGAATGAAAAGGATTCGCTTTTAATTGCTTTATAGAAACATTAAGAAATAAAAATTATATTTATTTTTTTCACTTGTTCGTTTCACGAGACGTACACCTCTATGTAGGAATGATTCCCATTTGTATCATTCCCATTTGAGTACACCCTATTGGGAATTTTTTGAGGTGGGACCCTTGTGGATACAGGGGTCCTTGTCTTGGTTGACTCTATTTTGTGAAAAAGGAGGGGGTATCATGACAAAAAAGGGAATAGCCGCATCCGTCGTGACCGATTTGGAAATGCTCGAGATTATTCAGCAGTTCCAGTGGACGACGACGGGGCAGTTAGCTGCCTATATGGGCGCGTATAGTCGGCGGAGTATCCTGCGTAAACTCGAGCAACTGCGTCCGTATTTACACAACATTCAAGAGCCATCTCGTCATATTTTTGGACTCAATAGTAAAGGCGGTGCGTTATTGGGGACACCTCATGTGACGATGCTGAGTGGGTTACAGGACATCTACGATGTCTTATACCGCAAGGAAATTTGGGCGTGGTGTGGGTATCCAGCGTGGCAGTGGCAAGAAGAGGTATTGTCTTCTGTGAAGCGGGATCCACTGGTACCGGCAGCGTATTGGTATGACAGGAAGCGATTGCATCTTGTAGAAATCGATAATGGAGAAAATCTGCATCACACACTCTGTAACATGCGCCGGTATGAGGGGCTTGTGAAACATGCAGAAAAAGGCGGAAAGTCTGTGCCGCAGGTGTACTATTTTACACCTGACCGCCAGCGCCTCGCGTGGCTCGAAGAAGCACTGGGCGGGCATAAGCCGTGGCTACGGTGTGTGCATGTATTAAAAAAAGGAGGAATGATAACATGAAGCAAGAAGATCACAATGTGATACCCCTGTTGGTACCCACGATTCCCATTACACCGGCGGAAGAAGCACAGCTGATTGCGCTGTTTCAGCAGTTACAAACGGCAGTCATCAATTATTTTGCGAATCCGACGATTTTGCCGAATCAAGCCTTGCAGCAAGCCTTAACCCAGTTATACACGTTTTTACTCAATACGTTTCCGACGCCAGATGGGCGAAATGCGACGCGGTATAATATGTTTCTTTTACTTGGTACGACAAATTCGTTAGCCAGCTTGACTGCACCGGTTGGGCAAATCGCAGAGATGTTAAATGCGCTGTATAACGCGCTTTCTGTATTTGTCGCGTCTCTGATCACGTCTTCGCCATCCGTTCAAAATCAATTGTTCGTCATTCTCATCAATTTATTTGCAGCAACATCCACAAAGCTGAATACGGTGCAAGGGGGAACAGGACCAGCGGGATCACAAGGACCACAAGGATCGCAAGGGCCAGCGGGGCCACCCGGCTTACAGGGACCGCAAGGAACGCAAGGTTTTCCAGGTGTGACGGGACTCCAGGGGCAAGAAGGAGATCAGGGACCGCAAGGCGCTCAGGGATCACAAGGACCAGCGGGGCCACAAGGGGTGCAAGGACCTGAAGGAGACAATGGTGTGATCGGACCAACGGGACCGACCGGACCACAAGGACCTCCGGGACCAACAGGACCGACGGGGGCGATTGGCGTCAGTAATACATTACTAGCAAAGAAAAACAAGGGTACCTCATTTTTGGTAGAGGGGATACACAAAAACAATCCGCAAGGAGGAAACAGCGATGACGAATGATCACAGCAATTCAAATAATCAAAACCTCGGTCTACCAGATATCGGACCGATGATCACGCCAACAGTTCCGATTACCCCTGCGCAAGAAGCCGCTCTGTTAAACTTATTTGCCAATTTACAATTAGCCGTAACAGCTTACTTCAACAATCCCACGCCCGCTACGCAGGTACAGCTCAAAAACGAACTGAACCTTCTATACAACTTCTTATTAAATGAATTCCCGACACCAGCTGGACGGAATGCAACGCGGTTTAGTTTGTTTCTTCTGTTAGCTACGGTGAATCAATTACAAGGCGTGGCGCAGGTTGGGAAAATTTCAAATATGATGCAGTCCCTCTATAACGCACTGTCCATTTTTGTGGCGGAACTGCTTACATCGAGTCCCGCGGTGAAAAATCAGTTGTTTAACACGCTGACGTTTACGGTGACGATTACGTCCCATGTGCCGTCTGGCTCTCCAGGACCAACGGGTCCAGCAGGCGCGCAAGGGGCGCCTGGATCACAGGGTCCGCAAGGAGCGCAAGGAGCAGCAGGACCGACTGGACCACAAGGCGTGCAAGGAGCGGCTGGGATTCCAGGTATGAAAGGCGATCAAGGGGTGCAAGGAGCACAAGGATTGCAGGGACCAGCGGGACCACAAGGAAGTGCGGGGCCAGAGGGCGATAATGGCGTAACGGGACCACAGGGGCCTACAGGACCTACAGGACCGACGGGGCCTACGCTGCCGGCTGGGAATGTGTTTGTGGCAAACTATGGTAGTAATAGTGTTTCGGTGATAGATGGGACTTCGTTTGAGAATGTGACGACGATTGCAGTGGGCACGCGTCCTTGGGCTGTGGCGGTGGACGCGGCGAACAACAAGGTGTGGGTGACGAACAGTAACAGTAACAACGTATCGGTGATAGAAGCATCGTCGTACGCCAAGGTAACGACCATCCCCGTGGGTTCGGATCCTCAAGGTGTGGCAGTGGACGCGGCGAACAACCGGGTTTGGGTGCCGAACTCCAACAGTAACAACGTTTCGGTTATCAACGCATCTTCGTTCGCGAAGGTAACAACCATCGTGGTGGGCTCGCGTCCTGCAGGTGTGGCGGTGGACGCGGCGAATAACCAGATGTGGGTGGTGAATAACTTCAGTAACAACATCTCGGTGATAGACGGGACTAGTTTCGCGAAGGTGACGACCATCGCCGTGGGCACGAGTCCTTGGAGTATGGGGATGAACACGATGAATAATCAGATGTGGGTAATCAACAGCGGAAGTAGCAATGTTTCGGTTATTAACTCTTCAATGTATATGAAGGTGACAACCATCGCCGTGGGTTCGAATCCTTACAATGTGGCAATTAACCCGCCAAGTTTATAAGGTTTTCCATCCCCTGTCGATTTTTGACAGGGGATGGTACATACTTTTGTGACCAACTGAGGTGGCGAAACAAGAGGGGAAATATACAGAGAGTGAAAAGACGTATTTTGTGGAACACGTGATTTGTATGTATATGGAAATCTGATGGTTTGAAAGATTCATAAAAATATAAAGATATATTAATATAAGTTATATCGGTATATGCTTGCGTTATCGGTACGAAAAAGAAACAGTGTCCGGCAAATAGACAATCCTATGTAGAAGCGAAATGCGTGGTGCGAGTGGTTCTTTTATATCCCAATATAAGAAAGGGCTGTCAACAGAGAAAATACAAAGAAATAGCCTGGATCCACAAAGTAATATGTTTTACTTATGGGTATAGAAATTTTACAGATTAGCCAGAACATTGGCGGATATATAGAACAAAAGATTCGTGATTGTGCGTCCGATCATCTTTGGAAGAAACTTTCTGTGCTTCCTGATAAGGAGCAACGCTAAAAGTTAGATAATTTCCTTCAATCGGACCCGAAATCAAAAAAACTTATTTAGAGTACTTGAGCAATTTATCTGTTTTATTAAGGGAATTCATGTACTTGGTTACATCTAGAGTTTCTTATTAAAAGGATTAAACAACTTGCTCAGCACGCGAACTTTCGAAAAACGTTCATTACATTATTAGGGCATACAAAACCTCCTATAAAACTAAAAAGCCCTGGAAAGGGATTTGATATAGGTTATTTATACAGTACCTTCTAACACGACCACCAGATTAAACGCTAGCATATTCAGTACGGTACAGTCCGTAAGTTCTTTTCGTTACTTATGGAAAAAATTAGATTACAAGTAACACCTGCAGATTCTTCGTAATCACGGCTATATTCTTCAGAAATATGATATTGTGAGACCCGACCTAGATATGAGGATGGTATTCATTACAATCCGTCACACAGTATTAATCCAAAGAGAAAGGGGAAGTCTAACGACCTATACTGAATTTAAGTAAGTTAATTACTTTTTACTAGTTTACATAACCTTTATTATAGGAAGTTCTGAAAAATATCAGAATTATATATCCAAAAGACTATATGTCTTATCTTATTGAGATGAAATTCGAAAAATTTTTTTGAAATTATATATGATACTTTTTATTTACATACCGTTTTATTTTGCGGAATTCATTTTTTTAACATCGATATTTATATGTAGAAAAAAATCGCTTGTATCTCAAAACAAAAAGTATTCTTGATTTTTGAGATATCATAGAAAAAATAGAATTTTTCCATCTACCTTTTATCCTAGCCATAGGATTATTGCTCTAGTTCGTCAAAAATGTTGCAAAAACGAAAGACTTGAACCATCTCTTTTATACTTTTAAGGAAAAATTTTTCATCTATTTTTATAATAGATAATAAATGTAACGTAAAACATACAGCACGAACTACCGCTTTTGATAAGAACTATAAACTAGTCATCGGCTTACAAGCCATAAAAGAATTTGAGATGAAAGTAAATCAGGTATACACATGAAAAAAGCCCATTTACGTATTTCAATGGCATTGTAAACAATGTAATGGACAAGTTGGGTTTTGATGCAATTTTTACACACCAAACGTTCCTATGAGAAAGCCTGTCGTACTCATGGTGCGAGTTAATAGTCCTTTCTTATGTTGGGATATCAAACAACAACTCGCATCACGCATTTCGCTTCTACATAGGATTGTCTATTTGCCGGACACTGTTTCTTTTTCGTACCGATAACGCAAGCATATACCGATATAACTTATATTAATATATCTTTATATTTTTATGAATCTTTCAAACCATCAGATTTCCATATACATACAAATCACGTGTTCCACAAAATACGTCTTTTCACTCTCTGTATATTTCCCCTCTTGTTTCGCCACCTCAGTTGGTCACAAAAGTATGTACCATCCCCTGTCAAAAATCGACAGGGGATGGAAAACCTTATAAACTTGGCGGGTTAATTGCCACATTGTAAGGATTCGAACCCACGGCGATGTTAATCAGTTTTAACTGCTCATTTATTAATTTTTGGCATTTTCTTCAGCCCAGTCGAGATTGACTGTGGTTCATTGAACTACCCCCACTTTCACTTCGTTTAGAAGAGGGGGATTCCTAAGTAAAGAGTTCTATCGAACTCTAATTTATTAGGCTATCTCCACAGTCCTTGCGGTTAGAAGCCTTATCGCTTCATTCTTTAGATTGATACTTGCGTTAATATCCCTATCATGGTTTGTAAGGCAAGAAGGGCAGTCCCATTTACGTAGGTTTAGATTTTTAACGTCTTTGTTTTGATATCCACAACAAGAACATAATTGGCTTGAAGCAAATGTTTTCGATACAACAATGACTTGTTTGCCGTACCATTTTGCTTTGTATTCCAACATAGTTCGAAACTGAGACCATGATACCTCACTAATTGCTTTTGCTAACTTATGATTCTTTAACATATTTGATACTTGCAAATCCTCTATACCGATAACATCGTGGTTTTTGATGATTTCAGTCGAGATTTTGTCCAAGTAATCTTTTCTAGCATTCGTCATGTATTCATGAATTCTAGCTACTTTTACTCGTTGTTTATTCCAGCGAGAAGATCCTTTCATTCTTCTAGAAAGAACACGCTGTGCTTTTGCCAACTTCTCTTCTAATGATCGAAAAAACTTCGGATTTTCATAGGTTGTTCCATCTGACAAAATGGCGAAATCTTTTAGTCCCACATCCATTCCAATGTAAGAGTTTGTTTTCGGAAGTTCTTGCACTTCTGTTTCAACTAACAATGACACAAAGTATCTGCCAGAAAGGTTCCGTCTAACTGTAGCATTTAAAATACGTCCTGTTACTTCACGACTTTTGGCAAATCGAACAAGACCTAGTTTTGGCAATTTTATTTTGTTTCCTACAATGGCAATGTTTTCATTTGTTTGTTTTGTGGTATAAGATTGTACGTTGTTCTTCTTAGATTTGAAACGCGGGGCATTGTTTTGTTTTTTGAAAAGGCGTGTATAAGCATCCGCAAGGTTGCGAACAGACGACTGAATCGCGATACTATCCACTTCTTTTAGCCAAACAAACTCTTTCTTCATGGCAGGGAGTTTGGCAGAGCATGTACCATATGTCAAACCTTTCCCTGTTTCTTTGTATGCATTATCCCATAGAGATAGGAAATGATTGAATACAAAACGAGAACAGCCAATCGTTTTATTGATTAGGGTTGCTTGTGCTTTATTTGGATAGATACGAAATTTATATGCTTTATTAATCATCATTCATTTCACCTCCATTTCGGTATGTTTCTATTATAAAACAAACATGCGTTCGATAGATAGTGAAGTAACAGTTTATGTATGTCGAACAATTAAGATGGCTTCCTGCCATCCCTTGTCCGAAGCCAATTCATCTCCCACCTACTAACTTCGCGTTCCTTGAGGAAGGAGTCTTCTTGGCTAAAATGATAAATTTATCTTGTTTTCTACAACGGCAATGTTTTCGTCTGTTTGTTTTGCGATAAAAGATTGTACGTTGTTCTGCTTAGATTTGAAACACGAGGCACTAGTTTGTTATTTTTGAAAAAGTGTATACACACAAAGTTGCAAACAGACGACTTCATCGCAATGCGATCTACTTCTTTTAGCCAAACACACACTGTCTTCTTGGCAGGAAGTTGGGCAGAGTACTATAGTCAAATCTCTCCCACCTACTCACGTCACTTTCCTTGAGGGGAGAATCTTCTTGGCTAAAATAATAAAAGTAGTGCTACATTTATATACGTATAAATAGTAGTCACTACTTTTTACAGGTGCAACAGGAGGAACAGGAACCCCCTATACCATATATATGGTTCATAATGGAATTTGTGAATAAAATAATTTATTCTGATTATTATTTTTCTTTGCACGAAAATGGTACGTATTTTTAGCGTACAAAGAATTGGTAGTTTGTATCTAAATATACAATTTTTTTAAATAGAATTGTTATGTCATTTCAGTTGAACAACATAACTTTAGCCACTTTCTCTATATTTATTAGTCTGTTCAAAATCAAAAAGAATTTATTCATCAATTATTTGGATTCACAGCGTAAAGAATGCTGCCAGTAGGACTCCTCATTATTTCTTGGGAATATATCCTTTCTTTGCACCAGAACCTTTGATTCTATGATTCGCCTTCATGGTAGGATAAAGCTTTAGCGGGTGCACTGGATGCAGGAGCAGAATTCATAAAGTGAAAGGGCTCACCGCAAAATATAGTACACAATTCGAAAAGGAATATGTACTATATAACTGTGAATGCAGCCTATGTTTTTTTTGAAAATGAATTGGTTGAACTTTTATTTTTCGTTTTCAAATTTTCCAATGGTAACACTTATATCAGCTGTATTTGTTATATTGGCAAAAGTACGTAATTGATCAACAGCATGTATATGCCGAACAACTTCACTAAATTGAGCAGATCTTTTCGAATGAGAAGCATCTTGGACAAATGTAAAACGAAACCCACGATGGTAGCCATCTATAATAGTAGCCATACAACACATAGTTGAACCATATCCTATTACAAAGATTTCATAATCTATTAGTGACTCCATATGATTTGCAAACATAAGGTCGGAAAAACAAGAAAAATTTTCTTTAGTAAAAATAAATTCATTATTTTTAGGTTCAAATCCGGGAATAAAATTACTATATTGAGAATCTGGATGGAATATCGCTCCATCTTGAAGGTGTTGGACATGTAGAATCTCCCAAGACTCCGCTCGAGCTGTTTCTAATACTTTTTTTGCATTTTTTAAAGATGGACTAATTGTTGAAATAAAAAAGGGGCGTCCTTCTGACACGTATTCTTGCTGAATATCGATTAATAGTAAAACTTTTTTCTTTTCCATATTAATACTCTCCTTACATAATCATATAATTTAAGATGAAATTAACACACAGGTAAAATTATTTTAAAGGATAAGAAGTATGTAGATAGAATGTTAATGGCTTATTTAAGTAATAAACCATTAACATTGATAATTATTCCTCATTTTCAATTTTGAAAATGAAGTATTAATTGTTCGGTTACTTTAATTGAATCGAAATAAGGATTTTTCAAGTGGTCCTTTTTCATCTAATCGACCCTCTGGTCGATTTAAATACATCGGAGATTCACCTATACAAGATGTTACATCCAAATGCACCGTGTTGGAGTGCATTTTCAAGGTTGATGAATCTGCTTCCATTTCAATATATTCATAATCAGAAAATCCGAATGAGTTTCCTACAACGCGAAAACCGTAGCTTTCATAAAACTTTTTTAATTGAGATTGAGCATGCAGATAGAAATGTTTATAACCTTTTTTAAGTCCAAACGAAATTAGGTAGCGAAGTAGCTGATGGCCATAGCCTCTACCTCTATATGCATCTCGAATAGCTAAGCGCTCAATTTTAATTACGTTTGGAAAATAGCGGATTCGAGCAGTTAATACTGGTTCTTCTCCAATTAATCCAATAATTTGAGTAGCAGTAAAATCATTTAAATCGAATTCTTCTTCAAAAGGACAGTGTTGTTCATGCATATAGACAATGGCACGAACTAAATTAGCTTTTAACTTTTCCTCTTCATTTTCTACTACTTTAATAACGAGATTCTTGGTTACTTCTACAGGTCCCGATTTTTCGAGATTTTCACATGGTTGTGGTAAAGATTCTTGTAGTAAACCTTCTAAAATATGAAAATTTCGTGATGCGACTTGTACTGTAGAAGCAGATTCTCGAAATGCGCATAGAATTTCTTCAATTGTTTTTGGTGCCATACCTTTACTGCCATTTCGTATAGCGGTTGCAGAGATGCCATCTACTCTACGAATTGAATATGGATAAATCCATCCAGATTCATCATAGATTCTTCTAACCCACATACCTCCCAAATCACTTCCATGAATACCATGTATACGTTTCTTCGAGTATTTCTCTTTGATTTTGTGGATAATGCCATAAAATCCTTTATTATGATAAATATCCGGAAAAGAAAGGACTTCGATTTTGTCTGTCAATCCTGCTTCCTCGATCGCTAATTCCATCATTTTTTTTCGGGTTTCAAATTCATAAAATCTGTTTCCAGTTGGAAAGTAATTCACGTGTACATCCGCTTGGGGGGTACGTTTATAGATGCGCATTCCAGCTTGTCTTTCTGCAATTTCTATTTCGCCCTTGGTCAAAGCATCTGCATGTAATTTAGGAATCACAGTTGAGTGTATAATTACTTTTTCTAAGTTACGTTCTTTTATAGCCTGTTGTATGATGGCTAAGTGAGTATTATGAAAAGGATTAAATGTTCCAAAAAAAATGCCAATGCCCCCTTTACGAGGAAACAATGAACGGAAATCTGAAAGTATACCGGATCCAAATACCCAACTACCAAATATCAAACCTGTCAATAAAAAAATGGGCCTCATCCATTCAATACCAATTGCTGCGGCTGCGGTAATAAGGATATTAAGTGCTAAACCAAGAGATACATTTTTATTTACATTTCCAATTTCACGATTAGCTAAAGTAATGGCTATGTATTGAATACCTTGTGAAGCAATAGTTGTTAATAAAGAAATGCCCCATATTCCGCCCAATGATTTTGTATCAAATTGATTAATAATATTGCTATACAAAAATACATAAAAAATAAAAAGATTGAATAGCCATTGTGCAAAAAATCGACCCATTCTTCCTGGGGTTACAAATGCGGTTTTAAAGCAAAGCCATTCATCAATTTTATTACTAATACGAGAGTAATAAGGGAGAAAAAAACTAATGAAAAGTGTAATACATACTAAACCTATGTTGGCCCATGCCTGATGAGGATAAGCATAAGCAATATACATTAAAATACCGATAAAGTAGCCAATTAAGGTAGATGAACTTAGTAAATATGATTGAAATCGTACCATAAAAATTTCTCCTCTTTTTATATATGACATATCTGCGCTTGTGTTTGGAAAAGAAAAGTTCTTACAATAGGCCTATAAGATGTGTTTTTCCTTGAATAGAATATAATTGAGAGTTGTGTATTTTATATGTATTTTATAGGTCTATCGATGTGTTTTATTTGGAAAATATCATCTCTTCATGTGGTTACAGGGTATATGTACAGAAGGTACCCAGTTTATGAATCTAGGACATGTACCTAAGTCAAAGTTAGGGTTCTGGTGTAAAGAAAGAATATGTTCCCAAGAAATAATGAGGAGTCCTACTGGAAGCATCCTTTACGCTGTGAATCCAAATAATTGATGAATAAATTCTTTTTGATTTTGAACAGACTGATTCTGTAAATCAACCTGTTCTTTTTTATCATATGCATGACTTCTACTCCTACAAGAATACATGTAGCTGTGCCAAAAGATTTAAATCCTAACATAGAGCGTACACGTTTTTTTATGAACCGATGGTCTTGCTCCACTACGTTATTTAGATATTTTATCTGTCGAATTTGAGTGCCTAATGGCATTTGTTTCTCTTTCTTTAATTTAGTGATGGCAACTGGATAAGCAGGATTTTTATCAATTGTAATTGTACGAGGTTTTGAGAAATGAAAAAGCTGCAAAGCTTTCTTAAAGAATCGCTTTGCAGCCTTTTTATTTCTAGTTTTACTGAGATAAAAGTCAATCGTATTTCCCTCAGAATCAACCGCGCAGTATAAATACATCCATTGCCCTCTTACTTTTATATATGTTTCATCCACTCGACATGAATCATTTGTTTGTTTAAGATGACGTCGAATCCGTTTATCCAGTTCCGATCCGTATTGATGGACCCAGCGCATAATCGTGGTATGCGCTAAGGATAATCCTCTTTCTTCCATCATTTCCACTAAGTCTCGAAAACTTAGATTGTACCGTAGGTACCAACGTACAGTTAATACAGTGAATGCGTCCATTTAAACAAATTATCCCTTTGCATACTGATCATGCACCTTTATAGAGCAATACTATCAGTATGTCCAAGGTTTAGAGATTACTTGCAATTCCTCGATTTTTTTGCACCAGAACCCATAGTACTGCCTGTTCCCTACATAGATGTCCATATTTTTAAAATATGAACGCATTATGGCTTCTTAAAAAGATGCTGGTGTATAAAGAATTGTTACCATATAAAGCTCATCCGACAGGCCAGTAGGAAGCCAGTCAGCTAGTGCTACTTCACCTGGAGAATCATAGTAGTGTGATCCCAGGGGTATACTTGGCCGTTTATCGGCATTAAGACCTACTAGAACCTGTTTATACCTTCCGTCGGGTGATAGGAGTGTAAGTTTTTTAGTTCTTAATTCATTCAATGGTATATTTATATATACATTTTTTAATACACCATCGAATTGAAATTGACAACTCATCCCATCAATGGATTGGTTTCCTGTAGCTAATGTACCATCTTCAAGAAAATAATAATTATGCTTTAATTGAACTGATGGAGATGAATTTTGATCTTTAGCATAAAACCAGCCATTCGCTGCCGCACCACCATTTTTTTCATCAAAGTAATATTGTTTCCCGCTGTTATCTGTAAACCAGCCAGTTTTTTTGGACCCATCATTATTGAAATAATAAGTTTTTCCATCTATATCTTTTTTAACACCCAGTAGTTGATAGAATAAAATATTCATACCTTGCTTTAATTTGGCATGATAGATATTTTCATCACCTGTTTGGCTCATTTGATTATGTATCTCATCATATGTTTGACGATCCATCCCAATCCTCATAACATCTGGATTGACGTTTTGATACATAAGCTTATCCCCATCAATTTTTGCTCCTGGAAATGCAGTCTCTATCGCCTCTCCTAACGTGACTTCTGGTTGGCTTTGCTGATTATAGTTTGCTGCCTTTCGAGCTGAAATGTACCTTTCTTTCGTATCATTGACCGTATTTATGGTAATAGCTGCTGTTTTATTTTCAATATCGTTCATAATATTTTCCCATTTTTGCGAATCATCCACAATTGCATCTCCATCTGAATTGTATGTTTTGTAGTTTCCAGATGTTTGCGTCGTTTGAATTTGTAAAGGATCACCCTGTTCTATTTGTTGTACCTGGTTATAACTCAACTTAATGGGCTGTGCATTAAAATCATCCATCGTATTCCAAGCAATTGGACCTTGTGTTGTGGACGGATAAAATGTACCAGGATTTAACACGTTTGCTACTGTATTGGATTTTGCCATAACGGTTGCGATAGTCGGTGCAGAGGAGCCTTCTCCTACAACAAAATTAAGCGTTGGTTTTACATTGTAAATGGGCGCAGTTCCAACATTTACATATCGCACATTTCCATTTAAAAAGGCTGCTTCAGCTGTATTAATTCCTAATGTTTCACTCCATGATTTTCCATCACTATGCCCACTTGTATTAGAGTTCGACTGATCTACAGATACACTCGTCGTATAATCATGAGAATAATTGGCTGATACAGAAACAGACCACGGATAGCCAGCAGATACAGAGGCCCCTATTGTATTTGACTCCGACGTACTATTTGTAGTGGAGATTCCAACGGTATGGCTCGATTCATTTGTTTCCGTCCCCCCTTGATCATGAGACACGTTTTGATTCTTTGTGAGTATCATTTTTTCCATGTTGACCCCTACTTTTGGAAAAGCAGCTACAATCGGATTTTTTGCTTCTGATAAAATACCACCATCCACATGATCTAACACTTTATCCGTATCTGTATAAGGGTCTCCCGTAGTATGTTTATTCAGTGGATCCGATTTGTATTTGGTATACCCTTGTGCTTTCAGCGCGTCATCCCATTTTACAATGAGACCGTTTTTTACCGTATATCCATTTATTTCCCAATCATCTGGAATGTTATCATCATCAGAATCGATTGTAACGTCCCCATCATCATCTGCCATGACATTGTTTTTGGACGATATTGTAAATTGCTTAACTTTATCCTTAGAAAAATTAGGTAAGACTAAATTATTTTCTGGCACAACTTCTTTTTCTTTTCCATTCACAGACCACAACATCTCAAATTGTGAAGCTACATTTTCTGCTCCATTTTTATCTGTGTGATATTCTACCGTAATGGCATATGTTTTCCCTTTCTCTAGGGTCATTTTTTCTTTCATGGGAGCATCTTGTACAATTACCTTCCCATCGATTTGAATGGTTGCATGTGAATCATCTGATGTAGAAAATTCATATTCGCCACTTTCACTCGGTTGAATGTAGCCCATCCAACGTACAGATTGGAACTGTTGCTTATCTTTCGATAAGGCCTCCTGTAGCGTCTCTGTATTGAGTTGCGTTTTCCCTGTAGATTGAACTGTAAACATAGTCAAATTGTGAAACGCATCATCTGTATAATAATTTGCTAACAAACCATGTTTCACTTCTTTTGGGTCTTTGGTTTGTTCACTAGGATCCTGTGTAGCTGCATATGAAATCGCGGGACCCATGAGTTGGCTTACTAACATGGTGGTCGCCAACACTTTGTATATATTTTTGATCTTCATCTTTTACTCTCCCTTCTGTTCGACATGTAAAATAAAGTGAACTCCTCAGTAACGTTCTGCCCATTCTCATTCAACTTGTAACAAGAAACGAGAGTGACGATGTAAACTAAAATGAACTTTCACAAAAGTGATTTATTTCACATACAAAGTTTTGAAGTTCTACCTATTAATTTGAGCAACAAAACTCCACACCCCTATACTTATCATTGTACGCATATACCTTGATAGCAATGTATATGCCCTTAACTATTTAACATCGTGTAGATGAGATATGCAAGTTTATATTTTTTTGCTATACTGAATTATAAATCAATTTGTAAAGTGAGGTATAATCTTTTGAATAAACGACGTATTTTTATTGGTGCGGTAATGAGTAGTATTTTATTATTATCCGCATGTGGTTCCTCAGAAAATGTTGCAACATCAAAAGCAGGAAATGTAACACAAACCGATTTAGAAAAAGAATTAAAGAAAACGTATGGAAAAACAGCATTACACCAAATGATGCTGAATAAGGTTTTACTGGATAAGTACAAAGTTTCTGATGAAGAAGCAACTAAAAAAGTAAAAGAATTAAAAGAACAGATGGGAGATAATTTTAAATCAGCATTGGCACAATCTGGCCTTAAAGATGAAAATGCATTAAAAGAACAAATGAAACCCCAAATCGCTCTTGAAAAAGGTATTAAAGCATCCATTACAGAAAAAGATCTTAAAGAAAACTACAAACCAAAATTGAAAGTAAGTCATATTTTAGTTAAAGATGAAAATACAGCAAAAGAAATAAAAGAAAAATTAAATAATGGGGAAGATTTTGCTACACTAGCCAAACAATATTCAGAGGATCCTGGTTCAAAAGAAAAAGGAGGCGAATTACCTGAGTTTGGTCCAGGTGAAATGGATTCTAAATTTGAAGAAGCGGCTTATAAATTAGAAGTAGGACAAGTAAGTGATCCGGTAAAGTCCTCTTATGGATATCATATTATTAAGGTAACAGATAAAAAAGAATTAAAACCTTTTGCAGAAGAAAAAGAAAGGATTCGTAAAGAATTAGAAACCAAATACTTACAAGATCAACAATGGCAGCAAAAATTTATTGAGGATTTATTAAAAAAAGCTGATATAAAAGTAACAGATAAAGATTTAAAAGATACATTTAAAGAATCAAAAAAATAGAAGTATGTACCAAAAAAAGACCCTATTAGGGTCTTTTTTTGGTACATACTGTGAAATAATAGCTACTTATTTGCCTTATAAATAAGTAGGAGTGTTTAGTTCTCTTGGTTCTGGTGCAACAATAGTGGAATGTGAAAAAAGAATAGAAGATTCCTAACGGAATGGAACTTTATGCTGTTAAACCAAAGAGTTCATTGATAAGATATATCTGCTTTTGGACAGACTTCTCCCCTTGGAGAGTTTGTCCTTTTTTGATCATATGCATAGCTTCTATTCCAGTAATCATTTTTATAGCTGTAGGGAATGATTTCAATCCTAGCATATTCCGAATCCGTTTTTTGATAAACCGATGATCTTGCTCAATGATATTGTTTAAGTATTTTTTTACACGAAGTGGTATACCGTGTGGTATACACTTTTCTTCCTTTAGTTCACGTACTGCAACAGGATAGGCTTTATCGCCATCAGCAGTTATCGAACGAGGTTTTGTGGCATGAACAGAAGCCAAGGCTTTCTTTAGAAAACGTTTGGCAGCCTTCGCATCTCTTTTACGACTTAAATAAAAATCAATCGTGTTTCCTTCAGAATCAATCGCGCGATATAAGTACATTTTCTCTCCTTTGATTTTGATGTATGTTTCATCCACACGCCAAGAATCATTGGTTGGTTTCAAATGTTTTCGAATACGCTCATTTAATTCTGGTCCATATTGATGCACCCATCGCATAATTGTTGTATGTACTAAGAATAATCCTCTTTCCTCCATCATTTCCACTAAATCACGAAGACTTAAGTTGTACCGCAGGTACCAACGTACGGTTAATACAATGATATCAGGCTGATACTGTTTCCATTTGAATATATTTTCTTTTTCCATACTGATCACACACCTTTTTTTAGTAATAGCACCAGTATTGCCAAGTTTGAAAGAGCATTTTCAAATCATTTCGCTTTTTTGCACCAGAACCCGTTTCAATCACATTTTTTAAAATCAGGTCTCGATTCATAGAGACCTTTTCCAGTGTCCGTGTTAATTGTGCACTCTCGTTTGCTGACAAATACCGTACTTTTAGACAAAGTAACAAAAAGGTTCTGAATGGGATTAGAAATAACAGTAAGCCTATGACCTATTTTTACACGTGTATATCTCGGCTATATTCCATTTTACTTCGTTATTATTTCTTTTATCTGATCTTGTGCTTCTTCTTTTCCATCAATCGTTACCTTTACCTCTTGACCTGATTTTGCAGTAACTACCCAAGCATTTGGAATAAAACGGCCTTCATGAGATGTAACTGGTTTATTTATAATATCACCCATTGCATACAGAATGGTAGAAGCACCGCCGTCCATAGCTAATGCATTTACAGCCCCTTTTTCATACAAAATATCTTGACATTCTCGTAGTGTAGCACCTATACTGTGCAACTGTCTTCCATCTATCACTAAAAACATAATCGATCCATCTTTTTTCTGTGCCATAATAGTACGGGGGCCAGATCCCCATGAACCATCATCATCTTTGATTAGCTTTTCTCTGTTAACTATGAGTTGTGGCATAAAACCAGCAGCATATATTACGTTTTTTTCTAACAGTTGATTAGATGTGTATTTTCCCGTTAATAGTCCTCCATAGGATGTTAAACCTGCAACCAAGGTTGGCGAATCATTTTCATCAGCTCGATGAATAACATTCCCATTTTCAATAACGATTCCGGTACCTGTAGCCCCTCCTCCTTTACCTGTTTCATCAGAAAATCCACTTGCATTGACTGCTACTAAAGCATGGTTACGTTTTGCCATCACACTAAGCTTTTCCCCTAACTTCTGCCCTTGAGTTCCTTGTTGGTTTACTAATTTCACATTAAATGGATTACTTATTGTGAGCAGTTTACCTTCAAATTTATATTCTGCATTGCTGGTAGAATGGATTGTTTCGATTTTAATCTCTAGAGGTTTATCCTTTTGTTGTTGCAGTTGCTTAGATGTGAACTTTGCGCCTTCTATCTCGCTACTATTTTCCCATTTTGGATTGTTAATTTTATACGAAATATCATCTAGCTCCTTTTTTGATAATAAACTGATAGGTGCTAAGTATTGATGTTGTGAGGTTAAAATGATTTCGGCTAATGTTACACGCAATTTATGACCATAAGGTGTACCAAATAAAGTACAGGCTCCTAATAACAGCATGATGCAAAAAAGAAGAAAAAATCTTTTTATGGATTTTTTTATTTTTTTCTTTCGTATGTTCATTCTATTCACTTTTTTAACTCCTTTTTCTCTTAGTAGTAATATTCTACCTATACTATTCGTAAAAAATTAGCAAAGTTTTATAATATATATCCAGTTAGATATTTTAATAAACTGAAGCTAGTGAGTTACCTTTATTAAGATAAGAGGCTATACATACATTTGTTCTATAAAGAAAATATATTATAGAAGTAAGACATATATTATGAACAAAATTAGCATGAAGCTTTTAGAAGTGCAACTAGTAAATAATAGTTATCAATATGATGAAATTTGGTACTAGGAATCACTCGACCCTAAAAAATTGTATATTAAGGAATATTTTCACATGAAAAAGGATGATTCTTTTCTATATTAAAAAACCAGCCCTTTTGCGACAAAGAAATAATAAAAAAAAGAACCCACTTATTATAGTAAGTTCTTTTAAATATTTTTCGAGTTTAAAATTCCAAAATAATTCAAATTAAACCCATGAGAATAATATGGTAATTTTATGTGTAGTATGATAATATATGTATGAAAAAGAGTAGAGAATTTATTGTTGAATCCAATGAATTCTGAAGAAAAAGCTCATTTTCCACAAGAAATGAGCTTTTCTTTTTCAGACTAACAATTGTGTATCACTTCAACTTTATTAGGGGAAAAGATTGAAAGAAAAGTTTAGATTGGTTACATTTTTGCATACATGTAGAGACCATTTTGATTGGAATCCCCCAAACAAGCTTGCCAACACTATCTTCAAAAAAATTTGTTCACTCTTATGCTTGCTCTTGTATAAAAAGCATAGAAATAGAAGATTCTAATAGTGTTGCAGAAACTGTCCCATAGCATACTACTATTTTTCCATTGCGCATATGAAACATTAATCTTTCACAAATAAGTCATTAACTGTCCTTTTCTACAGGGACATCTTGCCCTACTTCCATACATTCGATATTTTTTTCTTGTAGACAACTCTATCATACTTGCGAATATCGTAGCACAACATAGTCCACAGATTATGGATAAAATAGGGGAAACTTCATAACTGAACCGAATCCTGTTGCTGGGCCAGTAGATTTATTCCTAAGTTACTCTTCAGCCATTCCCCCTTCTGAAAGACATAATGAAATTGCGCGTGTTTTTCAATAATCCTTACGATATAACAGAAATTCTCTAATTAGAGAGTGCCGTTAGAACATATACATTGTAATAAATATGACTTATTAATGAATATACATATAATTACCTTTTAAAAAAGTAATTTTTATAGAAATCATACAAAACCTATGCAGAGGGGAAAAATAGTCTTTATACAAAAAAATGATAGCTATCTTGTTTAACTCACTTTTATAAAATAATTTTTATATTAAAATATTTGCGTTGAAAGGATTTGAGTAGATTTTTTAGTGTATTAATCAAAAGACTTGTTAATGGTTGGACACTAACTAATACGCAATTCATTCTAAATGGCGTATATGGAGTTCAATCCAAAATGAAGCATGTCCGTTTTTCTATTTTAAATTTCACATTTAACTTAGCATCCCCTTATTACGTGTAACTTCTCTTATCTAAGTGTTTTTTTCATATCCCAAGTTCGTGGGTCAATTCACATATTATCACGTTTCAAAAAAACGACACCTTTCCTTATAGATTATAAGGAAAGGTGTCGTTTTTTGTACTTAGAGTAATAAATAATATTATGTTCAGAGACTGTTATTCATATACCTATAATTACATCAATATATTATAGAGTATATTTATTATTAAGCTTGAAGCGTTTCCTGCTCTTTACTATTGTGGAACTATAGAAACGTCAACCTTAAGAGATTGTATACCATCTTCATTTATAATAGTAAATTTATCGTATTTATACGTATATCCTCTTTGTATCAACAGTTCAACTTGATCTGAATATTTACTTAGATCAGATATATATGCTGCCGTTGTTCCTTTTGGTACTTTAATATGCAATAAAACACCATAGCGCTCTCCAGTAAAAGATTTATCTGGATCTTTCGATAGTGATGTACTCATAAACTTAAATGGCTCAAATGTTTTCCCCAAAAAATCATCCTGAATTTGTTGCGCTTTTGCTACATCCATACCACCCCTTGGGCCGTTTGGACGTAAATCACCAGCCTCCATACCAAATTGTGTTTCACTCACGCGTTTATACACCGAAACAGTTTCAGGAGTGCTGACTTTTTTCAAAATACCTTCTAGGTTTTTGATTTTTTCATTGTATTTTTGAGCATCAGCTAATTTATAGTCTGTGCCTGGTGGTAAATCTTCTTGTTTCTCGACTAAATTCCCTTTGGTCGCTATTAAATAATCATTAAGAACACTCGCACCACTAGCTGTATAATTGTACACTATGTCCTTTTCTGCCTTCGTTAATTTCTTCTCTTCCCAGTCTTTATATTTTTCTTCTCCCCATTTTTTAGCCGCTTCTTTATCTGTATTAAAATCTCTATCTTCTGTATTAGCAGCGTATGCTGTATTGACTGATACATGATACGGTGTATGCAAAATAGGTAGACTCCATACGAAACTTGTTAACAAACTTACAATCATTAATTTTCTTTTATTCATTTGTAACATTTCCTTTCTATATTACGTATTTTTGCTAGAATTCCATTATAAGAAAACCTATATTGGGTAAACATATGATGACTGTTGGCCCACTCACTCCTATAATCGATGGTGTAATACGTGCTGTCAAAAATCCATTTCATCGCATATAAACCATATGCTATTATTATATACAACCAATTTCTTTTCACGCCCCTAAAAGAGATTGGAACTGTTGCTTATCTTTCGATAAAGCCTCCTGTAGCGTTTCTTGGTTGAATTGCGTTTTACTTGTAGATTGAACCATAAACATCGTCAAATCTTTAAACGCATCGTCTGTATAATAATTTGCTAACAAACCATGTTTTATTGCTTTTTGTTCTTGCTTGGTTTGTTCACCAGAATCTTGTGTAGCAGCATACGAAATCGCGGGACCCATGAGTTGGCTTACTAGCATGGTAGTCGCCAGCACTTTTTATATATTTTTTATCTTCATCTTTTAACTCTCCCTTTTGTTCTACATGTAAAATGAAGAGAACGTGTAGATAACATCCTCTTCATTTCCAGTCCGATTATAACAAGAAAAGGGAAGAACGAAATAAAAGAAAATAACCTTTTACAAATGTGATTTACTGTAAGCAGATACTTTTATATACAAACAAATCCTCTACGCCCTTTTATCCACAAGGTGAAATGATATATTAATATAGTATAAATGTTTTTTTATCTTATAATGTCTGCGCATAAATAGATTAAAAAGTAAATTCAATTACATTTTTCACAAAAATATCTTCTCAAATACAGCCGGAATAAAAGCTACGGAGGGTAAGATGATTCTTTACTATTTTCACCATTTATTAACATATGATTTTTATATCCGAATTATAAACCTATAATTCTTCCTTCCCAAATCATACATCTTCATAACATACAGCACCGCTACTTTTCTGAAAATCCGGAAAATTTTATATTTTATTATACCTAATATAATTTTGGTGCAGTTATTCAATAAAAAACATTTGTATTCTTTACCGAATACAAAAAAAACTAAAAACGGCAGCATATTAAATACATCCTAACAAGTTGAATTTGTTACTAGACGATAAAACGTTACAAAGTAGAGATAAAATAGTTGTAGATAAACTTAACCAGTATTTCATATTTTTTGTCTATCACTGAGAGTATCGATACTTCAAGCATAATAGAAAAATTTTCATTCCATATTGTTAATATTACTAAATTAGGATTGTTGCTCTTCTAGTTCATAAGACTTTTTTCATTAAAAGTAACTGATCGAATCTATTATAGGTTTTCAAAAATATTCATCCTTCATTCCTATATATTTATCTGGGCACAGATAGAATTAAAATATTTTAATACACGAAAAAAGAGAAAAAACATAATTTTTTTGTTTAATATTTATATATCCAGAAACACAAAAAGTAACCTGCACGGTAAAGGCAGGTTACTTTTTTGATAAATTCATTCACACAGGATAATATTAGTCTTTAATTTTCTCTCTTACTTTCTCAGATAGATCTGTTTCTTTTACTTTTTTGTAATCTTTAACAAAATGATTTTCATCAGGATCAGTTGATTTTAATACACGAATCCGAAGAAACGTAGCAGGCTTTATCTCTTCCGATACAGTAAAAATAACTTTAACTTTTTCCCCTGCCTCATTGTAAGCGTTCAATTTATATTCATTCGTCGTCGGATGTTGTCGCGTGTCTTCATTTCCTTGAATTTGGACATAGTATTCTTGTGCTGTCGCTTTTTCATATAAACCAGATACTTGTTCACACCCTGCCGTAAAAACCATCAAAATAGTTAACCATACAAATATATTTAGATATTTTTTCATGTTTTCATCCCCTTCTATCTATATTTACTTGAATTATATTTTTGCTGTTCGATACTACTTTTTAGTCCATTTTCGTTTTTCATATTCTATGGAATTTAAAGTTGCTTTGGAAACACAAGTCTTTTATATAATTGTACAGTAATCAGATAATATATCGTATATATAATAAAGAAAATAAAAATTGGTGCCCCAATATTAATATAAGGATCTGTAAACATAACTACATTTGCAAAAACTTTCATTCCAACTAAAACATGTAGCACGCCAAGAATAGCGGGAAATATAAAGAGAACTCCAATTTCTTTATATATAGACTTTATAAGTAATTCTTTACGTACGCCTATTTTACGAAGTATGCGATAACGATCTATATCCCTTGTAGCTCCCGAGAGAATTTTAAACATCAAACAACTTGCCATCATCGCTAAAAATGCAATACCTAAGAAGAATCCCATAAATACAGTTCCTTTTGAGAAAGCAAGCATCTCTTCATACATACCATACTTTGTTAACAAGACGTCTTCTCTCTGAAGATTAGGTAATTGTTTTCGGTGACGAATATCTAATTCTTTCAATTCCTTTTTATATTTCAGAAAATCATCTACTTTAGCTAGTAAAAATATATGCTCTGGCCCAGAAACGGCTGTATACTGTTTTTGATCTACGATATATACTGCTTTCTGATCAAACATTTGCCTATTTATTCTAAATTCAAATGCGATTGCTCGATTCCACTCTGAAGGTAATGTCTTATACATTTTGTTATCACTAAACATACTGTAGGCTTCCGCTGGAAGTCCTTTTGTAATGCGATACGGATGACTCGCTTCAAAATTCAAAAATACAAGTGGTGGATGGGCTACAAGATCATCCTTTAAGTAATAAATCGCTTGATTATTGCTTTTATAGCGATATTGATTTTTTTCTGTTATTTTCATATTTTTCAATGTTTCATAATCTGCGTTTTCTGGATTCAAAATCGTAATATCATATACTTGAGTTTTATTTGCTCTTAATTCTACATTTTGTTGCAAAGACATACTACTAGCCATAGCACCAACCCCAAGTCCAATTAATATTGTAACTGTCCCTAATATTTTGGCTAGACTATTCACACGAAATTGTAATTGAGAAAAAGTAAAGGCATTAATATATCTTCCATTTAAATTTGTTTTTTTTAATACACTTATCAATACAGGTAAGAGTGAAATAAATAGTAGATATGTTCCTAACGTAATAGTACAAAGTGGCAGTTGAATATCTGAAACTTTTTTGATGCCAGGAACTATAACCAAATAATAACCGATTCCAAGTCCACTTACACCCACTATAGCTAGGAACATGGTTATAAGGCTCTTAGTTTGTATACGCTCTACCGTTTGTTCTATGTAAATCAATTGTAACTCTGTTTTCATAGATAGACGAAATACATTGATAATAGAGGTAAAGAAAAATAAGATACCAAAAAAGAAACATGTTTTACCCCAGGCAGGCAAATAAAAAACTTGATATCCCTTCAGAGAGATTTCTAATTGTTTCATTAATGAGAAACTCACTAATTTTGAAAGGAGAACTCCTAACACGCTTCCCAAAATAAGTGCTAAAAAGCCCATACCTATTGTTTCAAAAAATAATAGACGACTAATTTTATTTTTTTTTGCACCTAATATTAAATACATTCCCAATTCTTTACGACGCAGGGAAAGTAAAAAGGAATTCGCATAAAAAATATAAAAAAAAGAAATAAACATGAGTAAAATAGAGCCAATCTGGAATATTAGAACAATGGAACTAATTACACTATTTTGCTTTGTAAATTCTGTATTCATCGCCAAGGTTTGAAACATATAAAAAATAGCAATGGAAATAACTAGTCCAATTAATAATACTATATAATCTTTCATCATCTTTCGCATACTAGAAATAGAAAGTTTAAACAACATACTGTTATCTCTCCATTTCTTTTGAAAATGTGTCAATTGTAGCTAATACATCTAAAATTTCTTTATAGAAAACGTCTCGTGTATCACTCCGATGAATTTGCTTATACAACTCTCCATCTTG
Organism: Bacillus sp. FSL K6-2944; assembly: GCF_038005385.1. NCBI lineage: Bacteria > Bacillati > Bacillota > Bacilli > Caryophanales > Bacillaceae > Bacillus > Bacillus sp. FSL K6-2944. The sequence continues at coordinate 225,616 of NZ_JBBOTE010000004.1, read as the reverse complement.
AATAAACAAAATACGCTTACAATAACTCGCACTATACGGATCATGCGTAACCATCATAATCGAGACATCTTGTTCTTTATTTAACTGTTGCAACGTTTCTAGTAAACTTGTTGCATTTTTAGAGTCAAGCGCTCCAGTCGGTTCATCTGCCAAAATTATCGCCGGCTTATGCACCAGTGCACGAGCTGCAGCGGTACGTTGTTTTTGCCCTCCGGATATTTCAACAGGGTATTTGGAAAGAATAGGAGTAATGCCTAATATCCCCGTTACATCATATACTTTCCCCTTAATTTCACGGGAGGATCTCCCTTGAAGCGAGAGTGGCAATGCAATATTTTCATAAACCGATAAATTTTCCAGCAAATTGAAATCTTGAAATATAAAACCTAATTTCTGAGATCGAAAATCAGAAAGTTCATTCGCTTTCATCTTTGTAATATCTATTCCAGCGATAGTAATCCTACCCTCTGTGGCTTGATCTAAGGTAGAAATCACATTTAGTAGTGTTGTTTTCCCTGAACCAGAAGGTCCCATAATTCCAACAAATTCACCTTCTTCTATAACAAAAGAAACACCTTTTAAGGCGTGGAATTGATTTTCACCTTTTCTACCGTATACTTTTTTCACTTTATTTACATATACTACGGATTTACTCATAATAATTACCTCCAATCCAAAATGTAATCTCAGGTTGATTCATATAATATTAGTTTATCTATTTTACTTTAATAAAGATATTGATTCTTCTTACATCTACCTTACAATGTTGTAAGCTGTAGTTTATTGTTATTTTTTCAGTCAAAATATAGGTAACAAGAACTCTTCAAATGATATAGATCTATATCCAAAATGTATCTCCGTTTAAATTATTCAGACCTAAAGTTTATAACCTCATGACCATTAACGTAAGGGTTTTCACTACCCCAAGTACAACAAGACATTATTCTTTCTTGACGGACTAGATAAGAAAGTACAATGTCTTTTATGAAATCTCTTGATTCAAGATGAATTACAGTCATTTGCGAAAGAAATCAAATGACACATCATACTTGTATTTTAACAGAGCTGGCAAGCGATCCCTTAGTCCGATTACGTTAATCGCATTTAATAGATTTACTTTTTAATTAGAGGGAAGTACTACCCTTATAGCTTGGTAAATATAGAAAGCTAATATCCTAAAAAGCCCCCACTTCAAGCAGTCCGTTAAGACGTTAAGTGGGGGACACGTTCACTAAAACATATTTACTTATTGATTCACTGCATTAACTACAAGTGCTGCATATGTTTCTGCACCTACTTTAGTTAAGTGTACACCATCAGGTGCAAAGTATTCACTCTTTCCAGCACTTGCGTCATACCAATCCACTAGCGTTACATTTAGATATTCCGCTGCTGTTACTTTTAATCGCTCGTTCACAATCGATTCCCATGGACGTGGTACCCTCGTATTAATCAATATTATTTTACGTTCCTTTCCAATTAATTTTATTAATGAAACAAGGTTCTCAGTAGTAAAAGCTCCATTTGTACCTAATCCAATAATGACATGGTTTCCTAAATTCCCTTCATTTTTTAAGCGTTCAACTACAGGAATTGCTTTTGACAGCTGGCGACCAATTTGTGCATCGATCCCAATATCAGGAAATGTATTTTTTAAATACGGAGCAATATCAATCATTATGGAATCGCCTATCGCAGTAACTGTTAGTGAATTTTTAGGTTGTACAGAATTCACTTCTTTTGATTTTTCTTGATTTTGAGGCGCTTCTTGAGTTAGATTTTCCCGTACTGCAACTGGATGTTTCGCAGGTTGTGTTTTCGTTACTTCCACCGTATCCTTACTAGCTTTTGCTACTCCTAAAACGGCTATGGCCGAAACGAATACTGTACCAATTAAAGCTAACTTAATACCTAAAGTGACATTTTGAAATCTTATATTTTTAAACTGAATATTCCGAAGTGTACCTTGTCGGATTGGATTTTCAATAAATTTCCAAGAAATTTGCGCAATTATGATAATCAAAATGAATTGAAGAATTGCTCTTATTAGTGAAAAATCCCCAGTATTTACTTTTGGGGTCGTCAATGTAAGAATTGGATAATGCCAGAGATATATTCCATACGACCTCACCCCTATCCAGCGTAAAGGTCTAAATCGTAAAAATTTAGCAATACGACTAGCAGGATGAGCAAGATTTGCTACTAACAATGCTGTCGCAATTGATAAGATAACCATTCCTCCACGGTATAGAAATGCATCATATTGATTAGTCTTCCAAAACATAACCAATATAATAATAAGAGCACTCCCTCCCACTACATCAAGAATGAAACGTGCCTTTGGAATAATTTTATTTGTAAGCTCAGCGCTTGGCCAAATTAAAGCCAGTGCTGCTCCAATAAGTAAAGAAAAGGCCCTCGTATCTGTACCATAATAAATTCTACTTGGATCAGTTCCCGGTTCATACAAAATTGCCATTGCTAACGCTGAAAAAGCAGCCCCCAGACAAATCAATAAAATCAACCGAGATCGTTTTTTTGTGTAGTACAGTCCTAAACTAATGATAAATGGCCATACAACATAGAACTGTTCCTCCACTGCCAGCGACCAAAAATGATTCAATGGAGAAGGTTGGTTAAAATTATCAAAGTACGATAATTTATGATAAATATACCACCAGTTACTAACATAAAATAATGCTGCTAATGAATCGTCACGCATTGTTTCAAGTAAAGAACTATGAAAAATCGCAATCCATGCGAACGTGATAACAAGCATAACAAGCATTCCTGGAAGCAATCGTCTTGTCCTACTAAACCAGAACTCCTTTAAATCAATTCGCTTATTTTTTCTCCACTCCGTCACTAAAATATCTGTAATTAAATACCCTGAAAGTACAAAAAATACAGTAACTCCCAAAAAACCTCCAGGTATCCAATTAAAATTAATATGATACAAAATAACAGCCATTATTGCTAGGCCCCTTAGGCTGTCCAATCCAACCATATAACGACTATTTTTTTTTGAAGGTTTAATCACCTTACAATCCCTCCTATTTCTTAAAAATCAGGTTACGGTTAGTGATACAAAATGATACCTTTTTCTAAAAATTCTTTGAGAAATTGTTCTATAGCTTTGGTGTAAAGATAATGAAATATAAAAAAACTATACTTCCAATTATTGAACATTATCCAACAATTAGAAGTATAGTTCAGAGCACCTTACACTTTCCGAATAAACTTATTATTTATTCGGAAAGTGCATGTATTTGTGGATTTTGATATGGTTGTTATAGGGCTTTAATTAAGACGCTTGATTCATCTATTGACTCTATCGTGAACTACCCGCCACTTAACGCTCTTACGAGCTGTTTGAAGTGGGGGCTTCTCGGTTAGTCGTTACTTTTATTAGCTAACGAATTAGTCGTAAGACCGCGAGCTATCTCCCATGTCCCATAGGTTCTTTGATACGATTTATGATAATTCTAACAAACGTATAGCTTCGTTTTTGATGTTGATTGCAGAATTATAATCTCTATCTATTGACGTACCACAATCACAAACATACACTCGTTCAGATAGTCCTAAATCCTTTACGTTTCCACAATTACTACATGTCTTTGTAGAAGGAAACCATTTATCAATTCTTATAAGCTGTTTGCCTCGTTCTTGTAACTTATAGGCTAAAAAAGTCGTGAACATTCCCCATCCATTATCAGTAACACTTTTTCCAAAGTTTAGTGCTCGTGACATTCCTTTCATGTTCAAGTCTTCAATTGCTACAACACCAAAGTTGGTAACTAATTCTTTCGATTTATGATGAAGAAAGTTCTTACGTTGATTTGCTACTTTTTCATGCAATTTAGCTACAAGAATCCGTTGCCTATTCCAACGCTCTGAGCCTTTTATGCGTCTTGATAATACTCTTTGAGCCTTTGCTACTTTTTCTAATACTTGACGGTAGAAGCGAGGATAATTGGCTTTCTCATTCTCACTACTTACATATAGTTCAGACATAGAAAAATCTAACCCAACAACAGTTTCCGCTTTTTTTTGCACAATTTCTTTTTCATACTCAGTCAAGATAGAAACATAATATTTCCCAGTGGGTGTCATGGAAATCGTACATGACTTAATCACATGGTTTTGAGGTATTTCTCTATGTTGTTTAATCTTTACAAGCTTCAATTTCGGTAATTTGATATGACCATACAGCAACATAATATTTCCGTTGACCACATTCGTTGTATAAGATTTTCTATCCTTTTTACTTTTGAACGTCGGGAAGTCATTTTGACCACTAAAGAAATTTTTATAAGCAGTTTGCAAGTTTAATTGAGCATTCGCTAATGCTAACGAATCCACTTCTTTCAGCCATTCAAACTCTACCTTATACTTTGCAGGAGTAGGGAATTTTTGTTTCTTTAATTCTTCTTTATTCCCTTTGTGCTTCTCATACACTTCCTTTCGTTCAGCCAACATCTTATTGTATACAAATCGCACACACCCAAAAGTTTTACGTATAAGATGTGCTTGTTGTTCTGTAGGATACAAACGAAATTTGTACGCTTTATTACGTATTGTCATATCATTTCACCTCACTTTTCCCCTTGATTTTCAATATACCTTTTTACTACATCTATTGGTGAACCACCAGTAGTTAGTAAGCAAAAACTTCTTGACCAAAACATCTCTTTCCAAAGCTTCTTTTTTACTTGTGGAAAGTCTCTCTTGATGAGTCGAGAGCTGGCACTTTTATACGCATTGATGAACTTTGTTATTTCTGTATTTGGATGCGATTTGAATACAATATGAACATGGTCATTGTCATGATTCCACTCAACTAAAGTTATGTTATAGCTTTCTGAAAGCCTTATAAACATATCCTTTGCATAGTTAGACATATCATCATCGAATACCTTTCTTCTATATTTCACAACTAATATAAGATGATAATAAAGTAAGAATACTGAATGATTATTACTATCTAATTTCATTGATATACCGATCTTTATACTTAATAAGACTGATTATATCAGAGTGAGATTGAAAATAATAGAAAGAACCTTTCGGCTAACGCCAAACCGAAATTCATCTCCCACCTACCGTTGGGCTATCGCCCTGCACACGCTTGAGGAAGGAGAATTCTTTCGGATAAAGCGTTAAACTTATATCTGTTAATACTCAGCTATTTCACTGAATAGTGAATTTAGCACTAGACTCAGCGCCTTCGAGTAGCTAATCCACATTTCCACCATTTTAGAAAAATTGTACACTAGTTAGTTGTTTATGCAACTAGGATTTATTTTGAGTTTAACCTTATTGGTTCAATTTGTAATTCGTGTGTTAATAAAAATTTTATATTCTGTATTCCCTAAAATAGTTTACTAAGTAAAGTATTTTCGCAATTATACTATAAAATAAAATATGTCTTTTAACAACATAAAAAAAGGGCATTCACAATGGTCATTTTCCATCTATCTAAAAACGTTGTAAGAGTCCATATAAATTTTATAGCTTATTAGTCTAACGAAAGATAGTGCATATTATTTGAATGTTTCAACTTTCGGATTTTTATACCTATTGGTATCTTTCCTCAACTGTTCTCTAAGGATTCAACAAATAGATGCCCCTATTACTCGTAAAACTGAACATGCAAAGAAAAAAGCACTCTTACGAGCACCTTTTTCTTTGCTATTCATGATATATATCTTACTTCTCAATATACATCGAACGTATAATCGTACGCGTATATGGATGTCCGGATTCATTTTTTCCTTTTACATCAATCGTAAGATTGTATACACCCGACTGCTCTACATGCTGTACCATTGTAGACAACGTATTTGCATCTAATTGTTGAATCCCCGTAGATTGTGAAACGAGTGTACCCATCTGATTAACAACTCGCACCGTCATAGAAACATTCTCAGCTTCAACTGATTTTTCATTAACAGATTGCATTTGAACCTTTGCTGCATCCGCTTTCGTTTTAGCAGGTATTTTTAAACGGAACGGTGCTTCTTGTTGATATTGTACTATCGCTAAATAAGCATCTTTTACCGCTGTATTCATTTTTATTTTCCATTCACCTATTTCCATACTTTTCAACTGAAAGGTATGAATGGAAGCCCCTTTAAAAAAGGTATCTTTATCCGCTGTTAATACAGCCTCCTGTTTATTGTAGACTGTCCCTGTAGGTGAAATGAGTTGTACTTCAATCTGTTTATTTGCAGTTAAAATTGATACTGTTCCTGATGTTAGTGTATCTACAGAAAACGTAGCGTAATTATCTTGATGTGGAATTAGTTCACCACCTAAAACCGTTTGATTTTCTGTTGTATCTAACGCTGTATAAGACTTGTTCATAAGAGAGGAGGAGGATAACCTTTCTTTCCCCATCTCTTTCTTTTGTAGATAGGGTTCTATGCGAGCGAAAACGGCTGTTCCTGTCCGAATAGAGTCATGATCTAATGTAGGGTCGGAAAAAAGATGGACACCGTACGGTAATGCGGTACTCCATTCACTGACAAGTCCATCGTTATTTCCATATGGAGACAAATATAACCCTCCCATAGATAAAGCAGAGAAAGTAGGACCCCAGCTCGTCCCTGCTAACGTGTAATACTGATTAGAATTTATGACTGGATTCGTATCAATAATCGAGCGAAAACGCGCCATTTCACCAGTTTGTAACGCATACGTCCCTTCATCTTGTTGTCCTAGTAAGGATGAAAGCCATCCTGCCCACCAACTATATGCTAGATCTGCTAGATGTGTCCCATGATGAGGGGATCCAAGTGTGATTACCTTATCAACAAAACGATATGCGCCATATTGTACAAGGGCCGCTTGTGTATCAATTCCCCCTTTACTATGTGCGACGATGTTTACTTTTTTCCCAAAATGTTGAGAAATGGCTTCTAATTTTTCCGCCAATAATTTTCCATTTGTCCAGGGACTCACAGACCCTGCACCCGCAGCATCATAGAGTTGTACAAAAGCAGTTTGATAACCAGCATGGTAAGCCAAGTCGTACATATTATTTTTCCCATGATAGTAAGTATCTTCGTACCAATCATTTGCCTTCCCATTCTTTCCTTGTACAAATACAATCGGTAATTTTGTAGAATCTATCTGTGCAGGTGTTGCCCCCACAAACCAATCTCCCGGTAGAAAAATGTCTTTTGATGGGAATACCTTACTGTAATCTAGATGTGTATCGGCAGATACAGAAGGTAGACTACAAAACATGATAAAAAAGAAAAAAAATGATTGCAATAGTATTTTACAATGCCTCAAGTGAATGCCCCCCTATGTTTTTGTTCTTTATTATTACACACATTAACAAATTAAGGTTACATCTCCTCACCTCCCTCGTATATTAATATTTAAGCCCTATTACAGGCTTAGATTTTCTTCTTAATAAGAGCCCTATAAATAAAAATACTTGGACGTCTCAAGATATTTCTAGATAATGATTGTAGGATCATTTGGGACAATTCTTTCACCTCCTGTGGATTTACCACATTTGAAGAGTGTTTCTCAGTGAACGTGCGGGACTCCCTACTCGCAGGCTGAGCAGCCTGCCCCTCGAACCTAGATGATAGTAGCTCTAGGGCGGCTTTCGATTCAGGACTAGCTCTCATACACGAGGTTGTTGGTCGGCGTACACACTAGAGATATCTCGAGACGTCCAAGAAATGATTCTAATATAGAAGGGAGGTCTCTTACATGAGATTATTTGTTGGTTTAGATGTAAGTTCGTTTGATATGAAAGTTTGCTTTTTAAATGGTGATGGAGAAAAACTGGATTCTTTTTCGGTCAGTAATGACCTACCAGGAGCTACTACACTCAAAGAAAAATTATTACAGTGTGTTGCAGGGAAAGAGGTCGACATCCTTAAGATTGGCCTAGAATCCACCTCTGTTTACAGCTTTCATCCTTCTATGTTTCTTCACCATGATATAGATTTACAGCGTTTTGGAGCAAAAGTATTTCTCCTAAACCCAAAGCAAGTCGCAAATTTTAAGAAAAGCTATTCTGACATGAATAAAACCGATGAGATTGATGCCTATGTCATTGCTGATTACTTACGATTTGGCCGCAATCAAATGTCTATCGTAAAAGAAAGCCAGTACGTGGCACTGCAGCAATTAACTCGATCACGATACCAACTTGTCAAAATGTTAACGAAAGAAAAACAACACTTTCTTCAACACCTAAGTTTTAAATGTAATACATTTTCACAAGAGGTGGATACTTCCGTATTTGGTAGCGCCATGACAGAACTATTTCTTGAAAAATTCAGCTTAGAGGAACTAGCTAATATGCCTTTAGAAGAACTCGCTGAGTTCCTACAGGAAAAAAGTCGAAACCGTTTTGGTGATCCAAAATGCGTAGCAGCATCCATTCAAAAAGCTGTGAAAGCTTCTTATCGCTTGGATAAGGTTGTAGAAGATTCAATAGATGTCATCTTAGGTACATCCATCGCAGTCATTCGTACGTTTCAACAGCAAATCAAGGAATTAGAAAAGTCTATTAAAAAAATCATGGCTGGTTTGACCCAAACACTTGAATCTATTCCTGGAGTAGGTCCTGTTTTCGCTGCCGGTATCATTGCTGAAATTGGCCAAATCGAAAGATTTGACGATGAAACAAAAATAGCCAAATACGCTGGATTATACTGGCGAAAGCACCAATCTGGTCGTTTTACAGCTGAAGATACTTCATTATCCCGTACAGGTAATCATTACTTGCGTTATTACTTAGTTGAAGCCGCCAATTCAGTAAGAAAGCATGTATCAGATTATCAAGAGTATTACGTGAAAAAATATAATGAAGTACCAAAACATCAACACAAACGTGCACTCGTTCTAACCGCAAGAAAATTTGTGCGATTGGTGGATGCGCTACTACGTAGCCACCAACTTTTTACGCCTGGAAGGTGTGTGAAAGAATGACATAAATTTTTGTCATCGCTACCTTTCATTATTTTCCAGTAAATTACATTCGTTACTGGTTTAGTTTCGTGATGCCTTTTTTAAACAAATTGACCTTTGGCAACTTTAAACTTTGTTATTTCTCAGTTGACATACTACCGCAGGTCTTTTTTACATAAAGTTTTTCATGATATTCGGTTTTCGAAAGAGAAAAACCTTTTATTCTAACAATTTCACTATATTTCCCTTATATAAATACAAGGAGTGTTATCCAGTAAGCCTGACCGAAGATATAAAATGAGGGGAGTAAAAATTGAGATAAATTGAACGTGAAAATTTTGTCTAGTTTTCGGACAAAATAAACATTCTATATTTTGAAGAAATCCTAGGTTTTATTATATTAATTCGTTATGATAATAATTGAAAAAAGTAAAGGATTCCTGATTATACGGCTGATTTTATCATTTTAGCCAAGAAAACTCTTTCCTCAAAAAACACGAAGTGGTAAGTGGGAAATGAATGAGCTTCGGACGAAGGATGGCGGAAGTCATCTTATTTGTTCGACATACAAAAATTGTTACTTCACCACCCACAAAACATATGTTCGTTATATGATCGAACCACATCGAAATAGAAGTAAAACTTGTGACACAAACTATGACGGTCCAAGTTAAATTGCTTCCGACAAAAGAACAAATCAGGCTATTGAAACAACGTAGTCAAGAGTATATGAAACTCATTACTATACTTGTATCTGAAATGGTTAAAGAAAAGAAAAATACAAAGGATATCAAAGCCAACCTTCCAAGTACAGTGAAAAAGAGTGCATGTCAACTCGTTTCAAGGCTTGTACCGTATTAACCGACACATCTAATCGTAATGTCGACTTGTAGAAGCACAAATTAGGTATACTTCGTATCACGAAGAAATCTACTAAATGGATTGCTCAAATATCTGTTACGGCTCCTACAATAGAAAAACAGGAACAAAGATGAATGCAAAACCAAAAATCACAAAATGAGTCGTAAACTCGTTGATTTCGCAACGAATCATACGATTTCTGTCCTTCGATTAGAACAACTAAATAACAGTAGACAGACAGTGCGTAATAGAAAATATAAGTGTCCATGCGGATTTGAGAAACACCGTGATATCGTTGGAGCGATGAATATTCGCTACGCAACTGTGGTTGTTGACAATAATAGTCAATCATTCTAAGAACCTATATGGTCTGTCTTAGGAGGGGTGATGGCACACTCTCATCTTGAAGACTGTTCAAAATAGAAATGGACTGCGAACATTTAGTCATTCAAGAATCTCATCCGTTACACCGTAAGATGTAGGACTTCCTGCTTTAACCATGAGAGTGTCAAATCCTTTAAGAATTAGAGGTGAAATTATTGAGCAAAATAAATATTTTCTGCACAATAGATCGTCTTGGGCGACTATATATTCCAAAATATGTTCGACGAAACATGGAGGTTTCAAAACAAGATAAGATTGAAATATATACAGAAGGCCAAACCTTACAACTAAAACCTTATAAACCACAGTGTCTTATCACAGGCACATGTTCTAGTGAAAACATTGTATTATCTCGTGGAACAATTATCTTAAGCAAGGAAGGTGCCAAGCAAGTAATTACTCAAATCCAAACATATTTAGAAAAATAATCAAAAATATGAATTTAGCATTTATCTTATATAAATGCTAAATTCTGCAATTCCACTACAAACAGAACGCTTATTTTTCAAAGAACCGTTCTGTTTTACAACAAATTTAACAGATATATGTAGAAAGACTCCGAACAAAAAGATATTTAAATTTTCTTTATATTCATTTCTCCTTATTAGTATCTTTTTACTTTTTTATTCAATAAAGTACAATTAAAGCGGGGTATATATCTTTTAGTATAGATAATTATCTAGTGGGATTTAAAAATATAATATAGATGTAAAAAGTAGAACTTTGGAATCATTTGAATCACTACTCATAAAAAGAAACAACGTGCGCTCATAAAATTCAGATGCTTATCTAATAGAGTAGAAAGGATTGTATGTAGAATGTTATATTCAGAGCTAACTTTTTCGTTACAACAGAGTTTTCGTTCAGATTTATTTAAAGTATTACGCTATTATTTAGAGGATACAAATTATGCATGTGTTACAGAAAACACACCTATTATGACAGATTCTTTTGTGGCGATGTTGGTTGTATATTTTCAAGGTTCTAATTTATTCTTAAAGTGGGAGCTAATGGGGTTCGAAATAGACATTATTTCATGTAAAAAGATATTACATGAAATTGAAACTGCCATGAGACAGAGAAATTCTACGTTAAAACAAAGAAATTACTTTTATAGTTTACTACGGGATATAGGCATTCAAGAAAATATACCAAGGGACCTATTATGTTTGAAAAAAAGACTATTGGAGTTAGAAATGCTAAAACTTCAGCAAGAGACAAAAAAAGAATGTCCAAATCCTATGCAAAAAATCAAAATTTTGCAAAACATGTAAAAAAACATTCCATTGAACGTTAGCGCTATCAAAGAATACGAAAAAATAATTTAAATTAGCCTTGTCCCAGTGGGATAATAACGGGCATCATGTGTAATAAACATATCCAAACAGGATGTAATATTAGATGGTTACAGATATAGCTAACAGAACTCTCGAATGGCACTTTACTTGATCTAAATGCGTATGTATCTGATGACAAAGAACTGGATTCGTACCTAAGTCTATTTTATTTTTGGTAACATCGATTTATATAATGATAACCATATAAAATTAATTTTTGTATTACGATTTGTATACATTATTCCCAAAAAAAAATTGTATGCCTCAGAATTTTAGAGTTAATTTGATCGTTTTTAGTTGGAACTAGGATTTCCTCGTATGATAAAGCAAGCACATAACGATTACGTTGTGTGCTTGCTATTTGCTACATTTATCAAAATAAAACGTTTAAAATTTTCATTTCTCATACATTTCAAACAATTATAGCCTATGCTTGCCAGAATACATAACTTAAAATGTAAGTATTCCCTGATGCTATTAGGCTAAAGCTATTTTGAAAATAACCGTTCCTGGTATGGCACATACAGTCCATAGTCGGCTATATGACATTATATATTACGCCCACTTACCTTCTTATTATTAATCAGAGTGACAATATACATAATAATTTCATATTATTACCGCTTCACTCGGGGATGCCGGTTCCCTTTCCCTTATAAGAACCCTCTTGTTTCCAAATTACTTAGAGTATAAACTATCACTTGAAATTTGTTGTTCAGGTCCATTATTAATAGACCATAATAATTCCATTATACTTGCACCAGGTCCATTGAAGTATTCTATTTTAATATTATATAATTCATCTTTATTTAAAGAAATTGATCGGCTAGTATGTTTTGTTTTTGGCATTACATTGTAATCATCAATTACAGCTTCATCATTAATATAGACACGTACACCATCATCAGAGTTCGTAATAATTTTATATTCTCCTGTTTGAGGCGCTTTAATTTTTCCAGTCCAGCGAATTGAAAAATTTTCTGGAACTTTTCCTAATGCGTCGGGTAAATCGCTAATAGTAATATTTTTATCTACACGTTCCATTACTTTATTATTAAAAAATACTCCTGTATAGTATTCTCCTAATAAACCATGCTCTATTTGGGGTGGTGTTTCATTTTTCACCAACCCTGCATTTAAATTTTTTAAATTATTTTGAGTTACAGTTATGTACTTCGTTAATCCATCACTACCAAAATAAGGACTGGTTCCAAAAAAGCGATAATTTTGTGGAACGTTTACTTTCGCATAGTACTTACCATCGGCCACATCACCAAAAGAATATTTTCCTTGCGAATCCGTTGTAGAACTTTTAATTAAAGATCCATTAATAGTAAATAAATCCATTTTAATATTACCGATTCCAGATTCTCCTGCATCCATCTTACCATTTTTGTTTTTATCTTCCCACACCACACCTGTATTTTCAGCAGCATATGTTGGCGTAGTCATCACATATTGACTACTTAATAGTGCGGTAGATAATAGTGTTCCATACATTATTTTGTTTAATTTCATAAAATGATTCCTCCCAAAGTTATTTTTCATTGACTTACTAAAGATAACGAATCCGAAAGGTCATATTTTATATTTTGATGACGTAAACATAGGATATTTTGAAAAAAAGAGCTTTATCTTATCAAAAAAACCCAGTACATACTTCCCTCTACATGTCCCTCAACTTAAGAAAATAAAATGTTGCTCTTTTAAAAAAGCAACTTATTTGACATCATGGTTATAGTTCTACTGCAAATTTTTTCAAAAAAAAAAGAGACTACCACCTGAAAAAGAAACGCAGAGAATCACACATGAAATATTTTTATAGAAAACAATTCAAATAAAATACTATTTTAATAGTCGATAATTAAAATTAATACTACCGTTTTCCTTTACCCTTGCCGTTAGAAATTATCATCACTTTAATTTGTCTACCTTCATTTTGATTTTTACTACTCATCCATACATATTCAAATATTCTGTCATTTACGAAAAACTCCTTAGATTCTACTTAACATAATCATATTATAAGAAGAAAAAAGAGTCTACAGAGATAGATACGTTCCAATTGTTTGGTATCACATCTTTTGGTTCAAATAATCTATCAAAACAAACAACTGTCACAAGATATAACCTTTATGAGCGATAACTCTGAAAACATTTATCAACCTATACAATCTAGTCAATGTATATAATTTATTGTATGTTTAGTGTGCAAACAAGACTTTGACTGTAAAAATAAAATTAGAAAGGAGAATACTATGAGGTATCATGCGTCTATCCTTCTGAAGATTGCCTTAGTAGGAATTATCGGATTTCTATTTGGAACTACTATAAGTGCTGAAACTGAGAAACCTTTTCAATCCAATGATTTTTCTACATACGGGCTTGGCTTAAAAGATAATAAAGTGAGTGAAGATATCCCAGAATATACACCATCTACTTATTATCTTACAAAACAGGAAGCCGCTATACAAAAACAACAAGGAGTTTCAAATCCAAACATTCTTCCGAATCGAATCAATTTACGTGAATATTTTCCAGAGGTACGAAGTCAAGGGAAATTTGGAACTTGTGTCCCCTTTGCTACAACTGCTTTAAGAGAATACTATATTGCGAAAGATGCGGGAGCTCGTGGAACGGATATTACGTATTTATCTCCCTCTTATATTTATTACCCAAGTGGACCCAAGGATGGTATGTATTTCGAATCAGCATTTCAAATTTTAAAACAAGAAGGCGTACCGCCAGAAACAGAACGCTTGTATGATTTAAATCCAGAAAATATAAACCAGTTTAAAGAACCTCTTACATCATTACAACAAAGAAATGCCCTGCCTTATAAAATTAGTTCCTATCAAGCCATACGCCAAGCAAATATGATTGCCGATATCAAACAAGCATTAGCCAATCAAGATCCTGTTTTAGTAGGAATACATGTATATCCAAACTTTGATGCAACTCCTACATCTGGAGTTGTACCGCCTGTTACGGAAAAGAAATCACGGGGAGGACACGCCCTCGTGGTAGTGGGGTATGATGAGACAAACCAATGGTTTATTCTAAGAAATAGTTGGGGAACGAAATTTGGCGATCACGGATATGCTTATATGACATATCAAACATTATTAGATATGTCAAATAGTGTCGCTTATGTTATTAAGCCTATACAAAAACAATATCCACCATTTGGTGTACAAATAACAACTGCAAATATAAATTCTTCTGAAGTCAAATTCAATGTTTCAGCGAAAAACGTAACTGCATATGATTTATATAAAAATAATCAAAAAATACAGACTTTCACAACAAATATCATTACAGATTTAAATATTCGGCCCGAACAATCCTACATGTATCATTTGGTCGCAAAAAATGCAATTGGAGAAACGCGTAGTTATCCTTTATCGATTCTGACCCCATCTTTCATACAAATAGGGAAAGCCAATTAATTATGCTGCAATTGGGAACCATAAACACACTTGATAAACATTGATGTAAAAAAGAATAGAGACAAAAGGAGAACCTGTTATATACGACAGGTTCTTTATATCACTAAAAATAATAAATTTTCAGGAAAAACTCTTCTTTACCACACGAATGAAAAGTGAGTTTCGTAAAGTTTACAAAGTTTTCTATGACCATACCATTTTGATGCATGATATGGATAAGTTGAGCTGAAATTTTCCTTTCGCCATACTTTCTTTTCTCCCCCATTATATGGAAAACAGTAAATTTACAGGTATCAACAGAGCGCATCTTTTTGCCTGAATTATTCATTTAATAAGAAGAAAAATCAAAAGTATAGGAAATAAACCTTACCTATAATGTCACAGCCCTAGAAACATTTAGTTTTGTAAGACAATCAAAAATAAATGTTTCTGCTAATGTCCGATGGGTATCGTTAACAGATATCTAGTTATTGATAATAGTTATTTTATATCCACTAATATACAAAATTCCCCTTGATGATTTAGCGCTATTGCTATACATACCCCAAAATTCCGCGCTTAATAGCAAAAAATTCATAATTTCACAACATAACAATCTATAGTTTCACTCCCATTGGCCTTACTCCTATTGATATCGTTGCTACTACAGCGTTGGTTCAAGAAACATGCGGAGAATTGGATATTTCTATTGTTGCAATAGAATGCGACAAAGACCACGTTCACTTGTTCTTACATACACCATCAACACTTGCCGAGCCTATGGACGCGTTCTTATTTTGTTTCTACTGCTGGAAATGTATCAAGTGAGACAATAAAACAGTATGTTGAAAATCAAAAAACGAGGGGGTAAAACTTGTGCCACAAACCATCACAGTTAAAGTTACATTGCTTCCAACAAAACAACAAATCATGCTATTGGAACAAAGTAGCCACGAGTATATAAAAGTCATGAATGCCCTTGTATCTGAAATGGTTGAAGCAAAGAAAAGCACGAAGAAAAGTACAAAGGATATGGAAGCCAATCTCCCAAGTGCGGTGAAAAATCAAGCAATGAAAGATGCGAAAAGTGTGTTTTCTACAAAGGTGAAAAAGAGTACATACAAAATCGTTCCGATTCTAAAAAGACCTGTTTGTGTATGGAATAACCAAAACGATTCATTTGACTTCACGCACATTTCAATTCCGTTTATGGTAAACGGAAAGTCAACTCGTTTACAGGTTCGCGCTTTATGAATTGACAAATATAATCGCAATTTCGAATTGTTGAAGCACAAGTTAGGTACACTCCGTATCACGAAGAAATCTGCTAAATGGATTGCTCAAATATCTGTCACGATTCCTACAAACGAAAAAACGGGAACAAAGATTTTAGGAGTAGACTTAGGTCTTAAAGTTCCTGCGGTAGCCATCACAGATGATGATACAGTTCGTTTCTTCGGGAACGGTAGGCAAAACAAATGTATGAAACGTAAGTTTCGCAGTGTTCGCAAGAAGTTAGGAGAAGCTAAGAAACTGAATGCCTTTCGTCAACTTGATGATAAAGAACAAAGATGGATGCAAGACCAAGACCACAAAGTAAGTCGTGAAATCGTTGATTTTGCAACGGATCATACTATTTCTGTCATTCGATTAGAGCAATCACGAATATGAGACAGACGGCACGAACAAGCCGTAAAAACGAAAAAAATCTACACACTTGGTCATTCCATCGTTTCGCACAATTCATCGCGTACAAAGCGACATTAGTTGGCATAAAGGTCGAATATGTGAACCCTTCTTATACAAATCAAACGTGTCCGAAATGTTCTGAAAAGAACAAGGCGCAAGACAGAACATACAAGTGCCAATGTGGATTTGAGAAACATCGTGATATCGTTGGGGCGATGAATATTCGCTACGCAGCTGTGGTTGGCGGTAATAGTCAATCAGCCTAAGAACCTATATGGTCTGTCTTAGGAGGGGTGATGGCACACCCTCATCTTGAAGGCTGTTCAAAACAGAAATGGACTGCGAATGCTTAGTCATTCAAGAATCCCATCCGTTACACCGTAAGGTGTAGGACTTGCGGCTTTAGCCGTGGGAGTGTCAATACCCAAAGATATACTTCTTTAAATGAGATGAGCTACAGTCCTACTTAAAAAGGTTTATAAAACAAAAAATGGTTATTTTTTTGGTTAATGAAGCATAAAAATGATATTATGAAGAAAAAAAGTGTTTTATTCTTGTGGAATATAGCATACTGTTTAGTGCAAAATAAAAGTACAGAGTCGAGCAACGATTTTGTACATAGATAAAGTGCATAAAAAAAGGCTTGTCAGCTCTTAATAAATCCCTTACTGTTTTCGTTACCACACGAAACAGGAGGACTAGAAAGGATGCTAACAATGCCTGAAATTCATTATATCAAACATTTAAGAGAAAATGATGATTTAAGTATTTCTGAAATTGCAAGAAAACTAGGAAAGAATTGGAGAACTGTCAAAAAGTATGCTGATGAAGAAGTGTATCCTTCGGATACTGGTCCAGTTTGTACAAAAACAGGAATGATGTATGATAGTGAGTTTGGTGAAATTGTAGATTTATGGTTAGAGGAAGATAGTAAGCTTCGCCGTAAGGAACGAAGAACAAGTAAAAAGATATTTAATCAATTAAAAACAGAATATAAGTTTCAAGGTTCGTATCGAACCGTATGTGATTATATCCAACATCGAAGACCACAGATAAAAACAGCAAAAGAAAAACGTTACGAACGATTAGAACATCCTCCTGGAGAAGCACAAGTTGATTTTGGAAATATGACAGTTGTCAAAGATGGAGCATATAAAGATATTAAAGTACTATTGTTAAGCTTTCCCCATAGCAATACAGCATTTGCTTATCCATTACCAGCTGAAAATAAGGAATGCTTTTTAGAAGGCTTAAAACAGCTATTCCATCAAGCAGGTGGTGTACCAACACATCTTAGGATTGATAATCTATCCGCCGCTGTAATCACCATAGGAAAAGGTGAAAATCGTATTTATACAGAAGCGTTTTTACAATTTCAAATGCATTATAACTTTGAAACACAACCATGTAACCCTTATAGCGGGCATGAAAAAGGTAATGTTGAGCGTAAAGTTAGTTATACACGTAATAATTGGTTTACAACTTCACCGGTTATGGAAAGTTTTTCACAACTTGCACAGTGGCTAGAAGTACAAGCATTAGAGGATCAAAAACGACCGCATTATGATAAGAAAATCATGATAGAGGAGTTGTGGAATGATGATAAAAATGCATTAAAGCCATTGCCTTTAGAAGACCTATCGGTCTTTTCACTAGATACTACAACTGTAAATAAATATGGAGAAATTACAGTAGATCAAGAACGATTTGTTTTACGCAAAACAAATGTCAAACAAGTTATTGTCATAAAAAAAGAATGGGATCAATTTACATGTTTTACTTCTGAAGGAGAAGTAATCTTTAAAGAATATAGACCTTACATGCATACAAATAGGCCCATTCCTTGGGAAGAAATTTTTGAAGATTGGGAAAAGAAACCACGTGTAGTACGTTATTCAAGATATTTTAAATACTTACCTATGAGAGTTCAGGATTATCTCCTCTTCCAAACGGAAGAGCGTAAATCACGCTTAGTAGGGATAAAAAGATTGCTCAAAAAGTATTCTTTACAACAATTACATGTTGTTTTAGAAAATGAGGATTGGCTATCAAAAACCCCTTATGAACTTGATGGCATATTACAAGCGAAACAAGTAACTTATCCGCAGAAATGGGAAGAGAAACACACACCATCTGTTTTAGTGGATTATGAAACGGATTTAGAACAATACGATCGGAAACTCTGTCCAACTTTAGAGAGGAGTTCATTTTCACTATGATACACAGAAACCTACAAGAAGCTTGTAAAGTATTACATTTGAGTTCTATTCTAGAGCATTATGATGAAGTTGTATTTGAAAATAAAGAACAATTCTTACAGGATATTTTAAACTTAGAAATTGAAGCTCGACAAAGTAAAAAAGTATCAACTTTAATAAAAAAAGCAAAATTTAGAGAGTTAAAGTGGTTGAAAGATTATGAATGGGGTGAACAAATTCATTTACCTTCTACGACAAGCAAAGAACATATTAGTGAGTTGCGATTTTTTGAAGGAAAACAGAACCTTTTATTACTCGGATCTCCTGGAACCGGAAAAACACATTTAGCAACAGCTTTAGGTTTAAAGGCCTGTGAACAAGGATATCAGGTAAAGTTTTTTCGAGTAGCTGATTTAGTAGGCATATTAGAAGAAGCTTTAAAACAAGGGAATCTAACTCGTATAAAAAAACAAATTGAATCATGTGATCTCTTAATTTTAGATGAACTAGGTTATGTACCGTTTCAAAAGCAAGGAGCGGAGCTCCTATTCCATATTATTGCCGACTGTTATGAGCAAAAAAGTGTGATAGTTACTTCGAATTTAGAATTTGGTCAATGGAATCGTATATTTGGTGATAATCGACTTACTTCTGCATTGGTGGACCGTTTGGTCCATCATGCCCACATTATTGCATTTACGGGAGAAAGCTATCGTTTACGCAATGCGTTGTCTTCTGGAAACACTAAAATTACTATTTAAAAAATCGAGCTGCTAGCCTCTGCACTTTTCGCTGCAACTCTCTGTATTTTCTACTTGCACAAAACAAGCATACATATAATTGCAACATGTGTTGCTATATTTTCTATATTTATTGACACATGTTGCATATCGATATTACTGAAAAAAAGTAATGATTTATGTGTTTTTTTAAATAATTTGTAGGAAAATCGGTTCTGTTGCAAATTAACAAAACATAAACCTGTTTACAATACGCGGTTATAGTTTAACCCGTTTTAAAAATAGCCAAACTCTAGTACGTAGAAACCACTAAAATGTTATAAAAACCATAGCCTATTTTGTTTTTTTCAATAACTCATTATTGACAATACGAATTTAATTTATCAACTATCTCTAATTTCCATAAATCTTGAACAGTTTGTAATCTATTTTTCATAAATGTGGTATTTAATTGCGATGCACGATTTACTTCATCCACTAAGCTAGATAACATAGCATCTAACTCATTCCATTTTGTATTTAAGCTTTCTAATGAACTAAGCAAGCTTAACGTTACAAAGTTTCCATCTGTATTAGGTCCATTAATATTACCGATAATCACATCAATATGATTATATAAAACCTGTGCATATAAAAATTTTTGCTTTGCACCAATAGTATCGTATCCGTCTGCTAAAACTTTTACTTTGGCGTTCACCATTTGCAATTGCTGTGAATTTTGCGCAAACGCTTGTTTAAAACCATTTATTTGCGTTAATAGTTCTGTAAATCCATCCTTAAAATCTGTAATGTCAGACTGCAAATGCATCAGGTCGATGAGAATATATTTTTGTAATGTTGGATCTTTTACTTGTTGTTGTACTTCAATTTCTTCTTTTATCACTTTTAACTTATCATCAAATTTAGTATTATACTCCATAATTTGCTGCTTTCTCCAGTATAGCGTAGGTTGTAGAATATTTTTCCACTGATTAGCCAGTATAAATACATTATTTTCAAGATTTGTCGCATTTGATAAAGTAGCCTCTGATAGATCTGTATTATTTTTAACTGCCGTTATTTTATCTACAAAAGAAGGATGTATTTGAATAATATTACTTGTTAATGCATTTATAGTAGAAACAGGCCCAACTATCATTTCTGCAGATACAGGATTTGATATAAAAGAAGAAATAACAATACATATAACAATTAAATAATAATTCTTTATTTCCCGAATATATAACATATATATATCACTCCCCGTATATTCAAATAAAAATTATATGTATAAATATTTATACACATAAAACTCTTACCTACTAGTTTTTCATTTGTTGAATTTTTACAATGGATTGACTATCCCCTTTATGAGTAAACAATTTTTTTATTCCTCAATACCTTAGTTTTGTCTATACTCTTTTCATAATATGTATAAAAACGAACGGACCATGATACTTTATATAGACTCTTCGTCAAAAAATTTTAGACTTTTTCCTAACCAGCACTCTGTCCAAAAAGCGAGTTTACAACGTATTTTTTATATACACATATTTACTTTATTACCAGTCCTTCTGAGTTTACTACAGGTATCCCTAAAGGTTTAAAGTTGATATTTCCGTTTACATCTAATTCATAAGTTTGAACGCTAGATTCATATACTGAACCTGGTTCTTTTTGGTCTCTCATATCAATCACACCATTAAAAATGACTTCTTTCGTCTGATCATCTAAAGCAAATCCTATTTCTTTTAATTTGTTCCAGATAGTCGGATTGTGTTGAGAGATGACTTTTAATTTATTATAAATCCCTAATTGTACCCTTGTTGGATACGTATCTACATAATATCGTAGGACAAAAAGAAACAAACATTCGCCCTCGAAAATTGTTATGAACGAAACAAAAGCGTTCAGCCTATCTGCTGACGGCAATTCATCTCCACCTGAATTGTTGGGTTTCACCCGTAACACAAATCAGATGGAGTCTTCTTGCCGGAAGAGATAAAGTTATAACTATCCTTTTTCCAATTGGTTTGTTCGTTTAAATCATCGATCTCTACAAGATAATTTATCGTTTCATACATAAAATAAATACGACTATAATCACTTGAATCATTTTGTTCCACACAAGATTGTTCATATCCTTTTCCTTGTTTTAAATAAATATTTAGATTAGTCACTGCAAATGAATAGTTTGGAGATATTAATAATGACGTACTTAATACCCCAGCAAGTAGAATAACCTTTAATATTTTTTATACTGATACATATCCTGCTCCTCTTCTCACACATATTCTTTAAGACTACGTAAATAATATCAAAAACATATAGAGTGTAATATATAAAAAGGGCATTTAGCAACAGCAAAAATATGATTCTGGTACAAATAAATGATACGCTAAACACAAAATCAGGATTTCTAGCGACATCTTTTTAATGCTATTCATCCAAAAAGTTAATTGATAAAAATATTCGGATGCTTGCGGCCGCCATTTTTCTTTCTTCAGTTTTTCAATAAAAATTGGATACATTGGATTTTGGCCAACTGTAATCGTAAAAGCTTTAGAAGCCAGTCACTTTTACTTTAGAATCAACGGCGCGATTTAAATATATTTACTCCCTGTTACTTTTTATATGAGTTTCGTCAATCCTCCATGTATCATTTGTTTAATTAAGATGCCGTTTGAATCCTATATTGCTACACCCAACATATAATGACTATATAGACTAAGGGGAACTCTCTTTGCTTCCATCACTTCCACCGAATTATGAACGCTGAAATTATACAATAAGAAAATCATTTCTCGTATTACAAAAAACGGTATAACTAAGTAAATAATTTATAAAATAAAACAAAGGATTTTGATTTTAACGTGCTACTTAATTATGCCATCCGCGATCCTCATTAATTGTAAAGATAATTTCTTCATGGTAAGCAAAATAAAGGGTGATGTAAAATATAAGATTAATAAAATTTATGTTCTTCATTTACATAATAGAAAAGTAATTCCCTCGTAACCAGAATAGTTTGAATTACTCGAACAGATGAAAATCTCCGTAAATATAGCTTGATATATAAATCTTTCTATTCGAAAATACAGTAACCTAAGTATACTATGAAAGGAGTAAATAAATTGCTCACAAGTATCATTGTTTTAACCCATAATCAACTCCCTTATACAAAGGAGTGTATTCGAAGTATACGAATGTATACAAAGTCAGAAGAATACGAATTAATCGTTGTCGACAATGCCTCCACAGACGGAACAACGGAATGGCTAACAAGTCAACCTGATATTATAGTAATTAAGAATATAACTAATATGGGGTTTCCAAAAGGTTGTAATCAAGGGATTTTAAAGGCAAAAGGGGACAACATTTTATTGTTGAATAACGATGTTATCGTAACAGAGAGATGGTTAACAAATTTATTACGGTGTTTGTATAAACACGAAAATATAGCTGCTGTTGGACCCGTGACAAATAATGCCTCCTATGATACCGCCATTCCAGCTACTTATACAACTCTAAAAGAAATGCAACAGTTTGCGTCTAGATATAATATGGGTGATGAAAACAAATGGGAAAGACGGTTGAAGTTAATTGGATTTTGTTTATTAATAAAACGACACGTCCTAGATGAAGTTGGTTTATTAGACGAGCAATTCACACCAGGAAATTATGAAGATGATGATATATGCCTTCGAATCACGCAACTAAATTATACATTTTATTTGTGTAAAGATACATTTGTACATCATTACGGAAGTCTATCTTGGAAAAAAGATATACAACAATATGCACATGTTTTAACTGAAAATTCACAAAAATTCAAAAATAGATGGGGGTTCTCTGCTACTACTTTAAATATCTATACGGGCTTAGTAAATCAACTACAACAAAATATCCCTTTTAAAAATGAGTTGCGGATTTTGCATGTTGGATCAGGATGTGGTGCAACATTATTAGAAATACAAAACCGATATCCACATTTCAAGGTTTTTGGTGTAGAAAATAACTACCATGCACACTTGTTTTCAAAACAAATAGCACCTACATTATGTATGCCTTATGAGAATATAACTAAAGCATTCATCAACACTAAATTTCATGCAATTTTATTAACCATTCCTCCTCAAAACAGCAGTTAGAAAATATATGTAATTCTCTCTCGTCACTCTTAACAACTAATGGTTTAATTTATATACCAAATGAAAATTTATAATATAAATTTCGCTTCTATTCCTATATTCATTTTTTCAAACGCTAAAAGAAAATTGTGCCATCAAAAGAAGGAAAAAATCTTTTATCCCACATCAATACCAACAGAAACACCTATTTTTTATACGATTTGTATTTCTATTTATATTAAGAATGGACTCAAATTTCCTACCTCTTAGATTTCGTCTAATCGTAGCATATAAAGTATATCCTTGTCCTTCTACTTCACGATTTTTAGCAAAGTGAACAAGGTCAAGTAACATCCTCCTTTTCTTTGAACTACCTCCCTTAGAAGTGAGGGATTCCTAAGTAAATAGTTAGAACGAACTCTAATTTATTAGGATAACTCTGCAATCCTTGCAGTTAGAAAGATTTATTGATACTTGCGTTTCTATTTCTATCATGGTGTGTAAAACAAGAAAGTCAGTCCCATTTACTTAGGTTGGGACTTTTAACGTCTTTATTTTGATACTCACCACAAGAGCACGTACCATAGTCAAACATTTTCTTGTTTCTTCGTATGCAGGATCCCATAGGGATAGGAAATGATTGCATACAAAACGAGAACAGCCAATCGTTTTATTGATTAAAGTCGCTTGTGTTTGATTTAGATTGATACGAAACGTATAAGCTGTATATATGTCTGTGGAATAAGTAAGATCGCTTTCTTTCATCCCTTGTCTGAATCCCTCACTACGCGTTCCTTGAGAAAGGAATCCCCTTGGTTAAAATGGTAAAATAACCTAACAATTTATATATTATTGGCATTTTTCAGCTTAATATTGTATTTCAATCCTCCATAAAATGGTGTTATTGTTATATCAAAATCATATATGTTCAAAAATAACTTTTTAATAGTATATTTCATATTCTCCTTGAACTCCCTCAACTTCAAACCGCTAACAACAAAATCTCTTTTCTTGATATTTCGCCTCTATACTATTTTGTCTTGATTTGTTCAAACCATCTTTGGAACTCTGTTCTACTATGCTTACCGCTAATACGGCTCGATTCCTTACCCTCCTTAAAATGAATAATAGTGGGAGTACCTGTTATTTTATACTCATCCCAAGGACCATCTAATGTTTCAATATCCATAACTTTCATATCAATATTCAAGTGTTGCGCCATCGGTACTATAATTGGAGATATTTTTTGACAATGAACACAAGAAGTTTGATAAAAGTAAATTATTTCTTCTTTGTTCTCTTCTAAATTTTTTTGAAGATTTGAAAAGGAAATTTTGTTTGTGTAGTAGTCAGAACTATTTATTTGACTACTATTAACATTATCCTTTTGCGTATTAGTGGAATCCGTTTGTTTTTCTATTTGTACGATAATTAAAATTGTTGCAAACAAGATGCTAAGAATACCACCGAATATGAACATTTTTTTCATTTTTTCATCTCCTTGTTTGTTGTTGATTACAATGAAACTACAGACAGCGCTTGTGAAAAAACGATAAGTGTTGAATTCTCAGAAAAATATAAGTTTCCTAACTTAGCAACACATAAAACGCCTTATTCAATTCATAAATAATTTAACCTTTTATCGCCATCTGGATACTCCTTATATAGACTTTACAACCTTTTTATGTTTTTGATACACACGTAATTTTATAAAAATGTTAATTTAAAATCGAGCAATAGTATAATTACAGATAACCTTCATCAAATTTACTCTTTACTTATATATACTGATTTTGATAATAAGTAATACATAGTAAATATCTTGCAATGTTAAATGATATAACTTTTTAAGTTTAAGACCGGCAAAATTAAAACAACCTCCATAAGGAGGCTACATAGTCATATTGATTTGAAAATCAAATTATTAGTACATGCTACACTATCATCAACTGGCCAAATATACATGTTTGGATTTACTTCCCCTATTTTAAAATAATTGTATTTTGCTGTTTTTCTACTTTTCTTATTTTTTCTACAGGAGCTCCTACAGGATTGTTATAATTAATATTCCCAGCTACATCTAACTCATAAGCCTGATAGATTACCGTATACGAATCATCCGTTTCTTTCCTGTCTATCATATTAATAACTCCTTTAAAGATAACTTCTTTCGTTCGATTATCGAGAGAAAATCCTAACTCCTGTAGTTTCTCCCAAATCATTGGATTGTGTTGAGAGATTACCCTGAATTTATTATAAATGCCCAATCGAATCCACGTTAGATAAGTATCGACATAGTCCGTATAGTACCCTGCAATTCTAGAGATTCCTAATAGTTTTGATGCATATATAGGTTTACTCAATTTAGCAGTTTTTATAACAGCTGTACGAGGAGCCACTTCTAAATTTTCTGGTAAAATTCGAACAAACTTTATTTCAATATCTATAGTTTTAGTTGCATTCATATATCCATGATTATAATTAAATTCAACAATTCGATCAGTTTGCGCCTTAAGAATATCTTCCAAACCACCTGATAATGTAAGTTTCAAGGGTTCTTTCGCTCCCACATTCAGAATATGTCTGACAGATAATTCCTTACTCATTTGATAAGTCGTTACTATTTCTTGAGTTGATGCGGTTATTTTATTGGTGTAAAACTGATTAATGACTTTCATATCAATAGTCTGATACTGATTTGAATTAGAGTCCGGTCTAGGTGCTTCCAAATATTTATCTGCATTGGGATTAGAAATCTGCAATGTGTCAATACCAGTAATTGTATTTGTGTTACTATGATAGCCATCTATCGCTTTAAGGATTTGCTGAAGTGTTACATTGTCTTTTGAAATTGCATTTAACTTATTTAAAACACCTTGTTCTTGGCTTGGTAAAATTAAATAATTAAGACAAACAAAGTTATATGAGTCCCCTTTCCAATTAGTTTGTTCATGTAAATCGTCAACTTCTACAAGATGATTTATAGTTTCATACATAGAATAAATACGCCTATGATTACTTGCATCATTCTGTTCCACACACCCCTGAAAAAATACCTGTTTCATATAAATCTCAAGATTAGTTGCTGTAAAGGAACTAATGGTGTGCTTAATACCCCAACAGGTGGAGCGATTTTTAACATTTTATTATATCGTTTCATACGTTTTCCTCCTTATGTATGTTGCAATTTAATTTTATCAAAAAAGAGCAGACACATAATACAAAGAAAGGGATTTTACAAAGGGATAATTCGAATTAGTACTTTTACTATCAACATAAAAATATAATTTCACCTTAAATGGAATTGGAACCCTTATTTCAGATTTAATTCTACAATTATTAAACTACCTGGTGAAGATGAAAAAATACGTACATGACAAAAAGAATACATTACAGTTGCAATTCAAATAGGATGTGAACTACCCGCCACTTAACGCTCTTACGAGCTGTTTGAAGTGGGGGCTTCTCGGTTAGTCGTTACTTTTATTAGCTAACGAATTAGTCGTAAGACCGCGAGCTATCTCCCATGTCCCATAGTTCTTTGATACGATTTATGATAATTCTAACAAACGTATAGCTTCGTTTTTGATGTTGATTGCAGAATTATAATCTCTATCTATTGACGTACCACAATCACAAACATACACTCGTTCAGATAGTCCTAAATCCTTTACGTTTCCACAATTACTACATGTCTTTGTAGAAGGAAACCATTTATCAATTCTTATAAGCTGTTTGCCTCGTTCTTGTAACTTATAGGCTAAAAAAGTCGTGAACATTCCCCATCCATTATCAGTAACACTTTTTCCAAAGTTTAGTGCTCGTGACATTCCTTTCATGTTCAAGTCTTCAATTGCTACAACACCAAAGTTGGTAACTAATTCTTTCGATTTATGATGAAGAAAGTTCTTACGTTGATTTGCTACTTTTTCATGCAATTTAGCTACAAGAATCCGTTGCCTATTCCAACGCTCTGAGCCTTTTATGCGTCTTGATAATACTCTTTGAGCCTTTGCTACTTTTTCTAATACTTGACGGTAGAAGCGAGGATAATTGGCTTTCTCATTCTCACTACTTGGTTCTGGTGCAACAATAGTGGAATGTGAAAAAAGAATAGAAGATTCCTAACGGAATGGAACTTTATGCTGTTAAACCAAAGAGTTCATTGATAAGATATATCTGCTTTTGGACAGACTTCTCCCCTTGGAGAGTTTGTCCTTTTTTGATCATATGCATAGCTTCTATTCCAGTAATCATTTTTATAGCTGTAGGGAATGATTTCAATCCTAGCATATTCCGAATCCGTTTTTTGATAAACCGATGATCTTGCTCAATGATATTGTGTAACTACTCAGCCACCTTTCGGTGTCTTTTTTAAATTTTACTAGTTTCATATGCCTCCCATTTGTAAATACTGAGTATATCAAACAGGGGAGGTGAATCTTATGGTCGATCGAAAAATTATTTTAGATACATATAAAAAAGGACCTGAAGCTGTTATTTCTTTATTTGAAGAAACATTTTCTAAGTTAGAAAAACGTATACAAGAACTAGAAAATGCTTCAAAAAAAAACTCCAAAAATAGTCATAAGCCACCTTCTACAGATGGTTTGGGTAAGCCCGTTACAAAAAGTTTGCGCAAACCGTCTCATCGTCAAACGGGTGGCCAGTTGGGCCACAAGGGACATACTCTTGGTTTGACAGCGACTCCAGATCATACGATTACACATTCTCCTACATATTGTACTTGTTGTCATACTTCCTTGAACCACGAGCCTGTAAAAGGGTATCGCATTCGCCAAGTGTATGACTTACCACCTATTCAGATCGAAGTGACAGAACATAAAGTAGAACAGAAAGAATGCCCACATTGCCATTCTATCCAAGAAGCCCAATTTCCTTCGACAGTATCTCGTCCTGTTCAATATGGTCCAAATATAAAAAGACTGATTCCCTATTTAACGCATTATCAATGCATTTCTTTGAAGCGAACAAAAGAATTCTTTCAGGATTGTTTTGGACATTCTATAAGCGAAGGAACCCTGGTAAATCATACACAGGCTTTCGCTTCTCAATTGCAGCCATTCATAAAAGAAGTAAAGGAAAAGATTCTGCAGTCTCCTGTTGTCCATTTTGATGAAACTGGTATGCGTGTAGAAAACAAAACACAATGGTTACATACTGCCAGTACACCGGAGGTGACATTGCAACATATTCATCAAAAACGTGGAAAAGAAGCAATGGATGCTGGAGAAATCTTGCCATCTTTTTCTGGAATTGCGATGCATGATGGTTGGAAATCGTATGATGCGTATACAGATTGTCGTCACGTTTTATGTAATGCCCATCTCTTACGAGATTTACAAGGAATTATAGATAGTACTGGAGAACAATGGGCACAACAGATGCAGAAATTTCTAACGCAAGCGTTGACGATGAAAAAGCAATCCGAAGGTACCATGCCAAAAGCGACGCAAAAGAATCTGTTTATTATGTATCAATCCATATTGAAAGAACAACAGATTCTTTCCACGAAACAAAAGAAGAAAGGAAAGCAGACGCCTTCTCAAAATTTATGGAATCGCTTCGTCAAGTATTCTGACAGAATTCTAGCGTTTTTAGAACATCCAGCCATTCCATTTGATAACAATCAAGCAGAACGGGATATTCGGATGACGAAAGTAAAACAGAAAGTGTCTGGGACTTTCCGAAGTAAGAAAGGCGCAGAATCTTTTTGTCAGATACGAAGCTTTATGAGTACCATGAAAAAACAAAAACAATCGGTCTTACAAGCGATAAACCAAGTCATAGAAACTAGAACGGTTCCTTGGAATAACACGACTTCATAAGAGAATTTCTCTATTTGGCATAGATTCTTTCTCTGATTGGAGTATTTTCTTTTCATGTTTTCGAATCGGAAACATGTATTTGGCCTGTTTTTTTATTTGAAGAAGCTGAGTAGTTACTATTTTTTTACACGAAGTGGTATACCGTGTGGTATACACTTTTCTTCCTTTAGTTCACGTACTGCAACAGGATAGGCTTTATCGCCATCAGCAGTTATCGAACGAGGTTTTGTGGCATGAACAGAAGCCAAGGCTTTCTTTAGAAAACGTTTGGCAGCCTTCGCATCTCTTTTACGACTTAAATAAAAATCAATCGTGTTTCCTTCAGAATCAATCGCGCGATATAAGTACATTTTCTCTCCTTTGATTTTGATGTATGTTTCATCCACACGCCAAGAATCATTGGTTGGTTTCAAATGTTTTCGAATACGCTCATTTAATTCTGGTCCATATTGATGCACCCATCGCATAATTGTTGTATGTACTAAGAATAATCCTCTTTCCTCCATCATTTCCACTAAATCACGAAGACTTAAGTTGTACCGCAGGTACCAACGTACGGTTAATACAATGATATCAGGCTGATACTGTTTCCATTTGAATATATTTTCTTTTTCCATACTGATCACACACCTTTTTTTAGTAATAGCACCAGTATTGCCAAGTTTGAAAGAGCATTTTCAAATCATTTCGCTTTTTTGCACCAGAACCTCCAACTGAGAGGCCTCTAACCAATTCTTAATCAAGTGACTATGTAACACGCCTTCTGATTAAGGCGTGAAAAAATCTTATAAGCTTGGCAAATTAATCTTTCCACCGCTGGTAATCGTCGCACCTTTGGAAACATTCGTTCTCATCCAAACTTGATCATTCTCCGTATCCTAAGACGCTATACCTACGTCGATGGATTAACACGTATATTCCCAAACAGCGCCAATGATCCGCCCGTTGCGCCTTTAGGTCCCGTAGGCCCAGTCGGTCCTGTAGGGCCAACGGGTCCTGTCGCACCTGCATCTCCCTGAGGTCCCTTCATCCCTTGAGGTCCTTGAGGTCCTTGTATACCGCCTATCCCCGGAGGACCTGGGTCCCCTTGAGGTCCCTCTGGTCCTTGAGGCCCTGGATTTCCTTGTAATCCTTGTGGTCCTTGAGGCCCTGGCAATCCCTGCGGCCCCTGTAATCCTGAAAGTCCTGTTGGGCCTATTGGCCCTGTAGGTCCTGGTATACCAAATGATGTAATTGCTGTAATAGAAACTAAGGATAGAAGTATATTAAAAAGTTGATTTTTAACGGCAAGGCTAGAGGGTATTAATTCTGCTATAAAGATAGAAAGTGAATTATATAGAGCTTGTAATAAATTCGCAATTTGACTAACCTCAGGTGCTCCAGCTAACTGATTCACTGTTGTTAAAAGAAGAAACATACTGTATCTAGTCGCATTACGTCCATCTACCGTTGGAAATTGATCTCGTAAAAAGATGTATAATTGGTTTAATGATCCCTGTAATTCTTGACGATTAATAACGTCTGGATTTGCAAAATAAGCTGTGGCAGTCGTTTGTAGAATAGAAAATAAGTTGATGAGCTCCGTTTCTTGTATAGGTGTAATAGGAACAGTTGGTGTAATCATAGGTATTATATTTCCACTCATTTATTTTCCCCCCTTTTATACTGTTTTGTGAATCTGGCAAACAAGAAATATACCCTCCATTGTAAAATGACGTTTCTTGAAATATAGTGGATATATTGTAAATCAAACTATATTCCCCTCCTAATCAGCTTTCGATTCATGTATTCGGTATCCATTTTTGCAAACTAGTGAAACTATCTTTTTGTGTTTGTCAGAGGGAAATATAGCCTGTTTCTAACACCATTCTACATACCTAACATAATTAGTTTTATATGATGTGCAAATAGATATAGACCGTGTTTATTGTAGGGAATATTAGTGGTTAGGGGTTGGATATACTTCATTCGAATGAATGAGAGCTACTAGAAAGTGAATCGAGGTTAATAAGGAGTTTTAGTAGTATGTCCAGTTTCATATTAATCCCTCTTTTTCATTCGATACTGTATGTTATGAAAAAATATTTTATGTTGTGTTAGATCTTTGTCCAATTCCATTAAAAAGAGTTAAAATTCTTTTCAAATTTATAACAATATAAAAATGGTACCCTTCAACAGCTGGAAATCATACATTGGTACGAGACAATTGAACTACCCCCACTTTCACTTCGTTTAGAAGAGGGGGATTCCTAAGTAAAGAGTTCTATCGAACTCTAATTTATTAGGCTATCTCCACAGTCCTTGCGGTTAGAAGCCTTATCGCTTCATTCTTTAGATTGATACTTGCGTTAATATCCCTATCATGGTTTGTAAGGCAAGAAGGGCAGTCCCATTTACGTAGGTTTAGATTTTTAACGTCTTTGTTTTGATATCCACAACAAGAACATAATTGGCTTGAAGCAAATGTTTTCGATACAACAATGACTTGTTTGCCGTACCATTTTGCTTTGTATTCCAACATAGTTCGAAACTGAGACCATGATACCTCACTAATTGCTTTTGCTAACTTATGATTCTTTAACATATTTGATACTTGCAAATCCTCTATACCGATAACATCGTGGTTTTTGATGATTTCAGTCGAGATTTTGTCCAAGTAATCTTTTCTAGCATTCGTCATGTATTCATGAATTCTAGCTACTTTTACTCGTTGTTTATTCCAGCGAGAAGATCCTTTCATTCTTCTAGAAAGAACACGCTGTGCTTTTGCCAACTTCTCTTCTAATGATCGAAAAAACTTCGGATTTT
Source organism: Bacillus sp. FSL K6-2944 (assembly GCF_038005385.1). NCBI lineage: Bacteria > Bacillati > Bacillota > Bacilli > Caryophanales > Bacillaceae > Bacillus > Bacillus sp. FSL K6-2944. The sequence continues at coordinate 193,270 of NZ_JBBOTE010000004.1, read as the reverse complement.
CATAGGTTGTTCCATCTGACAAAATGGCGAAATCTTTTAGTCCCACATCCATTCCAATGTAAGAGTTTGTTTTCGGAAGTTCTTGCACTTCTGTTTCAACTAACAATGACACAAAGTATCTGCCAGAAAGGTTCCGTCTAACTGTAGCATTTAAAATACGTCCTGTTACTTCACGACTTTTGGCAAATCGAACAAGACCTAGTTTTGGCAATTTTATTTTGTTTCCTACAATGGCAATGTTTTCATTTGTTTGTTTTGTGGTATAAGATTGTACGTTGTTCTTCTTAGATTTGAAACGCGGGGCATTGTTTTGTTTTTTGAAAAGGCGTGTATAAGCATCCGCAAGGTTGCGAACAGACGACTGAATCGCGATACTATCCACTTCTTTTAGCCAAACAAACTCTTTCTTCATGGCAGGGAGTTTGGCAGAGCATGTACCATATGTCAAACCTTTCCCTGTTTCTTTGTATGCATTATCCCATAGAGATAGGAAATGATTGAATACAAAACGAGAACAGCCAATCGTTTTATTGATTAGGGTTGCTTGTGCTTTATTTGGATAGATACGAAATTTATATGCTTTATTAATCATCATTCATTTCACCTCCATTTCGGTATGTTTCTATTGTACAACAAACATGCGTTCGGTAGATAGTGAAGTAACAGTTTATGTATGTCGAACAATTAAGATGGCTTCCTGCCATCCCTTGTCCGAAGCCAATTCATCTCCCACCTACTAACTTCGCGTTCCTTGAGGAAGGAGTCTTCTTGGCTAAAATGATAAATCATTTGATACTCCCACGGCTAAAGCCGCAAGTCCTACACCTTACGGTGTAACGGATGGGATTCCTGAATGACGAAACGTTCGCAGTCCATTTCTGTTTTGAACAGCCTTCAAGATGAGGGTGTGTCATCCCCCCTCCTAAGACAGACCATATAGGTTCTTAGGCTGATTGACTATTACCGCCAACCACAGTTGCGTAGCGAATATTCATCGCTCCAACGTATAGAACTGAAACAAACAGACAAAAAAATAATACCAGCATTTTGGATACTTAAAGTGCCACAGACCTTACGGTTTTTTGGTAGCACTCCGTATCCAACCTCACTTTCATCCCATGCCGTAAGACGATGAGCTTTCTCGTTTGGGAAGGGCTGTAATTATCACATGGCTTTCAGTGGACCTGACTTCTATGAGGATATACACACACTTTACCAATGGGCAAATTACACCTAAAATAAACAGAGAGCTTTTCTCAAAGAATCTCTCTGCATAACGGCTGAGAAAGAAACAAGGTCCTTATTGTCGTTCTCATATATAAAATTGTGATGGAAGCGCACCTTTTTAGGTGATCAGATAAACGGAGGTTTTATTCTTCCCCTTGTTTCTCTACAAGCTTTCGCAATTTACGCTGTATTTCTTCATCTGGTAGATACGTCAGTACCTGCTCATAATGCGAAATCGCTTTTTCCTCCTGTTTGAGATGTTCATAACACTCACCCAATTGTTTATGTGGAAACCACGTGCGAAAGGCAATTTTATCTTGAGACCAGGAATATGTTACTGGTACTTGGAGAGCCAGCTCATACCAAAACATAGCGGTATGGACATCTCCTTTTCGTAAGAACGATTCTCCTAAACGGCAACAAAATACAGGTTGCGGCATTGCATATGCCAGGGATTGAAATGCCACCTCTTCTTCTTTTTCTATATTTTGTATAAAAAAATAACACGAAGCAAGTTCATTTAGAATAAAGAGCCGGATATCTGGTGCAATCCCTGGTGTCTTTAAGTAAATATTAAATATGTCAATCGCATCCTCGTAACGTTCGTGCATTGACAATTCTCTGCCGTAATGAAATAAATCGTGTGGTGTTAATGTGCCGCCTCGTTTCAGGTAACGTTCATATAAGTCCAGATTCCGTATGGAACGCTCATTATTTGGTGGTTGGTGCGTCACGACAATATCACTGGCCCAAATGGTATCTGTCGAGGGCACTTCAATATGCTCATGCACCACACCCGTCCATCGATATTGTTTTTCTCGCTTGAATAAGCGATGGCGGATGACACTCCCCGTCACATTACCTTGTACATCAAAATCAGCATGGTATTTCATCGATACGGCATCCACACTTTGGTCTAACACATTTTTTAACATCCTCAGCCTGTTCGCCTCTTCTCGCATCAGCACATCGTCTGCATCGAGCCAAAAGATATAATCCATGGTAGCATGTTGAAATGCTTCATTCCGTGCAGCTGAAAAATCATACACCCATTTGAAATCATAGACGCACTTCGTCCATCTGTTTGCTATTTGTTTCGTCTGATCTGTAGAACCGGTATCCACAATAATAATTTCATCGGGTATTCCTTTTACAGATTCTAGACAACGTTCCAATACATGTTCCTCATCTTTTACAATCATACATAAACTAATGGTAACCATATTTCTCCCCCTCATGGCTTGAGATACTTATCGGGTGTAAAGCGTTTTGTTTCATATATATATGCACAAGAGATCACACCATACATGAAAAGATATACCTTCTTACGCTATGTAATACACTTTCCCTTCCTACGTACATCAAAACAAACGCTCACTACCTTTCCATCGCCACATGCAAAGATGGTTTCACGATGTTTCTCAAATCCACAGAGGCACTTATATTTTCTATCTTACGCCTTTTTCTTTTCAGTGCATTTGGGGCATGTTTGACTTGTATAAAAAAGACTTACATATTCAACCTTTATACCAACTACTTTCGCATTGTACTCAATGAATTGCACGAGGCGATAGAATAAACAAGTATGTGAATTTTTTCTTTTTTAAGGCGTATTCTTGTATACACTACCGACACACAGCCCTGCTGATACAATGGCGAAATTCAAAGGAATGACTTCTAAAAAGTAAGAGAGGCATTTCCTCATCTTCAGCACTTGCCAAGCCTGTGGACTCGTTCCTATTTTGTTTCTACTGCTGGAAATGTATCAAGTGAGACTATACAACCGTATATAGACAGTCAAAAAACGAGGAGTGAAACTGTCTTCCCTATCGTACACATATGCTAAGCAAATTTCAGTTCCCTGTATCGTCTAACCTACACTCTATACTCACTTAGATTACCTTTAAGTATCCTACCGATACCTAATTTTTTTCATATTCATCTACAAACTTTTTTGTCTTTTTTCTAACTTTCTAATCCGTTTCTCCATCTTTTTCGCCAAAAGAAATTTCAAATATATGAAAATTATTATCCTTACTACAGAACCTCCCCTCTTTTTTGAAATTGCTCGATCTTATACTCTAAAAACTGTTCGTATTCTGCAATTCTTTTTGAAAGCTTCTCAGCAAGTTCACCACCCCTTATAGCCCCTGGCAATTAATCCCGAAACATTTTTTGAATATCTTCCTCATATACTGTGTGATCTTTCTTAGATGGTTTTTAAAAAATTCCTTGAGAGATAAGGATGGTGTGGTGAGAATCCCTCATACCTAAATAATCATAGTAATTTTTAGGTATGATTATTTGTCTTTTCCCTGTAATTTTTTTATTTTCAATGAACTCAAATTCCTTTTCAAAAAAGATAGCGCTTGTGTCAGGCGCCTTATTTAATTGATTGAATACAATCATTAAATCTGAATCCGATTAAAGTCTTTATTATTCTAAAATTTCACATAATACGTTCCTATTATTGACGATTTAAAGAGATTAGAAGAAGTTCCAGGAAACATCATTTTTAAGACTTCACCATTTGCATTTTCAATGGTAGCTACATTATTTATAATTATTTCCAAATGTTTTTTTACGCCATCTTATACTATTACAAAGATGTAAGAATAGTGTAATAGAATTCGATAGAAATAAACGCAGAGTACGGATAGACTAGAAAAAAGTTAGTAGCCCTACTGGTTAAAAGGGATATCAACTATACATTTTATTTTTTGGAGGAAAATGAACTTGGGAACGTACCTACTATCCATTAAAACTGCTTTTCTTATATTTCTAATTGTTGTCGCTATCGTCTCCATTCCATTTTTATTGTGGCAATATAAAAAATATGGTTATATTCATTATTTTCATACGTTTATTGTGTATTCTTTGTTACTATATGGCATATCCGCATATTGTTTAGTTATCTTCCCTTTACCAGATACGTTCAATACCTGTAGTATACAAAAAGCAGGGATGCAACATTACTCTTTAGTTCCCTTTACATTTGTTACAGATTTTTTAAGGGAAACGAATATTGTTTGGAATTCTCCCATTACATATAGTAATATATTTAAAGAACGTGGGTTCATACAAGTGACATGTAATATGCTATTATTATTTCCATTAGGAATATATTTACGTTATTATTTCTGTTACAAAATTCTGCAAACATTACTTATTATCAGTTCAATTTCTCTTTTCTTTGAAATAACACAATTAACAGGGGTCTATGGTCTATATAATTGTCCCTATCGTTTATTTGATATTGATGATATCATTCTAAACATTGGTGGAGGCATAATTGGCTTTTACGTCGTTTCGATAATTTTCTATAACAAAAAAATAATATATAAAAATAGTTATATAAAAAACTCTAAAGCCTAAAACCAGCATTTTTATTACTTCCCTTTTCGAAGAAAGTGGCAAAGAATCTATATATCTATTGCAGCGGAAAAGATAAACTAAAAATAACCCTAATATTTGATTTTGAGATTTTTTTCATTACGGTACGTGAAATTATAAATTTCCACCTTAACATACCTCTTTTTGCTTGTATTACTTATCTCCACAGAGATATAGGTAATTTTAACCTGTAGTTTAGCTGCGGTTTCCCTACTTGTATTTTCGGTATCATGTTTAAAACGTACAATAAATTATTCTGTTGCAAAATTTTAAAAAAACACAAATAGTTTAAGCGGTTCGGCATAACTTCTGTAATACTTTGTTTGTATATAGCGTGAATGGTTTTAATTTCTTTAATGGTACGTGAAGCAGGACGAAAAGTTTGAAATCCTGTGGAATTCAAACCAACAACCTTTAATATGTCTATGATCTTGTTCAATGAGATTTTTGAGATACTTAATGGTACAATGTTTCGTATCCGCATAAAAAGAATGCGCAAAGTAGAGCGGGAGCCTTGTCTGTTACGAGAATCTTTGGTTCTTCAAAAACTTTCACTAACTTTTTCATAAACATATACTCAGCCTGATACTCTCTGTTTTACGAAGTTGGATATCCAAAGTATATCCTTCATACAGCTACATCCGTTGTCTTTTTATGATTATTTACCCTTGTAAAAAGTTATTTTTATCATTATCTGTACCTTCATTCCCTGCTATAGTAAAAAAATAGAGCTAACACCTCTTGCCATCCAGGCCAAAACATATTTGGATTTACCCTTTATTTATCTTTAGCCAAGTTGCATTGTCAGCCACAAATGACAATGCAACTTGGCTTTTTTATTACCACCCCTTCAACAATTTATCTATTGTTTTTTCCAGTAAACGAACCATCGTACTTCTGCGTTCACACGTCGTTACTTGACCAGGATACCTCACTACTTGCTTTTATTAACCTATGATTCTGTCATCACATATACGATACTTGCAAATCCTCTATACCCATCACATCATGGCTTTTCATGATTTCAGTTGAGACTTTGTCCAAATCATCTTTTCTAGCATTTGTCATGTATTTCATAAATGCATGCTGCACTTTTGCTAACAAACAACTAAATTACAATGCGATTCTCTTCCTTTAACCAGACAAACTCTTTCTTCCTGTTTTTTGTATGTATCGATAGGAAAAGATTACATACAAAACGATCCCAGTCAATCTTTTTATTGACTGGGATCGCTTGTGCTTGATTTGGATAGATACGAAACGTAGAGGCTGTATTCATCGTCATTCATTATAAGGTTCCTTTTGAGTTTCGTTTCCTACAATTAGCTACTATAGGTATTTGTCTATGTGAACTATCTGACAACTGTCCCATCAAATACAATCCGACGTTCCCCTATACAAAAAAAGAGAGCCACCAAAATAAAATGGCTACTCTTAAAATAAACACTATTATAGAAAGGGATGCGTATAAACAAATAGGTACCAATGAAGTGGTTATCCTATATTTTAATGTATGCTCTTTTTGCAAAAAGGTTCTAGTCCAAATAATGATACAAAACACAAAAAGAGCATGTAACCAGCATGCTCTCAGAAAATGTTTTTATATTACCCTACACTCTAATATATACATTCGTAACCCAAAACGTGATAATTTCATTATAAATTTACAAACATTTATATGAATATAACATAAAACGTTGCTATTTATCCCTTTTTTAATTTAACCTTTAGAAAACATCATTTTCTACATCTACCACGATGCCCAGCACATTAAATGAATGTATCATTTAATTTCTGTGAAGGCACAACCCTATTTGTCTTCACATCTGGCCACATGACTTTAATAAATATGCGATATGTCTCTTTTTATAAAACAGTATGCAAACAAAGTGATTTTTCCATCAAATCCTTATGTTATTACCATAATTCATGTTTTTACGAATTTCAATTGACTTTGGCAGTGACTCTAAATAGTACCTTTTTATTCCATGAATGCTATAAAACGAATACTTTCCGCTTGCTTTTGTTTTTTTCGCTATTCATTCTAACATCATTCCCTGCACATCCCTCATTTTAAATATTTAATTACTATTCCATCCGCTAATGTATTGGATAAACAAATATAGCGCCTTAATTTCTATTTCATTCAATCTTCGCTGTATGTTAAATACGTAGTCTCATCTTCTAATCTTTGATATTCTTTCCCATCAATTGAACGTTCATAATCCACCTATTCTTTTTTCTATCATTTCCATCTTAACATATATATACTTTTATCATTTTGTTGTTTTATAGGCATACCTGTTTTACGCTTACTTTAATCCTCTTTTTTCGAGTTGTTGATACAAACCGCTCCGACTACACCCTAATTGCTGACATATTGCTTTATAAGTAAGCCCTATTTCACGTAACATGATAGCTTGTTCACATCGTTCATCCCATCTTTTTCGCGCATTTTCTTGTATTTGTTTTCTGCTTGTCGGATGCCATAATCCCATTTTTTTAAGTCGCTTCCGTAACGTGTTTGCTTCGCATCCTATCTCTCCAGCGATTGCACTCATCGAAATTTTTTTTTGTAACATCTCTAAAATTTTAGGCATCAATGTTTCCCAATTTCTCCGTCTAGAACTTTCTCTAACTTGCTCTGCACGCGGAGCTAATTGTTTCCCCAGTCTATACAAATCTGCTCCTACCTTACAATTCACCATACAATACTTAGGTGAATCGTTTGTCCGATGTTCACATGCTGCGCAATGCTGATCTTGCAAATCCAATATGTAAATTCTGGTTTCTTTCGCATTCATGATATGGGCCCCTTACGTTAAGCTGCTTTTCATACTATCCAGATAGCTTGTACAACAGCCATCCCGAAAACACCTTATATTCTTAATCCTTCTTATGCATACTTAACCCCACTTACAGATACTTTACCTCGGAAATACGTATGATATGCATAAAAATCATCAGGGTCATTTTTCAGGTTTTTGAAAACACGTATCTGATTCTCTTAACTCTTTGAGATACTTACACTGATTTTTTCAATTCATACTAATTGTTCAACTGTCGTTTCTAAATCAGTTGTTTTGTTTACTAGTTCTGTAAACTCGACAGATATTTCAAATTAAAAAATATTGTTATTTTTTCTCTCCTCGTGTATAAAAATTTTGATTTAATCCATACTGTTCATAAGCTGTATTTCCTGCAGCAACGAAACACCGAAACCTTTTTCTGTTCTTACAAGTTTCAACAAAGCAACTTGCTTATGTAAGTTGCTTTGTTGCCTTGTGTGCATTTTTATAGCTTTGACATATTACTCTTGTATTAAAATATTGTTGTATTTAGAATTCACTTATTTTCCTCTCAGAACTCTATTTAACATCCCTCCCTATAAGTAACCGTTTTTTGCAACGACTACTTGTATCTTCGTACCAAACTCCATCAGCGTACGAATATGTTTAATAACCACTGTATATAATTCCTACTCATAAATTGATTTCAATCAAAAATTTCTACGATATCTTTTTTCTTACTACGTGATGGGGTGATTAACCATGGTAAGGGCCGTTACTTTATCGCTTTTTCTATATGTTTATCTAAATTTTACAGACGTTATTTATCGATATATACCATATCCTGTCAAAAAAAGCAGACAGAATGTTAAGAAATTTCATAAGTTAGTTGGGTTAATTACGATATTGCTTGTAACATTGTTGCTCGTAGAGTCACTAACAATAACGGTTTTAATGAAACGCGTTACGTTAATAGAAGAAACATTTTGTATATTTGCATTCCGCACCCACACCTGATTATTCCCTGTGTCTATTGCTATGCCCGCAGGATTCGTACTAACACTAATGAGTATCGGCGTTACAAAGGTAGACTCATTTATTAATGAGACCTTGAGGCTAGACCGATTTGTTATCCAGACCTAATTATTTCCCTGTTCACTACCGCTCGGGATACCCGTACCATTCCAAAATTTCATTCTGAAGTATCACTTCATAGACTCAATTAAGATAGTCATATGAGTCGTTCGAACATATAAAGTGTACTACCATGAAAACAACACCTATTTCTCCCAAAAAATAGTAAAGATAAAAACCGACGTAATTGTAAGGAACATATAGCTACAGTTGAGGAAAATATGCAACAAGCTGAGTTCGTTGCTCACTGTGTACCCGAACTTTTTATTTCTTTCAGTCTTTTTATCACAAATCAGCAACAATTCAAGAACTATAGAAGGCCCGTAAGATAGTATAATTGAATTATAAACTATACAATAGCTTCTACTGTATTCAATACAGACCAAGTACTCACCGTCGATGAAAGAGTTAACCATCGGGTGTACTAATTAAAAAAGGATACTCCTCAAAGAAAATTCATGAATATTTAGTTATGCAAGGATACACAGGCAGTCCTTCTACAACTCGTTATCATATCCGATTGCTTAGAAGTAACAGAACATCAAGAAGCCATTTTCTCATTCTATTCCAGAATTAGACCCCTTCCTACATGGAATAAAACAAAGCTTATTAAACGTATTATGTTTGGGAGAAATAGTTTTGATACCTTGCGAAAAAAGGGTTTGTTGCGGGAGTTCAACTAATATGGGAAAGAACCAGTTTTCATTGTACATCTACATATTCCAGGAAATTTTAAAAATTAATAAAAATAAAACGATATATATTTAAATTAAACCACCCCCGATAGAATGTTCATAACCTTGTATCAAAAATTATATTTAAGTTAATGCGACTATTGACATACTTGCACCAGATTGTCTCGGAGGAACTGAATTTATGGTTATTATGCTAGTGGCAGTATTTACAAGTCGAACACTTCCTCCTGAGGGCGAAGCGGTAAAAATAGTAGTTGCAGACATTGTCAATGAAAAACTATTACTGCTAGTAGATTTTGCTACTGTAGTATAGGGTAATGGAACACCGTCTATTTCAATAGAAATTGCAAACCCTGCAGTCATAGTAACAGGAGTAAATGTGTATGTGATTAAATATGTCCGTCCTCCTTCTAAATTTATTATAGTGTCATTAAGAGGATTTCTCGTAACAGCTGTTCCATTCTGAAAATTTTCTATTTCAAATCGTACGGGAGCGTTTGCGGCTATACTTTGATTGAGAAATGTGGATACTAATAGATATTCATTCGTAGGTGCTTGTACAGGTGGTCCAGTCGGTCCAGTTGCACCTGTGGCTCCTGTAGCACCAACCGGTCCTGTAACACCATTGTCACCTTCCACACCTTGAACCCCTTGCGGCCCCTGAGGCCCTTACCCCTTGCGGCCCTTGCTCGCCCTCAGGTCCTTCTGGTCCTGGAGGCCCTATTGGCCCTTGTGTTCCTTGTGCCCCAGGAAGGCCCTGTATCCCAGGAACACCTTGTGGACCAGGGACCCCCTGTGGTCCAGTCGGCCCAGTTGCTCCAGCACCACCATCAGGAACAGCGGCTGTTCGTGTCACCAAAGCAGATAAAATATTGAGAATTTGGTTGCGTAGGGCAACGTCCATCACAAATTCTGCCATTAAAAACGATAAAGTAGTATACAGAGATTGTAACATGGTCGCGATTTGACCAACTTCTGCCGAAGTAACTGAGGCTAAACGATTGTTGACAGCTAAGAGAAGATATAAACTATTTCGTGTAGCGTCTCTCTCCGTTGCAGTAGGAAATTCGGTGAGTAAAAAGTTATATAAATTCATTAAACTATTTTGTAAAGTCATACGATTTACTAAATTAGGATTATTTAGATACGTATTGATAGCAATTTGTAATTGTTGGATTAAAGTGAAAAGTTGTGCTTGTTGCGCTGGAGTAATAGGAACTGTAGGGACTAGCTGTGGGGTGATGAGATTATCAAATAAATTTTCGTCCTTACTCATATAGATGATCCTCCTCGTTGTAAAGTACAATAAATTCGATAGAAGACTGGTAAACTTCTTATCATATATTTCCTCCTTTTCTAAGATGATGCATACACCGCAGCCACGGTTTATGTCCGCCCAGCGCTTCTTCGAGCCACGTTAAACGCAGCCGATCACTTGTAAAATAATAGACTTGGGGAACAGGTGTGCTACGTTTTTCGGCTTGTTTCACGAGTCCCTCATAACGGCGCATATTACAAAGTGTTGCATGCAAATTCTCCCCTGTATCGATTTCGACGACATGCAGGCGCCGCCCTTGATACCAATAAGCCGTCGGCACAAGCGGTTCTCGTTTACGAGAAGAAAATAGCGTCTCATTCCACTCCGGATACCCGCACCATTCCCAGATTTCATTGCGATAAAGGACATCGTAGATGTCTTGTAACTCTGTCAAAATGGTCACATAAGACGTTCCCAGTAACGCACCACCTTTGCTATTGAGTCCGTAAATATGACGAGCCGGTTCTTGAATGATGTGGAGATAGAGGGACTAAGTTGTTCGAGTTTACGCAGAATGCGTCGCCTGTTATAAAAACCAAGTAACTACTCAGCTTCTTCAAATAAAAAAACAGGCCAAATACATGTTTCCGATTCGAAAACATGAAAAGAAAATACTCCAATCAGAGAAAGAATCTATGCCAAATAGAGAAATTCTCTTATGAAGTCGTGTTATTCCAAGGAACCGTTCTAGTTTCTATGACTTGGTTTATCGCTTGTAAGACCGATTGTTTTTGTTTTTTCATGGTACTCATAAAGCTTCGTATCTGACAAAAAGATTCTGCGCCTTTCTTACTTCGGAAAGTCCCAGACACTTTCTGTTTTACTTTCGTCATCCGAATATCCCGTTCTGCTTGATTGTTATCAAATGGAATGGCTGGATGTTCTAAAAACGCTAGAATTCTGTCAGAATACTTGACGAAGCGATTCCATAAATTTTGAGAAGGCGTCTGCTTTCCTTTCTTCTTTTGTTTCGTGGAAAGAATCTGTTGTTCTTTCAATATGGATTGATACATAATAAACAGATTCTTTTGCGTCGCTTTTGGCATGGTACCTTCGGATTGCTTTTTCATCGTCAACGCTTGCGTTAGAAATTTCTGCATCTGTTGTGCCCATTGTTCTCCAGTACTATCTATAATTCCTTGTAAATCTCGTAAGAGATGGGCATTACATAAAACGTGACGACAATCTGTATACGCATCATACGATTTCCAACCATCATGCATCGCAATTCCAGAAAAAGATGGCAAGATTTCTCCAGCATCCATTGCTTCTTTTCCACGTTTTTGATGAATATGTTGCAATGTCACCTCCGGTGTACTGGCAGTATGTAACCATTGTGTTTTGTTTTCTACACGCATACCAGTTTCATCAAAATGGACAACAGGAGACTGCAGAATCTTTTCCTTTACTTCTTTTATGAATGGCTGCAATTGAGAAGCGAAAGCCTGTGTATGATTTACCAGGGTTCCTTCGCTTATAGAATGTCCAAAACAATCCTGAAAGAATTCTTTTGTTCGCTTCAAAGAAATGCATTGATAATGCGTTAAATAGGGAATCAGTCTTTTTATATTTGGACCATATTGAACAGGACGAGATACTGTCGAAGGAAATTGGGCTTCTTGGATAGAATGGCAATGTGGGCATTCTTTCTGTTCTACTTTATGTTCTGTCACTTCGATCTGAATAGGTGGTAAGTCATACACTTGGCGAATGCGATACCCTTTTACAGGCTCGTGGTTCAAGGAAGTATGACAACAAGTACAATATGTAGGAGAATGTGTAATCGTATGATCTGGAGTCGCTGTCAAACCAAGAGTATGTCCCTTGTGGCCCAACTGGCCACCCGTTTGACGATGAGACGGTTTGCGCAAACTTTTTGTAACGGGCTTACCCAAACCATCTGTAGAAGGTGGCTTATGACTATTTTTGGAGTTTTTTTTTGAAGCATTTTCTAGTTCTTGTATACGTTTTTCTAACTTAGAAAATGTTTCTTCAAATAAAGAAATAACAGCTTCAGGTCCTTTTTTATATGTATCTAAAATAATTTTTCGATCGACCATAAGATTCACCTCCCCTGTTTGATATACTCAGTATTTACAAATGGGAGGCATATGAAACTAGTAAAATTTAAAAAAGACACCGAAAGGTGGCTGAGTAGTTACAAAACCAATATACGAAACAAGCTGACTGGTTGTGGTCCACTGAAACTGTTGAATCATCTCTAAAAACTCTAAATCGGTCACGACTTGTTCCGCCATCACCTTTCTTGCCATCATACACCCTCCTTTTTTAGAAAATAAAGCAACCGAACAAGGAAAGGAATTCATCCAGCACAATTGTTTCTACGATACACATTCCCAATCGAGTATCCCCATCAAAAATGCAAAAGAACAATCAAAACAGGAAAAAGTAACTACTCAGCTTCTTCAAATAAAAAAACAGGCCAAATACATGTTTCCGATTCGAAAACATGAAAAGAAAATACTCCAATCAGAGAAAGAATCTATGCCAAATAGAGAAATTCTCTTATGAAGTCGTGTTATTCCAAGGAACCGTTCTAGTTTCTATGACTTGGTTTATCGCTTGTAAGACCGATTGTTTTTGTTTTTTCATGGTACTCATAAAGCTTCGTATCTGACAAAAAGATTCTGCGCCTTTCTTACTTCGGAAAGTCCCAGACACTTTCTGTTTTACTTTCGTCATCCGAATATCCCGTTCTGCTTGATTGTTATCAAATGGAATGGCTGGATGTTCTAAAAACGCTAGAATTCTGTCAGAATACTTGACGAAGCGATTCCATAAATTTTGAGAAGGCGTCTGCTTTCCTTTCTTCTTTTGTTTCGTGGAAAGAATCTGTTGTTCTTTCAATATGGATTGATACATAATAAACAGATTCTTTTGCGTCGCTTTTGGCATGGTACCTTCGGATTGCTTTTTCATCGTCAACGCTTGCGTTAGAAATTTCTGCATCTGTTGTGCCCATTGTTCTCCAGTACTATCTATAATTCCTTGTAAATCTCGTAAGAGATGGGCATTACATAAAACGTGACGACAATCTGTATACGCATCATACGATTTCCAACCATCATGCATCGCAATTCCAGAAAAAGATGGCAAGATTTCTCCAGCATCCATTGCTTCTTTTCCACGTTTTTGATGAATATGTTGCAATGTCACCTCCGGTGTACTGGCAGTATGTAACCATTGTGTTTTGTTTTCTACACGCATACCAGTTTCATCAAAATGGACAACAGGAGACTGCAGAATCTTTTCCTTTACTTCTTTTATGAATGGCTGCAATTGAGAAGCGAAAGCCTGTGTATGATTTACCAGGGTTCCTTCGCTTATAGAATGTCCAAAACAATCCTGAAAGAATTCTTTTGTTCGCTTCAAAGAAATGCATTGATAATGCGTTAAATAGGGAATCAGTCTTTTTATATTTGGACCATATTGAACAGGACGAGATACTGTCGAAGGAAATTGGGCTTCTTGGATAGAATGGCAATGTGGGCATTCTTTCTGTTCTACTTTATGTTCTGTCACTTCGATCTGAATAGGTGGTAAGTCATACACTTGGCGAATGCGATACCCTTTTACAGGCTCGTGGTTCAAGGAAGTATGACAACAAGTACAATATGTAGGAGAATGTGTAATCGTATGATCTGGAGTCGCTGTCAAACCAAGAGTATGTCCCTTGTGGCCCAACTGGCCACCCGTTTGACGATGAGACGGTTTGCGCAAACTTTTTGTAACGGGCTTACCCAAACCATCTGTAGAAGGTGGCTTATGACTATTTTTGGAGTTTTTTTTTGAAGCATTTTCTAGTTCTTGTATACGTTTTTCTAACTTAGAAAATGTTTCTTCAAATAAAGAAATAACAGCTTCAGGTCCTTTTTTATATGTATCTAAAATAATTTTTCGATCGACCATAAGATTCACCTCCCCTGTTTGATATACTCAGTATTTACAAATGGGAGGCATATGAAACTAGTAAAATTTAAAAAAGACACCGAAAGGTGGCTGAGTAGTTACAGGAAAAATATGTATTCCCTCTTATTCTCTCTTCTCCCAACGAGACAAGAAACAATATGTCCGTTGCTTATACTGTATGCTATACAAGACCCAAGCCCTTCGTGCTAGTTTTTTGCTGCTTTCGCAAAAAAACAGGCGTAAAAATGAAAATACAAAAAACACCAATTGTATGGTGTATATAATACAAAATTATATGATAGATTTCTAATTTTCCGAACACTTATACCCTCCATTTACTTTCCCGTCCGCCGGTTTCCATATCTGCGTTTTTCACCGTTTTTATTTTCTCATAAGCGGTGTGTCTACCCATTCTCTCCACTACACCCCAGTCGCCTCTAGCTGCAGAAACATCTTTTTATATTTCCGCATACTTTGTATCTCACTCACATATAGTAAAATGACTCCTGTTGTGTCGTACCAAAAACCGTTTCCACGGAACAGCATGCCCACCCAGCACATTGGAATGCTGTTCTCCCTTTAGTCATGCGCTCTGACTTTTTACCTATATATAAGATTCCATAACACCAAAATAAAACATATCTTTTCTTCCATCATACACATCCTTTCATTACAGCCCCTTTTATAATCATAGGATACAAAGGAGGCTTTGGTTTGGATATTCATGATTTACACCTACAACTAGAGGAACTGCAGCAAAATGATTACCTGTACTTACATACATGTAATGTAAAAGAAATTACCTTCACCATGATGCAACATATAGGTACAATCGATGCCTACACACGAGAAATGCTCATTTATCCATGTTTTCAATATTTTATACAGCATAGCCTTTTAGAAAGTTCACAATTAGAAATATTACTAGCTTCCTGTCTTAATGCAAATTATTTATATTTTGAAATATCTCCTTCACAAAATGATGGCATTTTCACTCGTTCCTATACACTTGCACTTCTAGCTTTAATCATACAGTACGACACAGAACACCCTTTTTTACCAGAAAATCAACTCGTAGACGCTCTAGAAAAAATCCTTCAATACTTTAAATTAGAAAAAGACTACCGTGTGTATATACCTGACAAAGGATATACACGCCACATACTACATGGCTCATCTGCCCTACATGCCTTGATTAAAAATCCGAATATTTCAAATATTCACTACGAAAAAGTAATTCATTGCTTACTAAATACAACATTTCACCATCAGGATGTACTTTATAATAACGAGGATGAATATCTCATTACACCACTCCTAGCGATTTTACAACATGAATTTCCACAAAAACAGTTTCTATCGATTCTTACGAAGAAAATACAACGTCTTTCTCAAGTGAAAGAAAGGCTTACACCAACACAATTCGCTGTTTTATATGGAAATATCAAAACCTTTTTACGAACTCTATTTTTCCGAACGAAGAAAGATATAAGCTTAACAAACATTCCAAACCAAATTGAAAAAATCCTCTATCAATTTCCCCAATATTTTTAAACTAGTACCAACATACAATTCGGTATATAAAAGAACCTGTCTCTGGAGTAGAGTATCGAAGAGGAGATATGTGCAACATTGTTTCATTTTTAGAACAAGGAGGTGAAATCCTCCTTGTTTTTTTCTTGCCTACTTCACATACACATAGGCTTTGTTTTCCGTTAGATAGAATGTGTATCTCTAATATAAAAAATCCACTTGTTGTGCCTATCATTTAGCTGTGTATCGGTAATAAACAATCGTTTATTTAGGGGATTTTGATACTGTAAGTTTCACAGGTTGATGAGTTTGCACATATGGTATACCAAACCCAAAATACTATCATAAAAATCACTACATTTGTATTTTGAATGGTGAAACATATGAAAGAGAGGTTATAAACATGTATCCTAATCCTTATCAAGTAGGCTCTGGAGCTCAGCCCTACCACCCGTATCATATAGGTTCTGGAGCTCAACCATATCACCCGTATCATATCGGCTCTGGGGTTCAGCCATATCACCCGTATCATATCGGCTCTGGAGTTCAACCGCATCACCCGTATCATATCGGCTCTGGAGTTCAACCGCATCACCCGTATCATATCGGCTCTGGAGTTCAACCATACCCTATGGGTTCTGGGTGTTCTGAATCTAAAGCATCTATGTATAATCCGTATTATAAATAATATGTATAGTTTAGTTAAAGTTAATTCAATCCAATAAATTTGTGAGTATAAAGTAAACAACGTCCAATTTTGATGGACACCTTCAATTGTTAGACACCATCAACAATTGAAGGTGTCCTTTTTATGGCTAAATTCTCACCAGAAGAAATAGTAAAAATCGGAAAACTACAAGGGGATTAGCTCCTAACATGTTAAAACACCAATTCCACTCATCTAAACGTAATAGAAATGAATTTCATTTACATGATAAACTGTTGTATGTATCATCTGTTTTAGACTTATTATAGCTCGTAGATAGAGACGATACACCGGCACATTCTCTTTTTCTAAAATGATAAATAATGCGGTCATACAAACCTTCTTTGGCTTATTCAAGTATGAATTACATTATCTTAAAGAATTCGAGAGTATAAACCATTTCAATCTAAAATTAGATAATTATATTCATTACAATCACAAAAGAAAAAACAAAATTAAAAGAGATGAGACCGATACAATACCGGACTCATATTCAAACAGCCACTTAATTCTTCTGTCTAACTTTCCAGTTCAATTAAGGGCTGTTTTCCTACTTCACATACACATAGGCTTCATTTACTGTATAGTATGTTGTTCCGCTACTAATGTGCAATTCCCACTTCAAACCTTATATACTTCGCATAAATTCATTGATTTCCGACAACCATGTATCAATCATTTTGAATGCCCCATCCCTCACGATACATATTCTTCACAATCCCATTATTCATTCCTAATTTTGTACGAATACGTAATTATGACAACCCTATAAAATATTATTAGCAAATGATACTTGTAAGACCGCCTCTACTATATATATTTTAAATTCTTTCTACAATGGTTTTACATCGTCCAACATACGATATGGGCAGTGCTTCCCACTCCATGATTGATGTATGCCCACTCTGTTAGAATGTTACATCGTTTCATTAATTGAGCGATATGGCGGCAGTTTCCTTTTCTTTGCCGTAGTATTTATCTGCAACAAATTTCCATACTAATCAATTTTCTGTTCCTACTCGTCTCGTTTTACATTTAACATAATTATCCATATCCTCTACATCTTAAAAATTCTTTTAAAATAAGATACTTGTCCTATCACTAACATCATTAAATTTTCATATAATATTTTAAAGTAATTTTATTTTATTAGGAGGATAAAAACTTGAATATCAAAATGTTTTTTACATCTTTAGCGTTTAGTACACTCTTACTACTACCTTTCGCATCTAATCCTACACATGTACATGCACAAGAACTGAATAGACACTCCATATCTAGCAAACTACCGATTGTAAGTGATCCTTTACCGAAGGTTAATCCCGATAAAAATTCAATTCACCTCGACTCCTTCTCCCCTACAGACGTCGAAAATTTTAATTCTCTGCCCCATACTTTAGCTCCCACTCGAACCGTTACCATTTTAATCGCAGCTGATGAAGAATATCGAGCTGCTCATCCTGACTGGAAAACAATTACTACGCAAATGGTAGAAAAAGCAGATAATAGCTTTTGGGCAGAACATGACATTAACTTCATTGTAACAGGTTACGCAAATTGGAAATCCGATGGTGCAAATAGTAGTGCACTGTTAGCTGATTTAAATGCCGAATGGAAAAACAATACACAATACGATTTTGTAATTGGATTTACTAAAGACAACAAATTTACAGCTGGCGGCATTGCTTATGTCTATTCTGCCGCACCTCAAAGCGGTATTAGCGTTGTGCTTGATCAAGGAACAACCTTTACTCCTTATGCAATCCAACATGAATGGTCTCACAATTACGGACTATCGCATGATGCTTCTGGTAGTGGTATCATATGCATGATGAACTATGACTACGTGTATTCCGTGAATTATTGGGATGCTGCGCACGATGCTTTAATTGAAAGCCACCGTAATTGGTATGGTTATTAATTCAAAAATGAGTAAAAAGTATGTACAATAGTTATATACTCTTTCTTCTATAAAAACAAAAAGGCATCCTTTACGGATGCTCCTTTGTTTTCCACGGCTACATTCAACCTTGCACCATCGATATCTGATTTCGGATTTTAGATGCCATCATTATAGGTCGTTTAGACAAAATTAAAAAAATCTATATGAGGCGTGTTTTCCGCCACTACTCATACCTCAACTATAACACATTTATTCCAAAACAAGCGGCAGTTTTTATAATTCAAAGGTTTCAATATCATTTGTAAATATAGCTTTTACACCAAATAAACTTTTCTTCTGCTCCATCTCTTTCTTTTGAATAAGCCATTCTGGATAATTTAGTTCTTTCAGTACATTGTTATAATATGTCGGATGTACTTTGATTATATCTGGATTTTTTCCTTCACGCCTCTGATAACGATTTAATGCTTCCAATAATTTTTCATTGAACATATAGTTCCTCCCTTACCTTTTCTTTATATAGGTATACGTCAAGTATTTAATTTATGCTTCCCTATTCCCCTACCTTAGTAGGTCATTCACGGAATTCCTAGACTCCTTATTATCTATGATTTTATCAATTTTTCACCTTTCCATACGGCAGTTCGTAATACTACAACATCAAAGTTCGTAGTTAATTTTTTAGACTTATGATGAAGCAAATTTTCACATTGATTGGCAGCCTTTCCATAAAACTTTGCTACACACATACAATTCAACCATTGCAACGTCTAATCCAACTACACTCTCCACTACATGAGTATTATAGATTTTTATCATTATACCAAATTTCACCTTTTATAAGACTGATTATATCAGAGGCAAAATAAATAGAAGTTCATCTCCCGCCTATCTCTAGACTATCATCTTTCACACGCTTGGGGAGGGAGACTTCTTTCAAAGAACACGTTAAATTTTGAATCGTGCCTGCTATACCATTCCAAAAATAATTCAATTAGGCACTGTCTCCATCCATTTTCCATGTTTATTTTGTTTTAAATCCACAAAATTACGACAGTTTATATAACTTTCCCCAATTGCATGCTCTTTCCCTTCTTTACACATCATTCTAAACTTTTTATAGAATGGAAATGTGTACCTTTATTTTCTCAATAGATTTCCTGTATTTCTAAACAAGAAATTATATCATGATGATAGCGTTATCATTATAATAGACAGCGTGGAAAGAACTTCTGAGAATGTCTTGCAAGTCTGTATTCTACAATTAAAAATGAAAGGTGTGAAAAGATAGTGAAAAGGTTATCCAGTCTTACAATAGCTGCTTTAATCGGCTGCAATGGGTGGAGTATACTGAGTATGCTGACTACACCGCAAGCCCATGCAGCCAGTCAAGAAAAAGTTACTACTTTGAACCGAGAATTTCTACAAAATGACCAATATGCTTATAATGGATATCGTGTAAAGGAAGTAGGGAAACCAGACATATATTTAGTGGATAGAGGCATGAAGCGTTACATTACGGATCGAGATACGTATAATCGTATTTTTAAAAATCGGGATGGAGTATTAGAGTTTCAAAGCCTTCACACAATTCCAAACGGAAGAAATATTGATCAGGATATGGGGTTAATACAGTTTGAAAATGATTCGTTTATCTATTTTCTTGATAAAGATGCGACCGGAAAACCAATGAAACGCTGGATTACGAGTCCATCTCTCTTAAACAAGTATGCGTTTCATGCAGAGGCATCTGTGCTTCCCCAGTGGATGAAAAATGCTATACCTAATGGTGCAGCTATTCGTTAAAAACAAAGTTTCCTAACGTAAGCATTAAACTACCCCACTTCCACTTCTAAACGACGTGAACGTGGGGATTTCTAATGAATTAGACTAACTCCAGAGTCCCTGCGGTTAGAAGTATTATTACTTCATTTCTAAGATTTTGTCCTGCGTTAATATCCCTGTCATGATGTGTGCTACAAGAAGAACAATCCCATTCACAAAGATTTAGATTCTTAACATCTTTATTTTGACACCCACAGTATGAATACAATTGAGAACTTGCAAATCCTCTATACCCATCACATCGTGGTTTTTGATGATTTCAGTTGAGAATTTGGCCAAGTAACCTTTTTTAGCATTCATGAATGCTAGAAAAGGTTACTCACTGTTCTTTCGCCAACTTCTCTTCTCATGACCGAAAAAACTTCGGATTTTTATAGATTGTCTCCTCTGACAAAATGGCCAAAGCTTTTTCTCCCACACCCATTCCGATGTAAGGTTGTGTTTTCGAAAGTTCTTGCACTTCTGTTTCAAATCACAATGGCACAAAGTATCTGCCAGAAAGGCTCCGTCTACCTGTAGTATATACAATACGTCCCTTTATTTCACGACCATTGCCAAAACCTTATAAAAGTCTATAAAGTTTGTTTATTTCCCTGTTCTACGAGTCCGGTTTTGCCAAAGCTACTATCGTTTGATATAACTCTCCGAGGGCGTAAATTCGGATACAACGCATCCTACATATTAACATAACGTTTAAGGGGCTAATTGACTAATTCATAACGTGACAAGTTGATGGCAGCATTCAAATTCTGATCTATGACATGACTACAAGCACATTTGTATATGCGATCAGATAGCTTTAAATCTTAAAGAAAATTCAATTTATATATGTTGAGAAAATACAAAAACGTTAAATGTATTAAAAGAACCAAATAAAAAGAGGGCTCTCTCATCAAAAAATAGAAGAAATTAAAAATATCCTCCAAAACGAAATAACAAATTGAACAGTGACTTCCCACGATATATAATGAACATATACCATTCTTTTATTTAGTTCAGGGATTGGGAGAATAGTACGAGCGTATATTCTCCTATTTCCTACTATATCTTCACACATAACATGTAAAGGGCGTGCTGTGTATATGATTTTCTTATATCGATTTGATGCAAAAGAGAATGGCATTCATTTTATTTTAAATGAACAAATAGCTGCGGATATGCTTCCACAATACGATGTATTATTGAGACCATTAGTGACATCTTTGGCTAAAACGTTGCAATTGTATTATTTACAGAGTCAACATGCCACCTTGTTAATGAGTAACATACGAGACAACGGTGAAATTGAAGTGATGTTAAGTCAAGAATTGGGTCAATGTATAGATGGATATACCAAAGACCATATGATTTTGAAAAATGGAAAACGAATTGCAGATATTTTAATAGAGATTAAGAATGCTCCTACTGTATATCACTAAACTTATTATCCAAGTAAGATATATATGTGTTTTTAATCAAGTCGCTAACTTGAAAATGGACATGAAAGCAATGAAACAATCCAAATTCCAATTAAAAAGAGGAATTTGACAGATGTCCTTTTTCCTTATTAAAATAAAAAATACCCGTAAGATTGATACGCATAATGGTATAAGACAGGAGAGGAATCATAGTGAACAAATCATATGTTAGCGATTCTACACACTTATTACAGGAAATTGATCGAAAAATGAGTATAATCGGATCTACTCTTCAACAAATTTCTGAATCTTTGATTACAAAAGAAGTATATACGATTCATTATATGCTTTTAGAAGTGTCCAAATCATTGCTCACCTTACAACAAGACCCTAAGATGACAACACTCGCAAAAGAACTAAGTTTACAACTTCAAGACATACAAGAACAGTACAAGCAATTGTTTGCCAAGAAAGAAAAATACCCTTAATTTTCTGAATTTTTAAAAAATAAATACATATCCGTACTGGTTTGCCTGTCTTTTATTGTTCCAAAATATAGCGGATACCCAAAAATTACGTAATTAGGTGATTTTCTATATTTTGGATATTTATATCATTTTTATGCATACCATGGATAAATAGCTCTCTTTCGGTTAATTTCCTCCCCTCCCACGAAGACCTTCTTCTCGTCCTTTTACCTCGTCTCATGTATCTCAAAGTACAAGATTACCACCTCCCATTTTATTATTTGATCACATGGAGTAAATTCATCCCTTTCTCCATTAAATATAAGACAAGCAATCTCACAAATTGTATATTACCAACATAACTATATGTCTCGACAATTTTAATTAAACGCTGCTCTTAGAATTGAGAAGAAAATTCCCACCCATTCTTCTGATTAAAGCACCTCAGATAGTGTACCTCCCTTTAGTAAAAAAACGAGTATATATTAGTAGTCTTTAATACATGAGAATAAGCACCTGTTTATTCTCATACTCACCCCTATAAAAATATAGTCTGACGTAAGAAAAGCACCCAAATGGATGCTAAATTAAATGTTACTCTAGCATTCGACTCGATCTACGAATCCGAGCAGAAGACACTTGTTGCACAGAAACGATGTGTTCTGGATTAATTACAATATCATTAAAACGTATCAAACCTTCCTTAAAACATCCATCTGGAGCAACTACTTTATCTAAAAATCTTTCCAGACTCATTTGAAAAATATGTACTTTTCCATTCATAAGACCAACATGAGTCGTAACTATTTTATCCATTTCAACTTCTCCCCATCCTCAGTTATTTTCCCTGTATTAAATAGCATCTTTCAAATCCTCCTGTAACGCCCTTCATGTTATGATAAAAACCAGTCAACATAATCCAAGCTCATTATGTTTTTCGATATCTATTCACTCTCTACACAGCCAGGTAATGTATTAATTTGGCTGTGCTTTTTCTGGCGAATAAGAAAAACATTCTATCTCTTTTCTTCCTTTGAATGTTTCCGGACCCATTTTGCCACTCCCCCTAACGATTTCAACTTTCCCTTCCATATCCATACATCCACCTTTCTTTTTAACCGATCAAAAAAAGAGGGACTGAATTGTATGTACTTTTCTTTATCCTTTTTCCACAACTCTTCCAAATTTGAGCGCATGATATATTCTTTTGAATAGGGCACCAAACGTTCTCCATATATCTTGTAATATTCAAAATGTTGTATATCAATTCCTAATTCCTTATAAGCTTTCAAATGTTCATGATACACACAATTATCCATAGGACATAGCTGTAACATATCAATTTTCATTTGTAAATCTGTGGATATAGTTCTCATATTTTAACACCCTTCTCGCTGTTTTCCACTAAAACAACATCCTAGTGGTACTTATCACATTTATATGTTCTTATTTGGTATATAAAACCAAAAAACAGTAAATAGTAAGAGTGGATGAAGAACTGACAATCAGATTTGTACATTGCAGGCCCCCAATTAGCTAATCTACTGCAATGTTTGAATACTCTTCATCCTTTCCATCACTCCATGAAGGGTGAGGAACATGTTGTATACTTCCTATTAAACCTAAACCATTATTTTCCTTTGTGGTAATAATACAACTGTTCCTTATCCCTTCACTTCTATAGGTATTCTCTATGCGTTGCAAATTGTACTCTATATCCCCTAACAATACATACATCTCTCACCACCTGAACACTTATCTTTACATTTGCAAAAGGTTATCTTTATCATTTTATATTTGCATGCTGCCTGTTATAGTAAAAGTATCCTAACATTCCAAATGCCAATTGTGGTTACAACGGATTTTTTCTTACCCTTTCTTAGCACAGCTACTCGTCTCCCGCGGATGATGTAGCTGTGTATTTTTTGTCCCTACTTATTTTCTGTTCTACTTGCCCTTGGAAAAGGTTATTTTTATCATTATCTATACTTTCGTTTCCTGCTATAGTAAACATAGGTTAAACCTCTCTTGCTAATCAGGCTAAGATATATTTACCCTTTATGTCTCACCCTAAGCACAGTTGCTTGTCGTCCACAGATGATAATTGCAGCTGTGCTTTTCATTTCTTTTTATTCCTACGATTCCCTCCATTGCTTGAGCGCTATGTTATCCTGCAACCTATTGAGAATACAAAGGAGTATATGTAAGAGTGAAATAAGGTAACGTAACAAGCATTAGCGAACATTATCTGTACATAAAAAAGGAAGCTTCTTTAATTTAGAAGATCTTCCTAATTAAAAGTACATATTTGCATTATTTATAGATGTCACCACGATTTCCACCAATAGCTTGTATATATGACTTTCTCATCAAAATGTATTTCCATTGAACTATCCCCACTTTCACTTCGTTTGGAAAAGGAAAATCCCCAAGTAAAGCGTTCTAATGAACTCTAATTTATTAGGTTATCTCCGCAGTCCTTGCGGTTAAAAACCCTATCGCTTTATTTTATAGATTAGAGTCGTTTGTGTTTGACTTGGATAGACACGAAATGTATATGCCTAATTAATTCAGAGGGCTTCTTACCATTCCTTGTTGGAAGCCAATTCATCTCCCTCCGATCCAATTCGTCTTCACTAAGGAATGAGAATTCTTTCCGGCAATACGTTAAATACAGTACTGCCTAAAAAAAAACATTCATATATATTTATGGGATATATTTTGAAATCTATAGAGTATCAACGACTATTAAAAGCTAGTTGTTCCACTTTTATTAGCTTTTTACAAAGTTATTAAAAATATAATAAGAATACAAAGGAGGGAACTATCTGTGAACCACCAAGATAATAGTAACTCAAAAATTCACAAGCCCTGTTCTTGTCCATCACCCACGGCTAACAGTTTAAATGTTGTTCAAACTACCCCAACGATAGTGGCTGTAAATTCTGCGATTCCACTCGATACAGTCGTACATTCTAACGGTACAGCGATTTCATTTACACCACCAACAACAGTATTGCTTGAAGGAGGGAGAAATTACTTAGCAATATATGAAGTAGCAGTTTATATTGAAGCAGGAGGGCATTATGCAGGTATCACTATGCGACTTAATGATAATGTAATCGTTGGCTCAGCTACTTCTCTAGGGTATACTGCAGGGTTTACTTCTGTATCAGCACCCGCAATTTTCACTACACCTTCAGGTGTAACAAGTACCCTTACTGTTAATGTAGGACCGTACTCTGATCCATTAAATACTTGGGGATTAACCCTTACAATTGTAGCACTAACATAATCAGATCTTATTCTTTCTCTAGTTATTCCCCCTTGTATTTTGTGGTTAACCTATAAATTTGATATTTCATCATCAAACACTTGCCTGTGGTATATTTTATTACAGCCCTTCCCGAACGAGAAAGCCCATCGTCTTTCGGCATGGGATGAAAGTGAGGTTGGATACGGAGTGCTACCAAAAAACCGTAAGGTTTGTGGCACTTTAAGTATCCAAAATGCACGGAGAAAAACAAGGCGAAAGATAGAAAATATAAGTGTCCATGCGGATTTAAGAAACACCGCGATATCGTTGGAGCGATGAATATTCGCTACGCAACTGTGGTTGGCGATAACAGTCAATCAGCCTAAGAACCTATATGGTCTGTCTTAGGAGGGGTGATGACACACCCTCATCTTGAAGGCTGTTCAAAACAGAAATGGACTGCGAACGTTTCGTCATTCAGAAATCCCATCCGTTACACCGTAAGGTGTAGGAGTTGCGGCTTTAGCCGTGGGAGTGTCAACAGTACAAAGTGTTACTGTAAAAGAAACACTGAATATTTATTACTATCTAATTCCACTGCACTATAACCTATCTGTATGCACAGACAGGTTATAGTGCAGTGGTCAGATAACTACAAATACTTTGGCTAATACCAACCAAGATGCATCACCCACCAATTATTGGGCTACGCCCTTCAAACGCTTGAGGAAGGAAAAGGCTTTTAGGGAAGAGTAAAAAACTCAAAAATAAGATTGCATCTCCATTTGTAAATGGGTTCATCTTAATTATTTTTATACTTCAAAGGAACACTGACTTTGCCGACCAAATATTTCCCCCACCAATATTTATGGCACAAAAGTACAATACATACTGGGATTCCGATTCCTAATATCTGTATGCTCACTATATACCATAAAGTAGACAGTTGAAACCTATATATGTATATCGCAACATACTTTTGAACAAGCGGATGCAACAAATATATCCCATAAGAACAAGAACATACCAACTTTATAGAATATGGCGTATCAATCCAATATCGAGAAAAAAGAAATAATCCAATAAATATAAAAGCAGTATAGAGAACTACATCATACCTTGCAGAACTAACCATATGAATTATACCGTTATGAAAAAGGATATGTACCATACAAAAAGTAATAAATAAATTTAAATACATATATTTTCTATATCGATAAATGAAACTGCGAAATTGATCGATATTCTTTCCTGCATAAAAGGCCATTGTAAA
The DNA here is from genome assembly GCF_038005385.1 of Bacillus sp. FSL K6-2944. Taxonomy (NCBI): domain Bacteria; kingdom Bacillati; phylum Bacillota; class Bacilli; order Caryophanales; family Bacillaceae; genus Bacillus; species Bacillus sp. FSL K6-2944. The sequence continues at coordinate 166,404 of NZ_JBBOTE010000004.1, read as the reverse complement.
ATAAAATAACCATCCTAAAAAAGGAATTCTAAACAAAATCTCCCAGCTATACTTAGAAGACGGTAAATTAGGTACGTATAAATCAAACATCAACCAATACCCCATGCTTAATAAACCTGTATACGTAAGTAAAATGGCGGGATTGCTATCATAAAAATATTTAACAAAAAAGATATGAAGAAGGTACATTTGGCAAATGATTAAAACAAAATAACCATGCCATTGACCAATTAAATATAATCTCCATATTTCAAAAAATCCCTGATTAATATTTGATGCAGAAAAGGTCTTATCTATTGCATAAATGATGCTCATAATGAAATACGGAACAATAATAAATTTTATTTTCCTCCATAAAAACCCCTTAGGGATAGAATTTTTAGTGGAATGAGCTGTTATCATTTCCGACACAAGGACAAATAAAGGGGTTGCGAACATCAAAGATAACTGTATAACCATTAACATATGATTGAGTTCCTGGTTCCATACCTCTCGTCCATATATTGTTCGGTGAAGAGTATGAATCATTACAACACTAAAACAAGCAATGAAACGTATAAAATCTAATTCTTTAATTTGATTGCTAGATATATAAACACCTCCTAGGAAACGTTTCCCCTCTATCCTTTCCTTTTTCAATTAGCTTTTTTCTTATCAGTTAGCGCTAATAAACAGTTTATACACTTGAAATCTTACCCTTGATAGGATGAGGATATGTCATCACCCCTCCTAAGACAGACCATATAGGTTCTTAGGCTGATTGACTGTTACCGCCAACCACAGTTGCGTAGCGAATATTCATCGCTCCAACGATATCACGGTGTTTCTCAAATCCGCATGGACACTTATATTTTCTATCTTGTGCCTTGTTCTTTTCAGAACATTTCGGACATGTTTGACTTGTATAAGCAGGATTCACATATTCAACCTATATACCAACTACTTTTGCTTTGTACTCGATAAATTGTGCTAGGCGAAAGAATGACCAAGTGTGTAGATTCTTTTCGTTTTTATGGCTTGTTCTTGTCGTCTGTCTTATGTTCGTTAGTTGTTCTAACCGAATGACAGAAATCATATGATTCGTTGCGAAATCGACAATTTCACGACTTACTTTGTGGTCTTGGTCTTGCATCCACCTTTCTTCCTTCTCATCCAGTTGTCGAAGGGCTGTAAACTAATAATGACGAATTCTTCAAAATAGACATTTTTTACATAAATTGTATTTGATTTGTAATTCCTAAGTTTTAGGATTGAAAACACTATTAGCAAACTCATAGTCACTATATCCTAGTAATAACCTTGAACTATCCCCCTTTTCACTTCCTTTAGAAGTGGAGATTCCTAAATAAAAAGTTCTAATGCACTCTAATTTATTGAGCTAACGCCGCAAGACTTGCGGTGAGAAGACTTATCGATTCATTCTTTAGATTACTATTTGTTTTCCTATCTCTATCAGTCACATCGTGGTTTTGATGACTTAGTAATCTTTTTCCAGCACTTGTTATGTATTTATGAATGCTAACTACTTTTATTCGCTGTGTATGCCAGCCAGTATATCCTTTTATTTTTCCAGAAATAACACGCTGTACTTTCGCTAACTTCTCTTCTCATGACCGAAAAAACTTCGAGTTTTGATAGGTTGATCCATCTGATAAAATGGTAGGATTTTTCCGTCCCACATCCACCTCTATGTAAAAATGTGACTTCAGAAGTTTAGTTTTTATCTTCCTAAACTCTCCTTTTATTTTTCCTCAACATAAGTTGGTGTAGACAATAGTACCCTGTGCATTATTTTATTTAATTTCATAAAATGATTCCTCCCAAAGTTATTTTTAATTGACTAGTTAAAGATAACGAATCTAAAAGATCTTAACAAATATAAAAATAACCTTAGTAAAAGGTCACTTTTAATGATAGTGCAAAAATCTAACACTTGTACAACGAGTTTTTAACGCACAATCCGAAAGAATTCTCCTTCCTCAATCGTGTGAAGGGCGCGAGACCAACGGTAAGGGAGATGAATTTCGGTTTGGCGTAGCCAAAAAGAACTTGACTTGGCTTTTTATTTTTTTGTTTTGATATAATTAGTCTTATCAAGATAAAAGGTTGATATATCAATGAAATGAGATCGTGATGATCATACAGTATTCTGATTGCATGATCATCTTGTATTAATTGTAAAATATAAAAGAAATGTATTTGATGATACTATATCAAACTATGTAACAGACATGTTTGTACGACTTTGTACGACTGTCTAAAACATACAATGTAACTTTAGTCGGATAGCATCATGGTGTAGACCATGCTCCGACTTTGTTCAAGGTACATCCCAATACAGAAACGACAAAGTTTATTCAGGCTTATAAAAGTGCAAGGTCTCGACTCATTAAGAGAGATTTTCCGCAAGTAAAAAAGAAACGGTGGAAAGAAATGTTTTGGTCAAGAAGTTTCTGTTTAGCGACTACTGGTGACGCAACACTAGATGTAGTTAAAAGAATATTGACAATCAAGGTGAAAAGTGCGGTGGAGGTCATGTTGAAAGCATATAAGTATCATATCTATCCGAATGATGAACAACGATTATTTTTCGCAAAAACATTTGGTTGCGTTCGTTTTGTATATAACAAAATGCTTGCAGATAGAATGAGTTCGTATCAAGAATCCCAAACATGCATAGATACATCCATCAAATATCCTACACCTGCACAATATAAAACTGATTTTCTTTTTCTAAGGGAAGTTGATAGCTTGGTAAATATAGATAGCTAACAAAAGTATCTAGTTCCCAAGAAGCCCCCACTTCAAACAGTTTGTTAGGACGTTAAGTGGCGGATAATTCACATCTTAATCATACTGATACTATTACTCTATACAAAGTCTGGCTATTAGTATGAATCAGGAATATTTGTTTACATAGTGATAATACCTGTCAGATTTTATATGTCTAACAATGAAACGAAACCATTCATGTTATATAAAAAAAGAGAAGCGAGCTTCCAAACTTCTCTTTTCGACACGTAAAGATTTACAGCAGTTACTCAGAACCTCTTAAACGCTAACTAAAGTTTGAAAACGAGCCTATATTTTTTCAAACTTTATAACAGAACTTTTTCACACGAAATATATAGGATAGAGAAACATAGAAAGCAACACAGATATTCCGAATGTTTGCCGTATTTCAGGACAAATATACGGTTTAATAACAATTAAATGCGTTATAGCATTTTTAAAATTTATTAAAAGAGTTTATTTATATGAATCCTATACTTGCGTTACTTTTAGAAGTTGAGGGTACTTGCGGTCCCGCCCACTACCGCTGCTGAGTTAGATGCTTTGGTTCTTTTATTATCTTAATTTCAAACTACTTTTGTATAAAAATTATTTTTATAAACATTAACAATGCATATTTTTTGTATACATTTTAACATCATTTGAAGTATACCCCAGAACCGTCAGCCAGGTTGTCAAAAACAACTATTAACACTTTGTATAGAAAGGACACACATCATGAAACAACATCTTCAAGAGAGTTCGAACAACGCGCTATTGAATTAACAAACACTGAGCGTGCAAAACAATAACTACTTTAATCATAACAGCCCTACATATGCATCTCCATTTGATATGATGAATAAATTTGGTGTTCTTTGCAAGGGAAAACATTACTCAAGGTCCAACGTATACCTCAAGAAGTAGGGCACGCCTGGATGAATAGTGCTGGACACCGTACAAACATCCTACATAACGGCTTCACTCACATCGGTCTTGGCTATGGGATGCAAGTGAGATTCGATACAGAACGCTGCTAAAAGATCGTAAGGTGTAAGACTTGCGGATTTAGCCATGAGAGCGTCAAAAAAAAAACAAAATAAACATGTAATTTTACGAATAAAAAATCAAACGAACATGTAACAACGATACCGCATCACACACTACATATTAGCGGATATTATTATTTGTATACAAAAATAGAAAATTATTCAATTTATGGTGCCCAACATACCATCAGCACAATCTTTTTTATTTTCATTGTCATTATTTTTCTTGCCAAGTTATTAACTTGTATCTTTAAACAAGGATTCCCCAAATAAATTAGCTTACAAATTTATTTGGGGAACCTTATATAATAATTTGGTTTTGTTTCTATACACAATCTTTTTTCATTATTTTAATAATTGAGCACGTTTTTCAGGGTTTTGGTAATCTGTTAAAGACATTTGAACTTTCGGTTTATTTGGATCACTTGGTATAAATTCAATTTTTGCGTCAGCTTTAAATCCTAATTTTCCTGTAAAGGTAGATGTAATTGGTTGCTTTAAAATGACTCTTTTATTTACATTATCTAATTCTATATAATTTGGTAATCCACTATAAGCTTGATTTGTAAGCGCTTTTTTAAATACATCATAAATATCCAATTTTTCTTTTACATTTCTAGGATCATCCGCTCGGCCGTTCCAATGCCCCTCTTCTCCAGGATACGTAAAGTACTGCTCGGTATCTATTGTGCCAGTCAGATAACCGCTACCTTCCATTTTCCCAGAAAATTCAACACGTTGGACTTTACCTAAATAGTGTGTTGTTCCATGCGGTGCCGCTACAAGCGTTTGAGAAGGTAGGGTAATTTGTTCTGTATGAGTAGTTGTATTCGAGCTTGTATGATTATAAGAGAATTCAGTAGACACTTTTTCAGTTGTAGATCCACCAGCCCCTCCTATACCTGGAATCTCCACGTTTGCAGTGAATGTATGATCCAATTCTATACCTAATTTTGCTCCTTCTGTATTGGAATACGTAAAGGAATCTGTATTGGTAATCGTTTTAGACGGTGTAATGTGTGTTTGATTTAAATCCGTCACATTTTCATACGTAGCCTCCTGCGTATCGTCCGCTGTTGTTATATCTTTTGTTTCTGTCGCATTTACGTCACTAAATTTCTCCAAAGAAGGTGTGACATCAACCGTTGCAGGATTCGTAACATGACCTGGCAAATATTGTTTTCTGCTGCCATCAGATTGAGGTTCCGGTGGCATGTATTCATTTGCTGTCTTAAGATCTTTTTTAAATTGTTCCATATCTATAGCCGATACCGAATCTGTGTTAGTACTTGTATCCGTCCCTGCTTTTATATCCGCACTCGTACTTGTATCCGTTCCCGCTTTTGTATCTGTACTCGTACTTGTATCCGTTCCTGCTTTTGTATCTGTACTCGCACTTGTATCCGTTCCTGCTTTTATACCTGTACTCGTACTTGTATCCGTTCCTGCTTTTGTATCTGTACTCGCACTTGTATCCGTTCCTGCTTTTGTATCTGTACTCGCACTTGTATCCGTTCCTGCTTTTATACCTGTACTCGTACTTGTATCCGTTCCTGCTTTTGTATCTGTACTCGCACTTATGTCAGCTCCTGCTTTGTTTTTTGATTTTTTTGGAGAATGGATTTTACTATCAACACTTATTTTAGAGTGCATACTATGTGTTAGGTTGGTTTTGGAATGGGGACGTCCGTTCGTTTCAGCTGCAAAAGAAGTAATTGGCAGAATGCTACCTATCGTTAACACACTAACTACTGGAATAACGACTGAAAATTTGTTAGGTTTTTTCATTCATAACGCCTCCTCGGCTACTTTTTTTGTGGCTGTTTTACTTTGATAATATAAATATAACAGCGTTTTCAGTAAAAAATATACATGAAAAATATACCATGTAACAATTCGGATTAGAGTCCCGTATACATCGCTGGTGTTACTACTCTCAAATTTTAAATGTATTGGTACATCATTTTGTTGCATCCTTTGTCTCTTGTTATACATAGAAAAGTAGGATAAATCATTGTACTATTCCAAAGTAATTAACATATGAGTACCTATCCAGTACTATATTTGGCAACATCGTATGTATTTATTGTTTTAATTTTTGTAGTGATTCCTTTCCTATTTCCTGTCTGTATTTTACGAAATTTCTGTAAACAAATTAGAGTATTATTCCCATAACCTTTGTTTTTGGTCTACCTGAAGGAGTTTTTCTAATTGTTTTTTCTGAGCATTGTCACAAAGACAACAGAGCTTTCTCCATATATTTTCAGCTGCACGATCACGTACTGTCGATATTAACCTTGTTAATATGGATACATTCGTTTGTACAAGACCTTTTTGCTTAGCCGAGTCAAAATGCTGTTTAATAGAATTCATACACCGGTTAATCCTAGCAGGTTTTAATAATCTTGTCATTTGCATATGTTCTCGATATCAGGCAATAGTACGAGCGGTAACTTCTATTGGATGAAAAGAGTATCCTCAGAATGTTTTCCACACACCTTTTCAAACCAGAATACAAATTTTTTTAAATCACTCGTACATTCCTTTAGTGTTTTGGCATGCAAATTTCCTTCTTGAGATAAGCTAGAAATAAAATCGAAAATCAAAGATTGTGCTTGTATAGAAATTGTTTTAATGGAATGCAGACATGAAAAACAATACCAAAGAAGGTAGGGATAGTTCATGGCTATTCGAAAAGATGAGTTGTATCAATTGATAGATTATCTGGATTGACAAGATGCAAAAGCAGCGTTTGATTTTTTAGAATTTCTTGTTCAACGCTCCAAAAAGAAACCTAACGATTGGGAAAACTTGATATGGCGGATCCAAATCATGAATCATTGTCTATACAAGAAATAGAACAGCTAAATAGTGAAGAAGGATATACGTGAATTCGGGCTACAAATTGATTTACCATAAGTCCGCGGTGAAATGTACTGCAAAGCAAGAAAAAGGAATACAAAAAAATTGCTGAAGGATTGAAGGCTCTTCTTGAGATCCCTCCTGAAGGAGATATTAAAAGTATGAAGGGTTACACAGATTGATATCGATTACGGGTTGGAACCTTTCAAATTTTATTTGAAATCAATCATGATGAGAAAATCATATACATACCATTGGAAATCGTGGTGACATCTATAAATGGGACTTACATGTAATTATAAAAAGGAAGATTCTTCAATTCAGAAGACCTTCCTTTTTTATGGCGAATCATATCCGCTAATGATTGTTGTAGTAATCTTGTTCCATTGCTACATATAACCCGCCTTTTTGTTTTGAAATACTATAAAGGACCGAAAAAAGATTATACGGTGGATAATTTTGTCTATCCAGAGTAAAAATCCAAATGTTTTATAGAAAAGCAATCTTCGGATTAACTTGTAAAATCAAATCGTCGATGTTTGCATTATTACTATTTGCTAATACATGATTGTTACTCGATATATAGTATTGACTTGGGATGCCATACCTATGTGCTGTGGGATTTAAACATTATCCTGGAAACAATCTAGCTTGGATAGAATTTACAATCTATAGTAATGGGTCTTTTATTTAGGGATAGATTGGTAAATATAGAATGCTAATAAACGTATCTAGTTCCCAAAAAGCCACCACTTCAAACAGCCCGTTAGGACGTTAAATTGTGGGTAAGTTCACTATCTGTCAACTTTCACCTAATAAATCTTGAATAATTTTGTGAATTCCACTTCTTCCCGCCTCTATCATTTGTGCGAGTGTTATATCCTCATTTAATATCTCTTCAAGTTCTATCTCTAATTGTTCAAATGTAAATTCATTTATCAACGTCTCAAGTTCTACTTTCCCCAATGATGCCATAAATGTAGTAACAATCATTGCCCTCTCAAGCTGAGTTAATTCCATTCTCTCTCCTCCTTATCTTTCCCCATTAACAATATTGAATGAATGTTCCCTTAATTATATGCACCTTTTTGGTATCGAAAACCAAAATATGTACATACTACAAGTGGATGAAGAAATATACACTGTAATCTATACATGAAATGATCCCAATTAGCTATTCTATTTCTTTAAAATGTATAAACATGTATATGCTTCATCCGTTCAATCATTTCTCGAAGGATAAGGAGCGCGTTTGTTATTCAGAATAACGATCAAGCCATTACTTTCTTTTGTTGCAGTCATACAGCCGCTCGTTTTCCTTTGCTTGTAGGTTCTTTCTCTATCCAAAATACAATATAACCCTTCTCATACTAATTCTTTTATTTTACTCCAGTAGAAATTCGTAACAAATAAATTTAATTTTATTGGTATAAAAAACCAAAATATGTTGCATATTAATAATGAGCGAAGAACATACGTAAAGATTTATACTTAAATAAATCTCTTTTTTTGTATCCTACACCTATACTCTATGTACAAAGATCATATGTTCTCGTTCAACTTTTCCATTTAAACGGATGATGAGCGCTTATATCTCATTCATAAAGTTCCTCTTTATCGTATATAGTCGCTCTTCATCCGCTTTTATTATAACCTTTCCCCATATATCATGGGGGCATTTTATTAGGTTAGTTTCTCCTTACTAATATAAATAAAAGCATCCAAATGGATACTTTTAGCCCTAATCTTGATTTATTTTTTCACTTCTAAATATTAATGGAATATTGGGTTGCATTTTTACATTGAATTCCTCAATTATTACTATGTATAAGGAATTTAAAGCCACTTGCAGTTCCTTTCCTGTTTCTACATCTATATGAGGAACTAAAATCCATGTATTAAACAATTCTCTTTCTCCATTAATTAGCTTTTTTCCAATTAGTTCATTAAAACGAAGCGGTACCATATATTCTTTCCCATTTGATAAAATAATTTTGGAATAGCAATCCATACATATCCCCACCCATATTTTGTAAAGTTAACCAATGCATCGGTCTTTTGTATATTGGTCTTCTAGATTTTGAATCGATAAGATAAAATCGTCAATCATAAGAAGAGAGCAACCTCTAAAGAATAGTTTGCTCTTAAAGTAAATTCTATGCTTGAAAGGCGTTCTTATGAGCAAATAGATGACCATAAATGGAAACCTATACTTAAATATATGCTTGCACCATTAAAAGAGTGTCATTTCTACGATTATGTTGGTGTACAAAATTAACCATATGCGGAAGCATTTTGTTCTCCAAAAAAGTTTTTATATTCCCTCAACACTATAGCTAAAGAATTCGTCCTAAGACAGCCAAACTAACTCCCTTGTTACAAAGGTTATTTTATCGCTATTTATGCTACGCTAATAGGCATATTACTTCCTTTTTGACAGTGTTAGCTGTATTTATAATCTCTATGCGATTTATAGAACGGATTCGTTCAAACAATCCCACATGTATTACACATTCCCATAACTATTACATGCTTTTATGGCTAGAAACCATCTCTATTTTCACAAGTTGTTTTTGGGTTTAAACAACTTAAAAAACCTGTACTAAAAATGACTGAACAAGAAATACGATAACTTCTTATTTTCAGCCCCATAACTTAACCCGTAATAACAATATATCCGTTTCTCTCCACAACATCGCCATCTCTAGGATGCTGATATATTGTAGTGTCTATCCATTGCATATGAATTACCTATGTGATTTATAATAACCGTTACGCTTTATGCATCTGATCTTCCAATTCAGAAATTTGTTTATCGTGCTGTTGATATTTCTTTTCCAAGTATCTTGTATCTTTTCTCATCCTTACCACTTGTTGCTTCACAATTGTAGTGTCTTCACGTAATGAGGCAACCTCAGTCTTTACTACATTTAAATGATTCTCTAATCCATCTAAACGTTTGTTCAAGCCATCAAATCCTTCTTGCATTACCTTCATTAACATATCTAATTTCTCATCCACCACAATTCCCTCCTTATGCAATCATCTTGATTACCCCTCATTGTAGCATGTTTCATTCCAAAATAACTAGGAGGAAATATTCTATTCAAGATTCCTTTTCAAATGGAAGAGCGCTCCTCAAAATAAGTGCTCGTTCGCAAACAATATCGATATTCCTATTTACAGCGACTCTACAGCAGTCTATACTTTTTCCATTCACGTTATATCAAAATTTTTTCTATTTAAACATCATAAATATCCGCTACTCTATTAAATGGTATACAAGTAATGCATATGGTCAAAAAGTACAAATGACTTTCCGTTTTTTCAACTGAACCATTCAACATCTATTAGTACTTTTTATAGAAAATAAAATAGCCGGTAAGATAATATAACCGGTTACCATCGCTAAAATAACAAATGAAAAAACACAAAAATAACAGATACAAAAATTATTATGTGGATAGACGGTATTATTCCACCTCAGAGCATTTCTAAAAGCCTAATGGCATATACGACTTCACCAATAGAAAAATTTGTCGTATCAATAATTTGTATTTTTTCAATATGTAATATCTCGTCATTTACATGCAGCCATTTTTTTCGTTGAATTGGATTTTGACCTTTATTATCATTATTAATTCTATTAATAATAGTTTCTTCGTTCGCTTGAAGACCATATATCTTATACTCAAACTTTGTTTTATCGCTAACAAAATCTATGATATGTTTGTACATGCCCTCTGGTATTAATACACCAGTAATTATCAATAATTGATATTTATGATTATGAAAATTATTAATACACGCCTTAAGATTCTTACCCACTAATTCATAAAAATCATCATCTATCTTAAATGGTTGAATGCTACCAAGTTTATCAGTGTCTATTAAGGCGGAGTTATTAGGACAAAAATGAATTAATTTTTGTCCTGTTTCAGTTTTTCCAACACCAGGAGCACCAGTGATAAAGACTAGTTTAGTTTTCATGTTTCCCCTCAACCTACTTATATTATATTCTTCTGGATAGCACAGCTGTATATTTTGTTTTCCTACCAGTCAATATACAAATTCCAACATCTTCGTTTGCTAAAAATCCTAAAATTTTACCCTTACACATTTTTTTGTCAAACAGCTGAGGTAATCCCGTCGCCAAAACCTTATAAAAGTCTATAAAGTTTGTTTATTTCCCTGTTCTACGAGTCCGGTTTTGCCAAAGCTACTTTTGTTTGATATAACACTCCGAGGGCGTAAATTCGGATACAACGAATCCTACATATCAGCAGTAACTTTTTAGGTGTTAGCTTGCTAATTTATATCGTGACAAATTCATAGAAGCGTTTAAATCCCTATCGATTTCATGACTACAATTGCATTTATATATTCGGTCAGAAAGTTTTAGTTCTTTTTTGATGTTTCCGCAATTTGAACACATTTTTGAAAAGGGATACCATGTATCAGCTTCTACAAATTCAATACCATATTTTTCACATTTATATTGTATTTGTCTTTTGAACTCATATAAATATTGCTTCGCAATAGCTTTAGACAAGTGTTTATTCTTCATCATACCTTTGATATTCAAAGTTTCCATCACAATACGAAATGGCTTGGTTTTCACAATTTCGCTCGTTGATTGATGAAGATGATTATTTCTGATATTTGATAATCTTCTATATAGTTGTCGTATCTCTTGCTCTATTTTTATAATGTTGCTCGTTTTGACAAAACGGTTTCCCTCCTTATTCCTTTCATATTTGCGAGAAACTTGACGTTGCAACCTACGAAGGCGTTTCTCTGCCTGTCTTACTACCTTTGTTCTATTGATATTTTTCTTTTTCTGACCATCAGAACAATATGCTAATTCTTTGATTCCAATATCTATTCCTAATGAAACATCCGTTAGCTTCTCTTTTTCAAACTCCTGTTCCATACCTACAGACAAATACCAATACTTACCGTCAAAGCTAACTCTTGGATTCGAGTATGTAACATCTAAAGGTAGCTTTTCGGATGTTTTCCTTCAACCAACTTTCTCAATCAAGACTTGTTTTTTCTTTATTTTCAACTTGATATTGTCGTTATAGAAAGATGGTTTTGATTTCCTTCCGCTTTTGAATCGTGGGTTATCAGCCAGTCCCTTGAAGAATCGCTTATATGCTTCACAAGCATCTTTAATCGCTTGCTTTGTCATGTTATTGGATACTTCTTATAGCCATGCATATTCTGCTACTTGTTTCAGAACTGTTCATTCTTTACGAAGGATGCCGTCAGATAGAAATTTACCACCGTGCTTGTGATTTTCTTCTTGTTTACCTACTGTCCAATTATAAGCCCATCGGGCTGTTCCAGCGGATTTCCGAAGTTGATGTTCTTGTTCTTTATTCGGCTTGATTCTCACTTATTTTCCATTAACTCCTTACTCATCTTCTTAGCTGTATTCGCCCTTTTCCCTTGCAGACGGCAACTACATACTGTGATGATCTGAATGAAATCTTCAACTCATTCTTGCTCCTCAGTTTTCTCTGTGTTATCTATGATTTCAATAGTTGTACCATACTTATCGCATAGATTTTCAATTCGTTCATCTCCAAATCTAATCAATCTATCTTTGTATAAAATGACTATCTTTTCAACTTCTGAGTTTGTAATCATATCGACTAGTTGATTTAATCCTTTTTTATTGTAGTTAATCCCACTACCTATATCTGTGATGATTTCAAATGGATAACCTTTGGCAAACATATAGGTTTTCACATTTTCAATTTGTCTTTCTAAATCATCTTTCTGCTTATGGGAACTAACTCTACAATAGCCTATCACCTTTTTAGTTATTTCTTCTTTATTGCGAATCCCTAGAAAATGATTAAGTTGTTCCTGCGAATCATAGCGAGTGCCACCAACAGAAACATGATGTGGCTTGAATTTATTATTTTCATCCCCATTCCTAAGAGTTTGTTCCGTCCTACCTATCTTTTCTGCAAAATCACCAATTGAATATAGTTTCATGTTTCTCACCTCACGAAACTATTTTACTATATCAATATTTTTATCTATAAATATTTTATCGTTACTTATAGATTTTTATAAATATAAACTAACTGTTGTTACTCTCCTTTTAAGAGTATTATGAAGAGTAAAATAGATTTTTTCTTTAAGATGTTAGGTAGCTATTAAACAATACATGTTTGAAATGTAATTTAACATACAGAAATAGTAATGATAACTTTAAATTAGGGATTTGTTAAGAGTCACATTCCATTGAAAATCAAAATGATATATGTATACTAGGATTCCTTGTAACTTAAAATGGCGAAAAATAGTCCTAATGTTCTTGCTCAACTGCACGATAAAATCTCTCAAAGTAAACCTTATTTCCCTTTGAACTTCCCCAGTATACGAGCCGAATCGTTTCACTTTTGGGCTCTCCTCGCCTTTCGGCATGGGATGAAAGTGAGGTTGGATACGAAGTGCTACTAAAAACCGTAAGGTTTGTGGCACTCTAAGTATCCAAAATGTTGGTATCTTTTATGTTTTTTGTTGTAGTTTTGTAATCTAACAGATACAATGTAAGCATGATGAATGATTATAGAAAAACCAAAACAACCGTGTCATTACTTAACTATCATTTTGTGTTTTGCCCAAGATACAGAAGAAAGATTTTTCTTCATACAAAAGTAGAAGAACGTTTCAAAGAGTTGATTCAAGAAATATGCGGAGAATTGGATATTTCTATTGTTGCAATGGAATGCGACAAAGACCACGTTCACTTGTTCTTACATACACCTCCAACACGTAGTCCTGCTGATACAATGGCAAAAATCAAAGGAGTGACATCAAAACGTTTGAGAGAAGAGTTTCCTCATCTTCAACACTTGTCGAGCCTATGGACGCGTTCTTATTTTGTTTCTACTGCTGGAAATGTATCAAGTGAGATAATACAAAAGTATGTTGAAAATCAAAAAACGAGGGGGTGAAACTTGTACCACAAACCATCACAGTTAAAGTTACATTGCTTCCAACAAAACAACAAATCATGCTATTGGAACCAAGTAGCCACGAGTATATAAAAGTCATGAATGCCCTTGTATCTGAAATGGTTGAAGCAAAGAAAAAAGATGGATGCAAGACCAAGACCGCAAAGTAAGTCGTGAAATCGTTAATTTTGCAACGAATCATACGATCTCTGTCATTCGATTAGAGCAACTCACGAACATGAGACAGACGGCACGAACAAGCCGTAAAAACGAAAAAAATCTACACACTTGGTCATTCCATCGTTTCGCACAATTCATCGCGTACAAAGCGACATTAGTTGGCATAAAGGTCGAATATGTGGACCCTTCTTATACAAGTCAAACATGTCCGAAATGTTCTGAAAAGAACAAGGCGCAAGACAGAACATACAAGTGCCCATGTGGATTTGGGAAACATCGTGATATCGTTGGGGCGATGAATATTCGCTACGCAACTGTGGTGGCGGTAACAGTCAATCAACCTAAGAACCTATATGGTCGTCTTAGGAGGGGGAATGGCACACCCTCATCTTGAAGGCTGTTCAAAACAGAAATGGACTGCGAACGCTTCGTCATTCAAGAATCCCATCCGTTACACCGTAAGGTATAGGACTTGCGGCTTTAACCGTGGGAGTATCAAAATGTAAAGTTTCTCTTAAATATAAAAGAAATAAGAAGAATCATCGTTTCGTCAAAACAAGCAAGATGATACCACTTGAAAAGCAGATACAACACTTACAATCGCGAAAATCAGACCTTGTGGAATTGTACTGGGAATGATGAGTAAATATTTATCCAAAACCATTGCACAACAAAAATTATATAAATTCGAAATAAAAATACAGTATACGTGTGCAAAATGTAGAATCAAATATATCAAAGTTGATACGTGGTTTCCTTAGTATAAGATATATTCAAATTACGGTGCAATCAGAAAAATTTGCTTTTATCCGAACGGATATATACTGGAAGGATGGCCATGAAATAGCCAGAGAAATCCACACACCTTTCAATTGGTTGCGTTATCGCTAACCTAGAATGCGCGTTTTAAATTTATGCCCTAGGAGTGTGATATCAAACGAAAGTAGCTTTAACAAACGAGGGGCCATCTCGGAAAATACGGAAACAAATACATAATAATCTATAATTTAAGCTGCGAAGCTCGCAGCCATCTCCAAAAGAATTATCTTACTTTAGACCATAATAGAGAATTGAATTCTGTACGGAACAGGATTCAATTCTTTTCATATTGATTGTCACATTTATCATTTCAAATATAGTAGCACTAAGTAGTAATTTTTATGCCTAACGTATTTCTTTGGGAATACCAAAAAAATACGTTAGGATGAAACCAGCTAGATACCCGGTAAATAATCCAATGATATATTTTAACCATTCTCCGTTTGCGATTAAAGGAATTAAAGCTATACCAGATGGTCCAATTGCAATGGCTCCCACCGGTTGTAATAGACCTATGACTGCCCCGCCAATACCACCACCAATACAAGCCGTTATAAAAGGGCGGCCTAATGGCAATGTGACGCCATAAATAAGTGGCTCACCAATCCCAAGGATACCGACAGGAAGTGCGCTTTTTATTACAGTTGTCAATTCTGAATTCTTATTACAGCGGACCCATAAAGCAATGGCTGCTCCAATTTGTCCTGCTCCTGCCATTGAAAGCATAGGAAGTAATTGTGTTGTACCTGATGAATGAATCATTTCAATATGAATTGGTATTAACACCTGATGTAAACCCAACATAACAAGTGGTAAAAATGACATTCCGAGTACCATTCCTGAAAGGATACTACCATGTTTTAATATCCAGTCGATACCCCACATTAATTTATCTGATAAAAAACCAGCGAATGGCATAATCAAAAAAATTGTAATTAATCCCACCATTAACAATACAATCGTGGGTGTAACAATAATATCTAGTGCATCTGGAATCCATTTGTGTAACTGTTTTTCAAAAACTGATAATATCCAAACAGCTAATAGAACACCTAAAACCCCACCTTGCCCCGGTAATAATGGCTCACCATTAAATATATTGTTTATTGGAGAATTGGGTGGCATTCCTGTTAAAAGAGTTACGCCCCCGATAATTCCACCGAAAGCTGGTGTTGCTCCGAATTCTTTAGCTGCGTTAATTCCAACATAAATAACCAAATAACTAAATAAAGAATTTGTAATAATATTCATAATAGTGATATACGGTTGCCATGTAGCGTAGTTTAATGTTCCGATAGTAATATTATTTTGTAAAATAGATGTAATACCAGAAACTAAACCTGCTCCGACAAAGGCCGGTATTAAAGTAATAAATATATTTCCAATTTTTTTGAGTAACGATTTAAAAGGTGTATTATTTTTTTTCGCTTGTTCAGCTTTGATATGAGCACCTTTTATTTGTAAATCTTCCGTAAAAGACGAGGATGGATTAAGAGACACGTTTGCTTCTTGTGTATTCATAATATGAAATTGTTTTGCCACTTTTGTAACTACACCTGGCCCCAAAATAATTTGATATGTGTCATCATCCACAACTCCAAGGACTCCATCTATTTGTTGGATAGCCTCTTCATTTATTTGATTGCGATTTACTGCCGTTATTCGGAGGCGAGTCATACAATGTGTATAAGATAATATATTATCTTTTCCACCCATCGCCTCTAATATTTTCGAAGCTATATTTTGGTATTTATCCATATTAAATTCCTCACAATTTTGCAGGTTTAATTGCTTGACGAATAAATCCTTGTGTTTCTTGTAGGCGTTGCATAGCCTTTTCTTTTGAAAAACCTGTTAGAATCATTACAATTGCAGTTTTTGGTTTATTATCAGCTTGTGTTAAATATAATGCTGCTGTTTTATAATCACAATCCGTAGCGTCCATTATTATATGTTTTGCGCGTTCTGCTAGTTTCTCGTTTGTTAACTGTACATCCACCATTAAATTTCCGTATGTTTTTCCTAACCCGACCATAGATGCTGTTGAAAGCATATTACAAATTAACTTTTGAGCTGTCCCCGCTTTTAATCGAGTAGATCCAGTTAGTACTTCAGGTCCATTATTAATTTCAATTGCAATATTTGCTTTTTCTCCAATTATAGATCCTTTATTACAGCTTATCGCTACTGTTTGAGCACCAATAGAGTTTGCATATTCTAAAGCACCAATTACATAAGGGGTCCGCCCACTCGCAGCAATTCCAACTACAACATCTATATTTTTCAGATAAATGTCTTTCAAATCTTGTATTCCTAATTCTTTACGGTCTTCTGCACCTTCTACTGCTTGGATAAAAGCTTTTTCACCACCAGCAATTAACCCCACTATTTCTTTTAAATTTGTTCCAAACGTTGGTGGACATTCTACAGCATCTAATAAACCAATCCGTCCGCTTGTTCCAGCCCCAATATAAACTAAGCGCCCGCCCTGTTTTTTTGCTGATATAATCGCTTCAACAGCTTTTGCAATTTGTGGAATCTCCAATTTTACGCTGTTAGCTACTTTTGCATCTTCTTCATTCATTGTAGTTAAAATTTCCATGATTGACATCTCGTCTAAATTCATAGTTTTATTATTACGAATTTCTGTCGTTAAATTTTCTAACATCTATATCACCTTTTCATATAATTAATTGACACTCCCACGGCTAAAGCCGCAAGTCCTATACCTTACGGTGTAACGGATGGGATTCCTGAATGACGAAACGTTCGCAGTCCATTTCTGTTTGAACAGCCTTCAAGATGAGGGTGTGTCATGACCCCCCCTAAGACAGATCATATAGGTTCTTAGGTTGATTGACTGTTACCGCCAACCACAGTTGCGTAGCGAATATTCATCGCTCCAACGATATCGCGGTGTTTCTCAAATCCGCATGGACACTTATATTTTCTATCTTGTGCCTTGTTCTTCTTCGTGCATTTGGGACATGTTTGACTTGTATAAGCAAGATTCACATATTCAACCTGTATACCAACTACTTTCGCTTTGTACTCGATGGATTGCACGAGGCGAAAGAATGACCCAGTGTGTAGATTCTTTTCGTTTTTACAGCTTGTTCGTGCCGTCTGTCTGATGTTCGTTAATTGTTCTAACCGAATGACAGAAATTGTATGATTCGTTGCGAAATCGACGACTTCACGACTTACTTTACTGTCTTGGTCTTGCATCCACCTTTGTTCCTTATCATCAAGTTGTCGAAGGGCATTCAGTTTCTTCGTTTCTCCTAACTTCTTACGAACACTACGAAACTTACGTTTCCTATATGTGCTTCAATAAGTCGCAATTGGTCGGTTAATACGGCACGAACTTTTAAACGTGTTGACTTCTTATGGTTTTTAGTAGCACTCTGTATCCAACCTCTCTTTCATCCCATCCCTAAGGGGCATCGGCTTTCTCGTTCGGGAGGGCTGTAATAAAAAAGTTCTCATAAAGAAACCAATTCAGTCTACATTTACAGAATAAGCTGGATTTCAAACAGATACAAAAATTAAATTTACCTCACGCACCCCAAATAACAGAAAATTCAAAGGTCTTTAGCATATTACCAAAATTCGTGAGACACATGCTCAATTATTAAAATAACCGAAAAAAGGTTTTATTATGTATAAAAATGAAGACGAAGTAGATAATGGAGTATTTATCGGTTGAAGATAGTATTTTAACGATCCAAAAGAAACAAAGGAATTTCAGTTGACAGGCTATATTCGATATATACGACGCGAACAACGGATAGGAATATTGTGATGGAACCATCAAAAGGGGCATTTACTTTATGTGAATTTTAAAAAGAAGCTGTTTTTTTGATATGTAATAGAGTTAGGTGCTTTTTTATGCACAGAAAAGTTGATATTTCTGTACATTTTATTTTTAAGTAATGAAATAGATATTTTTTAGTAACTATCTATATTTACCAAGCTATAAAGTAGTCTCTATCTTATTTCTGTCCTCAAGCATTTTAGCTACGATAGTAAGAGATCTATTTTTTTCTTCGGTTAAATCTCGATAATAACGATCAGGATATTTTTGAAAGGCCTGTAATCGTATATCCCAATACGCTTTGACATCTGCTGACGTCAGGTATCTGAACGTTAATTCGTTAAATGGGCCTATTTGTTGTTTATGGGTCTGAATGAAACATACTTATAACCGTTGCCATAAACTTATAAAAATCTATAAATCATGTTTATTTCCCTGTTCTACGTGTCCAATTTTGCCGAAGCTACTTTTGTTTGATATAACACTCCGAGGGCGTAAATTCGGATACAACGAACCCTACATATCAGCAGTAACTTTTTAGGTGTTAGCTTGCTAATTCATATCGCGACAAATTGATAGAAGCGTTTAAATCCCTAGAAAATGATTAAGTTGTTCCTGCGAATAATAACGAGTGCCACCAACAGAAACATGATGTGGCTTGAATTTATTATTTTTATCCCAATTCCTAAGAGTTTGTTCCGTCCTACCTATCTTTTCTGCAAAATCACCAATTGAATATAGTTTCATGTTTCTCACCTCATGAAACTATTTTACCACATCAATATTTTTTATCTATAAATATTCTATCGTTACTTATAGATTTTTATAAATATAAACTAACTGTTGTTACCCTCCTAAATTAATGATTGTGTGGCGTTGTAAATAAGTAATACAAAAAATGCAATGAAGAACATGTTGTCTAAAAACAACATTCCAACATAATATAAAAATATTCTATTCATTTAATGCTAAAGCATTAGCAAGAAAAATACTCCTCCCAAGCTTGTAAAATTCATCTCCCAGCGATAAGTGGGAGATGAATTTTTGTAATTTAGTATTCTCGCCAAAGTTTTGATAAACAAGCTACATGAGATTCTTAGATAACTTGATATAAGAAGGAGACAGAAAGAAATAGCGTCCGAAAGCCTAGCCATTCGGTTCCTACTTAAAATAGCAACCGTACTAAGAGAGACAGACAAAAGGTTCCTTGCATCACGGAACTGAAAATTAGTTTGTACAAAACATTCTATTCTTTTATATGATTTTCTTCTATTCTTTCCGTTTTCAACCAGTCTTTTTTTCTTATCAATTGACGCCAACAAGCTAACCACACACTTGGAATTACTAGTAAATTATACAGTGGCATACTTACTCCCGCTAAAGCACATTGCCCAAAAGTACAGCTGTTCGCCGCCTCCTTCTTAGTGACTTGATAATAACGAATCCCCCAAAATAACCCAGGTCCGAAAACTAAAAACCCCCAAAGACAAAGAGCTGATACATTCCATATCCATTGTTTGGATTCAATAAAAAATTGAAAATCATATGAATACAGAAACACCCCTATCAATCCCCATGATAAGACCATAATCAAACTACCTATTAAACTTGTCCACGGCTGTAATAAAAAATACAAAATATCAATTTTTGCGAGAAAAGGTATTTTTGCTTGTGAAACTTCTCTTAATCGCCGAAGACATTGCATATTCCCTTGTGCCCAGCGGCTTCGTTGTCTAATGTAGCGAGTGATTGATGTAACACCTTGCTGATACATTATACTATTAGATAGATGACGGATTTTCCATCCACAAATTAATAAAGATAGACCAAAATCAAAATCCTCTAACAAACAACTTGACCAAGGATTTTCCCCTAATTCTTGCATGGCGCTCAATCGAGAAAACTGTCCATTTCCTCCTAACCCAACACTCTGTAAATATTCACGACTATTTTGAATCGCTGCCACACTAGAATAAAACTCCACATCTTGCATAAAAGATAACCAACTTTTTCGGTTAGTCATACGAATATTCGTTTGTGCAGCCCCAACCGTTGAATCTGCAAAAGCATGTTGTGCCTCTTGTAAAATATTATTACTTGGCCGACCATCTCCATCTACAACCGTCAAGATAACTTGGTGAGGATCAATAGATAGACGATTTACCGCTTTGCAAATTTTTTGATATGCATCATTTAACGCATCTCCTTTACCAAGGCGTGCTTGTGGATACTTTCTCTGATACACTCGGACTCTACTATCATTCATCTGTCGGACGACCTGGACCGTATCATCGTCTGAAGCATCATCAATTACAACGACAAGCAAACGATGATAATCTAATTGTAATAAAGATTCTACTGTTTTCTGAATTACTTTCGCTTCATTTAAACAGGGTATACAAAAAATAAAGTACGGTTTTTCTTTCTCTAAAGGGAGCTTCCTATCTTTGGAATTATATCTAGGTAGAAGTGAAATAAATGTGATATACATATAATACAAAAATACAAGTGGAACAGATATTATTCCACAAACCCATAAAGCATTTCCCACTCTTAGTCCCCCTTTTTACTCAATTATCTATATGAAAAAAATCTTATACCAATTGCAATATAACAATTATACGACTCTGATACCCTCCTTTCTCTCGAATAAATTCACCTGTACAGGTAATAAGAGTAACACGTGATTCCCCTTGTATATTCATAACCGCTTCAGGCACTTCATTCATCGGATATACATTTTTTTCTACAACCTGGAATGTGCGAATTTCTTTATCTTCATATTGAATAAGAACTGTTTCGTTTTTTTGAATCGTTTCTAAATATTGAAAATCCCCTAATTCACCTTTCCAATCTCGATGCCCTGCAATTAAAGAATTTCCTGAATTGCCAGGGATCGCACTGTTCCGATACCACGAGGCCGTTTCTAAACCATCCTTCACAACCATTCTCCCGTCTTTGTCTAATCCTACTGGAAGAATATTAACCGTGCCTTGTGTTCGCTGAAAAGTGAGTTTCATGGGTACGGAACTAATATTCATTGATGATTCTTGCTCTTTTACATTTTGTGTACTTGGTACAATAGGCTTAATCAAAATCGTCTGTTGAACCGTTGCATCAGCTGTACCAAGTAAAATCCTTTGTTGCACGTAATATCCTCCCCCCAATATCAGCAAACAAGTAAGGACAAACACTATTCGTTTTTTCATATCCATTCTCTTTCTTTGCGCATATTTGAGCAAATTAATCCATTATACAAAACAAACATCGCTGATTTAACATAAGCATTTACATACTCTCCCCTTATTAATTTAGTTAGGACTTGACGAATAGAAATACGACTTATCTCAAATTGAGTTGCTAAACGATATTGATGAAATACCTTCCATTTTTGATATATTTTATTCATAATATTTAACTTTATAGATTTATACACTTGTTGCTTTCGAGACTGTTGTTGCATATCTATTCTCCTTTCACGCTATTTTCATTCCTACTATTAAACAATAATTTAGATTGATTATTGCATTCCTGATTAAGCAACACATGGGTTATTTAAAATTTTCCCATTCAAATTTAAGGACATCTCATTACTTTCTTCAATTCGAACATAGATGCGTAGGCCGATTAACTTTTATCAACAGTCATAGTTGCGTAGTGAGTATTCATCATCCCAACGACGTCAACCTAATGCCGAAACAAGCCTCTTGATGAATACACCAAAAAGCGATTCGAAATCCAAATACAGGACTTTCAGCAAAAATACATCTAATATAAGCAAACCATTTTACAAAAATAAATTATACAAGGCGGTTGCCAATTACTATAGATAAAAAAAGGGATTTGCATAAAGACTATTTTACTCCATCCCATTCATTCCCTTTTACATAGTGGGTCTTTTACGATTTCTATAAAAATTACTTTTTCGAAAGGTAATTATATGTATATTCATTAATAAGTCATATTCATTACAATGTATATGTTCTAACAGCACTCTTTAAAATTAATTTAGAGAATTTCTGTTATATCATCAAAATTTTTTGTAAATTCAGATTATTCAATTCTGAATTTTCCAGAAAAACTCTTACAATTTCATTGTACGTACAAAAGGAGGGGAGTAAGAAATGAGTAGCAATTTAGGAATAAATCCACTGGTCCCAGCAACAGGATTCGGCCCTGTTATTGGTTTTGCATTAATAGATGGATACCCTATTTTAGCCATTATTTGTGGAATATGTTGTGCCACGATATTCGCAAGCATGATGTATCGGTATACAAAAAAAAACACCACCCATATGGACGTGGAGAGCAACTTTCCTGTAAAGAATGATAGATAATCTCCTCTTTATGAAAAGTTAATTTATTATAAAGTTGATGTAAACATGCCCATCAACTTAAAAGCGAGAACAACCTGAATTTCCCGTTCATCAAATTAAACCATTTCTAAACTAAGTCAAGCCTGTATGGGTTTCATTTTTTACATTATGCAGCTCTCTTTTATTTTTTCAATTCGTTATCTTCATAGAAAACACCCATGATATCAAAGACAGTCTTCTTCTCATATCTGTACGATTTAGCGCCCATTCTTCTGTAGGAGGAATGGCTCAAGCAGATTAGGATTTTTGTTCTTTCGTGGGTATTTTCCTGTGTAGATTGATACAAAAGAGATGGATAATCCTGAATCATACCAATCGCTTTATACTCACTTAACGTCCTTACGGCCTGCTTAAAGTGGGTAATACCTAGGTATAAAAAAATCTAATGCTATTTAGCTTGATACATAATCAAAACACCAGATACTTGGTGTATGCTACTAAATATTAAGTATACTCTTTTTCTAAAAACCCCGCCCACAAGCTTTAGAACTGTTAAATTTGCTAAGTCAAAGATAGTCACATTAAGTAAAAGGTGAAAATTCGCGAAGCTCTTGTTGTTTACATATATTTAATGCCGCAATTTTTTGTTTTAACAACTGTTTTGTAAACATATATAATTTAAAATCTAATTTATTATCAAGAATAATTAGATTTACAAGTTCATTGGAAATGTCTTTTTTTAAATCTGAATTTACAAATTGATTCAACTTTTGGTATTTCATATCCTTCCAATTGAACCTTTCTTTCATTAAAAATAAAGATTCATTGTACATATCAGTAATTCCAGCTATAGAAAAATGATTAACAATATTATATTTTGCAATATCTAAATCTGGAAAGTCTGCACCTGATACACGTAAGGTTTGGTAATTTGGATAATATAATTTTTGTTTAATAAAAGTTTCAAGATCAACCGTTGGCGTTTGCATATGCATACTAAAAAAATTATTCCGTTTGTAATGATGATATAAGGACAGTATATGTTCTACAGGTTCTCTTAACATAGTAATATGGGCAATATTTCTCGACGTATTTATTGATGCTAGTAACGGCTCCTGTATTATATGATTATATTTCATTCCATAGCTAAAATGTCCACTAATACTTTTAGCTGTATGAATGTGTGATAACACCCTATTTAGGATTTTCTCTTTACTATTCAGATCCGGCACAGATGGATCTGCATATATACTTAATGAATCAGGACCGTATTGTTTATCTAAAATATCCCTTAAAGTTGTACCACCGGTTTTGGCAATGTGAACAAAAACAATCAATTCACTAGTCTCATTCAATCTTTATCCCTCCTAGGGATATATTTTGTTCCAGTACTTCAAAATTCAAAACATTTATATATAATATATAGTTCATCGATAAAAATATGTGTAGAATATTAGTTTTTTTAAATTGATACACTATAGCATACTACATCACCATACAAGAAAGCGCTTTCTTATGAATCCAGTTAAAGACCTCTTCAAAACATTGGTTCCATAGGCATGTGACAAACTAGATATTGTGATATCGTACTGTTTAGAAAAAAAAGCACTCCTAAGAGTGCTTTTTTTCAGAGTGTTGGGAAACCCTTTAGGGGTTCCCAACACTCTGTAATCATTTTGATTTTAGCGAATACAAACAACATAAAATAATAAAGTTTCAAAAAATAGCCCTCCACCAGACCTTTTTTGGTCAGATGGAGGGCTATTTTTTTCATGTTTTGACAAGCTGCGGTGAGATAAGCCTGCATTTGGACAGACTTCAGCCCTCGAAATCGAGCATATCGATAGCCATGTAGTTCTTTGGCGTCTGCAAAGCTTCGCTCTATAGTTGAACAGCGTACTTTGTACAACTTTTTCCCTGTAACTGTTAGTTTGTTTTTTCTAGCGATATCCTTATATTTCTCCCATATATGATGAGTGATAACTTTTTGTTTTTGTTTCTTTGAAAAACATACCTCACGTAGCGGACAAACAGCGCAGTCTTCTGGCTTCGATTTATATTGACGATATCCTTCACGATCCGTTGTCGCATACTCTAAAATACACCCCATCGGACAAGCGAATGCATTCATTTCTTCTACATATTTAAATTGGCTTTTTGGTACTTCTTTATTTCTTTTTCCAAATCGGCGATACCCCATCACCATAAATATATTTCTCTCCGATAATTTCTTACAGATATAGCTCGTAAAATAGCCTGCATCAAGAGCTACAGCTTCTACTTTGAACCCGAATTTATCAATTTGAGCTTGGAGGCGTGCTAAATATGGCTCGGAATCTGCCATATTTCCAGCCGTTACATAGGTATCTGTAATAATATTGTACTTCGCATCAGTCGTACGATGGTCTAAGAAATGAAAACCGTTCGGTTTTCCATCTCTCATTAAAAATCCACTATCTGGATCTGTTGTACTTATACGAGTTTTTTGGTAGGGGTATCACTTTCCTCTCTAGGTTTTAATTCTTTTTTCCATGTACTGAGGTGGTACAGTAAAACTGGAACACAGTATAGGGATAAATTATTCTATATAAGAGGTGTTTCAGATGAAAAAACAGTATGATGAAATGTTTAAAAAACAATGTGTAGAATTGGTGGTTAAAGAAGGGCGTACAATTTCGAGTATTCAAAGAGAATTTGACCTAGGAAACGGGACCTTAAATGCATGGATAAAGAAATATTCTTCCCATTTTTGGATAATGAGAAATCTGATATGGAAGAACTACGTTCTTTGCGGAGAGAAATCCAGGCTTTAAAAAAGGAAAATGAATTTTTAAAAAAGGCGGCAAGCTTCTTTGCCAGCAACCAAAACTAACACGCTTTCAATTTATCAGGCAATATCATTACATATTTGGAGTGCGCTGGCTTTGCCATCGATTACAAGTTTCTATTAGTGGTTTTTACGATTATACTCATCGTAAGCCCACTGAAAATCAGAAAAAACGTAAAAAGACAGCGGCTTATATTGTCATGCAATTTAAATGTTTAAAAGGTAGAATGGGCTATCGAAAACTGTACCGTTACCTTGTAAATAAAAATGTAATGGTGAGCTTATTTCAAGTGAGACAAGCTTTATGTGAAGCTGGATTAAAGTCAAAAGTTGTCACCTATTATAAGAAAAGAAAGCACGAACATCATACATTTCCAAATGTACTAGAGCGTTCCTTTAAACCTGGCAAGAAAGACGTTCCGACTGTTGTATGTGATATCACAGAATTTCGTTTAATGAATGGGATGAAAGTATATTTTTGTGCCGCATTAGATATTAGCACCCGTCGGGTGCTTGGTTATTCGTTGGATACTCACCAGGATGCTCAATTAGTAAAAGACACAATTCAGCAAGTTAAACAAGCTTATGAAAGTCAAAAAAGAATCCTATTTCATAGTGATCAAGGATCTCAGTTTGCCAGTTATAAGGTTACTGATTTTTGTAATCAACAAAAAATTCAGCAAAGTATGTCCCGCAAGGGAAACTGTTGGGATAACGCTGTGATGGAATCTTTTTTTAGCATCTTTAAACGCGAATGCCTACATGGAGAAAATCTAATTTCTCTCGCTCAAGTAAATCAGTTAGTCGCTGAATTTATTTATATGTACTATCATTCCGTTCGCCCTCATTCATCATTAAATGGCTTGACTCCGTATCAATATTCAAAATCAATTGCGTAATCTAATTGATGTTCCAGTTTTTCTTGACCAGGTCATACCTTACGATCTTCGATTACCGCAGCTTCTAGCTCATCTATATAAAACTTTGCTTTTTCTTTTTTATATTTATGTACAAATTTATTTTGTAACTACTCAGCCACCTTTCGGTGTCTTTTTTAAATTTTACTAGTTTCATATGCCTCCCATTTGTAAATACTGAGTATATCAAACAGGGGAGGTGAATCTTATGGTCGATCGAAAAATTATTTTAGATACATATAAAAAAGGACCTGAAGCTGTTATTTCTTTATTTGAAGAAACATTTTCTAAGTTAGAAAAACGTATACAAGAACTAGAAAATGCTTCAAAAAAAAACTCCAAAAATAGTCATAAGCCACCTTCTACAGATGGTTTGGGTAAGCCCGTTACAAAAAGTTTGCGCAAACCGTCTCATCGTCAAACGGGTGGCCAGTTGGGCCACAAGGGACATACTCTTGGTTTGACAGCGACTCCAGATCATACGATTACACATTCTCCTACATATTGTACTTGTTGTCATACTTCCTTGAACCACGAGCCTGTAAAAGGGTATCGCATTCGCCAAGTGTATGACTTACCACCTATTCAGATCGAAGTGACAGAACATAAAGTAGAACAGAAAGAATGCCCACATTGCCATTCTATCCAAGAAGCCCAATTTCCTTCGACAGTATCTCGTCCTGTTCAATATGGTCCAAATATAAAAAGACTGATTCCCTATTTAACGCATTATCAATGCATTTCTTTGAAGCGAACAAAAGAATTCTTTCAGGATTGTTTTGGACATTCTATAAGCGAAGGAACCCTGGTAAATCATACACAGGCTTTCGCTTCTCAATTGCAGCCATTCATAAAAGAAGTAAAGGAAAAGATTCTGCAGTCTCCTGTTGTCCATTTTGATGAAACTGGTATGCGTGTAGAAAACAAAACACAATGGTTACATACTGCCAGTACACCGGAGGTGACATTGCAACATATTCATCAAAAACGTGGAAAAGAAGCAATGGATGCTGGAGAAATCTTGCCATCTTTTTCTGGAATTGCGATGCATGATGGTTGGAAATCGTATGATGCGTATACAGATTGTCGTCACGTTTTATGTAATGCCCATCTCTTACGAGATTTACAAGGAATTATAGATAGTACTGGAGAACAATGGGCACAACAGATGCAGAAATTTCTAACGCAAGCGTTGACGATGAAAAAGCAATCCGAAGGTACCATGCCAAAAGCGACGCAAAAGAATCTGTTTATTATGTATCAATCCATATTGAAAGAACAACAGATTCTTTCCACGAAACAAAAGAAGAAAGGAAAGCAGACGCCTTCTCAAAATTTATGGAATCGCTTCGTCAAGTATTCTGACAGAATTCTAGCGTTTTTAGAACATCCAGCCATTCCATTTGATAACAATCAAGCAGAACGGGATATTCGGATGACGAAAGTAAAACAGAAAGTGTCTGGGACTTTCCGAAGTAAGAAAGGCGCAGAATCTTTTTGTCAGATACGAAGCTTTATGAGTACCATGAAAAAACAAAAACAATCGGTCTTACAAGCGATAAACCAAGTCATAGAAACTAGAACGGTTCCTTGGAATAACACGACTTCATAAGAGAATTTCTCTATTTGGCATAGATTCTTTCTCTGATTGGAGTATTTTCTTTTCATGTTTTCGAATCGGAAACATGTATTTGGCCTGTTTTTTTATTTGAAGAAGCTGAGTAGTTACTTTATTTTTATTGGCATTGGCCTTAATGTGCGTAGAATCTGTCATTAGCGCACGTCCTCCCACCATCCGGTGCTCTGTCGCTTGCCTCACGATCTCATCAAAAATTTCTTCGAAAATATTTGTATGAATAAAGCGGGTACGGCGATTCCAACTGATTGTAGAATGATCTGGAATAGTATCTGATAGAGAAAATCCTAAAAACCAACGGTAGGCGATCTTCGTTTTAATCTCTTTTTCCAATTGACGCTCCGAACGAATACCGTAAAAATATCCAATAAACATCATTTTAAATAAAACGATAGGGTGGATTGACGGACGTCCATTGTTTTCACAGTAATAAGGGCGTAATTTCTCTTCAATAAAATCAAAACTAATTGTCGCTTCAATCGCACGAAGGAAATGATCTTGTGGAACCAACTCTTCTACAGAAACAGATACACGTTCATCACGATGATTTTTTAAAGCACCCATCATAAAAACTCTCTCCTTTTCCTCTTTTTTATCAGTGTTGACACATAAAAAGAGGTTCAGACACAAAAACAGGCTGTGGAGAAGACTTTCTCCACAGCCTGAAAAAAAGCACTCCTAAGAGTGCTTTTTTATACAGACCATAACATTAAACATTCTATGTTATTATCGTACTTTCTATTGAAAATCTATACATATATTAATGGACCTTGTAGGACTTGAACCTACGACCGGACGGTTATGAGCCGTCTGCTCTTACCAACTGAGCTAAAGGTCCCTAATGAGATAAAGTATACCTATCTTATCATATTAGAGTAACTATGACAATCGGAACTAGTCAAAGAAAAAATACTCTTGTGAGAACTTTTCTTTGACATGTCGACATGATAACTACATCAAATTTAATACCATCTTGTTTCACCGAAACACCGATACGAATTATTCCCCTCTCACATATATTTTACCATATACATGCGCGGGTTGGTGCAAATAAAAAATACGTTCCAAATAATTCATAATGGGACTCCCCCCAGTTTCATTTTATTTAAAAGAGGCGCCTTATTACTGAACCCTTTTAACACTTTTCATCACATTCCCATTTATTTTGCTTCTTATTAAATACTCTACCTTATTCTTTACTATTCTTTTCCCCTGTTATTTTACATTTGTAAAAGGTCATCTTTAGAATTCACGGTTTGTCTCTTTTCGGTTATATTAAAAGTACCCTAATCTTGTTCCTTATAGCAATGAAGTTATAATGAACCTTTTTCTACTCTTTATATGCACAGCTACTTGTCTACTACAGATAATGTAGCTGTGCTTGTTTGTCTACCTCTTCAAAAGTTTCTTCACCATTTTAACTCGAAAAGATATCTACACTCCTCTGGACTCTGCATTACCCTGCGCCTTATTCTGCATAACACTTACTCTCTCTAACTTCTGTGAATCCAGTCTGTATCTATTTTCTCCTCCAACATGGAAATGCGTGTACCGATAACTATAATTTGTTCTCATGTATTCATTCTCCCCACAACTAAAAAACAATCGCCACCTTCCATTACTTAACATTTTGTTTTATACACGCATACCAGTTTCATCAAAATGAAAAACACGAGATTGAAGAATCATATCTTTTGTTTCTTAAAGAAAATTCTGTAATTAAGTCTAAAAATTGTTTGTATGATTGACTAACGTTTCACTGATAAAATGACCAAAACAACCTTGAAAGAATTCTTTCATTCATTTCAAAGAAAAGTACTGATAATGAATTAAATAGAAAATCCATCTTTTATATTTGGAGCATATTGAACAGAACGGGCAACCATAGAAGAAAACTAAACTGCTTGACTTAAAATAACAAATTTTTATAAATCGTCATACATTGAAAGAAAATTTAATATACCTATCAGTAGTCTATGTATAATTTAAAATACATATTATGTATGTCCGACTTAGATTCCAATATGATTGTGTCAACTCTTATATTCACGAATACTTGATGATGTATTTCTAAAAAGGATGTATATATTTATTATATATACATATACGATAACGATATTAATGACGTTATTATGTATGCTTTTACACAGACCACAACACATTATTAAATACTGTAAGAATCATATATCCATATCAAAATTATAAGCAGGAAATATATACAAAATATTCACTATGTTTTAACGTTTCAAAATATCAATAATAGAAGTATTTATATATAACTAAAATTTATTTTATGAGGAGGATATGTATATGGAAAAACCTTTAGTAAGTGTTTTAATTCCTGCCATAGGAAACCCTCATTATGTAGAACTTGCTTTAACAAGTGTTTTACTCCAAACTTATACAAATATTGAAATTATAATTAGAGATCCTTCTACTACCGATACAATACAGATTTTATTAGAAAAAGAGTTCTTACCGTACTCAAATAAAATAACGTATATTAGAGACTCCAAATATATGTCTAGGTTAAATATATTACAAGAGTTATTAAAAGTTTCAAAAGGAGAGTATGTTACCTTTCTTATGGAAGAAGACCTACTTTATCCATCGAAAATTGAAAAAATGATGAATTATTTTTTAAGAGATAATACAAATTCTATAAAATTAGTTACATCGTATACAGAACCTATTGATATACAAGGAAATATACTCCCTGTTGTAAATAGCATAACAAAAAATCACGCATCAGATGTTCAATGGGATAGTACAATAGGTAGCCATTTTATTTTAAAATATAAAGATTATGTGGGAGGACTTTCCGCCCCCTTATTTAGAAAACAAGATTTAATTCAACCCTTTGGACAATTTGCAGGGCATCAATTCATAAAAGATGTAGAAATTGCCTCATGGCTTACCTTATTAACACAAGGATCCTTGGTGGTAATTATAGATGAATTAACATTTGAACGTAAAAATATTGATAATCAAAAATATAAAATAGATATAGACCTTATTACAGATTGGATTAGTATAATTAAATTAATTAAAAATAGTAGCAATATACACACTAAAAATATTGAAAGGATTATTGTTCAAAAATTATTAGGATGGCTAAGCAATTTGTTAGCAAATAAACAAAATATCTTTTCTCTAATGGAACAAGAAAAAATGAATTCCTATAAAAATTATTTATATGAATTACAAACTTAAATTCACATTTTATAACTTTATGATATTACGTTTAAATAAATACCTATTGAAGAAGACTAGTATCATTTTACAATGCATCATGTATATACCTACTTATATTTTTCAGCATAATGATATTAACTTCTCAACATTTAAGAAACGATTATGTCCTATCTTCCGAAATGCTTGATTATTCCGTTTATATAAATGATATATAAGCAGGGCCCATATAATTTATTTTTTTGAAGGAAAGAAGGCGTTGATATGTGTAAATATTCTAATTTTTCAATTCAAATCACTTCAAAATATCATTCTTGTGACGAGAATAGAGGTGTTAATCCTGAGAATTCAAATGAAATATCGAAGGCACAAACTAATACACATATAGAAGGTATTAAGACACACGCAGAAGGGCTTGCTTCTCATGCTGAAGGGTCCCATACAAAAGCAAGAGGAGTTGCTTCTCATACAGAAGGTGCTTATACAGAAACAACAGGGACTGCTTCTCATGCTGAAGGATCTCATACAAAAGCAGAAGGGATCGCTTCTCATGCTGAAGGTGTTAATACAACATCATGGGCAAATTATTCACATGTAGAAGGTGCTAATACTTTAGCAAAAGGGACTGCTTCTCATGCTGAGGGAAATAATACAGTAAGTTATGGAGAAAACTCTCATGCTGAGGGACATTATACTACTACAGGTCATGCTGATGACCCTTCACAAGGGAATAGTTCTCATGCTGAAGGGTCCCATACAAAGGCAGAAGGGATCGCTTCTCATGCTGAAGGGTCCCATACAAAGGCAGAAGGGATCGCTTCTCATGCTGAAGGAACTAATACTTTAGCAAAAGAAACTGCTTCTCATGCTGAAGGGTCCCATACAAAGGCAGAAGGGATCGCTTCTCATGCTGAAGGAACTAATACTTTAGCAAAAGAAACTGCTTCTCATGCTGAAGGGTCCCATACAAAGGCAGAAGGCGTTGCTTCTCATGCTGAAGGACATTTCACCATTGCTTATGGGGGAAATGCTCATGCTGAAGGACACTTTACCATTGCTTATGGGGAAAATGCTCATGCTGAAGGACATTTTACCACTGCTTATGGGGAAAGTGCACATACCGAAGGTTTTTATACTATGGCTCAAGGTAAAGCTGCTCATGCTGAAGGAGCTCATACCGTAGCAAAGGGGAATTTTTCTCATGCTGAGGGTGTTAATACGCAAACCATTGGTGATTTCTCTCATGCTGAAGGCATTGGAAATAGTGCAGGATTTAAAGGCACTCATATCATGGGGAAATACGGTGATACTCAAGAGTCTTATTCCTGGTTTATTGGTAATGGGGTATCGCCAGATAATAAAGAATTGGGCGCAAAATGGTTAGCAAGTACAAGAAATATGTATATTGATGGCTCTACATATTTTTCTAACGGAACTGGTTATGCTGAAATGTTCGAAGTGAAAAATAAATCTATTGATATTGGTTATTTTGTTACATTTGATGGAGAATACGTACGAAAAGCTACAGCACAGGACGAATATATTTTAGGAATAACTACTGATACATCTAGTATTTTAGGAAATAGTGCCGAAATGAGGTGGAAAGAAAAATACGTTGTAGATGAATGGGGAAGATTACAATTTGACAATATAAATTGTTCAGGAATAATAGAAAAAAGTGCTATATTGAATCCAGATTGGGATTCTGAAAAGAAATATATATCTCGATTTGAAAGATCTGAATGGGTCATTGTTGGCTTACTAGGTCAAATTCGAGTAAGAGATGATGGAACATGTCCAGTTGGTGGATATTGTTTTCCTAATACAGAAGGTATTGCTACAAGAAGTCAGAAAGGGTATCGTGTAATAAAACGCATAAATCCTAATCAAATTCTTATTATGTTTAACTAATACTTTCTCTTTGCAAAAGATTTACAAATTAATTATTCTATTTATTGACTATCAATTACTTTAAATACAATCTTTTTGTAGGTTAAATGGTGACCTAAAATATATTGTACTAGAGGTGATAAAAATTGACTGCTGAAGATCCGCTTGTAAGTATATTAATCCCTACGTATAATCGAGCAAATTATTTTCAAATCGCTTTAAAAAGTGCTCTCGCACAAACCTACTCTAATATCGAAATTATAGTTGTAGATGATAGCACTAATTTGGATACATATCATTTGATACAGCCTTATCTTCAACAATATCCACACATAAAATATTATAAAAACCATAAAAATATTGGCGGTGCTTTAAATTTCATTAAATGCTATGAATATTCTACGGGAGAATATATAAATTATTTAATGGATGATGATATATTTCACCCTCATAAAATTAAAACAATGTTACAATATTTTTTAAATGATACCTCCAAACAAATCAAATTAATTACCTCATATTTTTCATTAATTGATGAAAATGGAAACGTTCTTCCTCATAATGTCTATAGTCATCGAAAATTTAAACAAATAACGATTGTAGATGGTACACAAGCAGGCGATTCTCTTGTATCTGAATTTAATTGGATTGGGGTTCCTACCATCCCTTTATTTAGAAAAAATGATTTATCGCTTCCATTTGGTGTTTTTTCTGATAGATTATACCGTTCAGGTGTAGATATTGCAGCTTGGTTAAATCTTCTATCTAAAGGAGATGTATTATACATCCCTGATTCTCTCAGTCAGTTGCGTCTACATTCTCATAATATTGGTAAAGATAATAATATGCAATTATATGCTATAGAGGATTTATTACATTTATTGTTTCATTGTAAACAAAATGGATTTTTAAAAGAAGATTCTGAATATAAAAAAGCATTAGACATGGTACAACAAATCTTCAATCATATATCCCAACGATTTCCATTAAACATACCACAAAAAAGATCATGCAATTATTATTCACTACTCCTCAAAAAATTAATGGAATCTTATACACACACATAAAAATTAAAACCTTAATACTTCCCTACAAAATTTATACGTTATCGATCACGTTATATATATTTGAACAAGAGAGGAAGAATTATATGGAAACGCCTCTAGTCAGTATCCTAATACCTACGTATAACCGTCCTGTCTATTTTAAACAAGCACTACTAAGTGCACTTTCACAAACATACTGTAATATAGAAATAATCGTGTGTGATGATAGTACTAATGACGAAACACAAAACATCGCATTGCAATACACTAAAGAGTTTCCATATATTAAATACTATAAAAATAAGATAAACATTGGTGGTAAACGCAACTTTCAATTGGCTTTTCAAAAAGCAACAGGAGAATATATAAATTATTTAATGGACGATGATTTATTTCATCCTCATAAAATTCAAAGAATGATGCAATATTATTTATTAGATCAAACAAATACCATTAAATTAATTACATCCTATCGCCAACCTATTAATGAGCAAGGAAAAAACCTTTCAGATTTTACTTTTACAAAAAAAAAGTTTAATTCTGACACTATAATAGACGGCATTGATGCAGGAAATTCGATTCTTTTAGAAGGAAATTGGATTGGCGAACCGACTACAGCTCTATTCCGAAAAAAAGATTTAACTAATCCTTTTGGCCAATTTTGTGGTACACAATATGTTTTTAATGTAGATATGGCAGCATGGCTTAGTCTTTTATTAGATGGAAAACTTGTTTATATTTCGGATACACTAAGTTATCTACGACTGCATACATCAAATATTGGAAAAAAACCAGAAATGAGAATAGATGCTTTATTCGATTGGATTCACATGTCTTTTCATTGTTCTCGTCATAAATTTTTAGAACACCCTCATCATCTATCTCAGCGGATAAAGTTAAATTTACAAGTCATACAAGATTTAGAAACCTTATATGAAGATCAACTATCCCCAAATAAAAAACAATTTTTATTATTTTATAAACAATGCTTACAAAAACATTTAAAAAAAATTACTTGTATGCCAATTCACAAAAATAATTTTCCTCTCAAATAAATATAGTACGCTAAACTGGACACTATGTTCAGCGAATTAAGAATAACCATAATTCAACTTATGAGGGGAGTTTAACTGAAAAAATTACACATTCAATAATTTATCACATTTCCCCTCTTCATTATATAAAAATATGAAAAACCCAAAAAATTTAATATTAATTTATTAAACAAGCAATATAAAAAATTAAGGTTCCTATTTAGAATTTAAAATAGACTAAAAAACATTCTATCATACTAACAAGAGGTGATAAAAATTTGAATAACAACATGCCCTTGGTTAGCATAATAATTCCCACATACAATAGACTGAATTATTTTCAACAGGCTTTAAAAAGTGCATTAGCTCAAACTTACCGAAATATTGAAATTGTAGTTGTGGACGATAGTACTAATTATGAAACTTATAATTTAATCCAGCACTATTTAGTAAAATATCCTTATATTCGTTATTATCGTAACAAAACAAATATTGGTGGTGCTTTGAACTTTATACGAGGTTTTGAATATTCCAATGGTGAATATGTGAATTTTTTAATGGATGACGATATCTTTCATCCTGAAAAAATAGAAACAATGATAGCTTATTTTTTAAACGATACCAACAACGAAATTTCATTGGTGACGTCTTATCGACCTTTTATAGATGAAAACGGAAATAATATCCCAGACAATATTTACAATCAAAAAAGATTCAACGAAATTAC
This sequence comes from Bacillus sp. FSL K6-2944, assembly GCF_038005385.1. Taxonomy (NCBI): domain Bacteria; kingdom Bacillati; phylum Bacillota; class Bacilli; order Caryophanales; family Bacillaceae; genus Bacillus; species Bacillus sp. FSL K6-2944. The sequence goes on along the minus strand of NZ_JBBOTE010000004.1, from coordinate 130,343 downwards.
TTTAGTAAATGGGATTAAAGCTGCTAGTTCTATAATTTCTGAATTTAATTGGATTGGCGAACCCACAACTCCACTTTTTCGAAAAAAAGACTTACTCGAGCCCTTTGGTGTCTTTTCAGGAAGATTGTATCGATCTGGAGTAGATATTGCTGCATGGTTACATTTACTATCTAAAGGAAACCTAGTATATATACCACTGCCTCTTAGTAATCTACGTATACATTCCAATAATATAAGTAAAGATAAAAATATGTTATTGTATGCCGTACAAGATTTAATACATTTATTATTTCATTGTAGACAACATAAATATCTTTTAGAGCCAAGTGAATATCAAAAAGGATTAAAAAATACCTCTCATTTTCATTCTGTTCTTTCCACCCAATTATCTTTAACCACCAATCAAAAAATGAAATTAAATTATTATTCTTTACTTTTACTTAAATTAAGTAAGGAATTTAAGCAAGACTTCAGTTCACTACACACATAACAACATTAACGGATAATGAACTCCCTTGTTCCAAAGATTATTGCTTACGATTTATAGCCATGCTAAACTTGCATGGCTTCTTTTTTGAAATAGATAGCTACCAAATTTATATGCTCTATTGATCATCATTCGTTTCACCCATTTCGCTGCGGTTCTACTACAAAACAAACATCCGTTCGAAAGGTAGCAAAGTAACACTTTATGTATGTCGAACAAGTAAGATGGTTTCCTGCCATCCCTTGTCCGAAACCAATTCATCTCCCACCTACTCGCTTCACGTTCCTTGAGGAAAAAGTTTTCTTAGCTAAAAAAATAAAATTATCAGCGTTATTCAAAACCGATTCTTAACTACAGTGTCTGAACAACTTAATTATAGCCAACATAAAAGGCTGTTTTTATTTTTTCATCGTGAAACCAAAAAATTCATATCATTATATAGCGCTGTGAAAAATTTTTTGTAACACTTGATCCCACAGTCTGTCATCTAATAATAAAGGCATCCCAATACTACATGTATATAGTAAATCCCAATCATATTCAACAACTGTATCGCCATCTATATCATTAATTAATAGTACTCGAAATTCACCCTGAATCATCTTAGAAAGCACCGTTTCTAATCGCTTTGCTTCTTCATATGTCCCACCGATTCTTACAAATAAAATCTTTTGACATGTTTCTAATTTATTTAAAAATCTTTGTATTCTTCTATCCAACGTTACTCGAAATTCTTCATACATCACCCAATTCTCGGGTGTATTCCTTGTTATGGGAAAATCATGTACCGATGTAATATCATATACCTTATCTGTTAATAATAAACATTTACCAGATACATCATATCCATCCCATAATAAGTTTTCTTTTTTCATAAAATCCCCAAATCGATTTTCTAACAAATCTATTACTTTCAAAAGTTTAGGGGAAAGCATCCAATCTATAACCCCTGTATAAAGTCGAAGTCGATATTGTACTAATCTATAAGATGCTAAACAACGTCCCCCTAAACTAAAAATAGCATTATATTCACCTTGAACATCTATTAATTTCATAGATTATCTCTCCTAATTTCTAGTTCACTCCATCTATTTCGAACTATCCAATATAAACAGAATATTAAAGCCCTTCCATCGTCTCACAAATACTAATCCTATACTTAATAGTTAGCATAAAATTGTAAGCATTATCTTCTAAATATCGCTATGTGAAATTCCTTTCAATAATTAATTCCAGCGTTCATAATTATGATTCTCATTCATTACTATTCCTACACTACAGATAAATAATAAATTCCAATCCTATTCGACAACCGTATAGCAATCTTTTCTAATTATTAATACTCCTCCAAATTCACCTTGTACTATTTTAGACAACAACATTTCGCATTACTTTAACTCTTTATATACACACCAGTTCTTACAAATAAAACTTTTTGACATGTTTCTAATCTTCGAAAAACTCTGTATTCACCTCCCCCATACTGCTCGAAATTCTTCATATATACGTCAATCTGTCGATATATTTTCTGTCACTAAAAAAATAATGACATGATATAATATCATATTTTATATCTTTAAATTGGTTCCAGTTTCATTATTTTAACGACCTTTAAAATTATATATGCAGCTTACAATACGAGTAAGTAAAGAGACGCACGAAAAAACATTTAAGTTATTCATATACAAAATTAAACAATTTAAATGTGATGCGCAGAACTTTTCTGAACACCCCCAATTTCACTTCGTTTAGAAAAGAGAATTCCTAAATATAGCGTTCTAACTAATTCTAATTTATTAGGATAGCTCCACAGTTCCTGCGGCTAGAATCCGTATCGCTTCATTCTTTAGATTGATACTTGCGATACTTGAGAAAGAAGTTTTATTGACTAAAATGATAAATTTCATTTTTACCATATATCGTCGTTCTTCATCCTTCTTTATTTTCCCTTTACTATCTATCATTTTTCAACTCATCATATTAGCTTCGTTATGCTATTATGAAAATGTAGTCAACATATCCCCTTCCCTATGAGAGGATATACGCTTTCTTTATCTATTCACACTTGGCAAAACCAAATTATGTATTACAACATAATTTGGTTTTGCTTTTTAATGGTACTAAGAAAAATGTTCGATATCTTTTAAATCTCTATAGATCCACGCTGCGCCCCTTTAATGATTCCATTTTAAACACATTACATATTTCTTTGCATAGATATGCCTAATCGAACACACCACACTGTTTTCTCCTATCAAAAAGAGAGTACCCAAAATAAAATTTGGGTACTCTTAAAATAAACTTTTTATAGAAAGGATTTCATGAGCGGATAAATACCAATTAAATGGTTGTCCTATACTTCAATGTATGCTTACCCTTAAAAAAGGTTCTTGGCACCTCTTTAAAATGGTTCGAAAAACCAAAAAAGCACATAACCCTCGTGTTCTTTTGGTTTTATTCTCTACAGCATATCATACACAATTAATTTAAAATGGGGATTTTTTGGTTTAAAAAACCATTTTTCAGTTCATAATAGAGATGGAGGAAGAACTTATTATCAAATTGGTACACTACATGTACTTATCTGCCCGTATACCGTACCAAATAGTACCTGTCTTCCTCCTCCTACTATTAAGAAGGTCGAAGAATGCATAGGATACCTTATATGACATCTAAGATTACCCCACACACTTGTATATCCTTGCATTCTTCATTCCTTCGCCTGTCTATACTTTCACAATCCAATATCCGGTCGTTAGACTTATTTTCCCCTTTGCTTCCATACCCTGTTCTTTTTATAATACATAGCATCTTTATTCATAAAGTCCGCAGTGTGACCCGGAATATTAAATTTTTTATTCTTTTTCTTGTCCCTTTTTTTTCGCCTTTTTTCCTCTTGAATAGCTTGAACATCCTCTTTCCATTGCTTTAACATATCCTTCGTCGTTCGCATCAGATTTTATTTCTCCTATGCACATGTATAGAATTACTTTAACTGAAAAAAGAACAAACAAGAAGCATATATACTACCTATATCAAGAGACTAATTTAGAGGTGTAAAAAGGATAACTCTACACCCGATGCTCTTCCGTCAAAAACTTATATTATTATAAATTATCTTTTCAATAAACTTGTTGGTTTCCATGATTCTATTTTTAGAGGTGCTTCCGTAACAGGTTTGCTTTGCACCATATCTCTCCAGCGATTACATACAGCGGGATTTCTTTTTGTAACATCTCTAGAATTTCAGACATCAATTCCTCACACTTTTTCACAAGATACGTATGGAGCCGATTTATCCTATGCTAGCGGTGGATTGCGAATAAACCGTCCCGAAAATATCTCTCGAGGCGTTCAACAAAAGTATAACGGAACGAATTCCCTAAATTTCTAATCTCCCTGTGCCCTTCTGAAAACATTCGCTAGATTCACTTATTCAACTCTTTGAAATACTTACAATAATTTTTTCAATTAACTCTTCTAGTTCAGCAGCTGTTTCCAAATCTGCAGTATTATCCGCAATTTCTTGTAATTTTGCAGATAATGCAATTAAAAAGTCTGTGGGTACTTTCATTTTTGTCTCCTCCTCGTATAAAATTATTACTTTAATCCATACTAGCTATAGGCTAGTGAATAGCCTATAGCTTCTTGTTTTTTCTCTTCTTCTACTGAGCAGTTAGCGTTTGCTAGCTGCTTTGTTGTATAAATTTTTATATTTTGAACGTGCTCTTCGTAAGCTAATTTTTTGGTATTTACGATTGACCTAATTTCCTTAAATCAATTCCTGTTATAATGAACTCGACATATGTTTTTATTAAACTGTCAGCCCCAACTGGCAGTTTCTCCTTTAATATATTTCTCAACATAACCTTTTGATAAAATTCCCCATAATGACTAATAAATAAATTCCCAGTATCTCGAATCCTTATATCTAGATGCAAAATAAAAAGGAAAACCTTTTGGCTACGCCAAACCGAAATTCATCTCCCACCTACCGTTGGGCTACGCCCTTCACACGCTTGAGGAAGGAGAATTCTTTCGGGAAATTCGTTAAAATTGAATAGTAGCGTTTCATTTATATTCTATTAATCCCTAACAATAAAAGTATATATTTTTATTACTATACTTCCTATAACAGTAATACCCTTTCTTTAAGGTAAAATAATAAAATTATAGCACCGAAATATCCTCAAACAACCGTAGTGTTTCAGAAATTTAATTTTTGTATAGAAGCACGAATCCTAAAAACAATATAATATAATAATTAAAATTACTAACCTATTATACAAATTAGGGAGAAAATAGGAAAACAAAATATAACATAAAAGGTTTCTTTATCAAAAGCAGCTCCCTAGAAAAGGGGAAGATGAAAAAATACCTGAAGAGTATGGACGATAACATCAGTAATATGGTTGATATTTCTGGTAGATTAAATCCTTCTCTCCATCTCTTTAGCTGGTTTCCTTTTCTTTGGTTGGGCTGTTTCTTTTGCCTGTTTCTCACTCACTTGTTTCTTCCGGACATCGTTCCAATCCTTTTCGTTCGTTGGAATATCCTCTTTAAGATCTACAAAGCATTTCATTGTCTGAATGAAGTCTTTCCCAGCCTTATCATTATCGACTGCCATTATGACCTCTTTAATATCGTACCCCTCTTTTTTCGCATCCATTAAAGATTCAATCACTGTTTTTGACTTCAATCCATGCATAGAAACCAGGCGAGCGTTTTGGATATTATTTTGCTTGATACTCCAATGAGATAACATATCAATCGGATCTTCATAAAAATAGATTTTATCCGGTTTACCCACATCAACTGTAAAACCAGCATTGATTCTTTCGTAATTTGGTACAATTTGCTTAAAGCTTCCTCTTTTATTCTCCATTTTGACTGTACCTTGACGATTCATACCAATAACTTGCCCTTTTCCTCCTTCTTCCCTCCATTTAAACACCACATTGTTTTTCTTATCCTGGGCGATGAGATCCTTTTTAATCAGCCAATTCACCAAGCGAGGATCTATTTTCCGTTCATGAATTAGATATTCTTTTATCACTGTTTGCTTATTTACTTCCATGTATTTGGGATAACTAAATGGCTGCTGCTCTTTTTTACGCTCCTCTTCCGCTTTTGAACGATCAAATTCTTTGTAGTCTCCCTTCTGAATGTCCATCACGGCTTGTGGAAAGGTCATGTCATAGTACATCATGGCAAAGCTAATCGCCCCATATCCTTTTTCCCCTCGACTATTCCAGGCGTACTGATTTCCTTTAATGATGAGACTATCATGCTCCGTATGACGATAATAATTTCCTTCTTTCTTAAACGCTTCTCCTTTTGCTTCCAGATATGAAATCAAGTCAATGTTTCTTGCTTTCATCGCATCCTCCGCACTGACATATGCCATTACGGAATCCCCCTTTACTCTATAAAATGAAATAAAAAAGAGGACTATTCCGTTTCCTAGTCCTCTTTTACATACATTCAATTTTTATTTTCCGAATAAGAATTTTAATCGCTTCTCCTGTACGCTGTATGATAAACGAGCGTCAAATTTCTTCCCGTTTTTGTTTGAGATAAACCCTTTGATCTGATCCGTTACATTCTTTTCTAATAACTTTTTCACATGGTTACTACTTAAATTTTTCCCAGAGAATGTACCAAAAATAATGAAGTCACAGCCTTTTTTGTATTTTTCACATAAGTAGTTACTTTTCCCTACAAGAACCCTACTCTTACACAATGGACATTTACCAATCGTACGATCTTCAGTCGTTGGAAAACGGAATTTCAAACTTCCGTCCGCTTCCATATAGATAGCTGCTGTAAATTCTCCCTTTTCTCCTTGAAAGCCGTTGATAAAATCTGTTGTTTTATACTGAAGTAGCTTCTTCATTTGATTACCAGGGATTGCTTTCCCTTTCATTTTTGCTGGTAACATAAAATCACATCCATTTTTATGCTCTGTGCATCCATAAAATGTTTTACTATGAAGCATATCCCCTTTTTTACATTTTGGACATTTACCAAATGACAGCTCCTCTTGTGTTGGGAACTGAAATTTAACTTTTCCTTCATGTAACACTAAATAAGCGGAAAACTCCTTCTCATTAGACTTAAATCCTTTTAAAAGATCTGTTTTTTTATCCTCAAAAAGCTTTTTCGCTTGCGCTTCTGGAATCGCTTTTTCTTTGATTTTTTTCGGTAAGGAGATTTCACATTCCGGATAATTACTGCACCCGTAAAAGGTTCCTTTATGAAGGATTTTTCCTTTTCTACAAGGGCATTTGCACACCTCAATCTGCTGATTCCAGGTATTAATAATGCTATCCGACACCTTATCATCCATTGCGCCTAATTGTTCCACCGTATCTTTTACAAACGTATTTGTTTTTTCCACAAATTCTTCATAATTCATTTCGTTTTTTTCAATCATGTAAATCATCCCTTCCATTTCAGCCGTATAAGCTGGATTTTTAATTGCATCTACCGGAAAAGCATCTATAAAAGCACGACCAATAGGTGTCGTTCGAATTTGATTATTGGTGACATCAATATAGCTACGATCTAACAGTTTCGGAATAAATGTTTCTTCCGTTGCGACTGTCCCAATCCGTTTTCCTTTCATAAGTTCTTTCAAATGTTCATCATCTAATTTACGCCCTGCCGTCTCCATAAAGGTTAAAATGGAACTTTCCGTATGAAAGGCTGGTTTCTTCGTTCGAGACTCAATCAAGTCATACTGAACGATTCTGAAAGAATCTCCTTCTTGTAAAATAGGTATCTGGAATGCTTCAACTGATCCCTCTTCTATATCCTCTTGAAACACACTTAGAAACCCTTTCTCTTGTAGGATCTTTTCTTTTGTACTGTATGTGTTGCCCTCTTGATCTATAAAATGCACTTCTCTTACCAAGTAGATTGCTGGCTTCATAAAATTTCCGATAAATCGTTTTACAATTAAGTCATATAAATGTTTTTCTAATGGTTCTCGGTTGGTCCCGACATATAATTTTGTTGTTGGGATGATGGCAAAGTGACTACTGACTAATTCATCATTAAAAGTAGAATGTTTTTTCGTAATAGAAGATGGAGATACTTGTTGTACAAGATTTGCATAGGCGCTTTTTTCTAATGCTGTCATTACTTCTTTCACTCGTTCCACTTGTTCTGTAGGTAAGTGCCTGGATGAAGAACGAGGATATGTGATAAAGCCTTCTTCATACAAACTCTGAATATGCTTTTTTGCTGTTTCCGCATTTATCTTCAGTTTGGCGTGAGCATCTTTGTAGATATCCGTTAAGTTATATAATAATTTTGGTTTCTTTTTTCTATTGCTTTCTTTAAATTCCGTTACAATTACATTCGTTTCTTTCAAGCTATCTCCAAGCTTTTGTAGTGGCGATGGATCTATCAGTTGATCTTCTGTTTTCATTACTGGTGATAAACCGTTTTCCGTTAGTAGCTTTAAATTGTAATAGGTTTGTTCTTTATAATTTTGAATAGCGATTTCCCTTTGACGGATTTCATTCAAGATACACATTTGAACACGACCAGAAGCCAATAAGAATTGGTTTCTTGCTAGTTTGGATGTACAGCCCCTTGTAACATTAATCCCTAGAATATAATCCAGGTATTGCCTTGCTTTAGCGGATTGAGCAAGCCCGTCATAATCCGTTAATGGTTCTAATCGATTCAATGCTCCTTCTAATTCTGCTGCCTCAAAAGATGACTTGTATACACGAGATTGCTTTTTGTTTACCCCAGCGTACTCGTATACTTCCCTATAGATTAATTCTCACTCTCGATCCGCATCACATATGTTTACCACGTGGTCAACATCATGACGCTGCAACAGTTTAACAAGTGTTTGTAGTTGCTCAGCATACTCTTGTTTTACTTTATAAACTGGCTGATAAATTAAGGGTAAATGCTCCAATTTAAATACCTTATACTTGGAATCCATCTCTTCCGGATGTTTTAACTCTAATAAATGGCCCCGGCACCAACTAATAATGTAATTTTCAGTTTCATAGTAGCCATAATACGGCATACTTCCCGAATACTTTTGAGAGTTTCTAAATCTAGGTGATTTTAATAATTCAACAGCTACCTTCTGTTTTTCAGCAATAAATAATGTTTTCCCCATACGTACTACCTCCTATTAATCTGCAATTTCAGTTTCACGCTTCCATTTCTTATTTCTCCGCTTTTTCATCATTCTGTGACCAAACAATAGAAACATGTTCAAAAAGACAGCTACAAGGAACATACAGCCCGCAAACAACCATACATTCATGGCATTATCTCCTTTCCGTTCTATAAATAAGAAAGAGGGCTTTTTCTTTTGCCCTCTTTCTTTTTTAGATATAAAAAAATCACTTTCCGTTATCTCAATTGAGTAATAAAAAATGATTTAATCTGGTATTCCGTCTATACAATTTTTCATCGTTCCATTTCCATTGTTTCTTTTTTTCTACCCGATTTCTTTGTAGACTTCGACTGTTCTACATTCCCAGGATCTATTTCCTTTTCTTTTTCTTTTTCATTCGCTTTTTTTGGTTCTGGTGCAAAAAAGCGAAATGATTTGAAAATGCTCTTTCAAACTTGGCAATACTGGTGCTATTACTAAAAAAAGGTGTGTGATCAGTATGGAAAAAGAAAATATATTCAAATGGAAACAGTATCAGCCTGATATCATTGTATTAACCGTACGTTGGTACCTGCGGTACAACTTAAGTCTTCGTGATTTAGTGGAAATGATGGAGGAAAGAGGATTATTCTTAGTACATACAACAATTATGCGATGGGTGCATCAATATGGACCAGAATTAAATGAGCGTATTCGAAAACATTTGAAACCAACCAATGATTCTTGGCGTGTGGATGAAACATACATCAAAATCAAAGGAGAGAAAATGTACTTATATCGCGCGATTGATTCTGAAGGAAACACGATTGATTTTTATTTAAGTCGTAAAAGAGATGCGAAGGCTGCCAAACGTTTTCTAAAGAAAGCCTTGGCTTCTGTTCATGCCACAAAACCTCGTTCGATAACTGCTGATGGCGATAAAGCCTATCCTGTTGCAGTACGTGAACTAAAGGAAGAAAAGTGTATACCACACGGTATACCACTTCGTGTAAAAAAATACTTAAACAATATCATTGAGCAAGATCATCGGTTTATCAAAAAACGGATTCGGAATATGCTAGGATTGAAATCATTCCCTACAGCTATAAAAATGATTACTGGAATAGAAGCTATGCATATGATCAAAAAAGGACAAACTCTCCAAGGGGAGAAGTCTGTCCAAAAGCAGATATATCTTATCAATGAACTCTTTGGTTTAACAGCATAAAGTTCCATTCCGTTAGGAATCTTCTATTCTTTTTTCACATTCCACTATTGTTGCACCAGAACCTTTTTAATTGAGAATCCGAACTTTTCATTTATACCTCCATATAACTGTCTGAATTAGATGTGGCGTTCTTTATTCTATATACAGTTTGCCTAGTTATACCGTTTTCTTTTGCAATATGAGAAATGGCTTCGCCATCATTTAACATTTCAACTACTCGATTGTATACTAACCTTTTTTGAGGGTCCTTTGCTTTTGGAGAATAAAGAGTCGGTCTTCCTTTATAAACTCCTTTCTGTTTTGCTATTGAAATTCCTTGTGCTTGTCTCCTTTTCGTTTCTGTTCGTTCCTGTTCCGCAATCATAGCTAAGATTTGAACGATTAAATCTTTAATAAATTTATCTAATAAAGAATTTCCAATTACTTCTGCCATAATAGGTAGGCTGGTAATAATTAACTTCACTTCTTTTCTTTTTAGGTAATTAACAGTATGAATAATTTCATCATAATTACGCCCAAGTCTGTCGATTGCTTCCACCATAAATGTATCTCCACTTCGAACAAATTTTAACGCCTCTTGAAATGCTTCTCTATTATGAACAGATGCACCAGATTTTTGTTCCGTGAATATTTTTTCCGCTCCAAATTCTTTTAATGTTTGTATTTGTCTATTTAAATTTTGATCTAAAGTTGAAACTCTAGCATAAGCAATTTTCATTTTTAAAGATCCACCTCATTTTCTAACTAATTATCATACACCCTAATCATACAGTTAGAACCGAGTGTTTTCAATAACTAACCAATGGATGATTAGGGTCTACCCATAATAGACAAAAACGGACTCTTTGTCGTAAGATGAAAGAGTAGGCAACCACTTTTGGTGTAACTCTAACTAGGAGGAATGAGATTGACTTCAGTTGAACGTACAGCATATCCCAGATTTAAACAAAACTTAACTAAGAAAGAACTTGCAGCAATTTATACGATTACACATGAAGAAAATATATTTGCACATCGTGTAGCACGTGGAGAGAGTTCAGTTTTTATTTGTTTAGTCATGTTAAAGTCTTTTCAACGATTAGGCTACTTTCCACGTCCTAAGGATATTCCATCGATGGTACTTCAACATATTCGAACATGTCTTAATATATCTGATGGAATAGAACTTAAATTCAATCCAAAAGTGATGTATCGACATCAAAAAGAAATTCGTCAATATTTACAGGTATATGCATTTGGAAAAGATGCTTTGCATGTAGCTACAAAGGCTATCTATCATGCTTCTCATGTGATGGATCATCCTCCGGATTTAATTAATGTTGCAATTGAAGAATTAATTAAAGAACGCTATGAATTGCCAGCATTCAGTACTTTAGATAGACTTTCTCGTCGTGTACGAACACTGGTTAACAACCAATTGTGTCACACAGTTATGACTCGGTTGTCAAAACAAGAAAAACATAAACTTGAAGAATTACTTTATACTTCGCAAGAAACCAAGCATTCTGGTTTTAATTATTTTAAAGAACTTCCTAAAAGCCCCTCAATTTCTCATATGAAAGAGCTACAAAATAAATTAGATTTTATTACATCATTTATGTCGAACATCGAGGAACTATTAAAAGAGATTCCAAATTCTAAAATTAAACACTTTGCATCAGAAGCACTAGCTTTAGATGCATCAGAAATAAAAGACTTTCATATGGCTAAAAGGTATATGTTGTTATTGTCTGTTATTTATCGTTCACAAATTGTAACAAGAGATAATTTAATAGATATGTTTTTAAAAAGGATTGCTAGGATACATAAAAGAGGAAAAGAAGAATTAGCTCTTTTACGAGAACAGCAACGTTCTATAAGTGAAAACCTTATTTCTATATTGAGTGAAGTTTTACATACAACTCATACGTATGATGATACGAACATGATAGGAAGTAAAATAACGGAGTTATTTGAAGAAAAAGGCGGTATCGATTCTTTGCAACAAGATTGCTTAGCCATTTCTGCGTATAACAGGAATAATTATCTTCCTTTATTAGAAAAGTTCTATAACAGTCACAGAAAGACTCTATTTCGATTGATTTCATTATTAGAATTGGATTCAACGACTCAGGATGATTCTCTTATAAAAGCCTTACAATTTTTGTTGCTAAATGAAAATCGGAGAGTAGAACAGCTTCCTACTAATCTTGATTTATCATTCGCAAACGAGCAATGGAGACAAACTCTTCGAGTTGGAAAAGACTCTAATTTATTGTATCGTAAACGTCTGGAACTTTGTATATTTTCCTATTTGGCTTCCGAATTAAAGACAGGTGACGTAAGTGTACAAGGTTCTGAAAAATTCGCTGATTATAGGAAACAGTTATTACCTTGGGAAGAATGCGAACCGATAGTTAAGGAGTATTGTGAAGAACTTAATTTCCCTTCATCTCCTATTAATTTTGTTAAACAACTAAAACACAAATTAACTTCTGTTGCCAATACGGTAGATTTAAATTATCCAAATAACGGACAAGTGATTATAACAGAAGATGGTGAACCTATTTTAAAACGATTAGCACGAAGAAATGTATCTACAAGTAGTAAATTATTAGAAAAAGAAATTATACAACGTTTACCAGAGCGAACCGTATTAGATATACTTTGTAATGTAGAACATTGGACTCATTGGACAAGACATTTTGGTCCTTTATCCGGATCTGATCCTAAATTAGAAAATCCTACGGAACGTTATATTGTTACTACATTCGGATATGGATGTAATTTAGGACCAACGCAAACAGCCAAACATATGCGTAATACGATGACGGCTCACATGCTTTCTTTTGTGAATCGTAGACATATTCATATTCCGAAATTAAATACGGCACTTCAGGATGTTTTAAATCAATATAATACATTTAGTCTACCAAAACTATGGGGAACGGGAAAAGTAGCTTCAGCTGATGGAACGAAACATGATATGTATATAGAAAATTTAGTATCAGAATACCACATCCGTTATGGCGGATATGGAGGACTTGCCTATCATCATGTTGCGGATAATTATATCGCCCTTTTTAGTCATTTTATCCCCTGTGGTGTTTGGGAAGCGGTATATATTATTGATGGGCTATTAAAAAATAAATCTGATATTCAACCCGATACTCTTCATGCGGATACACAAGGACAATCGACACCTGTATTTGCCTTATCCTATCTATTAGGAATTCATCTTATGCCTAGAATTCGCAATTGGAAAGATTTAAAATTTTTCCGTCCAGATAAGCATACAAACTACAAACATATAGACCCTTTATTTAAAGATGTAATTGATTGGGGAGTGATTGAAACACATTGGAAAGACTTATTCCAAGTGGTTGTTTCAATTAAAAAGGGAAAAATTTTACCTTCAACGCTTCTTAGAAAATTAAGTAGTAACAGTAAGAAAAATCGATTATATCAAGCATTTCGAGAGCTTGGAAGAGTGATTCGAACAATCTTTCTTCTTCAATATATTTCAGATATGAAATTACGTGAACAAATTACAGCTAGTACGAATAAAGTAGAAGCTTATAATGGTTTTTCAAAGTGGTTGTTCTTTGGTGGCGATGGTATTATTACGGAAAACGATCCAATTGAACAGGAAAAACGTATTAAATACAACGATTTAATCACCAATTCCGTAATTTTTCAAAATGTAGTGGATATCACTATGATTTTATGGCAACTAAAAAAAGAAGGTTATCGCTTTGCACGCCAAGATTTAGAAACACTAAGTCCTTATATGACTAGACATATAAAACGTTTTGGGGATTATGTAATTGATTTAAAGAAAGTTCCTCAACCAATAGAAGAAACGATCCCTATATAAGCTCAATAGGTCATAGTTGGAAATAAAAGTAAGCCTATGACCTATTTTTACACGTATCTCGGCTGTACCCCATTATTGGTGATCTATTCAATGCAATTTTAACACGTATGTTTGGTGGAAATATAACAGGATATACGAACTTATCCCCATTATTCCAACAAGGTACACTACTCCATGGAATGGCTAGCGCATTTGAGGTATTTTATTTATGGTATTTAGGTTTAATTTGGATGGGATTACGAACAGTGGCCGGATTAAGTAAAGTAAAATCCTCTATTCCAGTTGTTGTCATCTTTTTGATACAAGCGGCGTTTATTACTTTTGGCACCATGATGGTATCAAAGTTCATGTAATCTAAAGTATATGTTATGCTCTACTTGAATATATCCAGGTAGAGCATATATTTTTAGTGTATATCATTTAAGGGGATAGAAATCTATACGAATACATTTGAATCCTTTGGGTGGATAACGAATCGTTTATCCTAACAGGTGAAAACTGCAGCCAATGTCCCCAAAAAGCAGTGTTACTATAATTTTTAAGTGCTTAGCTATGTTGACAGAATAGAAAGGGTTGTATGTAAGATGGTATATGCAGAGCTAACCCCTTCGTTTCAGGGGAGTTTTCGTTCTGATTTATGTAAAGTATTGCGCTATTATTTAGAAGACACGAAATATGCATGTGTGACAGAAGATACATCGATTGTGACAGATTCATTTGTGGAGATATTGATGGTATATTTTCAAGGTTCCCCTGTATTTTTTAAGTGGGAGAAGATGGGTTTTGAAATGGACCGTATCTCGTGTAAGCAGGTATTGCAAAAAATTGAACATGCCATGCGCCAAAGAAGTTCTACGTTAAAACATAGAAATCATTTTTATCGTTTACTACGAGAGGTAGGCCTGCAAGAAGATATACCACAAGACTTTTTATGTATGAAGAAAAGAATATTAGAATTGGAAATGCTAAAACAACAGCGAGAGACAAAGAAAAAAGGCCGTCTTGTTTCGGGGCGACAAATCAAATTGTTACAAGTTTTGTGGAAGAAAACATTTCATCGAACTTTAGAGGTATCAAAGGACATGACACAAGGAGAAGTAGATGAGTTATTTCGTCGTATACATAAAAAACGGTGCAAGTTAGCTCGGATGTCGGAAGAAAATAATTCTGGTGACATATCAAAGATCTTTTGATATGCGAAATTGCATATTTTGTTCTTTCTCTACTCATGTATAATGAGATGAATACAGAAGGTAAGATTTTTAATAAGGGGAGCAATAGGGTATGTCAATTGCAATCGCAGTCTTAACATTTATTGGGGGAGTTGCTCCATTAGTGACACAATTGTTAAAAGTATTTATGTAGTATATCTTTTCTAACATGTTGAAAAAGAGGTAAATACCCACGGCGTTAGTTATGGGTATCTACCTCTTTTCGTATTGAGAAAGTCACCTTTTAAATTCGGGACGACAAACAATATAAGTAATTCCCGTCCCAATTCTAAGGTAATACGCTGCAATAGGAAAGAAATCCCTATTGAAAATCAAGGGCAAATACGAGAAAAAATAAAAAAAGATTGAGTGAGTTCACTCAACCTTAAGAAGGAGACAAATGACAGATTATCACAAAGCTTATTAAATAGTATAACTCATATTGTCAGAAAATTAAATTCATTATTTGTATATCAAATGCCGTTTCTGTTGCAAAGTTTTACACTACCCTAAAAATATAGAATTAAAATACAAATAGGAAGAATAAATCGTATGAAATATACAAGATGAGGTATAGGCTATTCATAATTTTTGATCGTTTTTAAACTTTGCAACAGAACCCTCATCTAAATGCCAAACAGGGTGTGTCGCTTTGTTTTTCTTTTTCCAGATTTGATAAATCAAATTGCCATATTCATGAACTCAACGCATGATGGTCGTAGGATGAACGGATATGCCACGTTCTTTCAAGATTTCAGAAACATCACGATAGCTTAAAGAAAAACGACAATAATAGCCGACGGCTACCAAGATAATGTTTCTCTCGAATTGTTTTCCTTTAAAATATCCCATATGGTATGCTCCTCATCTCATTTTTTCTACAGTCTAGCTCAGCTCCAAAAACTTTGCAACAGAATCGTTCTAGGTCTTATATTCTAACTCCGACTCCTCTTGGAGATGTTTCTACAGGTATAGTCATTAATACAGAATTTGTATTTCCGTTTATTACTGATACATTATTTGAACCAAGATTTACAACATAAAGTAAATTTGTTAACAAATTTACTCCCACTCCTTGTGGAGTTGTTCCTACAGGTATAGTTGCTACTACAGAATTTGTATTTCCGTTTATTACTGATACGTCATTTGAGTTAAAATTTGTTACATAAATTAAATTTGTTAATGAATTTACTCCACCTTCTCGTGGAGATGATCCTACAGGTATAGTTGCTACTACAGAATTTGTATTTCCATCTATCACTGATACATTATCTGAAATGACATTTACAACATAAATTAGATTTGTTGATAAATTTACTCCCACTCCTTGTGGAGATGATCCTACAGGTATAGTTGCTACTACAGAATTTGTATTTCCGTCTATCACTGATACATTATCTGAAATAGAATTTGCAATATAGATTAAATTTGTTGATGAATTTACTCCGACTTCTTGTGGGAATGATCCTACAGGTATAGTCATTAATACAGAATTTGTATTTCCATCTATCATTGATACATTTGCTAAACTAGAATTTGTTACATACATCAAATTTGTTGATAAATTTACTCCCGCTCCTATCGGGGATGATCCTACAGGTATAGTTGCTACTACAGTGTTTGTGCTCCCGTTTATCACCGATACATTATTTGAACCGACATTTGTTACATAAATCAAATTTGTTAATGAATTTATTCCTACTTCTACTGGCGATGTTCCTACAGATATAGTTGCTACTACAGTGTTTGTGCTCCCATTTATTACCGATACATTATTTGAACCGACATTTGTTACATAAATTGTACCGATATTCAGACTTACTGGTGGACCAGTCGGTCCAGTAACTCCAGTAGACCCAGTAACTCCAGTCGGTCCAGTATCTCCAGTAGACCCAGTAACTCCAATAGACCCAGTAACTCCAGTCGGTCCAGTATCTCCAGTAGACCCAGTAACTCCAGTAGACCCAGTAACTCCAGTCGGTCCAGTATCTCCAGTAGACCCAGTAACTCCAGTAGACCCAGTAACTCCAGTCGGTCCAGTAGGCCCCGCACCGCCGCCAACATTATCAGCAGTTGTCAGAACGAGAGCAGATAAAATATTTAAAATTTGATTTCGTACGACATTTGTCATGATAAATTCAGATATCGTAATAGATAAAGTTGTATACAAAGATTGCAGCATAACGGCTACTTCAGAAGATTGTGAAGGAGTCGCCGAAACTAAGCGGTTGTTAACTGAAAGGAGAAGAAACATACTATACCGTGTAGCATCTCGTCCTTGCTGTGTAGGGAATTGATTCAGTAAAAAATTATATAAATTTAGCAGAACCGTGCGCAAAGCAGCATTATTTGCTGGAGTAGGGTTGTTCAGATATGTGTTCACTGCGACTTGCATTTGTTCGATCAAAGCAAGCAGTTGTGCTTCTTGTTCCGGTGTAATAGGAATAGTAGGTACCATCTCCGGCGAAATTGGAAGGTTATCAAATATATTGTTTTCGTTATTCATGAAAATTTCCTCCTTTTGTAAAATGAAATACACTACTTTTTCATTACGTATGCTTGGTTCGGCAAAAGCGTCGGATTCGCAAAATAGTTGATGATGACGGCCGTTTGTAAATTTTGAAACAGTGTAAGCAACTCTGCCTCTTGCGCCGGTGTAATGGGTATGGTTAGTACGAGCATGGGTGAAACGTAATGTTCATTGGTCATAAGGTCATACCTCCTGTATATTAATATTTAAGCCCTATAAATAAAAATAGTAACTACTCAGCCACCTTTCGGTGTCTTTTTTAAATTTTACTAGTTTCATATGCCTCCCATTTGTAAATACTGAGTATATCAAACAGGGGAGGTGAATCTTATGGTCGATCGAAAAATTATTTTAGATACATATAAAAAAGGACCTGAAGCTGTTATTTCTTTATTTGAAGAAACATTTTCTAAGTTAGAAAAACGTATACAAGAACTAGAAAATGCTTCAAAAAAAAACTCCAAAAATAGTCATAAGCCACCTTCTACAGATGGTTTGGGTAAGCCCGTTACAAAAAGTTTGCGCAAACCGTCTCATCGTCAAACGGGTGGCCAGTTGGGCCACAAGGGACATACTCTTGGTTTGACAGCGACTCCAGATCATACGATTACACATTCTCCTACATATTGTACTTGTTGTCATACTTCCTTGAACCACGAGCCTGTAAAAGGGTATCGCATTCGCCAAGTGTATGACTTACCACCTATTCAGATCGAAGTGACAGAACATAAAGTAGAACAGAAAGAATGCCCACATTGCCATTCTATCCAAGAAGCCCAATTTCCTTCGACAGTATCTCGTCCTGTTCAATATGGTCCAAATATAAAAAGACTGATTCCCTATTTAACGCATTATCAATGCATTTCTTTGAAGCGAACAAAAGAATTCTTTCAGGATTGTTTTGGACATTCTATAAGCGAAGGAACCCTGGTAAATCATACACAGGCTTTCGCTTCTCAATTGCAGCCATTCATAAAAGAAGTAAAGGAAAAGATTCTGCAGTCTCCTGTTGTCCATTTTGATGAAACTGGTATGCGTGTAGAAAACAAAACACAATGGTTACATACTGCCAGTACACCGGAGGTGACATTGCAACATATTCATCAAAAACGTGGAAAAGAAGCAATGGATGCTGGAGAAATCTTGCCATCTTTTTCTGGAATTGCGATGCATGATGGTTGGAAATCGTATGATGCGTATACAGATTGTCGTCACGTTTTATGTAATGCCCATCTCTTACGAGATTTACAAGGAATTATAGATAGTACTGGAGAACAATGGGCACAACAGATGCAGAAATTTCTAACGCAAGCGTTGACGATGAAAAAGCAATCCGAAGGTACCATGCCAAAAGCGACGCAAAAGAATCTGTTTATTATGTATCAATCCATATTGAAAGAACAACAGATTCTTTCCACGAAACAAAAGAAGAAAGGAAAGCAGACGCCTTCTCAAAATTTATGGAATCGCTTCGTCAAGTATTCTGACAGAATTCTAGCGTTTTTAGAACATCCAGCCATTCCATTTGATAACAATCAAGCAGAACGGGATATTCGGATGACGAAAGTAAAACAGAAAGTGTCTGGGACTTTCCGAAGTAAGAAAGGCGCAGAATCTTTTTGTCAGATACGAAGCTTTATGAGTACCATGAAAAAACAAAAACAATCGGTCTTACAAGCGATAAACCAAGTCATAGAAACTAGAACGGTTCCTTGGAATAACACGACTTCATAAGAGAATTTCTCTATTTGGCATAGATTCTTTCTCTGATTGGAGTATTTTCTTTTCATGTTTTCGAATCGGAAACATGTATTTGGCCTGTTTTTTTATTTGAAGAAGCTGAGTAGTTACTAAAAATACTTGGACGTCTCAAGATATTTCTAGATAATAATTTTAGGATCATTTGGGACAATTCTTTTACCTCCTGTGGATTTACCACATTTGAGGAGTGTTTCTCAGTAAACGTGCGGGCCTCCCTACTCGCAGGCTGAGCAGCCTGACCCTCGAACCTAGATGATAGTAGCTCTAGGGCGTCTTTCGATTCAGGACTAGCTCTCATACACGAGGTTATTGAGCGGCGTACACACTAGAGGATATCTCGAGACGTCCAAGAAATGATTCTAATATAGAAGGGAGGTCTCTTACATGAGATTATTTGTTGGTTTAGATGTAAGTTCGTTTGATATGAAAGCTTGCTTTTTAAATGGTGACGGAGAAAAACTGGATTCTTTTTCGGTCAGTAATGACCTACCAGGAGCTACTATACTCAAAGAAAAATTATTACAGTGTGTTGCAGGTAAAGAGGTCGACATCCTTAAGATTGGTTTAGAATCCACCTCTGTTTACAGCTTTCATCCTTCTATGTTTCTTCACCATGATATAGATTTACAGCGTTTTGGAGCAAAAGTATTTCTCCTAAACCCAAAGCAAATCGCAAATTTTAAGAAAAGCTATTCTGACATGAATAAAACCGATGAGATTGATGCCTTTGTCATTGCTGATTACTTACGATTTGACCGTAATCAAATGTCTATCGTAAAAGAAAGCCAGTACGTGGCACTGCAGCAATTAACAAAATCACGCTACCAACTCGTCAAAATGTTAGCGAAAGAAAAACAACACTTTCTTCAACACCTAAGTGTTAAATATAATACATTTTCACAAGAAGTGGATTCTTCTGTATTTGGTACCGCTACGATGGAACTCTTCCTTGAAAAATTTAGTTTAGAGGATCTTGCCAATATGTCTTTGGAAGAACTCGCTGAGTTCCTACAGGAAAAAAGCAGAAACTTATTAGCAGGTGTAGCGATTTTATTAAAAAGATTATAGACAACTTCTAAGGCACGCTTACGACGTTCTGCGTTCTTCACGCCACCGTATACGAGCAGAAGCTCAACATTTTCCACCGCAGAGAGACGCGGCAGTCAATTAAAATGCTGGAATACAAAGCCGATATATTTCATTACGAATTAAAGCGAGCTTTGACTCGTCTGCTATTAAGATATTCACATCATTCAGCATATATTCGCCTTCTGTTGGACGATCTAAATAACCAATAATATTCATAAGCGTTAACTTACCGGAACCAGAAGGTCCCATAATCGAAACAAACTCACCACTCTGAATCGTTAAAGGCGCACGGCAACATCGCCATCAAGCTAAGGAAACTGAGATACCCCAAAACCGAAAAAATGGGGTATCTCCTTTTTATATATCTAGTTCTATTTCTTTGTTCATACAACAAAATTTATACTTTTTTCCGCTATTACAGGAGCAATTCTCATAAATGTTTTCTGGCCGTTTATAATCTTTGAGGGCTCTTTTTAAATCTGATATATCTTCATTGAATTCCAATCCCACGATATAGTAGAAATTATGTGCATCACAAATGGTAGCTACTTTATGTGCCTTTTCTTTAGACGAAACCTTTACAATGATTGGATGTTCTTTCGAACCTAATGGGTACATAGTTGTTTTCCTCTTTTCTTTTTATCTCTATTGTATAAAATGTAAAGAAAAATGGAGGAGAATTTATGAAGAAATTATCAAATTTTAAAGAATTTCGTTTACTTGCAAAGGAATTACAACATGTATTTTCATCAAACTTTTTAACACATTTAGCGAAAGAAACACAGTTTGTTCAACGTACAAGTAAATTTAAAGCACAAGGGGTATGACAACCAAAAGCGAAATATGGGGCCATATGCAAAAATATTCCAATTAAACTCTTGATTGGTAGTTCAAAAGAATCTACAAATATAGTGGATTCTTTTTTATTTTTTCTAAAGAAAACCCGATAATGAAAATTCCCGTTGTCACAAAAACGACCATTTTTGTTACGGTTATTATTACTAAACTTTTAGTCTAATTAACTTGCATACTGAGTGTAACAAAAATATGTAACAATATTATTTGTAACAATATCCTCATCTAATCGTTTTTGGTACAATAGTTGGTGAAGGAGATGAGAAATATGAAGTTTGGTTATATGCGTGTTTCTACATTAGATCAAAATTTAGATCGCCAAAAGAAACAGCTTGAAGAATTTGGATGCGATCGTATTTTCTTTGAAAAAATAACCGGTACAAAACGAAACCGGCCGGAATTAAATAGTATGCTGGAATTTCTTCGTCCAGAAGATACAGTCGTTGTAACGGATTTAACTCGATTATCACGTTCTACAAAAGATCTCATTGAAATTACGGAACAAATTTCTCAAAAAGGAGCGCACTTGAAAAGTCTAAAGGAATCATGGCTTGATACAACAACAGCACATGGGAAAATGTTATTTACTATTTTCGCTGGTATTGCTCAATTTGAACGAGATTTAACATCTGAACGGACAAAAGAAGGGATTGAGGCTGCAAGGAAAAGAGGGAAACATCCTGGAAGACCAAAAACTGATGTGGAAAAGGTAGATTACGCTTTATATCTTATTAATCAAGGTATGAGTCGTACAGATGCCGCCGAGAAAGCTGGTATCTCGAGAATGACTTTGTACCGTAAAATGCAACAGTAAAATACATATAGTTTTGATTTTAGTATAGTAGGAGGAATTACATTGACCTCAATTGAACGTACAGCCTATCCAAGGTTTAAACAAAACTTAACTCGAAAAGAACTGAACGAGATTTATACCGTCACATATGAGGAGAACCAATTTGCCCATAGAGTAGCACGTGGAACTATTCCGGTCTTTAGCCTTTTAGTTATGCTAAAGTCTTTCCAACGACTAGGTTATTTTCCACGTCCAAAAGATATTCCATCTGTGATAATTCATCATATCCGTTCGAGTTTGCGTATATCAAATGAAACCGAACCAAACTTCCGAACAAAGTCCATATATCGACACCAGAAAGCAATTCGTGAGCATTTGCAAGTATTGCCCTTTGGGAAGGGTGCTTTACATATTGCTACTAATGCCATATATAAAGCATCTCAAGTGATGGATAACCCCGCTGACCTTATTAATGTTTCTATTGAAGAATTAATTAAGGAACGTTATGAATTACCAGCATTCAGTACACTAGATCGGCTTGCACGTCGAGTGAGAACGCTGGTTAATAATCTTCTTTGTAATACAATTCTCGCTCGTTTGTCTCATATAGATAAAGATAAACTCGATCAATTACTTCATACGTCAAAAGAAACTCAACATTCTGGTTTTAATTATTTGTAACTACTCAGCCACCTTTCGGTGTCTTTTTTAAATTTTACTAGTTTCATATGCCTCCCATTTGTAAATACTGAGTATATCAAACAGGGGAGGTGAATCTTATGGTCGATCGAAAAATTATTTTAGATACATATAAAAAAGGACCTGAAGCTGTTATTTCTTTATTTGAAGAAACATTTTCTAAGTTAGAAAAACGTATACAAGAACTAGAAAATGCTTCAAAAAAAAACTCCAAAAATAGTCATAAGCCACCTTCTACAGATGGTTTGGGTAAGCCCGTTACAAAAAGTTTGCGCAAACCGTCTCATCGTCAAACGGGTGGCCAGTTGGGCCACAAGGGACATACTCTTGGTTTGACAGCGACTCCAGATCATACGATTACACATTCTCCTACATATTGTACTTGTTGTCATACTTCCTTGAACCACGAGCCTGTAAAAGGGTATCGCATTCGCCAAGTGTATGACTTACCACCTATTCAGATCGAAGTGACAGAACATAAAGTAGAACAGAAAGAATGCCCACATTGCCATTCTATCCAAGAAGCCCAATTTCCTTCGACAGTATCTCGTCCTGTTCAATATGGTCCAAATATAAAAAGACTGATTCCCTATTTAACGCATTATCAATGCATTTCTTTGAAGCGAACAAAAGAATTCTTTCAGGATTGTTTTGGACATTCTATAAGCGAAGGAACCCTGGTAAATCATACACAGGCTTTCGCTTCTCAATTGCAGCCATTCATAAAAGAAGTAAAGGAAAAGATTCTGCAGTCTCCTGTTGTCCATTTTGATGAAACTGGTATGCGTGTAGAAAACAAAACACAATGGTTACATACTGCCAGTACACCGGAGGTGACATTGCAACATATTCATCAAAAACGTGGAAAAGAAGCAATGGATGCTGGAGAAATCTTGCCATCTTTTTCTGGAATTGCGATGCATGATGGTTGGAAATCGTATGATGCGTATACAGATTGTCGTCACGTTTTATGTAATGCCCATCTCTTACGAGATTTACAAGGAATTATAGATAGTACTGGAGAACAATGGGCACAACAGATGCAGAAATTTCTAACGCAAGCGTTGACGATGAAAAAGCAATCCGAAGGTACCATGCCAAAAGCGACGCAAAAGAATCTGTTTATTATGTATCAATCCATATTGAAAGAACAACAGATTCTTTCCACGAAACAAAAGAAGAAAGGAAAGCAGACGCCTTCTCAAAATTTATGGAATCGCTTCGTCAAGTATTCTGACAGAATTCTAGCGTTTTTAGAACATCCAGCCATTCCATTTGATAACAATCAAGCAGAACGGGATATTCGGATGACGAAAGTAAAACAGAAAGTGTCTGGGACTTTCCGAAGTAAGAAAGGCGCAGAATCTTTTTGTCAGATACGAAGCTTTATGAGTACCATGAAAAAACAAAAACAATCG
This sequence comes from Bacillus sp. FSL K6-2944, assembly GCF_038005385.1. NCBI lineage: Bacteria > Bacillati > Bacillota > Bacilli > Caryophanales > Bacillaceae > Bacillus > Bacillus sp. FSL K6-2944. Next base: position 106,285 of record NZ_JBBOTE010000004.1, on the reverse strand, counting down.
GTCTTACAAGCGATAAACCAAGTCATAGAAACCGGAACGGTTCCTTGGAATCGCACAACTTCATAAGAGAAATTCTCTGTTTGATTTAGATTCTTTCTCTTATTGGAGTATTTTCTTTTCATGTTTTCGAATCGGAAACATGTATTTGGCCTGTTTTTTTATTTGAAGAAGCTGAGTAGTTACAATTATTTTAAAGAAGTTCCCAAAAGCCCTTCTATTACTCATATGAAAGATTTACAAAACAGACTTTCATTTATTACATCTTTCCTTCCAAACATTCATGGTAACTACTCAGCTTAATTAGGAAAAAGGGCATACCAAATACATGTTTTCATTCGAAAACATGAAAAGAAAAGACTCCAATAAGAGAAAGAATCTAAATCAAACAGAGAATTTCTCTTATGAAGTTGTGCGATTCCAAGGAACCGTTCCGGTTTCTATAACTTGGTTTATCGCTTGTAAGACAGATTGTTTTTGTTTTTTCATGGTACTCATAAAGCTTCGTATCTGACAAAAAGATTCTGCGCCTTTCTTACTTCGGAAAGTCCCAGACACTTTCTGTTTGACTTTCGTCATTCGAATATCCCGTTCCGCTTGATTATTATCAAATGGAATGGCTGGATGTTCTAAGAATGCTAGAATTCTGTCAGTATATTTGACGAAGCGATTCCATAAATTTTGAGCAGGCGTCTGCTTTCTTTTCTTTTTTAATTCTGTAGAAAAGACTGGTTGTTCTTTCAATATAGCTTGATAAACAGTAAACAGGTGCTGTTGCTTTACTTTTGGCAGATTTCCTTTGTATTGTTTTTTCAGCGTTAAAGCTTGCGTGAGAAATTTCTGCATCTGTTGCGCCCATTTTTGCCCCGTACTATCTATAATTCCTTGCAAATCTCGTAAGAGATGAGCATTACATAATACATGTCGGCAATCTGTATACGCATCATACGATTTCCAACCATCATGCATCGCAATTCCAGAAAAAGATGGCAAGATTTCTCCAGCATCCATTGCTTCTTTTCCACGTTTTTGATGAATATGTTGCAATGTCACCTCCGGTGTACTGGCAGTATGTAACCATTGTGTTTTGTTTTCTACACGCATACCAGTTTCATCAAAATGGACAACAGGAGACTGCAGAATCTTTTCCTTTACTTCTTTTATGAATGGCTGCAATTGAGAAGCGAAAGCCTGTGTATGATTTACCAGGGTTCCTTCGCTTATAGAATGTCCAAAACAATCCTGAAAGAATTCTTTTGTTCGCTTCAAAGAAATGCATTGATAATGCGTTAAATAGGGAATCAGTCTTTTTATATTTGGACCATATTGAACAGGACGAGATACTGTCGAAGGAAATTGGGCTTCTTGGATAGAATGGCAATGTGGGCATTCTTTCTGTTCTACTTTATGTTCTGTCACTTCGATCTGAATAGGTGGTAAGTCATACACTTGGCGAATGCGATACCCTTTTACAGGCTCGTGGTTCAAGGAAGTATGACAACAAGTACAATATGTAGGAGAATGTGTAATCGTATGATCTGGAGTCGCTGTCAAACCAAGAGTATGTCCCTTGTGGCCCAACTGGCCACCCGTTTGACGATGAGACGGTTTGCGCAAACTTTTTGTAACGGGCTTACCCAAACCATCTGTAGAAGGTGGCTTATGACTATTTTTGGAGTTTTTTTTTGAAGCATTTTCTAGTTCTTGTATACGTTTTTCTAACTTAGAAAATGTTTCTTCAAATAAAGAAATAACAGCTTCAGGTCCTTTTTTATATGTATCTAAAATAATTTTTCGATCGACCATAAGATTCACCTCCCCTGTTTGATATACTCAGTATTTACAAATAGGAGGCATATGAAACTAGTAAAATTAAAAAAAGCCACCGAAAGGTGGCTGAGTAGTTACCTTTTTAAATTCGATAAGTCTGTAAGACTTTTAATCTCAAATTCTGTTGAAATATCTAGTTTGATATACATACTAACCACCTCGGAGCTAGTATGTATAATCTTGTTGAAAATGTACATGTTTATTTAAGTGTGGCTGTACATATTTAAACTAGCATTTATAGGCAAAGCGTCGTTTTACCTGTCGATGATCTTGTTCAATAAGATTATTACGATATTTGATGGTACAGTGTTTGGTATGTGTATAATAATCGTCTTTCTTCAATTTTTTGAATGCACAAAGCAAAGCCGGGGCCTTGTCTGTCGTAAGAACCGATGGTTCTCCAAAATCTTTGACGAGTCGCTTCATAAACATATAAGCCGCTTGATGATCACGAGTTCTACGAAGTTGAATATCCAAAGTATGTCCATCTCCATCAATTGCACGATAAAGATAGCGCCACTCCCCTTTAACTTTGATGTAAGTCGCATCTAAATGCCAAACAGGGTGTGTCGCTTTGTTTTTCTTTTTCCAGATTTGATAAATCAAATTGCCATATTCATGAACCCAACGCATGATGGTCGTAGGATGAACGGATATGCCACGTTCTTTCAAGATTTCAGAAACATCACGATAGCTTAAAGAAAAACGACAATAATAGCCGACGGCTACCCATGCCCATCAACTTAAGAGAACAAATAAACTGAAATTCCCTTCAAAAGGGTTATAAACTGTTCAACAGATTGATTGTTCTTAAAAATCCGCATGCGAAATAAACTCTAACGAGTTTTGTTTTTTAAATTATGCAGCTTTCTTTTGTGCTCTAGCTATACTATACTCATAATGGACACCCATGATATCAAAGACAGTTTTCTTCTCATATCTGTGAGATTTCCGCCCGTTTTTCTCTAGAAGGTGGAACAGTGAACCAGAAACTTTGTTATCTCTTGGGTGTTTTGTATGGCTTGATAGAGGAGAAATAGATGATCTTGAATCATTCCAATCGCTTTATATTCACTTAATTCTTTTTGCTTCTTCTGTAACAAAAGTTGGCGCATTTTAAACATGGTAGAAGAACATAAGAAAATAGCAATCAGTTTCCCGTATAAATGGCACTCTATTCGTTCTTGTTTAACAGTGCGACAATGATCTATATGAAACAATGATCTATATGAAACAATGATTTCCACGTTTTAAAAACTATTTCTATCTGCCAACGTAAAGAGTATAGTTCATGGACTTGCTTCATCGAAACCCACTCCCACGGAGTGTTAGTTACATATACATTCAACCCAGATAATATTTTACTTTTTTTCGAATATGGTTTTCCTTTTTTCTTTTCACTTTCCATTTGTTTTTTTCGTCGTTCTCGTAATTGTTTTTCTGTTAGACGATACAGAACGAGTCGGGCAAACAAAACTTTTTGATCTCCTACATAAACATTACCTACTTCATAAGTTTCACCAGGTAACAAGCGCTCCATCATCATTTGCAAGTTGATTTTTACATATTCTGTCTGTTTTTTGAGTGCACCATTATGAAAAAATGTAGGATTAGGATTTTTGATATATACATTTGAATTTAACTTTAAGCGTGAAATAAAATATGTTCCCCGTTGATCCATTTGATCTAAATCCTCTAATGAAAAATACCCTAAATCACGAATACATAAATCGCCTGGTCGTAACGTATCTAAACATTCTGTGCCGAATGTTTTATCATTATTTTTTCCAGGCCCCACTTGAAAATTAAGAAATTGTCCACTATGTAAATCATATTCTAATTGAATTTTGATTCCAGCTGTTTGCGCACATCCACCTGAACCAGGGTATATATGCTCCAACGTATTAGGTACCTGAAACATGGTGGCATCCATGATGCGAATGCGTTGAAAATGAGCAAGAAGTTGATTAGAAATGTGAGTCTGTTCACAGATTTTTTGTTGTAATAACAAAGAAAAGATATGTTTTAAAAATAACACTGATTTTTCATTAAATCGTTTATTTAAGCCCTCCGGGCTAAGTACAGTACCTGTAACTGCATGAAGCCTACTACATAATCGGACTAAAGAATCACTGGCCACCCTTTGGCTAATCCAAATACAAATGGTAGCTAAATCTGCCCCTGAAAATTTGCGTTTTCTTTTTACAAATTTCATCTCTCTTGCTAGTTCTTCCAAAAAATCAGGTGTGATATAGCGCTGTAATTCTTCTGCAAATGGTTGTAACTCCTCTTGAAGCAAGAGATTCATAAAAAACGTCACCCTTTCTCATAGATTATTAAGAAAGAATAACGTTTTTTTGTACTTTGGGGTAGTAAAAAGCCTTAAGTTGATGGGCATGCGACGGCTACCAAGATAATGTTTCTCTCGAATTGTTTTCCTTTAAAATATCCCATATGGTATGCTCCTCATCTCATTTTTTCTACAGTCTAGCTCAGCTCCAAAAACTTTGCAACAGAATCGTTGTTCGAATGTATTTAACGTTATTTGTATTTGTTCCAACTTAATTTCGGACTATGAATATTTTCTCAATGTATAATAGATTGAATTTTCCGTTTTTAAAGTATAATACAGAAGAATAACTGTCATTATTCCCTTCTAAAAGGACGGACTATGAAATAGAACCGTTCTTTCTTTTCGCTCTTCACCTAGCTTACGGATTGCATGTTTACACTATCTATGCCTAGTATACGGTGAACGTTATGGACAAAAGAACTTCTTCCTAATGTATGTGTCGTACCAAAGGGAACGCCTAATTCTTTTGCTATCCGTACCACACCTTTAGAGCCGGAGGTTGCACCACCATGCCCCATATGTTCTAACATGAGCATGACAATATCTGCATTCCGTATCATTTTGCGTAATGTAACTTCTCGTTCCCTTTTCCCATGCGCCCACTGAAAATTTCCACCTCTAACGGTAATTTCTTCTTCAATGGCTGCTCGACCTGGTTCAAATCCTACCATCAAAATTGTCTTTCCTTCCAACGTTTGTACATACTCTTTTTGATTTTTTTCTTGCTTTCTCTTCATACGGGCTGGTTTACTAAAATCATTTACAAAACTAGACGGATACGTCCAAGCAACCCTGACAATGTCTGGAGAACTCTTGTAATAGGCAAGATCAATAATATCTCCCTGGACGACAGAAGCAGCATCTTTGGGCGGAATCCAAAATCGTTGAGGAGCTCCATTGACATATATACGATTCTGTTGCATGTCTTTCTCCACAAAAAATTGTTGTCGTTCTTCATCATATTCTACAATGGCATAGGAACAACAACCACGTTCTTCATTTGGTGGCATATGTCGCCTTTCGGCCACTTCAAATCTATGCTTATATCGTCCATCCGACACAGATGCATTTTCTGTTACATACACGCAATCCCCATGTTCTAATTCTAACGCTCTGACAATGCGTTCGGGGACAAAACATCCTATTCCTTGTAATTCGCCTCCCTTTAATTTACGCTGAAATACATACGATTCCCTCTTTTCAAAAGGTTCTGTTTTAGCAAGAGAATTTGTATGAAGGGGATTCGTCTCTGGTTCTGTGAGTTCCTTCTCTCTATGGGGTGTTTGTACGATGGTTACATCTGGTAAACGAAGGATATCTTTCATCACATGTAGATAGCTCTGTAGAACCTCCTCAGTTTTCACAATTGATTGTTCCTGTAATTCTATTTCACAAATGACCGCTTCCATACCTTTCTTTAGTTCCGACAAAATGTTTTGTTTATCCATCTTTTCCACCTCTCTAGTCACAAAATAGGTAAAGTTCAGAAAATTAAAACCTATTAGATTAATATTAACATATCCTCCATGTACAAACTACCGAATATAGAAACGTTTATATTGTGCTCATCTTCCGCCTGTTGGTCATGTATGGTGAAAAGACGGTCGAAAAAGGACCGTCTTCTAAAAAACTTCCTATATAACAACTACAAATCATATAGAAGACCGTGTACCATACTCCATCTAATTTAACAGCATTTCTCTTTTGTAGCTTTCATCATAGACATGGTAGAAGTCATCATTTCATCGCATTCGTGCATTTTGCTAACCATAGCTTTATCCATGTTTACATTCATTTGCATCATGTTGTTCATCATCATCTTCATACACTTCATTTCACACATCATTTTTTCCATAGACATCATCATACTTGTTGTACCTTCCATCATTGTTTTTTCCATGTTAACATCCTCCTACATTTTTAATTTTTTTATCTAGCAATTATAAACATTCTTTTTCTTTTTACAAATACCTCCAAATTTTTTCCTAGATAGATATTGATAAAAAAAATTTTAGTTAGGATAAAGAAAATTCCTATAAAAAGAATAATCTTTTTCATGTAAAAAACTTCCTTAACGTACGTTTTCTTTTTATGGTCATGTTTCTTTTAAGCAAAGAATAAACCTAGTAGTTCATAAAGGTGTACCTTTGCGAACTGTTAAATAAAAAAGAACAGACTATTGAAATAGTTTGTCCATAGGTAACAGATGAAATGAAAGTTACTCAAATTTATAGTATAATAAATTTCTAAATAATAAAAGGTATTAACAAAAAAGAACGGTTCTATTGGCATAGTCCGTCCTTCGAGAAGGGAATAATGGCAGTTATTCTTCTTAATTATACTTAATAAAACAGAAAATTCAATCTGTTATATATTGAGAAAATATTCATCTTCTGAAATAAGGTGGTTGTTATGAATAAAGGTGATGACATTTTAAGGTTGTTATCAGAAATCAAGTTGGAACTTAAAGAAGTAAAAGAACAGATGGAGAAAATGCAAACAAAGTTAGATACATTAGAACAACAAAATCAGGTGAAGAACAAAATAGAGCGAAAGAAGCCAAAAACAAAACCTGGTAAACAAGATAAGCGAGATTGGAAATACCCAGCTAAGCTGAAATGAAAACTGTACAGGACTAAAATCATACAGAAAAAGTGAGATAATATGAAGCGACCTCCTAGATTATCAAGTCAGGGATTTTAACCCATAATAATGAATGAAAACATTATGAATGGGGTTATACCCTATGATAATAGGAGGCCACTATGGAAAATATAATCTATATTGGGATGGATGTCCACAAGGAAAGTTTTAGCTTATGTGCACTACACGGAACAACTGGGGAAATTGTAAGAGAAGCACGATGTGCTTCAAATGTATCTCTCGTAAAAAAATTCGTTGAGAAACTGAAAACAAAATATGGTGAAGATATAAAAATTAAAGCTGGATATGAGGCTGGTTGTTTAGGGTATTCACTTCATAATCTTCTTGAACAAAATGGAATTGATTGTGATATTTTAGCTCCCACAACAATGTACAGTTCATCAAAAAATAAAATGGTTAAAAATGATAAATTCGATGCCAAAATGATTGCTCTTAATTTAGCAAATGGCACCTATAAAGAAGTATATGTTCCAGAAGAAGAGGATGTTGCCGTGAAAGAGTATATCCGCATGTTAGGTGATTTTAAAACATCTTTGAAAAAAATAAAACAACAGATAAAAGCATTCCTTTTAAGGCATGGCTATGTGTATGAAGGGAAATCAAGCTGGACAATCGCTTATATGAAATGGTTAAAGAATCTTGATCTACAAGGATTATTCAAAGAAACGTTAGGCGAATACCTATTACAGTATGATGTTCTAGTCGATAAAATTGAGCGGTTCAGTCTGAGATTAGAAGAATTATCTCATCGTGAAAGGTACGAAGAACCAATCGCAAATTTAAGATGCTTAAAAGGTATAGATACAACATCGGCAATGACTGTTCATGTGGAAATTGCAGACTTCACTCGTTTTCCCACGGCTAAAGCATTTATGGCTTATGTAGGATTGACACCAAGCGAAAGCTCAAGTGGAGAAAAAATCAGTCGACGTTCGATTACAAAACAAGGAAATTCGACCGTTAGGTCTACTCTTGTAGAATGTGCAAATGCGTTGGTAAAAGGAACAATCGGATTAAAATCGAAGCGAGTGAAAGCAAGACAAAAAGGGCAACGAAGCGAAGTGATTGCTTATGCGGATCAGGCTGTAGAAAGGTTACAAAGAAAATATTATCGCATGATATATCAAGGGAAACCTAGAAATGTTGCCGTTACAGCTATCGCAAGAGAACTGGGGTGTTTTATATGGGGATTAGAAACAGGTAAAATTCACCGAAAATAAAGAGGGAAGGATATGAAGTTGATTGATTCATTCATAGTTAGAAACCAAAGGTATCAATTGATGGCATAGATGAGCTTCAGAGATAGTGAATTACAGGTCTGGCTATCTATGACTCACCTCTTCTGGCATGGCTGAAATTCTGATAAACAAGCTATTTATTAGAATTTGAAAAGGTGTGATCCACGCAGTGAGATTATAAGAGCCTAACGACGAACCATTAACCTGAGGTAACCAATCCACGAATAACAGAGTGGTTAACTGTCGATAGATCTTATTTCTGAAGCTTTTGTATGCCATCAAGAAAAATATTATGGGTGAAAAACTATTGACAAAGGTCACTTCATAACAGGTGATAGGTACATGAATAGACAAGAATTTGAGGATACCTTACAAAATTTTTCTTTCTTTTTAGCTAGTCGTGGAAGAAAAGCATCCACAATTAAACGATATGTATATGATATTGAGGACTTTGGAAGATGGCTGCAAACATCGAACCGTTTTCAAGAAAAGAACGTATGGAACAAGATAGATAAAGAGGATTTTGAAGCCTATTTTCAGGAACTCATATACAAACGAAAGTATGGAGAGAAAACCATTCATCGTATTGCAGTCGTGTTAAAGAAATTGTATCAGTTCTTGGATATTCCAAGTCCTATTGTAGAAATGCAGGGAATTACTCCACCAAATCGGGCCCTACGCAAAGAGGATTTTATTACGAAGGAAGAAGAGAAAAAGCTGAAAACCATTCTTTCTTCACCTGAAGGATTGTCAGAAGAACAACTTTCTGTTCGACCGCTTCTCATAGATCGAAATGTATCCATCCTATCACTTCTTTTGGACTATGGGCTTACACTACAAGAACTTGTGTCGTTACAGATGCAACAGGTGCACTTTGGAAAGAATATGATTACTGTTTTACATAACAAAGGGACAGAGAGAAGGATCATGTTAAGGGAAGAGGATAAAATACGTTTATTTACGTACTATAAAGCGATACCTGAACCAGTTCGTCCTAGATATCATAGTACGGATCCTTTATTGGTCGCATTTGATTTTAAACGAGGTACATTTCGCTGGGTGTATGACAATGATGCTCCGAAAGCACTAACAGCCATTGCTGTACAAAAAATGATTCGATTAGAAGTAGCCAGAGCGCAACTGAGAAAAGGAATTTCCGCACAGCACTTACGGAATACCTTTATTCTACGTTGTCTAGAAAGAAATATGTCTACAGAGGAAATCATAAAAAGAACAGGATTCCTTTCTCATTTATCAGTAAAGCGTTATGTAGAATATGCAAATCAGCATTCACATGGAAAATAGTTTGAAAAGAATCAATTTCTATGGCATACTAAAATAGTATAAATTTATCTTTAGAAATGTAACGATGGAACCTTTTGCACTGTAGAAAGAATTGTCGTAGAACATGAAACATATGAAAAGCTCCCTAACTTGTTATATAAATCAGGGAGCAAAAGGTAGTACAGTATCGGTTGCGCTAAGTGTAGCATAAAAAGGTTCATTAGGTCTATATATTTCTGAATATTCAATTTACTTTTAAATATTAGTTCTTTAGGTTTAGAAGCTTCAGTGGAACAACTAACCTTTTGAAAAAGTGTACCGTACACTTTAATTGTCTAAAATATGGCGTATTTCTGACATATCCAGATTCGTAAACTTCGCAATATCTTCGATATCCATGCCGTTTTTATGCATGCCCTGGATCAATTGAATTTTCCCTTCTTGAATGCCTACTTCTTTTCCTTTTTCCATACCCTCTTGAAGCCCTTCTTCTCGTCCCTTTTCCATGCCTTTCTTTTCGGCATACTTATACTTAGAAGCTTCATCAATAAGAGCCTTTTGTCTCGCCTCATATGACATACGGAATGCAGGGTCTTGGCTCATCTTTTCCCACTTTTGCATCGCATCTTTTAAAATCGGATCTCGGTTCATGGCGATTTCCTCCAGTGTATGCGTTAATTGTGTATCTTCGTTTGCGGATAGTAACAGTAACCATCTCACAAAAGAGTCTTCCCACGGATTCACTTGTTCTTCTTTCCATTGTGCCATTAATTTTGGAATTTCAATTACGTGTAACTCTAAATCGTCTACGAGTAACTTTTGTAAATTGATATCCCACAGTTTTCCTGTTGTATGAAATGTTTCGTATTCTGAGAAAACAAGAAAGTTTAAAATGTTAATGGTGATGGTTTTTCTGAGTGCATCGTAAGAACCACCTTTTTGCATTTGAGAAGCATATAAGCGACTCCAATAATACAAACTACGTTTTAAAAAATCATGTTGGTCATTGAGCTGTATTTCAATAGAAATTTGAGTATTATCGTCTAAAGTTGCTAATACATCTAGAATGGACAATTTGTCCTTTTCATATTCTCGATGCAAGTGCGGGTCTTCTATTTGTAAGGTTTGAATCGGTGAAGAGAGCGAAGACGCTAAAATCACGTTCAAAAATTGCATTAAAATTTGTTCATTTCCTCTTGAGCCAAATAATTGCTTGAAAGCAAAATCAACTCGCAAATTGACTAAAGGTTGATCCATGGTTAGAGTCACCTTTCTGTTTCGTATACTATACGTTTTTTTATTCCCCTTTTTCGGGGGATGAGCAAAGAATCTATATGCCTATTGTATCGGAGAAGAGAGAGAAGAAGCAACCCTTGTGAAGATGTTTTTGGGGAATTTATTTTTAAATACATTACGGTGCGTGAAATTTTTTTCAGATTAAACATGCACCTATCTTTTTATGTCTTTTTCTATCGCGGATTTAACCTGAAATCTTTTTAACCTCCTTATCAGTTCCTGTGCAGGGATTTCGTCTTTTTACATGTAAATATATTCACTTTGTCTTTTTCTTTCATTAGAAAGGCATCTGAGCGTCCGTTTTTCTCCCTTTCCGCAAAAAAATGAACGATTTTCTCGGGTTCTAAAACTAATAAAACAAAATATACGGATTAAAGATGAACCGTCAAATGAGAAGAACAATAGTACACCGCCCGGTGTTTCAACTCTTCATACGTGTATAATTTTTGTTTATCAAATAATTTGGGCTGCTTCTGTCTATAGTATCCGAACAATTCTTCTCCGTTTTCCCGTATACGATACCGACGAGTTTGTCTGATGGTACCTGGTATTTCAGAAGCAAACTGTTTGAGTATTTGTAATGCTTGTGAAGATGGGATTTCTTCCCCTGTTACATAGGCATGGATAAAGATAAGTTCTTTTATTGTTATATAATTGTAATGTGAATTCCCACTCATAGAAGAATCCCTTCCTCGGTCATTATTTTCATCCTTACATGACTAGGCATATAAATGAATCTATCTGTTTAGCCTATAAGTATCTTCAGCGTTTGTTTCACTTTTTCATCGTCCACTCGATAAAATACTTCTAATCCTTTTCGCTCGTATGCTACGACTTTATGTGATTTTAACTTGCCAAGATGTTGCGAAACAGTGGATTGTGGCATGGCGAGATACCGTTGTAATTCAGAAACATTTAATGACGTTTTCTTTATTAATTGATGTACCATTTGGAGACGGACAGGATGTGCTAATACCCTTAATACTTCTGCAACACGTTCTAATTCATTGGGCCCCGTGTAAAAGACATTTTTCATCTTCTATTTCCTCCTTTATGTGATTTTTTATACGTCTCCTCCATCAAATTCATTTCTTTATCTCTTCATATCTATTTTATCACATCCTATCTTATATGGGCATATAATTAGGAACAGCAAAAAGGACATCTTCCCCATGAAGATGCCTTTTTTATGTAACTTTCTCTAGATGATAATACTATTATATGCAATTTACTCATACATATACTAAATAATTGTATGCTAGTAAATTAGACGTGTTATTCTTCACAAACACAACTATTCCATATGCTACGAAAGTTGCTGGCTCTACCACCCGATCCTTCACAACAATCTTGCTTGTGCCAGCGAAGAATCACGAACACGCTTTCGAATTATAAAATCTACCTCTCATTTTGTCAATAGCAGATAAATAACAAAACTATAAATAATAAACAGAATTACTTATAGTATCAGTCATATTTTAATTATAGGATTCATACCCAACTATTTTTATAAATTCGTTGCATATTTCGCAAGACGATCAGCTAAATCATTGTATTCATTACCGCTATGAGCCTTAACTTTTACAAATTGTATTTTAATATTCCGCATGTATTTTTGCATAAAATCTTGATACTCTTTTGTTTGAGGGTTTTTAGCTCTCCAAGCTTTTGTTGCGAAATTTTCAATACCTGTATAGTCATAATACAAAATCATGTGTTTCCAGCCATTCGCTAAAGCCAATTCTACCGCACGTCTTGCACCCATAAGCTCAGCACCTACATTATGAGTAGCTGTTACATCTAAGTAGGGATAGGCACTGAAATCCTTTAAGTACACTTGGTTTTGAACAATCATCACTAAGCCATATCCTGCAATTTTTCGCTTCATGTTATAACTTCCATCAATATAAACTTCTACGATGGATTCTTGTGAAACACCTGAAGAATATAACTTTGTTGGCTGTTCTTTTATGTTTTGAGAAGGAGGGGATACCTGGTACTTTTTATTTTGAATGAGAGTGGATGACAAATATTGTTGTGCTTCTTTTTTAGAAGGAAAAGAGCGGTACTGAGCACCTGAATACCCTTTTACATGCGTCTCACATTCTTTCCAAGAATAAAAAATACCGGTTTCCCTTCCTTTTCGCACAGCATATACTTTCTTTTTCATTCATCTTCCCCCTCATTTCTAACCAGCCCTCTTCTTATGTATTATGTAACTACACCTTTCCTGTAAATCCGGATTCTTTGTGATATCATTCTCTTATAATAAAGGAAAGGAAGGAAAAAATATATGGAGAATCAACCAAATTGGCAACCTATCCAAAACCTGCCTATCATTGCAAATCTAATAGATGGGCAATCTTCAGATGCTAAAGAACAATATGTAAATCTTTTAGAAGCCCTTAGCAAACCCCATGTGTTAAATGATGCAATAATTCAGCGCACCATCCATGTTTACACAGAACAACTTGAATTTGTATGGATATTTGAAGAACAGCTTTCCAAATGGAAAAAAGAAGAGCGTTTAACACCTATCGAGCAAAGTGAAATTGAACGTCTTCAAGAACAAGTGCAACAGTTACACAGTATTTTAACCGATATTTTAGCTATAACAGAAAAATTAAAAGACGGAACCTATGAAAAGGTAATGGCAAAAAGTGATTTGCAACTTGGAATAGAATCTTTGCAAAAGATTAAACGATCCGATTATTGAGAAGAAATGCTTACACAAAAACGGATTCTGCAAGAAAAACGAGAATTTGTACATTTCTAGTAAAAGCGTTATAATAGCAACCTAAAATGAATCATTACCTGGAGGTACACACATGAATAAAACAGAACTTATCAAACAAGTTGCCCAGGAAGCAAACTTAACACAAAAAGATGCAACTGCATCTGTGCAAGCTGTTCTAGATCAAATTACACAAGCTCTAGTAAAAGGCGACTCTGTACAATTAATTGGATTCGGTACATTTGAGGTACGTGAACGCTCTGCACGTACAGGACGTAATCCTCAAACAGGAGAAGAAATGTTCATTCCTGGAGGAAAAACACCTGCATTTAAAGCGGGGAAAAGCCTAAAAGAGGCTGTAAAATAGAGTACCATACATAAAAAGAAGAGGGATTCTTCATCTCTCTTCTTTTTCATATGAACCATTCCTTATTTCACTAAGTGCTGTTGCAATTCTTTCATCAGATAATCTGCACCTTCTGAGCTGACAATAATTTTACCGTTTGCTAATACAAAATTACGTTCTGAAACTTCTCCTGTCACCATGCAAATTCCATCAGGTTGATACTTCTGTAAAACAATTTTCTCTCCGTCTACAAAGATTTCAATTGGTGTTTTAGCCTCTATATCTAAGGTATTCCTTAATTCCCTAGGAAGCACAATACGCCCCAATTCATCGACTTTGCGAACTACTCCTGTTGATTTCATCAAATCTCTCCCTTTTTATCAAATCTATTTTAACAAGGTTTCTCCAAAAATCAAAAACATGAACATCCAGAAACACACACTAACAACTTGTTAGAAAGGTAAATCGTCGTCCGAAATATCAATTGGTTGACCTGAATTAGAGAATGGATCATCATTCTTTTTAAATCCAGAGTTACCAGAATTACTAGATTGATTAAATGAGTTCGAACCTTGATTACCAAAACCAGCTCCTACTGGCTGTTGATTGAATGAATTACGTTCTCCTCCACCACTATTACGTGGCTCTAAAAATTGTACGCTCTCTGCAACTACTTCCGTCACATATACACGCTTCCCGTCTTGCCCCTCATAATTACGTGTCTGAAGGCGACCATCTACACCAGCTAAACTACCTTTTTTTAGAAAGTTTGCTACATTCTCCGCAATTCTTTTCCACACTACAATATTTATGAAGTCTGCTTCTTGCTGTCCATCCTTCTTAAATTGACGGTTAACAGCTAGCGTAAATGTTGCGACCGCAACCCCATTTGGCGTGTAAAGCAAATCAGGATCCTTTGTAAGACGACCAACTAAAATTGTACGATTTAAAGACATATGGTAACTACTCAGCCACCTTTCGGTGTCTTTTTTAAATTTTACTAGTTTCATATGCCTCCCATTTGTAAATACTGAGTATATCAAACAGGGGAGGTGAATCTTATGGTCGATCGAAAAATTATTTTAGATACATATAAAAAAGGACCTGAAGCTGTTATTTCTTTATTTGAAGAAACATTTTCTAAGTTAGAAAAACGTATACAAGAACTAGAAAATGCTTCAAAAAAAAACTCCAAAAATAGTCATAAGCCACCTTCTACAGATGGTTTGGGTAAGCCCGTTACAAAAAGTTTGCGCAAACCGTCTCATCGTCAAACGGGTGGCCAGTTGGGCCACAAGGGACATACTCTTGGTTTGACAGCGACTCCAGATCATACGATTACACATTCTCCTACATATTGTACTTGTTGTCATACTTCCTTGAACCACGAGCCTGTAAAAGGGTATCGCATTCGCCAAGTGTATGACTTACCACCTATTCAGATCGAAGTGACAGAACATAAAGTAGAACAGAAAGAATGCCCACATTGCCATTCTATCCAAGAAGCCCAATTTCCTTCGACAGTATCTCGTCCTGTTCAATATGGTCCAAATATAAAAAGACTGATTCCCTATTTAACGCATTATCAATGCATTTCTTTGAAGCGAACAAAAGAATTCTTTCAGGATTGTTTTGGACATTCTATAAGCGAAGGAACCCTGGTAAATCATACACAGGCTTTCGCTTCTCAATTGCAGCCATTCATAAAAGAAGTAAAGGAAAAGATTCTGCAGTCTCCTGTTGTCCATTTTGATGAAACTGGTATGCGTGTAGAAAACAAAACACAATGGTTACATACTGCCAGTACACCGGAGGTGACATTGCAACATATTCATCAAAAACGTGGAAAAGAAGCAATGGATGCTGGAGAAATCTTGCCATCTTTTTCTGGAATTGCGATGCATGATGGTTGGAAATCGTATGATGCGTATACAGATTGTCGTCACGTTTTATGTAATGCCCATCTCTTACGAGATTTACAAGGAATTATAGATAGTACTGGAGAACAATGGGCACAACAGATGCAGAAATTTCTAACGCAAGCGTTGACGATGAAAAAGCAATCCGAAGGTACCATGCCAAAAGCGACGCAAAAGAATCTGTTTATTATGTATCAATCCATATTGAAAGAACAACAGATTCTTTCCACGAAACAAAAGAAGAAAGGAAAGCAGACGCCTTCTCAAAATTTATGGAATCGCTTCGTCAAGTATTCTGACAGAATTCTAGCGTTTTTAGAACATCCAGCCATTCCATTTGATAACAATCAAGCAGAACGGGATATTCGGATGACGAAAGTAAAACAGAAAGTGTCTGGGACTTTCCGAAGTAAGAAAGGCGCAGAATCTTTTTGTCAGATACGAAGCTTTATGAGTACCATGAAAAAACAAAAACAATCGGTCTTACAAGCGATAAACCAAGTCATAGAAACTAGAACGGTTCCTTGGAATAACACGACTTCATAAGAGAATTTCTCTATTTGGCATAGATTCTTTCTCTGATTGGAGTATTTTCTTTTCATGTTTTCGAATCGGAAACATGTATTTGGCCTGTTTTTTTATTTGAAGAAGCTGAGTAGTTACGACATATGTTTATTTCCTCCCTTAGTTCCCTTTATTTTTTAGGTTCACCAAACCATTCATACATGGCTTGACGACTAATAATCCATTCCTTCCGCTTTCCTTTCGGATGTAAAAAGAATTTGATTAAGCCTTCATCTAACATCCGTTGTAACTCTACTACTTTCTTTTCAGTCATACCTGAAGGGCTGATTTTGTGTTTCAACGTTTCACGAGGAATTCCCCAATAGAATGATGCTTCACTTGGCGTCATGTACTTTTCAATCTCTTTCATGAATATCTCCTTTATTGTGTTCCTTTTATGCTATACTGGTTCATGAAGGGAATGTGCTAGATTCCCTTCATAGTTTCACACTCATTCAAATTCCCTTCTGTTTGCTTTTTTACAACGGAGGGGTTTTATTTTTGATACTTAAATCTTGATTCTAAAATAGCCAAACGAATGAGTTTAACCTTAATTTCCTTACTCAAAGATAACCACTCCGGCGTATCAGTTGCTTCTAATGCGTAGCAAAACATTTGATAATACTTAAAATTACTAAGATGGAAATCAATTTGACCTCTTATAAGGAAATATCTTAAGTCTCGGATTACTTCAACTAACCTCTTTTCCATTGCAATCCCCCTTATTAACCACGACCTTATAAGGTAATTATAACTCCTTTCACACGACCTTACAAGGTGTTAATGTGGAATTTAAGAATTTTTATTTTTTAACACAACAGAATACGTGCAAATTAATATAAATTAACAAGAAACCCTTTAAAACATCCTTTGAGGCTCATATTCCACTTTAAATAAGTTTTTAATTCACCAGATACTTATTACATTACGGTCAATAATAAAATCCGATACAAGGTAATCTGGGAATCTTTTTTTATATGAACCTCATTTTTTGGAATAAAATAATAGATGAACTGAATATAGTCCTTTCAGCTCATCTATTAATTGCTTCAGTATGTGTACAAGAAGGAAATTGAGAGCAACCAAAAAACTTATTATCATTTTTCTTGGAATATCGAATGACTAATTGATTTTTACAGACCGGACATTTCCGTTCTGCCGGATCTACTTGCGTATAAACAGTTTCCGCTTTTTGTTCTGGATTCACTTTGTTAATTAAATTTTGAAGCTCCAAACGATCAATGAGTTTCACCTGGCATGCTTTTGCTAGTTCTTCAGCTTGTTTTGTAAATACACTATTTGTTACAATCCATGCCTCATCAGCCTTGTAGTATGCTTTCCCTGCATAAACTTCTTGTACAGCTCGAATCCCAACTCGATTTTTTATCCCATATCGTTTCGCCTGGATTACAATGCGATTTTTTCCTTTTAATATGACATCCACACCGTAGTCACAAGAGCGTTTTGTGACCTCTGGGCGGTATCCAAGCTCTCGAAAAAGAGCTTTTAGATATACCTCAAATTGAAATCCATCCATTTTGTCGATGTAACGAATCCCCGACTTCGCCATCCTCTTCAGAATTCGAATTTCACGTATTTTTCCCGCACTCCATTTTAAGATATGAAAGAACATATAAAGACCCATTCCATACAAAAAAAGCTGTAGTATACCTGGCATTGCTAATGTATTAGACACTTCGCTCCATCTCCTTTTTCGGTATTGGTTGCCTTTGTTCTAATTGCACTTGTTTATGAGGCTGTTGCTGTTTTTCTGTTGATTGTATGACTGCCTTCAGCACATCATTCCAATCTTTCACCTGTGATGGAAGATGCATTTGAACACGTGGTGTAATTGTTAAAGCTCCCATCTTTTCCGTAAATTCTTTCCCCGCTTTATCATTATCTACTGCGAGGACAATTCGATTCACGGAAAGTCCTTCATCTTTTGCCTCTTTAAATGTACGTAGAACTGTCTTCATCTTCAGACCATTCATACTGACTAGCCTTGCATTTTGAAGCCGATTTTGTTGTAACGTCCAATAGGAAAGGAGATCAATGGGGCTCTCAAAATAATAAATGGATGTTGGTTTCCCAACATCCACTGTAAATCCTGTATGCGGTTTTCCATTCGGTAAGATCTGTTTAAAAAAGCCTCGCTTATTCTCCATCTTAACCGTTCCTTGTCGTTCTGCACCTACTATATCTCCTGTTCCACCTTGTTCTCTCCATTTAAACACAACATTCTTCTTTTTATCTTGTGCGATAAGGTCCTGCCCAATCAACCAATTCACTAAGCGAGAATCAATTTTTCGCTCCTGGACTAAATATTTTTTAATTGCTTGTTTATCCTGGACTTCTAAATGTCCTGGATAACAGAATGGCCCGTTTTGTTTCGGCTCTTCTTCCTTAGAGGATGTAAAAGTCGGATAATCGCCAAGATTCACATCACGGACAGCTTCTTGAAAAGACATACCATAGTACATTCTCGCAAAACTAATGGCTCCATACCCTTTCTCTCCTCGGCTATTCCATGCATACATATTGTCACGAATTAACAAGCTATCGTGCTCCGTATGTCGGTAATAGTTTCCCTCTTGTTGAAATTTCTCCCCTTTGGCTTCTAAATACGACAACAAATCCACATCTTTTGCTTTCATGACTTCCTCCTCTGCCAGTCGATATGTCATGTTGGCACCTCCCCTTGTTGTGAATGGTTTCAAGAATAAAAAAAGAGAACTGTTTGTATCAGTTCTCTCCTATCCGTATCATATTCCCTATATTTTTATCCTTTGACTCTGTGATAAGATCAAATGGGTTTTTAGTAACCGTATAACAGCATAGCTTTTCATTCATCAACTTCATTACTTTTTGATTTTTTTCTATATAATAATTTTCAGTAAAATGAATCCAATCTACCACATTATCTTCATCAGTCGACGAGTATCGGAATAGCTTGTTTTCTTCTAATTTACAAATTAAATGCTTCATTTCTTGTAAGGGTAGCATAATCTCAAATTCAGACGTGTGAAACTCCTTGTCTAGCTCGAACAACACCGTTATATCACAGCAACCTGAACCATATGAATGCATAACATCGCATGACCAATCAACAATCGATAACAAGGTTAATAGTTTATATTTGTGTATGGATCGTTCAAAATGGACGATGGGAATATGCACAGAATCTGATTGTAACAATGCATTCATAATAATCGTTTGTTTAAGATCTAACATGGGTCTTTTTTTTGCTCTTACATGCTCCAATCGAGGTTCTAATTTGAGTAAAAGTTCATTCAAATGTGGCAAATTCTCTTCAGGTTTTTCTCTTTCTTCTAGAATATCTTGAAATTCCATTTCACCCTCTAAATAATGTTCAAGTGTTTCTCTGGTGAACAAATTAGAAAGAAAACGATAATATCTATAGTCACAAAAAATTCTTCCCTGCAATGTTTTTTCTTCAAAAAATAAGATTTCCAACGGATCACAACTTTGAAGGTCGATATTAAATTCGCTCATTTCTCTTATAAAATTCATACTGCGTTCACTCCCTCTCATTTTTTATTTTCCAAATAAAAATTTTAATCGTTTTTCTTGTGTACTGTAGGATAACCGAGCGTCAAATTTCTTCCCTGTATTTTTGGATTCAAACCCTTTAATTTGATCGGTCATATTCTTCTCTAATAATTTGATCACATTGTTACTACTAATTTTCTTTCCTGACACCGTCCCTGGGATAATAAATTCACAAGTCTTTTTATACTGTTCACATAAGTAGTTTGCTTTCCCTACAATTACTCGGCTCTTACAGAGCGGACATTTCCCTAATGTGCGGTCTTCCACCGTTGGAAAACGGAACTTTAATCCCTCTTTATCCAGATAGAGTGCCGCTGTAAATTCTCCGTTTTCTCCTTTAAACCCTTGAATGAAGTCTGAACATTGCCCCTTCAGAATTTTTTTCAGTTGAGAAGGAGGAATCGCTTTTTCTTTGATTTTGGCTGGTAACATGAACTTACAGCCATTTTTATATTCTGTGCATCCGAAAAATGTTTTCCGATGAAGAATATCCCCTTTTTTACAGTCTGGACACTTCCCAAGAGACAGCTCTTCTGTCGTCGGAAACTGGAATTGTACTTTCCCTTCTCGTAACACCAAATATGCTGAAAACTCTTTTTCACCGGATTTAAAGCCTTTTAACAGATCCGTTTTCTTGCTTTCAAATAGCTTTTTTATTTGTGCTTCAGGAATCGCTTTTTCTTTAATTTTCTTTGGCATACGGATCTCACACTCAGGATAGTTACTGCACCCATAGAAGTTTCCTTTATGAAGAATTTTCCCCTTTTTACATGGACAACGGCATACTTCAATTTGTTGATTCCAATTCAAAATCATTTCATCCGCTACTTTTTCTTCTGTTTCTCCCAGCTTCGCAACCGTATCTTTCACAAAAATATTTGTATTTTCCACAAACTCACCGTATGGCATTTCTTTCTTTTCGATCATATGAATCATCCCTTCCATTTCAGCCGTATAAGCTGGATTTTTAATTTCATCTATCGGAAACTTCTCTACAAATGCACGACCAATTTTCGTTGTACGAATCTGGCCATTGGTAACTGTGATGTAATTTCTCGTTGCAAGCTTAGGAATAAACGTCTCTTCTGTTGCGACTGTTCCAATCCGTTTTCCTTTCATTAACTCTTTTAAATGGTCATCATCTAACTTGCGACCGGCGGTCTCCATAAACGTTAGAATGGAGCTTTCTGTATGGAATGCTGGTTTCTTTGTTTTTGACTGAATGAGGTCATGTTTTACAATTTGGAATAAGTCTTCTTCATATAAAAAAGGGATTTGAAAGCTTTCCACAGACCCTTCTTCCATGTCCTCGTGAAATACGCTTAAAAATCCCTTCTCTTGAAGCACCTTCTCTTTTGTACTGTATATATTTTCATCTTGATCCATAAACTGTGCTTCACGCACCAAATAAACAGCCGGTGACATAAAGTTCCCAATAAATCGCTTTACAATCAGATCATATAATTGAATTTCTAATGGTTTTCTATCGGTCCCGTCATATGGTTTTGTTGTCGGGATGATGGCAAAGTGACTATCTACAAGTCCATCGTTAAAAGTTGCATGTTTTTCTGTAATGGTATGCGTATCTACAAGTTGCACCAAATTTGCATAATTGGTAGACTGCAAGGCTTGGAATACTTCTTGTACCCTGCCTACCTTTTCCGTCGGTAAATACCTGGACGACGAACGAGGATACGAAATCCAACCTTCTTCATATAAACTCTGAATATGCTTTTTTGCGGTTTCTGCACTTACTTTTAACTTCGCATGAGCCTCTTTATACAGATCGGTTAAGTTATATAACAATTTGGGTTTCTTTTTTCTAGTACTCTCTTTAAACTCCGTTACCGTTAATTCTGTACCAACTAATTTAGCACCAAGCTTTTGCAAAGGAGCCGGATCTAATAACTGGTCTTCTGTCTTCATAACTGCCTCTAAGCCATTGTCTGTGATGAGTTTTAGATTATAGTAGGTTTGCTCTCTATAATTCTCTATAGCTACCTCACGTTGCCAAATCTCATGTAACAGACACATTTGCACACGCCCCGTTGCCAATAAGAACTGATTTTTAGCAAGTTTTGTTGTGCATCCCCTCGTTACATTGATTCCAAGAAGATAGTCCAGGTATTGCCTCGCTTTTGCGGAGTTTGCAAGTCCGTCATAGCGTTCCCCTGGCTCTAATCTATTCAAACCTGCCTCTAATTCTGCTGGTTCATAAGAAGAAAGCCAAAGACGAGATTGTCTTTTATTTACGCCCGCATACTCATATATTTCACGATAAATCAGTTCACCTTCGCGATCTCCATCACAGGCGTTGGCCACATGATCTACGTCCTGACGTTGCAACAGGTCTACTAAAATATTGATTTGTTCAACATAGTCAGGTTTCACCTTATACTCTGGTTCGACTAAAATCGGTAAATGCTCAAACTTAAATTCTTTGTATTTTTCATCTATTTCTTCTGGATGTTTTAGCTCTAATAAATGACCCGAACACCAACTAATAATATAATCCTGATTTTCAAAGTATCCATAATACGGTTTACTACCCATATGTTTTTTGGCATTTCGAAAACGTGGTGATTTCAATAATTCGTATGCAACTTTCGGCTTTTCCGCAATAAATAATGTTTTTCCCACTATCCATTCCTCCTTATATATGTAAAATTATTAGTTTTAACGCTTCATTTTTCGTAGTTTGAATCGTTTTATCGCACATTGTCCCATCCATATACAAACGTTCATTATCACGACCACAAGCAACATGCAACCAGCAAATAACCAGGGATTCATGACATCTTTCTCCATTCCCAATCCTTCTGTAGAAAGACATACATTTGTTTTTTCTCTGATAACACCTCACGTGCAATTTGAATTTTTTCTTTCGGCAAAGAAATGAAAATTAGTTCTTCTGCACCTATCGTTTCTGCCCATACGCCGGTATAATCGATGTCTACAATCTCAACGATATTTACCATTCTTTTCTCCCCTTTCGTTGTTAAAAAGAAGAAGAGCACTGTTTAACAGTACTCTTCTTACAATGTGTCTATTAGGAACGTTCCATTTCCGTTTCCTTTTGCTGTTCTTTCTTTTTCACACCTTTAAACCGATGGAAAATCTGTGCGAATTTATTTTCGTTTTTTGGTTCTTTTTCCTGACTGGATTCTTTGTTGCTCTTTTTATCATATTCTTGTTTTTCTTGATCCAGGACTTTTTCGAGGTTAGTTAACTTTTCACGCTGAGAATCTGTTAGATTCAGCCCTTTTAATTCCTGAAGAGCTTCTTTTTTCAACCGATATACTTCAGAATAAGAATGTGTTTTCTCGAACTCTTTCATTTCTTTCACACGTTCTTCTCGACTCTTGGTATACGTTACTTCTTGTTGCCCTGGACGAGCTTCCTTCTTGACTTCTTTTGAAACCTGTTCTTTGGAATCAGAGGACTTCTCTTTATCAATCCCCAGCATTGCCAATACTTCAGTCTTATACTGATCTTTATATTGTTGCTCCTCACGGGAAGGAGCAATCTCTTCTAGTACTTGTTCCTTGTACGACTCTTTATAAGCATCTTTCGGAGTTTTTGGGGGTATCATTACCTTATCTTTTGTCTGTAATGGTTCTAAAGGCTCAAAAGACTGCTCTACATTATATTCCATCCTTTGAATGGATGTTTCCGCAATTACTCCTTGTTCAATTGCGGTTTTCCGTAATGTCGTATATTTGTCTTCTGTACGCATCACTCTCATCATACTGTCTGTATTGTATTCATCTTCTTGTCTTTTCGCTTCTACAAATGCTCGGTAGCGAGTTTCTAATTCTTTCGGTATATTTTTTACGATTTGATGTGTTTCTTTTTGCTTTTCTGTTTGCTCTTTTATTACATCAGAAAATGCCTTTTCCCCCTTTAATTGAAGAGAAGATTTCGACCAGTTCTCACCATCTATATCTTGTTCATATACTTTTACGATTCCACTATCATGATGAATATCAACTGTTACATCCCCTTGTCCCCAGTTCATCTCACTTGTAATAGAAGGGAAAGACAATCGCGTCATACCTGGTTCAACACCTCTTTCCACCTCATGCATATTCTCTTTTAGAAACCGCCCTTTTTCCTTTCCAGCCGTACTCATCGCATATTCATATAATGCATGTTTTACATCTTCTTGTTTGACTTGTTCTTGTATATTCATCTTCCATTCCTCCTTAAAATAAAAAATCACTTTTCGCTCCCAACGATAAGTGATGGTATTCTTTCTTGATTCAATTGTTTAACTAAGCCATCTATCGTTCTAGTTCCACTTCTTGTTTCTTTTTCTTTGTAACATTTTGGAACTGCGTAAAATTCGAGAATGGTTCAAATTGTTTCTCTCGATCAACTACTTTAGATGCGGTTTGTTTTGTAGCCGTAACTCCTTCTTTATTCAACTTTTCTTGCACTTTATGTTCTAATTGTGTGACAGACTCTTGTGTGATGAGTTCATTATCAATTGCTACATGTTTTGTCGCAAAATACCGTTCTTCCATTTGTACACGATGGATAATACTATCAATATCGTTTACTGTTTCATGAGATTGCGCTCGCTTAAACGATTCATATTTTCCACTTAATTCTTTTTCCATGGAAGCCGTAACATGTTTAGCTGTGTGCGGAAGCGGGTTTAATTTTTCTTCAAGAGAGCCAATCGGTGCATATCCTTCTTTTTTCATTTCTTTATATAATTCCACTTCTTTTTCACTAAACGCTGGATTCTTTTGCTCCTCTGCCTTATCGATTAAAACGCCATATCTTTCATCTTTTACAAGTTCATCTAAGCTCATCTGTGCATCCTTTTGATTTACAACAAATGATTGATTACCTTTACCATCAAAAATAGAATCTTGGACTTTTTCATATACATCTGGTCTTAAAATTTCATCCAAGGATACATTATCTCGTTCACCATACTTCTCCATTAACGAAACATACAAATCTTCACGATTCGATTTATCTGCATTCCATACTGACAAATAACTTATATCGTTTGTGACTGCATCCATCATGTGTATTCTTGCCACTTCCTCATCTTGTATATCTTTATCCAAGACCTCAATCGTTACCAAATGAGCGGGTGTTTCTTTTAAATTTTCTAATGCACTAGATTGATCCATATCCTTTATATTTTCCATACTTCCCACCTCTTTTTCATGTATTTGTTCTTTCACTTTTTCCAATGTGTTTTCAATCGTTTCAATAAATTCAGTAGAAGTTTCATGTACTTCTTTTAATAATTTAGATTTATCTTTCAGCTCTTTTCCTTGCGTCCAGTCTGCTAAATAGCCTAACGAATACGCGCTTGTATCCATTCCAAAATAGGAAGAAACCGTATAAGCTGTCATCTCTGCTTGAAACTCTTTTTCAGGTGCTGAGTAATTCATATGCGTTTCTGCTGTATGAAGTTTGGCATGGGCTAATTCATGAAGAAGCGTTTTTACATTTTGTAATTCACTATTCCTCGGATTCAAGGCAACCTCTTTCGTTAAGCTGTAGCTCACCCCCTTTGCGACCCCAAGTTCTTGTTTTGGCTCGATAATTTTCACACCGTTTTTTTCAGCAATGGCTTCCATTCCTTTGTACAAACTCCTATAATCTTGCACACTTCCTTCTAGCCAACGGTTTGGAAAGATACGAGGTAGATCTTCAGCTTTTGCGTTCGTCTGAGATACATCAAACACATATCCGACGGAGAAATATAAACGACCTGGTTTGACTTCTACATTTTTAGATTCAATCTGTTTTTTCTCTTCCTCACTTGCTTTCGCAACTGGCTTCCAAGTTCCAGTTTTATCTTTGAACTTTGCTGTTGTTCGGTTCGGAACAAGGATCTGTATTCCTTTCTCACCCTTATTAACCGAAAATCCTTTTTCGTAACTACTCAGCTTCTTCAAATAAAAAAACAGGCCAAATACATGTTTCCGATTCGAAAACATGAAAAGAAAATACTCCAATCAGAGAAAGAATCTATGCCAAATAGAGAAATTCTCTTATGAAGTCGTGTTATTCCAAGGAACCGTTCTAGTTTCTATGACTTGGTTTATCGCTTGTAAGACCGATTGTTTTTGTTTTTTCATGGTACTCATAAAGCTTCGTATCTGACAAAAAGATTCTGCGCCTTTCTTACTTCGGAAAGTCCCAGACACTTTCTGTTTTACTTTCGTCATCCGAATATCCCGTTCTGCTTGATTGTTATCAAATGGAATGGCTGGATGTTCTAAAAACGCTAGAATTCTGTCAGAATACTTGACGAAGCGATTCCATAAATTTTGAGAAGGCGTCTGCTTTCCTTTCTTCTTTTGTTTCGTGGAAAGAATCTGTTGTTCTTTCAATATGGATTGATACATAATAAACAGATTCTTTTGCGTCGCTTTTGGCATGGTACCTTCGGATTGCTTTTTCATCGTCAACGCTTGCGTTAGAAATTTCTGCATCTGTTGTGCCCATTGTTCTCCAGTACTATCTATAATTCCTTGTAAATCTCGTAAGAGATGGGCATTACATAAAACGTGACGACAATCTGTATACGCATCATACGATTTCCAACCATCATGCATCGCAATTCCAGAAAAAGATGGCAAGATTTCTCCAGCATCCATTGCTTCTTTTCCACGTTTTTGATGAATATGTTGCAATGTCACCTCCGGTGTACTGGCAGTATGTAACCATTGTGTTTTGTTTTCTACACGCATACCAGTTTCATCAAAATGGACAACAGGAGACTGCAGAATCTTTTCCTTTACTTCTTTTATGAATGGCTGCAATTGAGAAGCGAAAGCCTGTGTATGATTTACCAGGGTTCCTTCGCTTATAGAATGTCCAAAACAATCCTGAAAGAATTCTTTTGTTCGCTTCAAAGAAATGCATTGATAATGCGTTAAATAGGGAATCAGTCTTTTTATATTTGGACCATATTGAACAGGACGAGATACTGTCGAAGGAAATTGGGCTTCTTGGATAGAATGGCAATGTGGGCATTCTTTCTGTTCTACTTTATGTTCTGTCACTTCGATCTGAATAGGTGGTAAGTCATACACTTGGCGAATGCGATACCCTTTTACAGGCTCGTGGTTCAAGGAAGTATGACAACAAGTACAATATGTAGGAGAATGTGTAATCGTATGATCTGGAGTCGCTGTCAAACCAAGAGTATGTCCCTTGTGGCCCAACTGGCCACCCGTTTGACGATGAGACGGTTTGCGCAAACTTTTTGTAACGGGCTTACCCAAACCATCTGTAGAAGGTGGCTTATGACTATTTTTGGAGTTTTTTTTTGAAGCATTTTCTAGTTCTTGTATACGTTTTTCTAACTTAGAAAATGTTTCTTCAAATAAAGAAATAACAGCTTCAGGTCCTTTTTTATATGTATCTAAAATAATTTTTCGATCGACCATAAGATTCACCTCCCCTGTTTGATATACTCAGTATTTACAAATGGGAGGCATATGAAACTAGTAAAATTTAAAAAAGACACCGAAAGGTGGCTGAGTAGTTACAAATGATTAATTATTTATGATAATCTATCCCCTTTCCATCTGGCTGTGCAATCAAATTATTTCATTTCCCCAGAATACTTTGTAAATATTTTATGTTAATGTGTAATTCTTTTATCTACTGTTCGCTTTGCCAAAAACCGCTGGTAAATTTACATTACTAGCATAGTTGAAAAAACCTTATTCTTCCAATAATTCTTCATAGGTATTTTTATAAAAATCAAAGACTTCCTTCTTACGTAAATCTTCGAGTAAAAATTTTATGTCGTTGGACCTTAGCCTAGGCGAATAACCCGCTACAAGAGCTGGTAATGCTACCTTTTCTGAGTAGTAACAAATATAAGCTAAGTCATATTCAGTAAGTTTTATCATGACGACTCCTTTCTCCTCTATTTTATATTATGATTTGAGATTTAAGATGTATGTATTTTCCTCTTGACAAGCGCCTTATTATAATTTAAATCCATATTTATAAATAAAAGGGACAGGATCAAGTAAGAGCTTCGCCCCTCTGTTACATAATTATATAAAATTTTACAAAAACAATAAATTTACACCTACTGACACTAATTTCTCCTCTTCAGATTTTTTAGTGAGAAATTCTCTGTGAGAAGCTAATAAGTTTTCATTTTAATTAAAAATAACAGTCAGATTATTTTCTCAATAATAATCTGACTGTTATTTTTGTGAATAGATAGGACAACTACATGATTTCCCAGTGCCGGGAAGGGTTTTGTTGGCTTGTTTTTATAATAACATGCGGGAAGCCATATATTCAGTTCAAAAAGGCTGTTTGATAAAAGGAAAATAACTAAACATGAAGAATAGCGCAAATCTGTTAACCCGACGTCCACTCCAATCTGAGGGTGTATGTTCGGCAGGTCTTGCACTTCTGTGTTAACTAACCGTAATACATAATACAAATTAAATAAAATTTAGTTTTGACCACTTTAGTTTATTTCCCACAAAAGCAATGTTTTCATTCTTTTGTATTGTCAAGGAAGATTGTATGTTCTCTTCTAGAGTGTAGGGGGGACGTGTAGTATGTAAAATCAAAGACGCCTTCTTTAATGACTTGAAGGCGTTCGATTTATATAATTTTTTTCAACAACCTTCAAGATGAGGATGTATCATCGTCCCAACGATACCGCGGTGTTTCTCAGATTCGCATGGACACTTATATTTTCTATCTCGTGGTTTGTTCTTTTTCGTGCATGTTTGACTTATATAAAAAGGGGTCACGTATTCCCAACTACTTTCGTTTTGTACGCAATAAATTGCGCAAGAAGATAGAATATAACCAAACTTGTAGGTTTTTTTCGTTTTACGGCTTGTTTGTTAGTTGTTCTAATCAAATGACAGAAATAGTATGATTCGTTGCAAAATCAACGATTTCACGACTCACTCTCATCCCATGCCTAAAGGCGATGGACTTTCTCATTCGGGAAAGGCTGCAGTAGAACGTAAATAATTTTACATTTATAAAGAGTAAATTATAATCTACACAAATACAAAGTGCATATTATAATCATTCATATGCTAGTATTATTTTCATTTGATTTGTTTAGAATGAGAATCAACACCTTATCAATTTGAACAAATAATCCTGATACAATTTACGAAAAAATAATACTGCACACCTAACATGTACTATACTAGCCGAGACATCTAATAAAGGACAACATTCATCATTATTGAGTGTTGTCCCTTATTATGTCTTTTTTTATTTTCAAACAATAGGTTTTTTCATGATTTGAACTACCCCACTTTCACTTCGTGTAAACAAGGAGAATCCCTAAGTAAAGAGCTCTAGTTTATTAAGCTAGCTCCGTAACTCTTGCTGTTAGAATCCTTATCGATTCATCCTTTAGATTGAACTTGTAAATCCTCTATACCGATCACATCGTGGATTTTGATGATCTCAGTTGAGACTAGTAATTTTTTCTAGCATAGGTCATGTATTCATGAATGCTAGCTCTAGCTACTTTTATTCGCTGTTTATGCCAGCTAGAAGATCTTTTTATTCTTCTAGAAAGAACACGCTGCGCTTTCGCTAACTTCTTTTCGGATTTTTTATAGGTTGTTCAATCTGACAAAATGGTGAAATCTTTTCATCAAACATCCATTCCAATGTAAGATTATGTCTTCGGAAGTTTTGCACTTCTGTTTCAAATCACAATGATACACAGTATCTTCCAAAAGGTTTCTATCTAACTGTAGCATGTATAATACATCCTTTTTTCGCGGGTTTTGGCAAATCAAACAAGACCTTTTTTTGATAATTTCATTTTGTTTCCTACAACGACAATGTTTTCATTTGTTTATTTTACGGTATAAAATTGTACCTTGTTCTTCTTAGCTTTGAAACGTGGGGTACAATTTTATTTTTTTATAAGCGTGTATACGCAAGGTTGCGAACAGACGACTACATCGTAATACAATCCACTTCTTTTAGCCAAACACTTTCTTCCTGGTTCTTTGTATGCATGATTCCATATGGATAGGAAATGATTGCATACAAAATGAGAACAGCCAATCATTTTATTGATTAGAGGCGTTCGCATTTGATTTGGATAGATACAAAACGTATAGGTTTTATTCATCATCATTCGTTTCACCCCAAATATGATTCTATTACAAACCAAACATACATGCGATAGGTTCATAAATACATCATTTCAATGTCTGAGCAATCATATTAAGTTATAAATTCTTTTATTTTTATAAATAAATATCATTTCGACATGGAATCAGACAAATAATCCAACTCAATTTATACATCATATCTCACCATTATAAATGCAAGTCCCCCTGCAACCTGCAGCATAATTTATACAGTGATGCACACAGGTTGCAATATATATGTATGCTATATTCTGAAAAATTATGTTTATTTTTATCTTATATAATATATATATACCAAAATGCCAAAACTTTTTTGGTTATATATACCAACTGTAATTAAAAAAAAAGACATAATGAATCTATCTCAATATTAGATAGATATCTATTCGCATTTTTTATTATTAATTATTTTATCTATATATGGTAAATAATCCAATGGAATTTCCTTTTGATTGTGTACTTGATATCCATATAAATTACAATCATCTAACGGAATTGATTTCCGGCCACCTTGGTAAGCATTTTTTATATATTCATTCACCCGATGAAAAGACATTAAATACACTATATTTAATGTACGAAATTCTAATAAAAAAAAACACACTGCTCCCATTTTTTCCGCTTGTTCTAAATATAAAACTTGATGCTCGCGAATATTTTTCAATGGAAAACTACTAGAATTCATTGTTGATTTCGCCTCAAAAGCCACAGCATATCCATTGTATACACCCTCATAGTCTACAGTGCTTTTTTTCACGTACAAACCTGATACAATATGCCTCCCTTTGCTTTTTAACACTTGTATAGGTGTAGGTCTTTTGGTAATTAATGCACGACTTTTTTGTTGATAAATTTCATTAGATTGATTAATATTACTTTCTAATGATAGCCCTTTATTTTTTTGCCCCATAACATTCTCCTTTCTCTTTTCATAGAACTTACTAAATCCAGCCCCTATGTATTCTAAGGTATGTGGTTGTGCTTTATTTATACCATCAATTTTAATTTTAAATGGCAGTTATGAGACAAACTTTTTCTATCATATTTGTAATAATGTGCTATGTATTAATTTTGTACATAAGGGGGATATTCATGGCTATTCAATTATTCGTTCCGAAATTCGAAATTTCTGAATGTTTACAAGAAATTCAACAATGTTTAGAAAAGGGATGGACCGGTTTAGGTTATAAAACCGTAGAATTTGAACAAGAATGGAATAAATACACAGGGTTTCCTAATTCTCATTTTGTTAATTCAGCTACCGCGGGACTTCATCTAGCTGTCAAAGTTTTAAAAATGTACCACAAATGGGACGATGATGATGAAATTATTTCTACACCTCTAACATTTATATCTACAAACCATGCCATTAAATATGAAAATTTAAAAGTCATTTTTGCAGATGTGGATCAATACCTTTGTCTGAATCCACAAGATGTTGAAAATAAGATTACAAAAAAAACACGAGCAATTATGTATGTTGGAATTGGAGGAAACACCGGCCAATATCAACAGATTGTAGAAATATGTAAAAAGTATAATTTACTTCTCATTGTTGATGCAGCTCATATGGCTGGAACGCGTTTAATGGGAGAAATCCCCGGGAAAGAAGCTGATGTCGTTGTATATTCATTTCAAGCCGTAAAAAACCTGCCCACAGCTGATTCTGGAATGATTTGTTTTCAAAACAATGATTATGATAAATTATGTAGAAAATTAACATGGATGGGTATTGACAAGACCACTTATGAACGAGTTGAAAAAAAAGGTGCTTATAAATGGATGTATGATGTAGAGCATGTTGGCTATAAATACCATGGAAATTCTATTATTGCAGCTATCGGATTAGTACAATTAAAATATTTAGATCGCGATAACGCTTATCGTAGACAACTGGCACAGTGGTACGATGAACGATTAAGTCCTTACACTTCTAAAATAATGATTATTCCACAGCCTAACGGGTGTGAATCTTCTTATCATACCTATATAATTCAAGCTAAAAATAGAAATGAATTATTATTAGCATTGAATCAGGCCGATATATATCCTGGTGTACATTATAGAGATAATACCCAGTACCCAATGTATGCTTATGGAAAAGATACTTGCCCACGTGCTCATGAAATATCTGAACACGTAATTTCTTTACCTTTACATCTTCATTTATCAAAAAATGATGTGGATTATGTGTGTGAGCAAGTTATTAAATATGTAGAGCAGTAAGTGATGAAATGATATATTATTCCAAGAATGAAAAATTATCAATTCGAAACATTAAAGAAGCTGATATAGAAATGATACGAATGTGGAGAAATCAAAACAATATTAAACAGTATTTTATTAATACCGATACGATAACTAAACAACAAAAAAATGGTTTATTGATTATGTAAAAAAGAAGCCGATCAAATGTTCATGGTACAAGAACATGAACATTTTAAACCAGTAATCGGAACGACTGCCCTATATAATATTGATACAAAAAACATTCTGCAAATTTTGGAAGGTTAATGATTGGACATATCCCTGCTCAGAGAAAAGGATTTGGCACACAAGCTACTATCTTAACTTGTAAATATGCTTTTGAAAGATTAAATATGTCTGAAGTTTATTTGTACGTTTTACCTCTTAACACCCGTGCTATAACACTTTATAAAAAAATTGGGTTTCTACCTACTTAATATGCAAGATAATAAAATGTATATGGTACTAGATAAAAACAATTTCTTAATTAATCATACTGACTAAGCACATATTATTTATTTTAGTTGTTTGAAATCCCCCCACTTTCACTTCTTTTAGAAGAGGGGGATTCCTAAGTAAGGAGTTCTAACAAGCTCTAATTTATTAGGCTAGTTTCGCAGTCCCATTTAACTATGTTTACATTTTTAACCTCCTTGTTTTGATATCCTCAACAAGAACATCATTGGCTGGCAGTAAATGTTTTCGATACGACAATAACTTGTTTGCCGTACCACTATGCTCTGTATTCGAGCATAGTTCTGAATCGTGACCACAATACCTACCTACTTGCTTTTGCTAACGTATGCTTCCGCAATATATTCAATACTTGCAACCCTCTATACCAATCACATCGTGATTTTTGATAATTTCAGCTAAGACTTTGTCCCATTAATCTTTTCTAATGTTCGTCATGTATTCGTGAATGCTAGCTACTTGTACTCGCTGTTTATGCCAGCGAGTAGATCCTTTTATTCTTCTAGAAAGAATATAGCATTTTCACCAATTTCTCTTCTCATGACCGAAAAAACTTCGGATTTTTATAGGTTGTTCTATCTGACAAAATGGCAAAATCTTTTCATCTCACATCCATTCCGATGTAAGATTGTATCTTCGGAAGTTCTTGTACTTCTGTTTCAATTCATAATGACACAAAGCACCTACCAAAAGAATTCCGTCTACCTGTAGCATGTAAGTCCCTTTACTTCACGACTTTTGGCAAAGCGAATAAGCCTCGTTTCGGCAACTTTATTTTGTTTCCTACAACAGCAATGTTTTCATTTGTTTGCTTTATGGTATCAGATGATACCTTGTTCTTCTTAGAGTTGTTTTGTTTTTTTTGCAAAGTCTTGTATAAAAATCCGAAAAGTTGCGAACAGACAATTACATCGCAATGCTATCCACTACTTTCACTTAAAGCTTTTCCTTTTTTTTCATTCTAGGGACCGTATAGATATTTAAACGATCCATTTAGCAGATTTCTACGTGATATGAAGTGTGCCTAACTTGTGCTTCAACAAATCAAAATTACGATTATATATGTCGGTTACTACGGTATGAACCTTGAAACGATTTAACTTTCCATTTACCATGAATGAGATTGAAATGCGGGTGTAGTCAAATGAATCGTTTTGGCTATTCCACACACAAACGTGTCCACAGACTTAGTAAATGCTGAAGATGAGGAAATGCCTCTCTGACTTTTTTAGAAATCACTCCTTTGCTTTTCACCATTGTACCAGCAGGGCTACGTATCGGTAGTGTATGCAAAAAAACAAGTGAACATGGTGTGTCATATTTCATTGCGACTATTACAACATCCAGCTCGTTACATACCTCTTGAACCGATTCTATAAAACGTTCTTCTATAATCATGCATCATGAGTATATTGTATCCGTTTAATAAAAACTACAACAAAAAATACCCAGATTTCGGATATTTAAAGTGCTACAAACCTTCCAGTTTTTAGTAGCACTCTATATCCAACCTCCCTTTCATCCCGTGTCTAAAAGCGATAGGCTTTCTCGTTCGGAAAGGACTATAATCAAAGATTAAAACCGCTAAGGTACATATGATATTTTTCAATGAATTGGTTTTTAACAACCATTACAACTCACAAAAAATGGTATACAACTCCAAATAAATCACATACTAATTTACATCTAAACATATTGCAAATTAATTTACAAAAAAAGGAAGAATGATTTTATGGAACGACCATCCACATTATCTTGTAATTTAAGTCTCAATTTTGAAAACCTACAATATCGATTATCATCTAACTTTGATATTATATATCGGGAATTTGATATTCCAGATTTCTCACGGCACGCTGTTTTGATTTACTTAAAAACAATAACAGATGTACAAATGCTGCAAGATTATATCTTGCGTCCATTATTACAACGTTCAATAAAACAAAAATCTAAAAACGCTAATATCACTGTATCGACTGTTACAAACCGTATTGAATTATGCGATATCCAAATTTTTTCTGAATTAGATACTATCGTTTCTCATCTTTTCGCTGGTTCCTGTGTATTATTGTTAGAAAATATGAACATCGCTTTTATCTTAGATACTTCTAAAATAATGAATCGAGCGATTTCTGAGCCAACAACTGAAAGTAGCATACACGGCTCAAAAGAAAGTTTTGTAGAAATACTGTCTATCAATGTATCTATGTTAAGACGTAACTTTAAATCAGCTCATTTATCTATACAAAAATCAACAATAGGTGTGCAAACACAACGCGATGTAGCAGTAGTTTATTTAGATCATCTTACAAACAAAAAATTCGTAACTGCAATAACTGAAAGAATTTGTGCTATCGATATAGATGATATTTTAGACAATAGTTGTTTAGAACAACTTCTTAGCAATAACTCATATTCACCATTCCCTCAAATGATACAGACTGAGAGACCTGATCGAGTTATACAGGGTCTACTAAAAGGACAAGTTGCTATTATTTTAGATGGATCACCATTTGTTTTACTAACTCCCATTACCTTAGCATTATTATTACATACTCCTGAAGACGATACAGAAAGATGGTGGATTGGAACAACCTTCCGCCTATTACGCTTATTTTGTTGTTTATTGGCACTACTACTACCAGGCTTATACATCACTTTTATTTCTTTTCATCCAGGGCTTATTCCATGGCAATTGATTATCTTTATTCAATCTAGTAGAGGTGGTGTTCCTTTCTCAACATTTATAGAAACATTTTTAATGGCGTTTACGATTGAATGTCTAGGAGAGGCCGGAATTAGGTTACCTAGATCCAGCGGGCAAGCAGTAGGCATTGTTGGTGGACTTGTTATTGGACAATCCGCTGTAGAAGCTGGGCTTGTCAGTCCGGTTACAGTGGTTATAATTGCCCTAACGACATTATGTTCCTTTGCTATTCCTCAATATGGATTGGGGCTTTCTATTCGACTATTACGGTTTTTATTCATTATAAGTGCTGCCATTTTCGGGCTATATGGCATTATCTTTGCATTTCTTTTCTTATGTGCCCATCTTGTAAAATTGCAAAATTTTGGAGTGAATTATTTAGGGTATTTTGTTCATTATCAATCTCAAGACTGGAAAGATACTTTCATTCGTCTCCCAATACAATGGAATATATTTCGAAATTCTATTTTTAAAACCAAAAATCGTAAGCGTATCAACTTAAAAAAAAGAAAGAAAGGTGTAACATGAATCAAATGACCAAAAAAAAAATTTCTACATCTCAAGTAACAATTGCCATCTCAACAGCTTTAATTGCAGATGGTTTTATTGTCAATTCCCGTAGCATTGCTCAAAATATGCAAACACCTGATGTATGGATATCATTTTTTCTAGGTGGACTCGTCAGTTTAGTTTGTGGACAGTGTTGTGCCAAATTAGCTCAACACTATCCTCGACAAACCTTTTTTCAATTTGTACAACTCTTACTTGGAAAACCGATAGGTATATGTATAGGAATTATATACATAATATGGTATACTATGGTAGCCGCTTATCAAATTCGAATATTAGGCGAGTTCGCTCAACAATTCTTATTAAATCGTACCCCTCTATTCATTGTCATGTGCCTTCCTATTCTTGTTGGCTCCTATTTACTGCACAGCGGGATACAACCTATGGTAAGATTCTTTCAATTATTTTTCCCTCTCACAATTTTCGTAATTCTTATCATTTTAGCTAGTGGGTTTATTAGTTTTCAATGGCAGTATTTACACCCTATACTAGGCGATGGTATTTCACCAGTTATTCATAGCGTACCTTTAACTTTCTTCTCTTATTTCGGCTATGAAACCATTCTGATTTTTGCATCTTTTATGGATAAACCCAAGCAAAGTGGAAAAGCTGTTTTTCTAGGAGTTGGTATTACTTTATTATTATACACACTTCATAGCTTTGTTCTCGTGGGAACTTTATCTATCGAGGAATTAAAAGTACTAACATGGCCTACCATGGAGTTTGCCCAACGAATCCAGGCTTGGCACTTAGAACTTATATTTTTCGTTATTTGGATTATTCAATTATTTACTACCTATGTTATAGGGCACTTTATTGCTCATTTAGGTTGTTGTTACTTAATTAAAAATCAAAAAAATATTTCTTTATATGTCCTAATGGTGATTGCATACATTCTGGCTTGTATTCCTAAAAATTTAAATGAAACTCTATTACTAGGAAATTGGATTAGTAAAATGGGCATTATATGTAGTGTAGTATTACCTTGTATATTACTCTTAATTTCATTTGTACGGAGACGATATTTATGTCATTAAAATTAAAACAATTATGGTGTGTATGTAGCATTTGTTTTCTTTTTACGGGCTGCTGGGACAGCCACGAAATTTTGTCTTTGGGATTCGTTGATGGAGTAGCTATTGAATATAGAGAGGCCAAAAATATCCGACTTATTTTACAAGTAGCTCAACCATCTTCAGATAAAACCAGCGCTAAGTATTTAAATGTTTCTCAAATCGGCCCAACAATAGTAGCCGCACTGCATAGAGCAACTTATTATTCCAATAAATTATTGAATTTCACACATGTCCATACAATCCTTATGAATGAAGAATTAGGAAAATCCAAAGATTTCACAAAAATATTAGATGCCTTTTTAAAAAATAATGAATTTAACCGAACTGCATATATGGTATTTACGCAGTCTTCTTCCGAAAAAATATTAGAAAATAGAAATTCTGATATATCTACTCCAGCAGTTTCTCTCGCTACATTAATCCAACAAGCGCATGATTCTCTAAATACTCCAGCTATAATTACACTAGGTGAATTTTCTAAAAGAATGCTGAATCACTCCAGTTTTTTAATCCCAAGAATCAATGTATCAAATCGTAAAAACACTTTAATCGGAAGTGCTGTTATTTCTGGTGAAAAACAACAATTAATAGGTTGGCTTACTCCGACTGAAACACAGACGGTTACTTTATTAACAGGTGCTAAGTATAAAAGTGGGTTGCCCCTTTATATCAATTATCATGGATCACCTATCATATATCAAGTGGATAACGTCAACGTCAATATTTCTTCTCAACTACATCATAATCAATTATCATTTTATTTAGATTTAAAATTACGAGGAAAGTTAGTAGAGAATTGGACAACTTACCAACAATTCGACTTAAAATTTTTAAAGTCGCTAGAAAAGAAAATAAACACTCACGTAAAAAATAAAGTCCAGGCCCTCATTTTTAAGATGCAAAAAGAATTACACACAGATATCGGAGATTTTTCTCGTGTAGCAAGAACCCAACAATATCCAATATGGGAGAAACACAAGCAGAACTGGGACGAATATTTCACACAGGTTCCTATCAAAGTTAAAGTTACTTCGA
This sequence comes from Bacillus sp. FSL K6-2944, assembly GCF_038005385.1. Taxonomy (NCBI): domain Bacteria; kingdom Bacillati; phylum Bacillota; class Bacilli; order Caryophanales; family Bacillaceae; genus Bacillus; species Bacillus sp. FSL K6-2944. The sequence continues at coordinate 68,227 of NZ_JBBOTE010000004.1, read as the reverse complement.
AAGTTCAAAAATTCAGTGTGCAGGATAAACAATAACAAGACCTCTCCCATTCTATAATCTTACACCTATTTGAAATGGAACCTACAAACACCAATTTAATCGTTCGCTTTTTTTCACAGAATCTCCCCATAATTCTACGGTAATAAAGGGTAGGAGGACCTTGACTATAGTTCTAGTGAAAAGTTCAACAATGCATAAATACGTTTTTGACACTCCCGCGGCTAAAGCCGCAAGTCCTACACCTTCCGGTGTAACAGATGGGGTTCTTAAATGACCAAACGTGCGCAGTCCATTTCTGTTTCGAACAATTTTCAAAATGAGGGAGTATCATCCCCCAAACGATATCGCGGTGTTTCTCAAATCCATATGGACACGTGTATTTTCTATCTCGTTCCTTGTTCTTTTTCCTGCATTTTGGACATGTTTGACTTGTATAAGAAGGATCCACATATTCAGCCTTTATACCAACTACTTTCGCTTTGTATGCAATAAATTGCGCAAGACAATAGAATGAACAAGTATGTAGATTATTTTCGTTTTTACGGCTTGTTCGTACTGTCTGATGCTCGTTAGTTGTTCTAATTGAATGACAGAAGTAGTATGATTCGTTGCAAAATCAACGATTTCACGAATCATTTTATGGTCTTACACCCACTTTTGTGCCGTATCTCGTATCATCAAGTTGTCGCAGATCATTCAGCTTCTTCGCTTCTTACGAACACTACAAAACTTACGTTTCATGTATTTGTTTTTCCGTTTCCAAACAAACGAACTGTACCATCATTTGTAATAGCTACTACAGGCGCTTTGAGGCCTAATTCTACTCCTAAAATGTTTGTTCCTGTTTTTCTATTATAGGAATCGTGGCAGAAATTTGAGCGATTCCTTTACCAAATTCCTTTGTGATACGACATGTACTTAACTTATGCTTCAACAAGTCGAAATTGCGATTATATGTATTGGTTATCAGGCACATACTTTTAAACGTGTGGACTTCCCATTTACAATAAATGAGATTGAAATGTGTGTAGTCAAATAAATCGTTTTGGTTATTCCACACACAAAACGATCTTTTTACGTTGGCAGAGCACGTACCGTAGTCAAACCTTTTTCTGTTTCTTCATATGCAGAATTCCATAGGGATTAGAATCGCTTGTGTTTGATTTAGATAGATACGAAACGTATAGGCTTTATTCATCATCATTCGTTTCCCCCCATTTCGATATGGTTCCATTACAAACTAAATATACATGTAGTGAAGTAACAAATTATGTCTGCCGAACAAGTAAGATAGCTTCCGCTATCCAATGGAGTGGCCAAAATGATAGCCAACGAGGGATACGGCTATTTTCATTCTTCTATGATTACTTATCCTACTTACAATGTATCAGTTTTTTCCAAAATATTAAAACAAAACACCTCAAAAAAACTACAAATAATTAAATCACTATAGATTCTATAGTTTTAGTAGTACTGGGTAACCAGCCGTACTTTCAGACCCTGCTCTAAAGACGACTTCAAAAAATCCTATAAAGAGGTACACAGAATTATTTATAGCTTAAAAATATTGCTTTATACCATCCCTCTTTTTAATAAACCAATTAAATTTTCTCAAGGTAATTGGTTTATTAAACCTTTTCAATTCCAAAAGTATTCATTTATTATCTAGTTATCATTCACAAGTACGAATCATTTTTTGTATATTAAACCAATTCATTTTGTATACTACTATTTTTTTTCAACACTTATTTATGCGAATATACTATTTATTTTATTTACATTCATATATCCTCCTTCTATACTAGTACATAAGATACTTTTAATCTCACTAATATAGTTAAAAACCGGCCTTTAAAATAGTAAATTATATTTGATTATTAATACCTGTTTCCACCTTAATAAACCATACATTACAGATTAAACTCTGCAAAGATTTTAGCTCGAATCGAAGACTCCTAAAATATTATAATATAAGATTAAGATTATGATAAAAATTATATATTGCCCTATATAATACTTCCATGGTAATCTTTTTTAATGATGCGTTATATTTACATACGTATTAAGGCAAATCGACCCTAATATGCAACACCCTATTAAAAATCAAGAGTTCCATTCTTCACAGCGTTAACTAGTTTTAAATTAATCACGTAGTCGACAATAATTTATTGCACTTACATCTTAATTATAAACATTTTTAAGGAGGGTTTTTAATTGCGTACTCGAATTAAAGAGGTTCGAAATCAATTCGGCGATACTTTACAAAGTTTATCACAAAAAATAGATTACGATTATAGTAACTTATCTAAGATTGAACGTGGCATATATAAACCATCATTGGAATTATTAGATAAGATAGCGACGGTTTACAATATTAATATTAATATTAATACTTTATTAGTTTCCGATGATACAACTCATCCATTGCATCTAACCGAGACCCCCCAACCACTTTTTTTGGATGGTCAACAACTTTCTAAAGAAGAATTAGATTTATTAATTCAAAGTATCCGTCTCTTTAGAAAAACGCTTAACGCCTATAAACCTAAATAAGCTATTTATATTTTTTTGTACAAACATCAAGTACACTATCCCCACTATAGCTATTACGAGCTAGCTTGAAATAAGGGCTTTCTCGGTTAGTCGTTACTTTTTGTTAGTAAACGAATTCGTCCAAGGACAGCCGAGCTAACCCCTTTATTCCAAAGAGTCTTTTGTTCCTATTTCATGTACATACTAATAAATGTATAATTTATTTTTTTACTATTGGTAGCTACCGTTATAACTTCCTATATATCTACAAAAGCAATCTTTAGATAATGACCTATCTTTTCTGTCTCCATAATAACTATGCCTGTTGATAGAAAAACACTTATCTTTTTTGTTAATTTTCCCCATAATCTTATAGCTTATATACTAATCCCCTCAACTGTCGTCCACAACACCTTTCCCAAGAATAAACTACTAGTGTTTGATGCACGCCTTCTATTGTTAAACGTCAATAAAAATAAGCACCCCTTTAGGCTTATGCATAAAAACATTCTTATCCTACTTTACAAGTTGTTCCATTCTTTCGAGACAAACAGAATACTCAGGCTTTATCTGCAGCAAACGATGAAAAATTATAATACAGTATGAAAACACCTAAAATCAAAGGCGAAATAAACCAAAGATACTTTTTATTATATCCGATCAAAATCCCTCTCCCACCTATCGTTGATATGGTGTCCCATACATTTGAGGAAGGAGAAGTCTTTCGGTAAATTTATAATACACTATTCTCTATTTATTTTTTTTCAGAATTATATTAATATTCTTCATGTGAATTAATAATTGCATCATTAATTCTGCATATATATTACTTTCTAATAAAAATATTAACATTGTTTCGATTTGTTTTAATTCTACTTGAACCCCTTTAATCCTTTCTTTGTTTAGCTCATCTAAATTTCTCAACAGAAACGATTCTATTTTATACATTTTTTGCGAAATTTCTAATAAAATTTTTTGGTGATGTAAATACGAATCTGTCATAGATACTCTCCTCTATATTTGTTAATACATAGCATTAGATGCTTTTAATATTTTTTCGTTCTATTTTTTTGAATACTTCGATAAATCATTTGCATCACTGCTTCCTCCTTACTCTTCCAAACGTCCTCCGCTTTTTCTAAAGAAATATATTCCAATGCTATATGAATAAAAGCCTCTTTAACTAAAAATGTTGCTACTGTACCTGTTGTATTAGAATATTTTTCTACTACTTGAAGTACTATTGATTCAATAACATCCGATTTATTAAGTTCTTCTATTTTTTCTGAATTTTCAAAAATATCTTTTTGCTTTTTCTCCAATAAATTATTCAATCCGCTTTCCACATAAGCAATTGGCATTTTTATATCTGTACGGAAGCGTATGCATTCAATTATATCTAGAACCTCTTTCGGATACTTTCTCCATTTATCGAAAACTGCTGGATATACTTTTTGCTTGCACCTTTCTTCAAAGCTTTTAATTTCTCTTTCAAAAGTATCTACGTATTTAATCTCTTCCCAATTATCTCCTAATGTTCCATTTTTATTTTTTTTACTCTTAATTATAAATTTAATTTTCTGTACCTTTCTTCCTGATTTAATTTCTTCAAACTCAAAAAATATATCTGTTTTTCGTTTTAATTCTTGCTGAGATACATTTAAAACTCGTTGCTTAAAATTTGCATACTTTGGATATATATTAAGTGCGTCTAAATAGTATCTTAAATCTTCTAAATAAATAATTCGTTCCTTTAAATCTTCATATTGTTTTAATAATTCATAAATCCGTATAGAATACGTACTTTTTAAATTCATAACATTTCCTAAACGATAGCTAGTGAACTGACTACTTAGTTCTAACAAAAATGGTTTTAACAATGGATCAAAGCGAATATCAATCGTACCTCTATTTTTATTATAAATTACTGAAGAAACCCAAGAGAGCTGCATCAAGCCCTCTTTTGTACGAATTTCAATAACTTTAGATAATAAATCTTTTGTAATTCCACTCAATTCAGTATACTTCGTAGCACCATTTAAACCTAATAATTCATGAAATTGTTTTATAGGAAAAGTATATATTTTAAAATCTCGATCTGTGGGTTCAATATTACTTGCTAAACAAAGCAATATTTTCTGCTCTATTAAATTCAAACGAGAACTTGCTTCAATTAATACATTTGATTTTGACACAATATTATGTTCTTTTATTTGCACCCTTTGCTTTTGTAACATATCCACACTCTCCTCCCTATTGAACACATCCTTCACGCTATAAATTTGGTTTAAACGTCAAAAAATATAAATGTATACACAAATTATAAAGCATATAAAAGAATTTTTTAACTCCTTCCTATAAACTAAAGATACTATTTTTGTCTTTTTTAGGGACATTTTTGTTACCTTTAGAACCATTTTTGTTATCTTTAGAACCATTTTTGTTACCTTTAGAACCATTTTTGTTATCTTTAGAACCATTTTTGTTACCTTTAGAACCATTTTTGTTACCTTTAAAACCATTTTTGTTATCTTTAAGGAACCATTTTTGTTACCTTTAGAACCATTTTTGTTATCTTTAGAACCATTTTTGTTATCTTTAATGTCTTAAAACCTTGTTATACCAAATGTTCCCTCCCCCCTTAAAACATATAAAACATATAAAACAAAAATATATATAAACATATCAAACATATTATCAATTTGGTTATTGACACAAAAAAAAAAAAAGATAAAATATAGAGTAAGGAATTAATTTTATTATTTATAGAATAAACAAATATTAAAAAATCAATAAAACCATCACAAAATTTCACATCCAAATATATTGAGATAAAACTAACCAATATCCCAATGTATACTGTATTGAATAATTATTCTTACAATTCACAATATATAGAATTTACAACAACATGTATCAAACAATTGTTTCCTGGCTCTATTCTCAAAATCCCTCTTTACATACACATAATCTTTAATACATTAAATTACTCATGTATTAATCCCATGCAATATAGCGTAAAAACTTTACTTATTACATAAAAACCTTTGATTTCCATTTTTCAACAACTATAAATTCTACTAGTGACATTCATCTAACTTTCAAAACAAAAAAATATTCCGACTGAAAATTAAATACACTTTAATAAAAAACTGTTCAAGTAAAAGTATGTTATAAACTCCCCCGCTCTTACAATCTAACTGTATTAAAAATTCACAACAGAAATATCAAATTATAGTTAAATACAACAATAATTTTTTCAAAAAAACAAGATACAGATATCCGTACCGATGATTTACATAAGTTTGCTACAAAAATCGTTAAAAACACAATATCAATCAATATCGAATGTATACAGATTATCAATATATTCAAAAATAGAAAGCCAGCCGCAACGATTAATGACATGTTTTAGTCACAATTTTAGATTAAGTTAGAATATAAGGCAAAGCTATTCCTCTTAATCATAGAAATCTCCCACTTCAAATTATCTATAAAAATGTTAAATAATAACTAATTCGACGTATTATACACACTTAATAGCTCACCTTACTATCTTGATTATAACCAAGAAATATCAATAAAACATTTTCATTTATATTAAAAGATTATCCTATTTAGGATAATCTTTTAATATAAATGAAAATAAAATATTTATAGCATACAATAATGCCCATAACAAATACCTTTTTTAATCTACTCAATTTTATTTCTTTTTTGTATACTAAAACAATATAAAATTTAAGTCATTACATTAGTAATTTAATAGCTGGCAATAAATTTATACCCTTTTTACATATTATTAAGTATTCAATCTATAAAACTTTTTTATACTCCTCTAAGTATTATGAAATAGGCTATAAAAAGATATTCAGAATTAAAAGCTTTATTACTTTTAAACTCATATATATTCCCTATACAATTACATTTAACAGTAATAACCAGTTAGCTTACATTGTCACATAACGCCTTAAACAAGGAAATAAACACTCCTTAGCTTAAAGATTAATTTAAATAGAACTAGCGTCCAACTTTAATCATAAAATATGAAAGGAGGAAATCCATTATTAACAATGGATTTATCACATGTTTATACATAATCGACAACAAGAACTCATTACTTTGTTATTACAAGACAAAGAATGGCGCACTCTTGAAGAAATATCCAGCCATTTAAATTGTTCGGTAAAAACCGTTCGAAGAGATTTGATATATTTACAAGACTACTTACCTTTGGAATGGAAAATCCAAATTGAAAAAGGAAAAGGTGTACTTTTATATAAACCACCTCATTCTTCTAGCACCGACATCTATTTGTTCTTTAAACAAAACGATTTAACTTTTCAAATCTTAGATTATTTATTACAAGGAAAAATTCATACCGTTGCCAACTTAGCAGAAGTATTATATATGCAGGTTTCTTCTTTATCTATACATCTTCAAAATGTAGAAAAATATCTAAATCAATTTGAATTACAATTACATAAAAAACCCTTACGTATTGTAGGAAATGAAATTCATATTATATATATGTTTTACGAATTATATTATACAACTTATAAATTAGAAGATTATCCATTGCTCTATAAAAACGAAATTATACAATTTCTTCTAAATTTAGAAGAGAAGTTAAACATTCAATTTTATCCTACATATAAACAAAAATTAGTTTATTTATTAGCAATTACTTTACAAAGAAAAAAACAAGGTCATAAAATAAATATATCATCAAATCATATAACACATGTAATCGATTCCCCCTTCTATAGAAAAATTAAAACAATTTCTCATACCCTATGCGGTATTAAATTAACTGAAATGGATCAGATATTCATCACTGTTGCAATTAATTGTTGCTTATTTTCCTACTCGAATATAAAAACTAATAAAAAACATATTCTACAACATTTTTATAATAAAAATATTGCTCATTATCAACATATACATAATTTAATATCCAATTTAGAATATGAATTTAAAATTACATTAAAACATGATCAAGAATTTGTATTTCAACTATTACAATATATAAGACAAATTTCATACAAATATCAGTTTGTTACTACAAGTGTTTTCCAAACATCTACATTTCATAAAAAAGTAAAAAATAATCACTATGTAACATTTTGTAAAGTGAAAAACATTTATACAAAGTGGATACAACAATATAAGCTAATACCGTATGCTCATGAAGCAGATATAATTGCTATGACACTACAACTAGAAGCAATGTTTCAATTAACAAAATTATCTCCCAAAAAAGCATTACTCTACTTAGGAGATAGCATTTTATGGAAAAGATATATACAAGGAATATTACATCATTCATTTGGAAACACATTATCAATTGTTCAAGAAGAAATATTGGATATCCAAACATTAGATATTCAAAAACTTAATATAGACTTTATTATCACTACTATACCATTTGAAAAAATAAAAATACCGGTAATTCAAATATCACCTGTTCCTACAAAAAGAGAATTAAATGATATTAGAACATTTTTATATAGTGAATTAGATGAGTATCCGGCCAAACTTTTTTAATGTAAATACATCTTCTAACCATATTTCATAATAAAAATATTGAAATGAATATAAAAGGCCTTATTTTTATGAAAATGTACACTTCAGTACTTTTCTTTAAAATTTAGGCCCTGTTTTTTTTCTCACTAATAAATAGTCAATCCCAGACAATTCAACAGCAGCACGATGTCCACCTCGATTTTTAAATAATTTTCTAATTTCTTCATATAAGTTATTATAATTTTTTTCAAGTTCGATGATGATATATCTACCTCAAGTTTATATAGTACTTGTAAACTTTGGATAATAAATTCCTCATCCCAATTTCTACATGCTACTTTTTTGCGTATATGTTTGTAAGGAAGATTAGCTTCTAATATTGCTTTTCGATGCCCACCTTTTCCGAAAATTCTAAAAATCGCACTATATAAATCCGTATGTTTTTTCTGTAAAGCACTATCTGAAATGTCTGCTCTCTGTTTATATAACATCTGTAATTTTTTTATAATCTTGTCACGATTCCACTTATTACGTTGATATATACATTGGTTTGATAAGAATGATAAAGGAATAGATTCCATTTTTTTTCTCATAAAAATCCCCCTAATATTCGAGCAAAAAAGTCTTTACTTATATATATTATGTTGTTTCAATCAATAGGGAAATTATTTATTATAATAAATAGACGGGCAAATTGTAATAAAGGAAAACGCAAGTAAGCTTTTGTGGTAAAACTAATCAGTAGATAACTTTAGTATCTTTCGGGGGCACTTTCTCATCTAATTTCCATGTTTGATTTTGGCCGCGTACTGTTTGAATTATCATATAATAAAGGGTCTTTAATCATGCATACGTGCTTGTTGTATTTCTATATTTAATTATGGATTAGATGAATAAAACAACGTGTATCTCAGACTTTATCTTTGAAAAAGGCCATCTTTATTATTTTGTATTACGCTATTTGCTGTTATAGTAAAAGTATTCTTAACCTTCTTGATATCTAGGCATAGTTATCATGTTGTCTGTGGATGGTGATAACGTTTTAATTTTCATCATCCACTATTATTTTATTTAAATTCATTAATCCCCACAAAAACCTTATAAAAACATGCCCTTAGGACAAACTGTAAGTTCTTTAATATTCATATTCCCCATGAAAACTAACAAGTCGTATAAGTTCAGATGCTCTAGACCAATAGAACGAAAATCAAGATAGTGAACAAGTCTCATATGTTACAACAATATGAGACTAGGGCTTAATTTCCCCTTTCGTATGGTATCTTATGCAAAAACATATAGATAGTTACTATCTAGCTGTAAAATTTGATAATTTATTGTATGAACAGTTCTAAATATATGTATAACGTTATTAAGATTTTTCTTGTCTTTTTAATAATAAGTACTGGAATATATTTGATTTATCGTGTGAATGGTGTTGTAATCGAAAGTATTTTATTTAGTTTTTAATATGAATTAGCCCCAAAAATATATGTTAATTTCTGATCGTTGTTATAAGCGCCTAGAACCTTCTATAATGGTTTTTATTAATTAATAGTCCAAAAGGATTCAGATGTATTTAATCACTCAATTTACTAAGCTGAAAGCAATTATTTTGAGTTATATTGTCTTTGGGTTCTTTTTACACATAATATATCTAGTTCATTTTAATTATGTTGTTAATTGAATCATTGAATTAATTTCAACTTAATAAGTTAACGAATTGGCAAATTCAAACTATTTAGTAGTTTGAATTTTTTACATTGAAAAGATTTGTTTTAACTCATTTATTATAAACAGATTTCTCTTTTATCTAAAAATGAAATTGTTTATATACAGATTTATTTTCTAGAATAAATAATAAAATCTAATATATTATATATCTTTAAAATATAAATAAAAGATAAAACTACTATACAGAGGAAAAATAATCTTTAAATATTGTAGTAATAAAGATCCATAATTACTCTAGTCATAAAAAATCATAAAAGGTAATTACTGGAAATGTGTTTACTGAATTTGATACAGATTTAAAACCACAAAATATCATCAAATGGGGATCAGAAACCTACATATAATCAGCATTAATTTGATGCAACTAACTGAATAGATAATAAGTGAAAATTCCGGTGACTTATTAACATATTTTCCACATTTTTAAATAATTACACACAAACTATTCACAAAGTGATCAATATTAGGAACAGAATTCACTTTTTAAACAAAATTCACATAAATTTTGTTGATTTTTAGTAGGTTTAGAGATAGAACATGATAATAACGGTATTTAAAGCTCTTTATTATACACATATGGTCATAATTATTAAGATATCAACAAAATTTATAAATATGTTTATGTTTTTTTGTTGATAAAACCAGAAAAAAAGACAGAATATTCTTTGTTTTATGTCAATAATATGTGAATAACTGATTTTCTTTCATGCCAAATGTATAAAAGTGTATAAAAATAGAGAGTTGTAATCACTAAAATTGAAAACTTTCTCTCTGATTTGTTGGTAGTGATATATTCCGCTGGCTATTTCTATCACGAATAGCCCTCTATTTATGTTTTTTTCAAAAATAGAGGGCTGTATATTTATATTGCTGGAAGCAGCTGATCAACAGTATATGGTATGTCACTTGTTGAACGGTAGTATGATTCTAAGGATTGTAGAAACAGAGTTAAATTAAAGTCTTCAGGGACTGCAATTACACGAATCTTTTCCTTCGGCAATTTATCAATTTTTTCAATAAATAGTTCACGAATATCACTAGGCATGTTATTTCCGGTATGACCGTTAGATTTTAATAGTTCGCGAATGTGAATCTCTAATGCTGTATATGCGTTAATATTTACTCCTTGCTCATAAGCATATTTTCTAAATAGCGATTCCTCTTGATATTGCATGTAATTACGCTGGTAAGCATCTATGGTTACAGGTACAGCATATTTAGCATGAAGAAGATCATGAGCTTTATGGAATAACTTTTGAACATTCCGTAACGAGTATATAGCAAAATGCGTACCAAATTTGAAGATGGATTCTTCTTGTTTATGTTTTGGTACGTTATTTGTAATTAAAGGATAAATACCAGTTTTAGCAGCTGTGTCTAATACACGATATTGAGAAGATTGTTTTAATAATTTACTTAGTGTATAAACAAGATTTTTAGGATATTCTTCTTGTCGATCAATTATTTCTCGTAAGCCGCGAATTACCTGGCGGATTTGACGATGACAAGAGTACTTTAAGACATTAATAAATTGATTCATATCTTTTGTAAATTCGGCAATATTCATTTCAATTAACAAGTTCTCTATGAATTGAACTTTACGTTTATATGTATCTCTTGCTGTAAATGGATCACGGTAGTCTGTCCCCTCTTCTCTCATACATAAGAAATCCGGATGTACAGATAAATACAATGTTGTATATTGCTTTTTATTCTTTTTCCCTTTTTCTAACTTGCCAATTTTGAATAAAGGAGATCCAGTAGCAGGTAGCTTCGTTGTTAATTCCTCAAGTACAGTGTGAATCTGATGTGGGTATTTTTTATGTAAGTAACGATACATACCGCCAAAATGAGTTGAATTTCCTTGTTCATCAACTTTAAATAGAGAGCGTTTCAAGGTAGTTTCGCGTTTTTGTTGCATTGCTATATCTATGAATAGTTTCTTAGCTGCAATAGATAATTCAAAGAATTCCTTTGTAAATACTATTGGACTAATAAATGTATATGCATTTGCTTTATTTGTTTCTTTATTTATGAAATCATTTAGGGTTATTTTGTATTTACCACTGTATTCATTTTCGATTGAAATGATGTTGTGGAAACTTAATTTCTTCAAAGCCACATAAAATTGTGAGTGGTGAATATGTGCAAATACTTCTTTATAGTTTTTATAATCTTCCCAAAGCATATGAATAGATACATGTGAAATTTCACCATAGGTATTACATTTTTTATGGAGAAATAGAAATACTTCTAAATCAGCATTTGTAATACCATATAGCTTATGTTTTCTACCTTCATTTTTATCAAAGATATTTCCTTTATTTAACGTTTTTTTTATTTTTAGTGAAAAAGAAGGCCTTGTTTGTTGAACAAATCCGTCTTCATCGGCAATTTTTTCTTCAGAAGACATTGATTTCACAATGTCTTCTAAATAAGTATCTTTAAAACTGTAATATTTATCTTCTAATGCTGCCACTAATTTTTTCCAAGATTTTATAGTTACAATTACTGGTGTTGTTGTTTTACCATTTAAACTACGGTTGTTCTTTAGAACGAAAGGTTTTGCCATCTTTTTCACCTCCTCGTATATTAATATTTAAGCCCTATTACAGGCTTAGATTTTCTTCTTAATAAGAGCCCTATAAATAAAAATACTTGGACGTCTCAAGATATTTCTAGATAATGATTGTAGGATCATTTGGGACAATTCTTTCACCTCCTGTGGATTTACCACATTTGAAGAGTGTTTCTCAGTGAACGTGCGGGACTCCCTACTCGCAGGCTGAGCAGCCTGCCCCTCGAACCTAGATGATAGTAGCTCTAGGGCGGCTTTCGATTCAGGACTAGCTCTCATACACGAGGTTGTTGGTCGGCGTACACACTAGAGATATCTCGAGACGTCCAAGAAATGATTCTAATATAGAAGGGAGGTCTCTTACATGAGATTATTTGTTGGTTTAGATGTAAGTTCGTTTGATATGAAAGTTTGCTTTTTAAATGGTGATGGAGAAAAACTGGATTCTTTTTCGGTCAGTAATGACCTACCAGGAGCTACTACACTCAAAGAAAAATTATTACAGTGTGTTGCAGGGAAAGAGGTCGACATCCTTAAGATTGGCCTAGAATCCACCTCTGTTTACAGCTTTCATCCTTCTATGTTTCTTCACCATGATATAGATTTACAGCGTTTTGGAGCAAAAGTATTTCTCCTAAACCCAAAGCAAGTCGCAAATTTTAAGAAAAGCTATTCTGACATGAATAAAACCGATGAGATTGATGCCTATGTCATTGCTGATTACTTACGATTTGGCCGCAATCAAATGTCTATCGTAAAAGAAAGCCAGTACGTGGCACTGCAGCAATTAACTCGATCACGATACCAACTTGTCAAAATGTTAACGAAAGAAAAACAACACTTTCTTCAACACCTAAGTTTTAAATGTAATACATTTTCACAAGAGGTGGATACTTCCGTATTTGGTAGCGCCATGACAGAACTATTTCTTGAAAAATTCAGCTTAGAGGAACTAGCTAATATGCCTTTAGAAGAACTCGCTGAGTTCCTACAGGAAAAAAGTCGAAACCGTTTTGGTGATCCAAAATGCGTAGCAGCATCCATTCAAAAAGCTGTGAAAGCTTCTTATCGCTTGGATAAGGTTGTAGAAGATTCAATAGATGTCATCTTAGGTACATCCATCGCAGTCATTCGTACGTTTCAACAGCAAATCAAGGAATTAGAAAAGTCTATTAAAAAAATCATGGCTGGTTTGACCCAAACACTTGAATCTATTCCTGGAGTAGGTCCTGTTTTCGCTGCCGGTATCATTGCTGAAATTGGCCAAATCGAAAGATTTGACGATGAAACAAAAATAGCCAAATACGCTGGATTATACTGGCGAAAGCACCAATCTGGTCGTTTTACAGCTGAAGATACTTCATTATCCCGTACAGGTAATCATTACTTGCGTTATTACTTAGTTGAAGCCGCCAATTCAGTAAGAAAGCATGTATCAGATTATCAAGAGTATTACGTGAAAAAATATAATGAAGTACCAAAACATCAACACAAACGTGCACTCGTTCTAACCGCAAGAAAATTTGTGCGATTGGTGGATGCGCTACTACGTAGCCACCAACTTTTTACGCCTGGAAGGTGTGTGAAAGAATGACATAAATTTTTGTCATCGCTACCTTTCATTATTTTCCAGTAAATTACATTCGTTACTGGTTTAGTTTCGTGATGCCTTTTTTAAACAAATTGACCTTTGGCAACTTTAAACTTTGTTATTTCTCAGTTGACATACTACCGCAGGTCTTTTATGTAACGTACAGTTTTTCTATAATTAGATATAGAATTTCATTTTTGATTATATCAAATCAAAGGTTAGTACAATCTGTCCCTTTAAGAAAAACAAATAAAAAATGAAACGCACCTTGAACGCTTGTACAGTAGGGGATTTGGCGTTTTATGAAAAAAAAATGTTGCCACTATAGGTCTGTGGAGATGATAAAAAATGAAACGTGAAACAAATTGCATTAAACCTTTACGAATCAGTAAGTTTATAGGGTTTCATGCAAAGTTCTTTTGAAAAAAAGTTGCCATCATACAGCTATAACGTTTCATGTTTTTATTGAATGAAATTATTTGATAGAAAGTAGATAATAGTTGTTATATAAGGGATTAAAATAACTTGTACTTCAAAAGTTATTGCCGTCATATAACTATAACCGTTTCATTTGATTTCAAAAATGCTGCCGTCATATAGCTATAACGTTTCATGTTATAAAAATAACTTAAATTATATTGAAAACTACTATAACCCTAGATATATATGGACTTTTGAGTGTTTTGTGATAAAAAAAGTTGCCACCATATAGCTATAATGATTTAATTTCATTTTTCTTTCTTTTTTATGAAAAGGCTGTATATCAACGTTTATTTCTAAATTACATAAAATAAATTTTTTTTGAGAAGAATGCTTCTTGGGGAATTCTTCTTTCTTTTTTAAGCGTTGTTGCCACCATATGGCTATAACGTTTCAAGAATTGATAAATTATTGCCAAAATAGAGCTATATGGGATTAAAAATACAAAGTTGATATCAGTGTAGGGTTACATGATTTCAAGTAAGGTGTTATTTGTATAGTAGGCCAATAGTTTTCAATTTTGTCTGACATACGCTAAAAATGAGAAGGTGTAGGACAAAAAGTACAGTGTTCATGAAGGTTCATTTTTCATATCTAAATTTAATTAAGCTTTGTAATGCTTTCACGGTAAATTTTGTGTTTTTTGTAAGTTGAATTAGTGATATGTTCTATTGCTTCTAAGTTTGGGCTAATTTTTTCTTAGTTCAACAGCTATAAAAGAAAAGTAATCGCTTTTAAATTTTATCAGGTATTTCAATACAGTCTATTAACGCAATAAACAAAGAATATAGGGTTTAATCACAGTAATAAATTACTTCCACATGTTGCTAAAATTTACGACTTTATTTACAATCAACAATTGAACCGGTATTGTAGAGTAGTAATTTTCTAAATAAGAATGGTTTTATCAGTTTCTGATAGAAGTATTTCTTTCCTCAAAATTATGTATGAAGGTGTAAGTTTACGTTTGTAGGTATGCGGTAAAGAGGTAAGATGTATATGTATTTCATATCTCTTTATGTAACTAGATCGGAATGAAATATTCCAGAAATGCCTTAACTTTATGATATGTAGCCATCATATGGCTATGACGTTTCACTTTTCTAAAATGTAAACGAGAATCTGCCACTGCAAGTAAGTTTGTAAGAAATACTAAGTGTAAGGTCATTCACTTTGTTAGGAGGTATTAAAATATGGAGAAAGTATTAGTATTGTTCAGTGACGCCCTCCTACTTGCTGCCCCAATTTATGAAGAAAACGAACCATTATGGGCCAAATGGAAAAAATATTATAACGAAGTACAAGAGAATCATGAAAAATTAGTAACGTCAGCTAATATATCGCCTTCGTTTTCAGCACTTGTCTCTTGGTTAGGTCAAAAACAAGAGCAAGGGATATCGGTGCTAAGTATTTATGCCAACCTGAATAAATATAAAATTGAGATTCAGAATGTACTAGGAAAGATCATTGAACAAGAATTAGGAGGGAAATTTGAAGTGCTTGAATCAGCCCAAATTTCACACTCTAAAGGCAGTAAGATTCAAGACCATATAGTAGATATATCCGGAGAATATTATCCTGTAAGTAATGATGCCATGTATTATCAATTACGTGATGGCATAGCAAAGAATCAATTTGAAGAAGATGAAATCGTAGCTAAACCGGTATTACCATTAGAAACGAAAAATTCAAGTGGAGTTGCGCAACTATCTTCACATAAGGACGAGGATTTGAGACTAGTTAACACAAACGAAGCAGAACGATGGTCTATATTAGTTGACGGAGTAATTAGTAATATGGATGATCTTACAGCAGATTGTTTGGATACAATTACAATCCAGTGGTTAAATCAAGCTAAATCTCCAGATGAATTTATAGATTTTAGTTATGAAAATGTATTAGAATTGTGTAATGTGCCAAAAGCCTCTGCAAATGGTGTAGAGTACTATCGTGCAGAAGATAAGATAAAGGTAGCGCAACGTATTGCAGCTTTGGCAAGTATTTTTATTTATTTGAATGATGAGAATGAAATTGTGGTACTAAACGACCAGGCAGAAACTGGCCAACAATTTGAAATGAAACGTGAAGTGATTAAAAGGCTGTTCGTACTGGATTCCGTAGTGTTATGGAGAGACAAGAATACCAATGAGTATATGGGAATAGAATCTTGTAAAATTAAACCAGGTAGTTTTTTATCAGGCTATTTGTATGGTTCAAATAGTACAACGGCGTTATTATCAAAAAAAGCACTAGAATATAACAGCTATAGACACAAGTTTCATAAACGTTTAATACGTTATTTATCATGGCAGTGGAGAATCCGCCAACAATACAGTACTCTAAAAAGACCATATTCGATTGGTGGAGAAAAAGGTTTGTTATCTGTAATGGGTATCAAAATAACGAATGGACGTCCACATCGAATTAGAGAACAACTAGAAAATGTTTTAATGGACTTAGAAAAAGAAAAGGTAATCTCACATTGGGCATATGCGGAAGAATTGGATGAGACAAAAATAGGAGGGCGTAATTGGTTTAAGAATTATTATGCGAAATTAGGAATCATTATTCTGCCTCCAAAAGAATTGATCAATAATATAGATAATATAGTGAAGAAAAGAACAATAGATTTACAAGAGAAACAAGAAAGTCATTATATTACAAATACAGTAAAACAACATACTATAGGATTA
Organism: Bacillus sp. FSL K6-2944; assembly: GCF_038005385.1. Classification (NCBI taxonomy): domain Bacteria; kingdom Bacillati; phylum Bacillota; class Bacilli; order Caryophanales; family Bacillaceae; genus Bacillus; species Bacillus sp. FSL K6-2944. The sequence continues at coordinate 51,096 of NZ_JBBOTE010000004.1, read as the reverse complement.
GAAGATATGATTCTAAAAAAAATTATGTATCAGCATGTGCATCAAAATAAAACAATGCGTGAGATGGCAGATGAAATAGGGTTATCACCTGCTACGCTATCGAGATTTTGTAATAAAAAAATGAAACGTATTTCAAAAAGTGTCAATGAAAAACTCAACAAATGGTATGAAAGACAAATAATTATAGAGTCTATGTAAAAAGAAGCAAATGCCTTATTCAAAGGTACTAGCTTCTTTTTGTTCATGTAATGGGGAACGTGTATACAAAGTTGTTTTAATTGTGTGCTCTCTAAAAGAGTACAAGAAGAACAATAGTTAACAGGATGCTATGCCATTTTAACGGTCCGTGTGAATTACCCGCCACTTAACGTCCTAACGAAAAAACCAATTACATAGCTAGTTTGAGCAAGTTGATGCTTGCGTTTATATCCTTATCTTGACACTCCCACGGCTAAAGCCGCAAGTCCTACACCTTACGGTGTAACGGATGGGATTCTTGAATGACGAAACGTTCGCAGTCCATTTCTGTTTTGAACAGTCTTCAAGATGAGGGTGTGCCATCACCCCTCCTAAGACAGACCATATAGGTTCTTAGGCTGATTGACTATTACCGCCAACCACAGTTGCGTAGCGAATGTTCATCGCTCCAACGATATCGCGATGTTTCTCAAATCCACATTGACACTTATATTTTCTATCCTGTGCCTTGTTCTTTTCAGTACACTTTGGACATGCTTGACTTGTATAAGAAGGGTTCACATATTCAACCTTTATACCAGCTAACTTTGCTTTGTACTCGACGAAGTGTGCGAGACGATAGAATGACCAAGTGTGTAGATTTTTTTCGTTTTTACGGCTTGTTCGTGCCGTCTGTCTCATGTTCGTTAGTTGTTCCAATCGAATGACAGAGATAGTATGATCCGTTGCAAAATCAATGATTTCACGACTCACTTTGTGGTCTTGGTCTTGCATCCACTTTTGTTCCTTATCATCAAGTTGCCGAAGAGCATTTAGTTTTTTAGCTTCTCCTAGCTTCCTACGAACACTTCGAAACTTACGTTTCATATATTTGTTTTTCCTACCATTTCCAAAGAAACGAACTTTGTCATCATCTGTGATGGCTACCGCAGGAACTTTGAGACCAAAGTCTACTCCTAGAATTTTCGTTCCTGTTTTTTCTATTGTAGGGACCGTGACAGATATCTGAGCGATCCATTTACCAGATTTCTTTGTGATACGAAGTGTACCTAACTTGTGTTTCAACAAGTCGAAGTTACGATTATGTTTGTCGGTTAATAAGGCGCGAACCTTTAAACGAGTTGACTTTCCATTTACCATAAACGGGATTGAAATGTGCGTGAAGTCGAATGAATCGTTTTGGTTATTCCAAACACAAACAGGTCTTTTTAGAATCGGAACGATTTGGTATGTACTCTTTTTCACTTTTGTAGAAAATACACTTTTTGCATCTTTAATTGCTTGATTTTTCACCACACTTGGAAGGTTGGCTTCCATATCCTTTGTACTTTTCTTTGTGCTTTTCTTTGCCTCAATCATTTCAGATACAAGTGTATGAATGAGTTTCATGTACTCGTGACTACTTTGTTCCAATAACTTGATTTGTTCTTTTGTCGGAAGCAATTTAACTTTGACCGTCATGGTTTGTGTCACAAGTTTCACCCCCTTGTTTTTTGACTTTCTACATACTGTTTTATTGTCTCACTTGATACATTCCCAGCAGTAGAAACAAAATAGGAACGAGTCCACAGGCTTGGCAAATGCGCGTGATGAGGAAACGCTTCTCTTAAACGCTTTGATGTCACTCCTTTGATTTTTGCCATTGTATCAGCAGGACTGAGTGTTGGAAGGGTATGCAAGAACAAGTGAACGTGGTCTTTGTCACATTCCATCGCGACAATAACAACATCCAGTTCGATACATATCTCTTCAACCAACTCTTTGAAACGTTCTTCTACTTTTGTGTGAAGAAAAACCTTTCTTCTGTATCGTGGGCAAAACACAAAATGGTAGTTTATTAATGATACGGTTGTTTTGGCTCTTCTATAATCATTCATCATGTTCATAGTGTATCAGTTTTGATATTTAACTATAACAAGAAAGGTGGAAAAATAAATGATACCAACATTTTGGATACTTAAAGTGCCACAACATGGACAGTCCCACTCAAGGAGGTTTAGTTTTTTGACATCTTTGTTTTTGTAACCACAGCAAGAATATAGTTGGCTACTTGCATAATTCTTAGGTGCGATAATCAAATCACGACCTTTCCATACGGCTTGTAGTCCAGATATTTTCTTCATTTAGCCCAAGATATTTCACGACTTGTTTTTGCTAACGTATGGTTTTTTATATGTTCTTCACTTTCAAGTCTTCTATCACAATTACTTGGTTTTCGTTTGTGATTTCGCTACTTATTTTGTGAAGAAAATCATTACGTTGATTCGCAATCTTTTCATGAAGTCTTGCGACTTTTAACCTAGCTTTATTTCGATTGGCCGAACCCTTCTTTTTACGTGACAAAGAACGTTGTAGAAACGCTACTCTTTTTTCAGCTTTTCTCAACCATGTAGGGTTACTATATTTCGTACCATTAGACAATATTGCAAGGTCTTTTAAGCCAACATCAATCCCCACTTGTGTATCCATTTTAGGGAATAGCTTTTCCTCTTCTGCTACCAATACGGATATAAAATATTTACCAGTAGGTGTTTGAGAAATTGTAACAGATTTTATCCATTCAAAGAATTGTCTGTGTAGCTTCGGTGGTTATCTTTCTTACTTTTAAACTTTGGAAATCCAACGGATTTATCACGTAAGAAATTAGCGTATACCTTATTTAGATTCTACTAACACCAAGCTATCAACTTCCCTTAGAAAAGGAAAATCAGTTTTATATTGTGCAGGTGTAGGATATTTGATGGATGTATCTATGCATGTTTGGGATGCTTGATACGAACGCAACCAAATGTTTTTGCGAAAAATAATCGTTGTTCATCATTCGGATAGATACGATACTTATATGCTTTCAACATGACCTCCACCGCACTTTTCACCTTGATTGTCAATATTCTTTTAACTACATCTAGTGTTGCGTCACCAGTAGTCGCTAAACAGAAACTTCTTGACCAAAACATTTCTTTCCACCGTTTCTTTTTTACTTGCGGAAAATCTCTCTTAATGAGTCGAGACCTTGCACTTTTATAAGCCTGAATAAACTTTGTCGTTTCTGTATTGGGATGTACCTTGAACAAAGTCGGAGCATGGTCTACACCATGATGCTATCCGACTAAAGTTACATTGTATGTTTTAGACAGTCGTACAAAATACATTTCTTCTATATTTTACAACTAACACAAGAGGATCATGCAATAAGAATACTGCATGATGATTACGATCTCATTGCATTGATATACCAATCTTTTATTTTGATAAGACTAATTATATCAAAATAAAAACAAAAAAATAAAAAGCCAAGCCAAGTTCTTTTTGGCTACGCCGAACCGAAATTCATATCCCCCTACCGTTGGTCTAGCGCCCTTCACATGCTTGTGGAAGGAGAATTTTTTCGGATAGTGCGTTAAAATTAGGGGCTCTGGTTAGTGCTAGTTAACGAATTGAATATATCTGAGCAATTATTACCCACATATTACCTGAAATGAAGTGATTATGACAGCCCTTTCGTGTTTAGGTTTTCAATAGTTACCATGAAGTGTCTACATTTGTTCGTATTCAGTCAAGGTAGATACAAAGTATTTACTATCAGATGGTATAGAAAATTCACATGATTTGAGTTTTGCTACTTTAATATGAATGCATAATACTTCCATTTACTATATAGGTTGTATAGGAAGCTTTTGTTTATTTAGTTGTTCTTAATTTATATTGTATTTCTCATATCTTCCTTCACGCTTAGTCAGATTTGATTATGTGCGCTTTGTATATAACTGAAATATATAGGCTTAATTATGTTTGGCCCCCCTCCCCTCACTTAATGATTAAGAAAAAATTCCAAATCTTATATGAATACATGTTGCCGTTTCTGTATTAGATTGTATCTGAGACAAAATATGAACGTGTTAAACTTTCTGATGCCTCTTTCGTGGGAGAATAAGAAGTAGAGTGTATGCTAAACAGAAGTACATCTCCGCCTATCGTTGAATTCGCAAATCGATGTTGGCGGAGTTTACGTGCTTCATACCGCTGTTAGTTAATATGAAATTGATAAAACTTAATTTAAAAAGTAGACAAATAAATAAAAATAAGTCACAAGTTTATGTAGTATTCTGAAGATTCTAGAGACAACTTAACATAACAATGACGTTCCTCCTATTTTTATATTTATACTATGTTTTTATTTTGAAGGTATATACCTTTTGTTGTGCAATATTTTTTGATCCGCGTTTATTCTTCAGCATTTCTTTGCTATTCAACATGTCTATCACAACTTATTTCATATGTACGAGAAATTTGATATTTTTGTTTTTTATCGAGTCTGATTCTTATTTTTCTCGTAGTCAACAGCTAAAACAGTGCAAATTTTTATATAGAATCACAATCTTTTCTACTCCCGAATTAGTGACCTTTTCAATGAGTTGAATGATTCCTTTTTACTCTAGTTAATTCTAGTTGTTTAACGTTTAAGCTATTTTTCTTATTAAATGAGCAAATTCACCTATGGAATCGTACTGAATCTATTACTCTCTTCCTTTTTTGAATATCAAATAAAAAAAGAAAAAGAAATTATATTTTACGGGTTCATTTATACAGCGTTCATATAAAACTTATAAATAAGACTTGTTTATAAGTTTTATATGAATTTCATACTGTATTTTACATGTATGAAATTCATATTTAATCTTTCTATACAAGTGTTTTTTTATAAGACGTATTTATGCAACTTATATATAAGTTGCATAATGAAATGATTATAATAAAAGTATATTATTTTGAGGATATATAGTTTAGAGATTTGATTTCAGAGAGAATCCTACATGTTTTTTGTGTGTTTGTTCATTTTTTAATATGTATTGTTAATTATATGAACGCTAATATTAACATGTGTTATTCACTACTTGCATATACGTCTTATATATCTAATGTTGATATACAAGACATTAAGACTAATTTTATGTATTGTAACGTATATATAAGACTTATTTATAATGACTTGATATACATCCTACAATGATGTAAGATGTTTTTAGGAATAATTAACCAACATTTTAAGGGGGGGGCAAATTGAACGAAGTATTGAGTAGGAAATATAAACAAAACAAATTTACTGAAGAAGTTGTGGAAATGTTTGCAGATATTATTGAAGAAGACACTGTACTTTACAATGTGTTTCATTACATAGGATCTCAAGTCAATAAACAATATCAAGAGACAAAATATATGAGAGGTATTTCAATAAATGAGATAGTAGAACATGTTGTTGTTGATAGGAGGGTAAAGAAGCCTAGGGGTAGGTCTTACTCATTAGAATTTGAAAGGACTAACATTTCCAGAAGATCGGCAGAAGGAAGTGTAGGCACTTTAGCTGCTATGTCCTTAATAACAGAAAAGATTATGCACCCATATAAGTTTTTGGTTTCAACTATTCGAGGGCAACAAGTTTTAATCGAATTAGAGAAGCGTAAACAAAATATAAACCGAATAGAGGAGAGATAATATAATGGCGAAAAAATTTTTGAAGAATGAAGTAGCGGTGAAAATGACTATGGTCGGTTTTGGACAAGCGGGAACTAGAATGGTAGATAAGTTTGCTGAATATACCTACACGGACGGTACAGCAGTTTATAATTGTCTTGCATTGAATAGTAATGACGGAGATTTAGCAGAACTGAAACATGTTCCAAAAAGTAATCAAGTTTCATTGAAATTAGGCGGTTTAGGTAAGAATCCAGAACGCGCTATAAAGGTTTTAGAATCTAACGATGAAGCTAAAGATAGGTTGAAAAATTTTATAACGGAGCGTGTTCGACCATCTGACGAATTAGTGTTATTTTTTGCAGGATTAGGTGGTGGTACGGGTACATCTACAATTATTAAAGCGATTGAAGAATTCACTGCTTATCATAATAAACCTGTAATTGCTGAAGAACTTAAAAATATGGCCATGAAAATTCCTAGAGAAGAATTAATAGAAAATCAGCAAAAATATGCAAGAATTGCATTTAATAATGCAATAGAGCGTAAGGATTTCATTAAAATGGGGATTGTAGTTACACTGCCAGTTAGAGCGGATGGACCAGATGTGTTAAGACAAGTAAATAAGTTTTCTCAAGAAATATGGAAATTAGCAAATAATCCAGCAAAAGGCGTTGCATTTGTTGTATTTGCAGATAATCAACATTTTTATGATGAGTTTAAAGGGTTAAACGAAAATGAGAAAAAGGGCATTACAAATTCACGAGACTATGCAAATCAGCGCATTGGAGATATTATTCATGAGTTAAATACAGCAGCAAATGGTGGAGGAACATCTGTAATTCTAGATTCTCAGGACTTTAAGCGGATTTTATTGGAAAAAACAGGTTGTTTAGTAATCAATAAAGTTTCGCGGAATATGAATCAAATTGAAAATAGTAAAGAGATTGTAGATTTGTTTACAGAGTCCTTGAAAGGCAGCTCCTTCCATCACCCCATAGACCTGATGAAGACAAATGAAAATGGAGATTTAGAAGCATCAAAGATACATCATTTTGGTATGTTAGCAATTTTAGATGAACAAAAAAATATTGATGATTCATTTATGGATGATGCAAAAGTCGAAGTGACAAACAGACTCCCTATTAACGGCACTGTTTTTAATGGCTATTTAGTCAGTAAAAATGATTTTATGGGGAGTGTATATACATTTTATAAAACAGATGCACTCCCATCTAGATTATCGAAAGGATTAGTTGAAGAATATAATGAATTTAAAGCAAAACAAAGCCAAATTCATTATACAAAATCCCAAATTACTACAATTAATGAACAAGACTTAGATGATGATTTTAATATTAAATTTGGGGATTATTTCGAATTAGAACCAGTTGAAGATGACATATCTGAAAAAAAAAGTGATGAAGCATTAGAAGCATTTATGGATCCAGATACCATGTTTGGAGCGGAATAGAAAAATAAGCCTGGAATTTACCAGGCTTATTTTTCTATTTTTAATGTATTTTTCATGTGTTCAATCATATTCTCATCAATATAGTTCTCTATGAAAAGTTGTTTTTTCGCAAGGTCTTCTTCTTTTTTAAACCAACCCACTTTCTTAATACGAGTTTCTTCTGATTGTGTACTCCATTCTTTTTCGGCCTTTTTTCTCAATTCCTTACGTGCTCTATGCTGGATTATCATATTATCTAGCCGTTCTTGTCTTTGGCGCGCTTTTAACATTTCAGGATCCTCTGGTTTAGGTAATATAGTGTGTATAGTATCTTTAAGTTGTTCTTGATATTTTAATTCAATAGTTTGCAAATGCATTTGAACCTTTTGCTCTACTATTCTTTCAATAGTAGTTGCTATTTCATGCATGTTAAATTGAGCTGAGATTTCACTGGTTTGATTTTCTGGAGAAACGGGTCTTAGTTCAAATTGATGTGGTAAAAGCTCAATAATTGCATCTAGTGACCATTTTTCATCCCTCTTTAGCTTTATAAATAAAGCTATGTCTAAATCCAGGGTGTTATATAATTTTTCATTTGTATTATTGGTTCTTAATGTACCGTGTATCCCCTTTTCTTCTAGAGTATTAAACCAATTGTATACAGTGTTATGATGCCGGCCCACTAATTTTGAGAATTCTGTTATTCTCCATGCTTTTTCAAAAATATCTTCATGACTAGAATGTCCGTTTGTATTATTGGTATCATGTTCAATCATTGTTATACCTCCTTAGAATATAATGGTAAAGACAAAATGGAATTAACATAGCAAGTAACATTAACATGTTGAGTAGTTTTCGATAGCGCGAAACTCAATACCTCCTATTAATTGATATCTACATAAAATATATAATTAACATGTAAAAAAACACGTACCTGTATGATGGTATAAAATACAGATTTGAATGAACCTACTATCAATGTTATGTCGATAAAAAATAAGTGCTATTGCTATAAGATTGATAAATAAAACCTATATTAATGATAAGAAAATATAAGTGATTTGTAAACAAATTATATGAGGCCTATAAATATTAAAAAGAAAGCCTTATATTAAGGATAACAAAAATATACAGTGATATTAAAGTAACTAGTGCTAGGTTGATGACTATTAACCGTTGCGAATACTCATACCATAATCTAAAATTGCTATGTTTAATAAATGCGAGTAAAACGCTGTAATAAGACAACCTTCGCGGACTTATTCAACGAATTATACCGAAAGAAATACGCTATTAATGACCGCTACAGCCAGAGCTTTCAAACTTATAGTTCACGGAGTAGATTCAAATACCTTGTCAATGTTGTGTTCACAATTCAAAGGAAATGTAACTAGAGAGCGGCGCTTTCTTCAACTTACGCGATTAATCAAAGGATACGAACTAAATCCTTTGTGTGCGGTAAACTCAATTAAGGTAGTGATTACATATCAACACTTCCCTCAAGATAAACAAATAACACAACATGTCAATTCTACATTTCATATCAATAGACAATCAATCTGTTAGTGCGAACGATGCTTCCAGGAGAGATTGTCTTTAAAGCATCGAGATAGTGTATGTTAAAATTATTTCTAAAGATGGCAACAACAAACAACACCGGAAACATTGATATGTAATTAACAATTAACATGTCAATGCTAAAACTAAACCAAGAAACGGAGCGTATTCGATTCATATTGACATGAGGTTAATAAATCAATGTATAATCAATCTAATTTCAAACGATTACGAAACATAGCTTATCACTTAATTTATGTGCAGAGGGATCAATTTTAGCAGATGAAGTTTAAATGTTTTAGAAAATACAGTTTCAAATTGTGCAGTTAATCAAAAATTCAAGCGTAAAACTTATTTTTATATACTTCTATAGTAGACGCAATTGATATGTTAAAGATTCGTCAACAGCGCCTCTGGTGATTAGAAGAAAATAATATACCACAATTACCTACTCCATATCAGTAACAGATTGCTTAGTGTGAATAAGGTTTCGGAAAAATAAAATCGTATTTATACTGTTAATGTTATTTTTATGTGGTGTTAACAGCAAATGACGAAATAAACATCCGCATGTCAATATCAATCCACATGTCAATGACAACAAGAGTGCTATGTGTATCCTTCGCATTGACATAAAATGAATATGATATATATTGGGGTTTAATATTAAAAGCTTGTTAAAGAAGGTTTATTACTGGTGATGCACTTCTAGAGCAGTCTATTTTAATAGACAATCATTTCGTTTGGAAAACGAGAATTTGATATATACATATTAATATCATGTCAATAGTAGCTCTGTACAATCAGAAATCAATAATATAACATGTCAATTCTACATTCTATATTATTGATAAATCGACTTACTAGTGTAAACGATATTCTGAGAGAAGGAGTTGTTATTTCAATTAATTGTATTATACTTTGTTATGCTCTTCTGATATTAACAATAAGTACGGCGGGAGATTTGACATGTTAATGTTAGGTTATATGTTAATTATAAAAGTGACGATAGAAGACATTGTTATTGTAGTTTTTATTAATAAAAGAGTGAATTTTTGGATATCTTGGGTTTAATATAAACAGTTCCACAAGATTTTTAGAAAGAAATGGTGAATCGGTGTTTTTAGTATCAAACAATGAAGAATAATAGCGAGGAAGTGATACATGTTAATGTTTAAAATAGGATATATCAATATTATTTTGAATATTGACAGGAAATCGATAACTATAAATTTTGTGATATGCTAGTGGGAGCATGGACAGCTCAGGTATAGATATAGGCGTCACTCACAAGAACAACTTAATCACTTCTTGGGTATGAAAGGGAAAAGGCAGGTAAATAAAATGGTGATAGGATACTGTAGAGTTCGCTCGCCTAAACAGAAAGATGATTTGGAAAGACAAATGGATAATGTAAAAACGTATATGTTTGCTACAGACTATCCATTTGAAATCATCACTGATATAAGTAGTGGGATTAACTATAATAAAAAGGGATTACATCAACTAATTGATAAGATCACTCATTCAGAAATAGAAAAGATTGTTATTCTGTATAAAGATCGGTTCATTTGATTCGGGTATGATCGAAAACGGATGTAATACATATGGAACGACTATTGAGGTCATTGACCATACAGAAAAGACCGATGAACAAGAATGAGTAGAAGATTTCATTCAGATTATCACTGTTTTCAGCTGTAGATTGTAAGGTAACAGAGCCAATAAAGCCAAGAAGATGAGTAAGGAGTTGATGGAAAATGATACTGACGAGGAAAGTAAGAATAAGACCAAATAAAGAACAAGAACAGCAACTTTGGAAATCCGTCGGAACAGCCCGATGGGCTTATAATTGGACATGAGGTAAACAAGAAGAAAATCCAAGCCGTCTTGTTAGAATGATAATGTGAAGTTGAAAGTTCGAAATAACGAAGTGTGGATTGAAAAAGTTGGATGGATGAAAACATCAGAATCATTACCAGTCGATGTCAAGTATACGAATCCACGTCTTCATTTCGACGGGAAGTATTGATATTTGTCCGTTGGCGTAGAAAACAAGTGTCCCAAAATAGAATGAACAGATGTCTCACTAGGTATTAATGTTGGTATGAAGGAACTGACTGTTTGCTCGGATGGAGAGAAAAAGAAACATATCAACAAAACCCAAACAGTAAAAAAGGGAGAGAAACGCCTTCGTAGGTTGCAACGTCAAGTTTCTCGCAAATATGAAATGAATAAGGAGGAAAACCGTTTTACCAAAACCGGCATTATTATAAAAGTCGAAAAGAACATACAACACGTGCATAGAAGGTCGACCAATATCAGAATAAAGTATCTTCATCAAGTCACAAAAGATATCGTGAAAACCAAGCCATATCGAATTGTGATGGAAACCTGGAACATCAAAGAAATGATGAAGAATAAGCACTTGTCTAAAGCGATTGCAAAACAATGCTTATATAAGTTTAAGCGAAAAATACGGTATTGAATTTATGGAAGCTGATACATGATATCCATCTTCTAAGATGTGTTCAAGTTGTAGAAGCATCAAGAAAGATCTAAAGCTATCTGATTGCATATACAAATGTGCTTGTAGTTATGTCATAGATCGGGATTTGAATACAGTCATCAACTTGTCACGTTATGAATTAGTCAATAAACTAAACGTTATGGCTAATATGTAGGATACGTTGTATCCGAATTTATGCCCTCGGAAAGTTCTATCAAACAGTAGTTGCTTTGGGCAAAACCGGATTCGTAGAACAGGGAAATAAACAAAATTTATATACTTTTATAAGGTTTTGGAAATGGGGCTGCGCACGTTTAGTCAATCAAGAATCCCATCTGTTACATCGAAAGGTGTAGGACTTGTGGCTTTAGCTATGGGAGTGTCAAAAGAAATATATCAAAAACAGGATTTTGAGGGGATATAATCCGTGTTCATTCCTTATGGAAATAGTGGAAAATCAAATTTAGTATACAAGCATATGATATCTACCATTCAGTTAGAAAGAGATAAAAAGTAGCGCAAAAGATAATTTCAATTATCTTTTGCGCTACTTTTGGGATAGAGTAATGAAAGATAACAATATATAACAGTATTAAGGTAACCAGCTTTTAAGGGTTTCCATTAAGTCTTTTGCGCCTTCCTGGCTTAAAATTAAACGTCCGTCATACAATTCAATTTGATTTTCAGATGTTTGTCCTGTGATGAAACAAGCCCCAGGCTGTTGTTTGATGCGAACAGTTCCTTCTAGCACATACATTTCTACAGAAGTATTGGGAAGAAGATCGAGCGTCCGTCGTATCTCTTTAGGAAGAACAATTCTTCCTAAATCATCCACTCTGCGCATAACCCCTGTTTTTTTCATAAGATTCCTACTTTCCTTTTTGAATAGTATGTCCAATGTTTTACTTGTATACAATAAAATGTAGCTACTATCAGATTTTTATGCCTTTTCTATTCACTTGTGATATGTCTGATGCGAAATAAGAGGAAGTTTGTAATGTGATAACCATTGTATTTAGTAAAAAATGTAAAGTTTCAATCTAATTCTAATTTATGTATTATTATAATAATAATTTTTTTCATAGGGGTACGTCTTTTCTTATCCACTACAATAGAGATATGACATGGGGTATTACGTGAAAATAGAGCGGGTTAAAGAAATTAATGTTAGGTAATTTAGAGCCTAACATTATTGAAATTCTGAAATTAATGGTGCAGTGAAAACAAGAATCAAAACAAGTACTCCTAAGGGAAGACGTTTTTATTTAGATATCAAAGATCGAGGATAAAAAATAATGAAGATTAACACGGCATATCAAGTATCTTTAATAATACATAGGGGGAAAATATAGGGTTGGAGGAGGAAGTATGGACAGATGTTTTTTCATATTTTAACGTACTAATGAAAGGGAGTCTTTTTCCTCAAAAATTTTGCAATATGATATAATCCGTCTTATAAAAGTAAAGGATTGATATAATATGAAATTAGACATTAACAATCATTCAGTATTCTTATTGGAGTATCGTCTTGTACTAGTTGTGAAATACAGAAGAAATGTATTTGATGATGCGATATCAAACTATGCAAAAGACATGTTTGTACGATTGTCTGAAGGCTATAATATAATGTTAATGGAATCATGATATAGATCATATTCATATTTTATTCAAGGTACATCCGAATACAGAAATGATAAGGTTCATTAATGCATATAAGAGTGCAAGTTCTCGATTGATTAAAAAAGACTTTCCAAAAGTAAAACAGAAGTCTTGTTACATCGCAGAAAAACCGGTAATTCTATTGTAAGAATTACCGGTTTGTTGTAACGTGAAAGAAGAATAAAGTGTGTATATTTTCATTCTACATATAAGCCAATTGCGGCCACAATTGCTTCAGAAGCGTATTCCCATTTTCCATCTGTTAGAGTTCCTAATTGTTGTCCAATCTGAGATAGGAGATTAGGCGTAATCGGAATACCAAAATATTGAGCAATGATTGCACCGATAGGTGCCGTAATTTTCGTCCATCCACCACGATCGATTTTAATTTCTAAATTTTTGATTTCTCCAGCTTCTTTTACAAATCGATAGTATACTTGATCATCCAGGCGAAAACTTAAGTGATGCGAAATTTGGCCATTTACGACAGTTTGATTGCCTTTTTTAGAAATATAAGCCGGTTTTACATTGAATTCATGATCGAATACTTTTAATTTTTTAATTTCAGGCCCTAACATAGCTGCTTGAACCGCTTTATCTAGATTATTCATCGGAATTGCATCAAGAGTTTGTGTTTGTTCAATAAATTTGGGTGAAAACACATGAACGGCTTGTATGTACTGCGGAGGTGTTTTTTTTTCAGCAGCAAATGCGCATGTGGAAGGTCCTGTGATCAATATTGCAGCAAGAGCTGTTGTACCAATTACTTTATACGGTTTCATATTCGTATTCCTCCTTGTGCTTCTTTTTTGTGAAACTTGTCAAATCGTGTCATTTGTAAGATTGGGACCATCATATCACAAGAAAAAACAAATGGGAAGATTAAATTCTGAAATTTCAAATTTTAATTCTAGATTTGGGCATATGTCATTCGTTATATAATGATTAAAAATAACAAAGAACAGAATTCTCCGTTTGCTTAAACGTCCAGCCAACCAATCTATTTCAGATAAAGGAATAAGTTTTATAAACAAATTATGTTTCTTTTGTTATCATAAGAAAAAATAGGGGAGAATGGAATATGGATGCAAAAGTAACGAGAATTCGAATTATAAATATACAAGAACAACATTGTCGTGGATGTGAATACCTACTAGGCTCTTATCAACATTGCATCGAGAATTGTGAATGGGGAAAAGAAGTGTATCAGTTAGGAAAAAGTTTGTCTGGAGAGGAAAATACGAGTAAAAAGAACGCAGAATGGAAATGGGATCAGTTATGTGAGGATACGGTTCAATTACGGAATACGGGTCTGGACTATGTGGAAATTGCAAAGTGTTTAAAATGTCGCGTCAGTAGCTTACGTGAGCATTTGAAAAAGCGAGGATTATATAAATAATAGACCAATGATTTCAATGTCAGGATGATGTGGTCGTTGTTTGAAATTCATACCGTTGTTCTTATTAGAGAAGGTGCATTTACTGTAATTGATGAGCATAGGTGATATTCTAGCAAAACACAGCCAAAACTTGAGCTCAGGTTTTGGCTGTATAATATATGGTACATGTAAAATTGAATTTTAATTTTTCCATCTGTTAATTCTAAAATAGCTATGAGTTCTATTATACCATTATTTCTATTTTTTCTCTTTGCATGAACTTCAGATTTTAAGGTGGAGGCCTGTTTAATCTTTATTATATAAAAAGGTGATAATACTAGTTTCTCTACTATGTTTTTTAGTATCCATGTGAGTTTTAAATTCCTGTAAAATCTAAAATAACGTCTTCATATACTTGTTTTGTATGCAACAATATAATTTCTTCATCATTTCGTTTATCCATCGCGCTATTCATTTATTTAAAAAGGAATACTAACATCTATGATTATTAAAAAAGAATAACGTTTTCTTGTATTTGGGGTAGTAAAATTTTTAAGTGGATAGACATGTATGGTGAGGTCTAATAATAAACTCTTCAACTCATTGGATATTAAAAAACTTTGTAACAAAATCGAAAGAGGCCATACATCCTTTATCTTTTTGTTTTTTTCTTTTTAAATTTGCTTAATACTTCATAAACGATTGGAACAATAAGAAGTGTTAATAATGTTGAACTTGTTAATCCACCAATTACCGTCACACCAAGTCCTTTAGAAATTAAGCCGCTACCTTCAAATCCTAATGCAAGCGGGATAAGAGCCCCGATTGTTGCAATTGCAGTCATTAAAATCGGACGAAGGCGTGTTGCACCAGCTTCTAATAAAGCTTCACGTGTTGATAAACCTTCATTTTCTTTATGAATAACGCGGTCGATAAGCACGATTGCGTTTGTTACAACGATACCGATTAACATAAGCGCCCCAATCATTGCAGATACACTTAATGTTTCACCAGAGATTAATAAGGCAACAAGAGCCCCAATAATTGTGAATGGTAGCGAGAATAAAATTGCGAATGGTGCAAGGGCACCGCCAAATGTAACGACAAGAACGAAGTATACAATGGCAATCGCAGCTAACATCGCTAGGCCAAGTTGCTTGAATGATTCTTGAATATCTTTAGTAACACCGCCCATAGAAACATCTACACCAGAAGGAAGATCCATTTTATCTACTTCTTTTTGGACTGCGGCAGATGCTTTTGAAACGTCATCAGATGTTAGTTTTGCACTAACCTCTGCATAAACACGTCCATCTCGGTGTGTTACTGTATTCGATGTTTCACCTTCTTTTACAGTCATAACATCTTTCACAGCTACTTCATTACCAAGTGGTGTTGTAATTTTGCGATTTGTTAAGTCATCGATTGTTTCATAATTTTGTTTTTCAGCTTCTACATATACATTGATATCTTTACCGTCTTTTTTAATTGTTGTCAGAACAGGGCGATCATGTTGATTAGAAAGTCCCATTCCAATTTGAGCAGCCGTTAAGCCCATTTTACTTAGCTTTTCTTGATCTGCGACTAAAGTGTACTCTGCATATGTTTTTGCAATACTAGAATCTATATCTTTTAAGTCTTTATTTTTCTTCATGATATTTTGAATATCTTTTACGACAGGCTTAATGTCTTCTGAGCTATCTCCGTAAACGTATAGTTTAATTTCATTACTACCGCCACTTGCTCCGAAGTCTTGGTTTTTCCATTCGCCTTTGCCAGACATCTTCTGTAAATCTTTAACGACTTGTTCTTTCTCTTTTTCGAAGTTTTTCGTGTCGTTATCATATTGCACGAAGAACATTGCTTGGTTTGATTGACCAGGACTCATTGGATTCTCTCCACCTAATGAGAACTGAATTGTTTTGACGTCTTTATTATCTTGGAAGTGCTTCTCAGCTTTTGTTGCAATTTTTTCAACGTCTTCTAACGTTTGACCTGGTTCAGGATTATATGTTGCAATAATCATTTTTTCTTCTTCAGAAGGTAAGAAACTTACACCGATAACTGGTACAAGTGCAAGACTACCAACCAATAGAAGGACAGCGATACTTGATGTAATAATTTTGTGATTTAAAGCCCATGCAAGTATGCGTTTATAACCATTTGCTAATTTACTTGGTTTTTCTTCATGATGTACTTCTTTTTCCCTCATACTCTCTTTCTTAAATAAAGAGTGAGCTAGCATCGGTACGATTGTAACAGCTACTAGTAATGATGCTAATAAAGCGAAGACGATAGTTAAGGCAAATGGTAAGAACATTTCACCAATCATACCTTTTACTAGTCCAAGTGGTAAAAATACAGCAATTGTTACAATGGTAGAAGACATAATTGGGATAAACATTTCTTTCGTAGCTTCACGAATTAAATCTTTTCCGCGCAATTTCTCTTCTGATAACGACATACGTCGGTAAATATTTTCAATAACAACAATTGAGTCATCGACAACGCGGCCTATAGCAACGGTCATTGCTCCAAGTGTCATAATGTTAAGCGTAATATCCATTTGCTTTATGACTAAAACAGCAATTAATAAAGAAAGTGGTATTGAAACGACAGAGATTAACGTTGTTCGAATATTTCGTAGGAACAGCATAATAATAACAATCGCAAAGATAGCACCGAAAATTGCTTTGCTTAGCATTGTTTCAACTGATTTTTCAATAGGTGCACCTTGGTCGAATGTTGAAATGATCTCTAAATCTTTATATTTTTTCTCAAGATCTTTTACTTTATCTTTTACTGCATTTACAACATCAACTGTATTTGCATCAGAGGCCTTCACAATTTGAATTCCAATTGCTTCTTTTCCATTTGTTCGAGAAATGGATTCTGCTTTCCCAATTTCTTTAATGTCAGCAATTTCGTCTAATGTAACTGTTGGAATCCCGTTCATAGCAGCTGGATTCATTTGCGGCGTTTGTGCACCAGCGCCAGCATTTTGACTACCTTGACCGTTAGGTGAGGAAGGTATAGCTGGAATTTTAAGTTCTTTTAATGCTTTAATCGTTGTAATATTGCCATCTACAACAACTGATTTTTCCGTGTCTTTAAATGTGTATAAGCCAAGTGGTAAAGATACATCCGATCCCTTAATCACATTTTTTACAGTATCTTCACTTAGTCCTAATTCTTTCATTTTATCTTTCTTGAAGACAAGCTGTACTTCATCTACTTGTTGGCCAGCAATTTGGACAGATGCAACACCATCAAGTCCTTTTAATCCTGGTACAACATTTTTTTCTACATTTTCAGTTAAGGTAGCTAAAGATTCATTCTTGCTTGCTACGCTTAACGAAATAACTGGGAAAGCATTGAAGTTTACTCGTGAAACTTTAGGATCTTTAACACCTTCTGGGAGTTTTACATTTGTGAGAGCTTCTTTAATTTCTGTTTCTGCTTTTTCCATATTTTTATCAAAATCGTATTCTACTTGAATAGAAGATGCGTTTTGAAAAGATGATGAGCTTACAACGTTAACACCGCTTAAATTTTGTAGTTGTTCTTCCATCGGCTTTGAAACTTTATCAGCTACTTCTTCTGGTGTAGCACCAGGATAGACCGTAGTTACTGTCACAATCGGTGTTGTAATATCAGGAATTGTTTCCAGCTTCATATTGAGTCCAGAGTAGATCCCTGCAATAGTAACAATAATGGTTAGTAGCCAAATTGCGAACTTATTTTTTAACGAGAAATTGATGATTGTATTCATGTTTAGCTCCTTTTCATATGTATTGGAAATGAATCAATTGATAGGATTTACAGTAAAAAAAGAGTGATACTATACTGAAATAGTTCCCCATACTATACGTAAAATACAATTATTTTATTCGATGCTGGACAGAAGTTGTAATGCATTTTATTATATATTGAAAAAATAAAATTTAATTGTTGTAATTTCGTTTATGTTTAATATGGCTAATTTGAATTTTAATGGATACCAAGGAAATGGTATTTATAAATGCATAAAAAGTCAATTGGAAATGTCTCGATCTTAAGTCTTATTTATACTCTGTATAAGAAAAAACAGGAGTTTGAAGACTCCTGTTTTTCGATATACAATGAATTATTAGTATAGTTGACACTCCCACCCCTAAAGGGGCAAGCTGACTAACGTCAGTGGGATTCTTGCTACCAAAGGCGAATTCCATTTCTGGTATCGCTGACGTGCAAGATTGCGGTGTGCCATCACCACTCCCACAACAGACCATATAGGTTCGTGGGCTACGGTACTGTGACCATACCGTACAGATTGTTCATTCTCAAATGTTTTTACGTCTTTTGCATGACTATACATAAAGTATACCATGGTTTGCTATGCAAAAACGATGTTTTCATCCCACCTCTAAAGACGGACTAACGTCTTGCGTGGGCTTTCCCGCATCATAAATTCTGTAAAAAACGTAAGAAACGAGGAATTATCTAAAATAATGTAATCATATATGATTACATTATTTTCAGAGTGTTGGGAAACCCTTTAGGGGTTCCCAACATTCTGGAATCATTTTGATTTTAGCGAATAAAAACAACATAAAATAATAGAGTTTCAAAAAAAATAGCCCTCCACCAGAACTTTTTTGGTCAGATGGAGGGCTATTTTTTTCATGTTTTGACAAGCTGCAGTGAGATAAGTCTGCATTTGGACAGACTTCAGCCCTCGAAATCGAGCATATCGATAGCCATGTAGTTCTTTGGCGTCTGCAAAGCTTCGCTCTATAGTTGAACAGCGTACTTTGTACAACTTTTTCCCTGTAACTGTTAGTTTGTTTTTTCTAGCGATATCCTTATATTTCTCCCATATATGATGAGTGATAACTTTTTGTTTCTTTGAAAAACATACCTCACGTAGCGGACAAACAGCGCAGTCTTCTGGCTTCGATTTATATTTACGATATCCTTCACGATCCGTTGTCGCATACTCTAAAATACACCCCATCGGACAAACGAATGCATTCATTCATTTCTTCTACATATTTAAATTGGCTTTTTGGTACTTCTTTATTTCTTTTTCCAAATCGGCGATTCCAACTGATTGTAGAATGATCTGGAATAGTATCTGATAGAGAAAACCCTAAAAACCAACGGTAGGCGATATTCGTTTTAATCTCTTTTTCCAATTGACGCTCCGAACGAATACCGTAAAAATATCCAATAAACATCATTTTAAATAAAACGATAGGATGGATTGACGGACGTCCATTGTTTTCACAGTAATAAGGGTGTAATTTCTCTTCAATAAAATCAAAACTAATTGTCGCTTCAATCGCACGAAGGAAATGATCTTGTGGAACCAACTCTTCTACAGAAACACATACACGTTCATCACGATGATTTTTTAAAGCACCCATCATAAAAACTCTCTCCTTTTCCTCTTTTTTATCAGTGTTGACACATAAAAAGAGGTTCAGACACAAAAACAGGCTGTGGAGATGATATAGACCGTGTGAAACAAAGAGAGCTTCTTTAAGAAAGGGGTTACATGTTATTTAATTTGTCATTATAGAAAAAATGAGTTTTACAAAAGATACAGAATGTTAAACTTATAAAAGCCATTGATATCATGCACAAACGCTGATATCAATGGCTGCTGATTTCGATATGTAGCAATCAGTTTTATAAAGTATAAAAAATTATAAGCTCAGTTTTACTCTTCACCAGCAATATGTTTGTGGATTTATCTTTCTTGTCCATCTATTTGATTGGCTTGGAACTCTATTTTCAGCGCAATACTATCTCCCTGGAACATATTTTGATCTGTACCATTGTCTTCAAAGATAAATTTTATCCAGAACCAATCCATTTTTCCAGCTTTTAATCCACCTGTCTCGGCCCATTTTGAAAGGAATATTTTTTGAGAAGCAATTTCTGGTTGTTGTGATTTTAATTCTGCTAAAGTTGTTTCGTGTATAGGACTTTTCTTTGGATCCCAATCCCAAAGAAATTGTACTTTAATGTGTTTACCAAAGTCTTCAACACTATTATCTTTTTTTAAATCGTTCACAGTATAATCAACTTTCATCAGAATATCTTTGATATCCAACGTACCGCTATTTTTTATATTGAATTTTTTCAATATTTTATCCCCGGGTTTTAAATTGTCTAGATTAAGAGATGTAGTAGGCTGCATAGAAAAATCTAATGTTCCTGTAGCAAATTTATTATTTGTTACCTCTTGATCGCTAAAATATGCATATGTTCCCCCACCGACTAAAGATAAACCAAGAGCGGCAGAAACCACTCCAACACCTAATTTCTTTTTCAATGACATTTTTTGTTCCTCCCATATGATTTTTATAATCTTTCCTTACTTAATCAATAATGTCCCCTTAATACAGATATAGCATAAATTGTAAGGATTTTATATTAAAATTCAAAGAATACTTGTTGAGAAAATTATGTTGCTGTCCACCTATCCTCCATAAATAAAAAGTCCCAAAAGCTTATTCTAAAAGGGTATGAATTAGATTCGTAGATATGTCATAGTAGGTAATGACAATCAAAATTTAGATGTATAAATTGAAGTACTAAAAAAAAATTGAGTAGGGGAAATTTATCAAAAAAAGTCAACGGTGTATCTGAAAAGCAACCAGATTTAGACAAGTTACTTAATAATCTTCAAGAAGGGGGTACAGTTGTGGTATTTTGAATGGAATGATTAGTCGGAATATTAAAATATACGTTAGAACTGGTTGGAAACTTGTGGTGTTAGGAGCGAGTTGTATAGAAGTATTGTGAAAAATTACACATTTTTATTTTACAAGAAATTTATTTCTATTAAGTACTAATCTAAAGAAGAAATTTGTCTATATAATGATTTTACTATGATGTATCGATGTGGAAGTCAGTAATCATGGAACTCTGTCTTGTTATTTTTAGATATGATGATTTTTGGAACGATTGTGTCTTTTTCTTTTTTCTACAAAAAAAGTAGAATTTATCATGTTATGTCACCCATAAAACAGCAAAAAGTGCACTCCTTATTTGCTATTCTAATTTGGTTGAATCTTGATTAAGGGCATAGGGAGGAATTTTTTATGTTTAAACGTATTTTTATAAGCATTATCGTTGGGTTGTTCTGTGTTTATGTAACTGGATGTGCATCGTATACTACTTCTGTGGATAAAATATCCACTCCTTACACGAATGAAGATCTGCAAAAGGCTTTTCCTATAGGTATGCCGATAGATACCTACATAAGCAAAAAAAATGTAATGCCAATAAAACATATTTTTAATATATCACTTTCAAATGGAGATATTGGCAGAGTGCTACAGACAAAAGATGGATTTGTTATCATTTGTGGAAATGAAAAAGAAATTTTTGATGTGAAAACATTTCAGACAATAGCAGATGTGCAGAATTATAAAGAGAGCGTGCAAAAATAACATGAGAATAGCATTTTCTCAATGTTCGTCAAAAGTATATGGGATACGGTGTAGGTAATTTTTATTAGCTGGAATCTATAAAATATTCCAGCTTAATTGAACGAGAAAGGATACATCATTCGATATTTAGAAATGAGGGTTTTCTTTTTTTTTGCAAGTGAACTGTTATAGTAATTTTTTGTACATAGTAATGTATTGAAATGGTGTAAATGACCAAAAATAAATAGGGAGGTTATTTTGTGAAAAGGGCGGATGGGAAAATGAGTACATTGAAAAATTACTTTTGTGGCAAGCATAAACAATATGAACGGAGAAAAAAGAAAAAGACACAAGGAAATTTAAGTATGCGAGATATTGAAGAATTAATGGGACTCCACAGACCTCGTTATGAGCGTAGGCGTGGGGCGTTAAGACAAAAATAACACCAAGGGGTAGTAAGTGAGTGATAGAGAGTAAACACATCAAGATCTAAGGTGGTATGGATAGCAGTGTTTTTTTGTAATGGTTACAATAACCAACTAACCAGTTAACTTAAAAGAAAGAGGGTAAGTTGTACAATCTTTCGAATTGTAAGGAAACAATAATTTGTTACCTTTTTTTGTCTAGTGATTTGATGAAAAGGAATGTGACTGCATGTACTATGATTCAGGAGGCCCCTTCCTATGTCTTGGGACAACGTTTTATGTTCAGTCAAAATATAAGAGTATTTATCAAATGAGAATATCTATGGAAAAAATGATTGGTTTCAAGTATATAAAGAAGAAGTGCCCCAGTACAGCTGAAGAAAGCGTCTAAAGACAAGAGGGAAAATAGATAAATCGAGAAATTAGTAAAACGAACCCCTGTCAATTATAGACTTTAATAATTACGAATATACATAAAAAAGAAGGTAATGATAGTTCTTAGTTCGGGCACTATAGACCTTTTAGAACGAAAAGAATAGACTATTTTATAGTCTGTTCACAAATTAAGGTGATGTGAAACGGTTTAAAAAATAATAGCTATAAAAATAAAAAAGAACGGATTACATAATCCGTTCTTTAGAAAGGGAATCATAATAGAGATGTATCTTAATTATAACTGAAAACAAAAAAAATTAAATCTTTAAATATTGAGAAAGTGTTTATGATGATTTTAAGGATGTCCTAGGAAATCCAGTTAGAGGTTAAAGATGTAAAAGAACAGATACAGAAAATGCTAGCTGCATTAGAATGACAAAATCAAGTCCACCCCAATAGATTTTGGGGAATTTGAGTATAGAAGAAATATATGGGGTTTATCATATACTTTTAGAAATAGTCCAATCGTTGTTTACTGTGCAACAAGCCCCGAAGATGTAAGGACTAAGTTTACAACGTCAAAATACACAGAAACAGTACAAGCGATTGTTTAGCAGGGAGGTCTCGTTCTACTTTGATATCTTTTTTCAAGAACATTGGTAATTCTTACATTTCCATACCGCTATTTGTGCCCCTTAAATAATTTCTATATTTTCTCAGTTGACATTTCGTTCTCATGCGTGATCTTGTTCATTTCATATGAGAAGGATAATGTGCGCTTTCATTTATATTTGTGTATTCAACGATATAGAGTATTAGAATGAATTGATAATTTTCGGGCAAATACATTTACAAACATAGTGTCTTCTAATACCAGATGAACAGCAGCTAGTTTAAATGGATGAGTATAGACTTTTCAATCATCTGTCTCACTGAAATTAGTGCCGTGGTGTTTCTTTTTATATCAAAAGGAAGGAAATGGAATGAAAAGAAATAATAAACAAAAATATATTTTCACATTTCTAATATGTTACGTACCGTAAATTGCATCACTATTTTTGTTGTATTTCTATCATTATATAAATATAATACGTTTTTAGGATATTTCACTTTTAGTTATGTCGATAAAACCAATTATATATATCGAAAAGGTTTTATCAACCAAATTTATAATTACCTGTTTAAAAACACTCTTCAGATTATGATGTAAACGTTTTTAGATTGTATATAATGCAAAAACATACGAACTAGTTAAAATGTATACACGAACTTATAAACGCGTTTAAAACGATTGTGGATAATTTCCGTGTCATGGAAATTTTGTGGTTTATCTATTATCTCTTAAAAAAGATAAAATAAAGGGATGTTCAATCCATGTTTGTATTAATAAGCTCAATGTATAAGTTAACCAAGTGATATTTGTTCAATAATTTTTCTGTCAGAATCCTTTATCAGAGGTAAAAAAGAATAAGTATAATAAGTGATGTTTTTATATAATAAAAAAGTGTAACAAAAGAGAGTGTTAAGAAAATAGATTATAAACGAATATGCAGAAATGGAGCATGAATATTGAAACGAGTAACAACAGAATAAATATATTATATTATTTAAGGTTTTTTTCAAATAAAGAAGGGTTTATTAATATTACAAATTGTTCAAATGAAATATTATCATTATCAGGTTTAATTACCTTTTACTTAGAATATGGTTTTATCCGATTGTTACTGTTCCATCTAGCGAAATCTTGTATTTAGTTAACTGCAAAAAAGGTTGCTATACATTAGAAACAAGTTAAACACACCATTGGTGGAATGGAGAGAGGACACATGCAGCTCATAACATTCTTAGCTGAATTTATAAAACACCCGAAACATACTGGTGCAGTAGCACCAAGTTCAAAAATATTAGCAAAAAAAATGGTGGATGTAATTGATTTTAATAGGGGAAAATGCATTGTAGAGTTAGGTCCTGGTACAGGAGTTTTTACGAAAGAGATTGTGAAAAGAAAGAAAAAGGAGACAACATTTCTTCTTATCGAGCTTAATGAAGTGTTTTTCGAAAAGTTAAAGACAAGATTTAAAAATGAGAAGAATGTCATTGTTGTACACGGTTCAGCCGAAAATATAAAAGAGTATATGGAAGAGCTCCATATAGAATGTATTGATTATGTATTGTCAGGATTACCTTTCACTTCTTTACCAGAAGAAGTTTCAAAGCGAATTTTGAACAATGTAATGGAAGTGATGCATGAGAATGGGGAATTTATTACATTTCAATATTCACTTGTAAAAAAAAGGTTTATACAATATTTTTTTCCTGAAATTACACTAGAAAAAGTATGGTTCAATTTTCCACCAGCGTACGTTTTTAGCTGTAAAAAAACTTTAAGGAGAACGCATTTATAATGGAATTACATGAATTATTATCCTATATTGAGCAATACGGTTATTGGGCATTGTATTTTTGCCTATGGTTAGGTATTATCGGTATGCCGATTCCAGACGAAATGATTGTGATGAGTGGTGGTTTTGTATCTTCAGTCGGTATATTAAGTGTCATTCCTACTTTTTTGTTAACATATTTAGGAGTGGTATCTGGACTTTCGCTGGGATATATACTTGGGAAAATATTTGGAACAAAAGTGCTGGATAAGTTAATGAAAAAGAAAAAAGCGAAGTATCTTATAACATCGCAAGAGATGGTTAGAAAATACGGTCATTTTGCTTTAATTATCAGTTATTTTATACCTGTAGTAAGACATGTTGTACCATATTTAGTCGGAATGAATAACATGTCATTTAAAAGGTATGCGATTTATTCATATGTAACAGGATTTGTTTGGGTATTAGTTTACTTCGTTATTGGGTCTATATTTGGGAAACATATAGAAATGATAGTAGTGCTTGTGAATCAATATGGTATGTATTTTGGTGGAATTATTATCGTTATTTCGGTTGTTTCCTATTTGTATTTGAACAAGAGGAAGACAGTATTAAATTGATTTAATTTAATAGACGTGGGAGCTGTTATGTTTTTTGAAAAAGCGTATATATGCATCCGTAAGGTTGCGAACAGACGACGACATTGCAATACTATTGACTTCTTTTAGCCAAACCCAAACAAACATGTTCTTCGTGGCAGGAAGTTTGATAGAGCACGTACCATATGTTAGACCTCTTCCTGTTGCTTTGTATGGAAGGTTTTTTAACGAATTTCCTGAAAGAATTCTCCTTCCTCAAGCGTGTGAAGGGGTAACCCAACGGTAGGTGGGAGATGAATGTCAGTTTGGCGTAACCAAAAGGTTTTCCTTTTTATTTTGCCTCTGATGTAATCAGTCGTATAAATTATAAAGGATGTTATATAAATGAAATGGGACAGTAATAACCATTCAGTATTCTTGTTAAATTATCACCTTGTGTTGGTCGTGAAGTATAGAAGAAATGTGTTTGATGATATGTCAGACTATGCAACAGATATATTTGTTCGACTATCTGAAAACTATAACATCACACGAGTTGAATGGAATCATGATGTAGACCATGTTCGAGTTTTATTCAAGGCACACCCTAATACCGAAATGACAAAATGCATCAATGCTTATAAAAGTGCAAGTTCTCGATTTATGAAAAGAGACTTTCCACAAGTGAAAAAGAAACTTTGGAAAGAGATGTTTTGGTCAAGAAGTTTTTGCTTGCGAACTACTGGTGGTTCGCCAATAGACGTAGTAAAAACATATATTGAAAATCAAAGTGAAAAGTGAGATGAAATGATAGGGCAAAGCAGAATAAAGCATATACATTCCGTTTGTATCCAACAGAAGACCAAGCACATCTTATGCGTAAAACCTTCGGTTGTGTACGTTTCGTGTATAACAGAATGTTAGCTGAACGGAAAGAAGTGTATGAAAAACATAAAGATGATACGAATCAACCAAAGAAACAAAAGCTTCCAACTCCTGCAAAATACAAAGCAGCATTTGAGTGGTTAAAAGAAGTTGATTCATTCATAGTTCGAGACCAAAGGTATCAATTGATGGTATAGATGAGCTTCATAGATAGTGAATTCCAGGTCCGGCTATCTATGACTCACCTCTTCTGGCACAGTGGAAATTCTGATACACCAGCTATTTATTAGAATGTGAAAAGTTGTAATCCACGCAGTGAGATTATAAGAGCCTAACAACGGACCATTAACCTGAGGTAACTAATCCACGAATAACAGAGTGGTTAACTGTCGATAGATTTTATTTCTGAAGCTTTTGTATGCCATCAAGAAAATATTAGGGGTAAAGAAACTATTGACAAAGGTCACTTCATAACAGGTGAGATACAGAGTGCTACTAAAAAACGTAAGGTTGTGGCACTTTAGTTATCCAAAATGTTGGTTTTATATTTTTTATCTCATTCGTTGTAGTTTGTTTATTAAGCGGATACAATATAATCATAATGAATGATTATAGAAGAACGAAAACGACCGTATCATGAATAAACTACCATTTTGTATTTTGTCCACAATACAGAAGAAAAGTTTTTCTTAACACAGAAGGAAAAGAGCGTTTCAAAGAGTGGGTTCAGGACATATGTAACGAACTGAACATTATTCTTGTATACGCTTCCAACAAGTGGTCCTGTTGATACAATGGCAAAAATCAAAGGAAATGTTATTCAGAAGGAACAAAACTTAACCAGGGCATCGCTTCAGAATCGGTTATTGTGAGAAGAAGTGCAAGAGAAAAAGAATGTTACGTTGATTTTGTTGAAAGGCTTTCATATAAAAGGAATAATACAAGTGCATGACTTATATTCAATTTTAGTAGAGGCGGAAGGGGAACGAACGTTGGTATATAAACATGCTGTTTCAACCATTCGTTTTTAAAAGAAAAGAAGCATGAATGTAAAAAAACATGCTTCTTTCGATTAATAGATAATTATTTTTTTACAGCTTCTTTGAGTAGCTTACCTGCTTTAAAGGCAGGTGTTTTTCCTGCAGGAATGGTCATAGGTTTTCCTGTTTGTGGATTCCGTCCTTCACGTGCAGAACGCTCTCGTACCTCGAATGTACCGAACCCAATTAGTTGGACGGTGTCTCCATTTTGCAAAGCTTTTTGGATGGATTCAAATACGGTATTTACCGCTAGACATGCTTGTGTTTTCTTTAGTCCTGTTTCTATTGCTACTTTTTGGATTAATTCGGTTTTATTCATTGTGCACCTCTTATTATGATAGTTATTTATTTTAGTATAAGGGGAGAAAGGGTACTGTGCAAGAAAGTTCTTGAGGTGTGAAATTTATCTTCATTGACAACGAAAAAACGTGTATGTGAGGAAAATAGCCTATAAAAAAATAAGGAGAAAAAAGATGATAAAAGGTTTTGATATAGCGCTAAACGAACTTGAACGAAGTGTGGAAATACTGAAAGTATTGGCGCATCCTATGCGCTTACAAATTGTACATCAATTAGTAAAGGAAAGATCATTAAATGTGTCTGCATTACAACAAATTTTAAATTTACCGCAATCTACGGTTTCACAACATCTTCATAGAATGAGAAATCATAAGGTGTTATCGTATGAACGCAAAGGAACCGAGGTATTTTATCGAGTAGACGATGCACAAGTGAAACGAACGGTGACGATACTTATGGATAGGGAATAAGCGGATATATTTGTGTATCAGACTAGTCATGTACAGATACACATAATAACCTACATGATTATAGTATAACAGTGAAAAAATTGATTTTTATTCATGCTTACGTAACAAGAATAGCAATCTTTCTTTAATAGGTATTACGGATTCTAGGACAGTTTGTTTCTGAAGAAATTCGAAACTGTATTACCAAAAATCGTCGGTAGTGTATACGGAAAACAGAAAGGCCCTTCTAGGATATTAGTTTTTAACGAATTTCCCGAAAGAATTCTCTTTCCTCAAGAGTGTGAAGGGATAACCCAACGGTATGTGGGAGATGAATGTCAGTTTGGCGTAGCCAAAGGTTTTCCTTTTTATTTCGCCTCTGATATAAGCAGTCTTATAAATTATAAAGGTTGGTATATAAATGAGATAGGAATAACCATTCCGTATTCTTGTTGTATTATCACCTTGTGTTGGTCGTAAAATACAGAAGAAATGTGTTTGATGATATGTCAGACTATGCAAAAGATATGTTTGTTCGACTATCTGAAAACTATAACATCACATGAGTTGAATGGAATCATGATGTAGACCATGTTCAAGTTTTATTCAAGGCCCACCCTAATACCGAAATGACAAAATGCATCAATGCTTATAAAAGTGCAAGTTCTCGACTTATTAAAAGAAACTTTGGAAAGAGATGTTTTGGTCAAGAAGTTTTTGCTTGCTAACTATTGGCGAACCACCAATAATTGGCAAGCAAAAATATATATTGAAAATCAAAGTGAAAAGTGAGGTGAAATGATAGGGCAAAGCAGAATAAAGCATATACATTCCGTTTGTATCCAACAGAAGACCAAGCACACCTTATGCGTAAAACCTTCGGTTGTGTACGTTTCGTGTATAACAGAATGTTAGCTGAACGGTCATATCAAATTGCTAAAACTGAAAATGGTACGTATCAAACAGCATAGAGAAATACCACAAGACCATATAATTAAGTCATGTACTATGTGTCCATTTTGCCTGCATATGAAAAAGAAATCGTACAAAAAGAAGTAGAAACAGTTGTTGGATTAGACTTTACGATGGATCAATTATACGTCAGTTCTGAGGATGAGAGAGCCAATTATCCTAAATTCTATCGTGAAATATTAGACCGATTAGCAAATGCTCAACGAGCATTATCAAGACGTACAAAAGGTTCAGGTCGTTGGAATAAACAACGTATCCGTGTAGCTAAGCTGCATGAAAAAGTAGCAAATCAACGTAAGAACTTCCTTCATCATAAATCTAAAGAGCTAGCGACTCATTTTGATGTTGTAGCTATTGAAGATCTAAATAGGAAGGGCATATCGCAAGCACTTCATTTTGGAAAAAGCGTCGCTGATCATGCTTGGGGTATGTTCACTTCTTACCTAGCTTATAAACGAAATGAACAAGGCAAACAGCTTGTGAAAATAGATAAATGGTTTCCTTCCACCAAAACATGTAGCAGTTGTGGAAATGTAAAACATATGTCATTGTCTGAGCGAGTCTATTCTTGAATATGCGGTGTAAATCTCGATAGAGATGTAACGCAGCTATCAATATCAAAAATGAAGTAATACGCCTATTAGCGTTAACATAGATAGTAATAAAATAACCTTTGTTAGCTAGGCTGTCTTAGGACGTTAAGTTGCGGGTAGTTCACAAACTCAAAAAAGTGATACAGAACTCATAAACCATGATTTAAACAGGGAAATTTTTAAAACATATTATTTTTAGAATGTTTAATAATAATATATTAATCGGAGATGCTGGTCCTATCCCTTATAGAAGAAATCCATCCACTAATTACAATCCCAATAAATATAGTCCAAAATAGGGTTTTCCAAGTTGTAGATTCCGGAAAGGAATGTGCAATCATGCTTAAAGGAGAATGGGCTAATGCATATACTGCTAGCTTAATACCAACCCAGCCTATGACTAAAGATACCGTAATGTTTAATTTTGGTCTACTCTTTATTATTTTCTCGAAGGCAGAAGTAGAAAAGCGCATAATGATTAAACCAATCATACCGCCTATTAAAACAAGAGAAAATTGACCTATATCAAGTTCACCAATAGTACCTAAGTTTGTTTTAGGTAAATTCATCGTTAATGCCACCGCTACGAAAATAGAATCAATAGCAAACGCAAGATCAATGAGTTCAACTTTTAAGAGTATCCGCCAAAAATCTTCTTGTTTTTTTATATGCTTTCCTTTCGTTGCTTGTTGATTTTCCTTTTCAAATAAATTCTTTGTAGCTATATACAGTAAATAAAGTGATCCTAGCGCTTGTACTTGCCATAAATCAAGAAGTAAGGAAATCATGCATAATGCTATAAATCGGAATATTAATGCTCCTGTCAAACCGTAAAATAATTCTTTTTTTCGTTGGTTTTCTGGTAATTTTTTCATAAGAAAAGCAAACACAATCGCATTATCAATAGTTAAAATACCTTCTAAAATAATTAAAATCAGTAATGCCCAAATATATTCTATTAACAATAACATCTTCCTTTCTTTAGTAAAGTGAAATGCGAATCAAGCGATAGTTTTCCATGCTATCCGTAAAATTATCCGGTATGTGCATCTGTTGTATGTAAAAAGGAGTTTGAGTTTCTGTTATGGAAACGTACGAACAGTTACTGTAGTGGTATTTGAGGGCTTTCTTGTGTCAAGATAGACAATATCGAATACAGAGTATTAGTAAAAAAATTTAAAAATAACTAAAAATCATCTAACAGCATGGAAAATACGGCAAGATTTTAATAAAAGTTTGTGGTTAATATCAAATGGACAACTGATTTTAAGAGAAAATAATATCAATATGAGCTTCTATTATGTTAACTGTAAGAGGAATATATTTAGCGCAGGTTTAATAAATGCAAATATAAAATCAACTAAAAAGGGTGTTAATTCCTTATGTATTCTTAAATTCTTTGTTTGTGTAGTATTATTTTTTTCAAATCGATTGTTGTCAATTCATTTAAAATAGGTGTTTTCATGTTCCATTTTTTTCATTAAAATTAACAATAATAACAAACCATTTAATAAATATAAACATAGAATAATGTAAGGGACAGCATCCAAGCGTTCCAAACACCCATGCCAAGAAATAAAACTACAAATTATTTCTTGGCCCCTTTTACATAAAAATAAAATAAATTTCATCAAAAATGTACAAGCTTCTTTTCACCTTATTCATAAAATATTAGTAAGGATCTATCAATCCTTACCTCCACTAACTTCAACTCAAAATTACCCAAAACGAAAAAAAGCAAAACAGAGTAATTTAAATTACTCTGTTTTGCTTTTTAAATACAAACTAAAATGTACAAATCTAACTTTATTATAAAGATAAGCTCTATAGCTCACTTATTCTATTTTTCTTTAAGAAGATCCTTACAAAAAATCGATTTTTTATACAACGTTGCACCCTAATACAAAACATTCATGTCTAAAAAGCCTCGAAGTCTCCACATTTTATAAAACCATGCATAGAAGGTAAATAAGGATAACAAACAAATCCAATAATAACAATAATTCATCCTAGTGATATTACCGGTTTAAAGCCCGCTATTAATTCGCTTAAAACACATCAGAATAATGTGATAAATTTGTGTGTGTTATGATAAAATATATAAAATAGTGAATTTAGTATCGATTTTAATAAATTCCAAAGAAAAGCTCATTTTTACAAGAAATGAGCTTTTCTGTTTCAGGCTAACAACCATGTATCATTTCAACCTTTATTAGGGGAAAGATTGAAAGAAAAGTTTAGCTTAGTTACATTTTTGCATATATGTATGAGAAAGTGAATTGATAATCTTTATTCTGAGTATTATGAAATTTAACTGATGTTTTACAGTAAACAACCGACACATATAATCGCAATTTCGAGTTGTTGAAGCACAAGTTAGATACAATTCGTATCATAAAGGAATCTGATAAGTGGATTGCTCAAATTTTTGTCACAATTCCTATATGTAGAAAAAATAGGAACAAACCTTTTAGAAATTGATTTAGATCTCAAGGTGCCTGCGGTAGCCATCACAGATGAGGGTAGGATTTGTTTTTTGGGAAACGGAAAAACAAATGCATGATACGTAAGTTTCGTAATGTTCGTCAGAATCTAGGAGAAGTGAAGAAGCTGCATGCTCTGCGACAACTTGATAATATGGGACAAAAGTAAAAGAATGAAGCATATTTCAAGAAAGGTTAAACTACCCGTCCCTTATAGAATAAAAGAAACAGGTAGCATGGGTGGTGTTCTTACAGAATTTATGATGCGGGAAAGCCCACGCAAGACGTTAGTCCGTCTTTAGACGTGGGATGAAAGCATCGTTTTTGCATAGCAAACCATGGTATACTTTATTTATAGTCATGCAAAAGACGTAAAAACATTTGAGAATGAACAATCTGTACGGTATGGTCACAGTACCGTAGCCCACGAACCTATATGGTCTGTTGTGGGAGTGGTGATGGCACACCGCAATCTTGCACGGCAGCGATACCAGAAATGGACTTCGCCTTTGGTAGCAAGAATCCCACTGACGTTAGTCAGCTTGCCCCTTTAGGGGTGGGAGTGTCAAAATAGCAAGCTTATAAAATTAAGGGAATGTGTTTTCTATATTTTAACTTCTAGATTTCATATTCATCACAAACATTGTGATGGTCGCATTCTTTACGTTTACAGCAGAAACGGCCACAATCGGGTGAATTTACAGAGACTACGTTAATTTTATTAATGGTAATTCGTGCTAATCCAGGGAAACAATCAAAATCTGAGAGGATTATTACATTGTTTCCTTGGAATCCTTGGAATGTTGCACTTGTAGGTGGTTGACAAGCGTACTGAATAACAAGACAAGTTCCAGGAGCTAATGTTCTTAAAAATTGTAATAACTCTGGGTTATTAACATTGTTTACATTAAAAGTTTGTTCTTCTCTTCTAGGCTGTTCTCTATGACCATTACATCTGTTACAGTCACAACCTCCACCAAAACCAAAACCCATAATATTACCCCCTTTCTTTCGTTAATACATCTTATGCTCGTCTAGAAAGGATGGTGTGAGTATATGAGTCTAGTTACGTGTGGATTTTTTCTTTAAATAAAAAAGTGTTTAATATACTTTCTTTTTGCTCAATACAAATATAGTTAAGGATGATTTGTGGTTGATTTTTTCATATAGTGTAATTACGACTGTTGTTTATAAAAACAATAACTAAATTTCTTTGCGTAGGATGTGGGTACCTATAGATGATATACTGGAAAAATCATTGGATTGTACATTTGTTGATAAGTATAGGTTTCGCGGATAAAGTACACTAAAGTTGATTATTTGTGTTTTTTGCTTTAATTTTATTATGGTGTGTGTTTTATATTAGCATAAAGCTCTTACTATCTAACAGCCGTTTTAAAGAGATTTTTTTCTTATATTTTATTGTTTTTCGACAGAAGGCTCATTATTTTGTTCGAAGCTACTAGTTCTATGACTAGTAGCTTTTTAGAAAGCATAACGTTGGGAGAAATGGAGATTCTTTAGTGGATGTGTAGATGAGTGCCCGATAGTATTTTTGAAATACAGAATGAATGTTATTCTAATTGTTCTAATAATTTCTTTTTCTGTTGATGAGTGTTTATTATTCCTCCGCAGAAAAGTCCAGCGGTAGTACCACTAGTTATAGTATATAAAAAGATAAAGTCTAAACTGTGAATAGCATCGGTATTTATGTGCATATAGGTATTTAGAGCATATTTGATAATAAAATTAATCAATATAACCATTAATGGTAGGTAGTTTTTTGAACGAAACAGTATACCATTTTTTAGAAAGAAGCGGTGTTTTCTACTATAAAGTTTATAGCCTAAAAATGTGCCGATTCCAAGAAATATAATATAGAGTAAGAAAGCATAAAAACGAAATGAGAAGTTCGCAAAAATATTATATATTCCCCATAAAATAAAAATTCCTGGAACTATGAGTGACTGAGAAATATTTACTTCGCGCTCCTGAGAAGCAGCTATGCCCCTAGAGAGTAAAAAATAAAACAATAGCCATACCCATATAGGTGTATGTTTCACAATTTCGAAAATCATCTACTATACACATCCTTAACAATAGATATAATTGTGTATAGTTTGTTTAACTTCAATACAAATATACCTTGAAAAATAGGATGAAGTCTTTCAATGAAAGTTTATAATCCACTTTCTTCACCAGGAATTTCCGGTAACATTCAGACGGTGATGATTTTTGTTTCTTGTTAAAGTTGAGATATATGCTAAATAGGGATTTACACTGTATGGAACTATTTTCTTTTAGGGTGGTTTACAAAATATTGTTTGTGACCATACGTCCTTCTTCGAAATAGCATGTGCATAGAAATTGTATCAGAACTAAAAATACTATGTAAACAAATTAGGGAAATGGCTTAGAAACCTAGACAGAGAATGGAAGATACGAACATTCAATAATGAACGAAGTGTTAGAAGGAAAAAGAAATACAAATAGGGGCGCGTATTTTATGTATAACTTAAAAGAAGATATGTGTGAACAATTAAAAGAGGAAAAAGGGGATATTACTATATTTTTAAAGTATCCTAAAACTAATGTTAGCGTTTATTTTTTGTATTAATTTCCTTTTTTATATGGGGGTTCTAGAAATATGATGACAAACATGTCCAAGTTACTATCTGAAAACCAGTGAAAAATATTTTTTTATCTAATTAGGCCCATAGAAAACTGATTTGGAATCACTTCGCTGCATAATTTTATAAAATTTAATATAAAGATTTTTAAAAATTAAATATAATATCTAATAAGTATTATAATAAGAAGTATCAGTGCCTATTTTTTCTTCATAAAAAAGAAGAGACTAATTCTCTTCTTTTTGGGATACTTAATTTTTTTATTTTTGAGAAGTTCCCTGGTCTTGGTGATATAAAACAATACGCTGATGTAAAGGTTGAATTTTTCTGTTGGTCGCTGAATATATCTTTTGAAATTCCTTGATCTGTGCTGGTGAAATTTCTATAATTTCTTTCATGACATACCATTCTACATTTTCAGAAAGTGGTGGGGTCGTTAGAGATCCAAGGTAATGATAATAACTTTTATCGGTTGGAATCATAGAGGCGATATCCAATGTTCCGACATCTGTATTTTTCTTGCCTGTTTTTACATGATTTAGCACATCTTGAAACCCTTTATTTTCTTTTCCTTCCTGAAAAAGTACACCAATGACTGCGAGACGTCCATCTTGACTCTTATGAACAAAATGCACTTCGACAGGATAATGTTGTCCGTTTATGGTATGTTCACTGGGAGCATGAAAATGGAACTGTGTAAATGCAAATGTTCTTCCGTTGATTTGTGCTGTCCCTGTATCATCGACTTGGATGGTGTGTCCATTATCCTCTTCATCCTGTACAGTGGTATTGTAATCGAGATGTATGTCCCCAACATCCTGCATAGGAACGACTTTTGATGTGTCGATATTAATAGGAGATTGTGCATCTCCTGATTCAAATTTCCAATGATCTTGATCTTTATAATTGAGCTGTTCTGTTGATCCACTTTGTTTTAGTTGAGGTTTAGTATCCTTTTTTTGTGGTACTGTTTCTGATTTTGAGCATCCTTGTATGAGAAAAAGACAGCATGCTACTATGAGAAACTCTTGTTTTCTAATCATATTTTTGCCTCCTTTGTATTTTATTTTGATGTGAATCAAGTGCCTATATACTAGACTATATCTTTTTATTTTGTTTCATAAATACCAAAGGATTTTTGTGAAATGAAAAAAAGTATGTTCTATTGAGATGTTAATCGAGCCTTTTTACATCATTTCTCATGGTTAGTTTCTCTATTACTGGTTTTAATATACATATATTTTCTTATCTGCTGGTAGTTTATTGAACAAGAAAAAGCTATACGGTGCTACATGCTGGAATTGTTAGTTTTTTCTAAAAATTACAAAATATATGGTGTGAAAAATAACCTATTATAGTAGAGGTATTTATTATATAGGAAAGATGTGGGGGCGGTTGGTACAGAAAATACTTTTAGTAAGGGTAATTTTTATATATTTTTCTTGTAAAGGAAGCTTCAAAGATCCATTTTAATATTTTTACTGAAGTTGGACTGTGAAAATATTGAAATGGAATTTTTTAAAGAAAACCACTTGAATTCTGTTAGAATATAAGTTTTCTTTTATAAAGAAACATGTCGTGTCCGTTCTATGTTAGGATGTAAATCGTCAAATCGTTGAGGTTTCCTTATACAATGACGCTTGAATGGATGGAATGAAAAGTTTTCTTTAGAAATCTGTTTTTTTTGTAATAGTACTTATATCGAAGCTAAAATAAATACTAAATGGTATAAATAAAGAGGAACGGTGCTATTAACATGGGTTTCATTCCAAAGAAAAATAGAGTAGATATAAAAATCCATTATTTACAGGGGAAATATAGGACACCCAATAATTTAGACTTTCTATACTATTAATAGTATAGAAAGATCCAACTTGTGCAAATGTCAAAATTGGTATACAATACAAAATATGAAGACCTTACCATGTATTAAATCTCTATAACAAGGGGGTCTTATATAATTATCATCTTCTTTTCATATATATTGGATAAGAGAGGATTGGTATATTGAACAAATTATGGTCGTGCGATTCTATACAGTTATTACGAGAAATTGATCGGAAAATGAGCATACTCGAGTCTATAATTCAGCAGATTTCTGAAGGTGCGGTTGCAGAAGAAGTAGAAGGGATTCATCAGATTCTTTTAGAGGTGTCTCAACTGTTGCTCGCTTTACAACATGATCCTAAGATGGCACCATTTGTAAAAGGGTTAAGTCTACAACTTCAAAATATACAAGAACAGTGCAATCGATTATTGGGTATGAGGAGAATGCATTGATTTTTATTAGGGGACTGTAAAATATTATAGTTCCACTCGTTATGTACTGGAAGAGTACAGCAAGTTAGGTGATATTTTATATAATTACTTATTTTCTTCTTAAAAAGGAAGGCGACTACAAGAAAGAACTATCCGTAATATTCTTCAGAAGCATATTAAATTTATTAAGTTTGATGGATTTAGTGCTCATGATTTAATGTATTCCCCGAAAGAATTCTCCTTCCTCAAGCGTGTGAAGAGCGTAGTCCAAAAATAGGTGGGAGATGTATTTCGGTGTGGCATAGCCAGAAGGCTTTGCTTTTTATTTTGCCTCTGATAAAATCAGTCGTATAAATAATAGATATTGGTATAAAAATGAAAATAGATAGGAATAACCACTCAGTGTTATCGGTGTATTACCATCTTGTATTGCTTGTGAAATATAGGGGAAATACGTTCGGTGATAATAGGACTATGTAACTATCTAACTATCTACCCAATACATGTGTATTTTGTGATAGACACATATTGGAATGGAGGAGAAAGGAATTATAATCAATAAACCGAGTAGCTATTCAGTTATCCGTTGATGGCTTTTACGGATATTAATATACGCTTTGTCAAAAGAATGAAAACGCTACCATAACAAGGCATAAAATAAAATTGCAAAAACTAGGTCTTGTTTGATTTGCCAAAAGTTGCGAAGTAAAGGAACGCATTATAAATGTTACAGTTAGAGGGGGCCTGATGGCAGATATCTGGTATGATTGTTAGTTGCAACAGAAGGGTAAGAGTTTCAAAAAATACACTTGCATATAGGAATAGATGTAGGGTTGAAAGAGTTCGCTAATTGTCAGATGAAAGGACCTATAAAATTTGAAGTTTTGCAATGGATGGAAGAAAGAGATACTCATTCAAATCAGGAAAATAAAGTGTCTAAATAAATTCGTAGAGCAAGGCTATGGTTTCATTCCAAAGTGCAAGTCATGCTAGGATTTAAGACTTTTCATATAGATTGATTACGAGATTAGTCTGTTCACAATTAAAAACAACTCATGCATCAATTATTGGAAGAGTATCTTTTATTTGCACTAAAGTCTATATTCTGAATAAAACGGTTCTTTTTTTTTGTTTTTTCATATACTATTAAAAATTATTGATTTTCAAGGAGGTAGTATTATGGTTATTTTACAAGATATATATAAAGGACCTTATAATGTGTTAGCTATTTCCCCTTTACAAAACGCAGATGTTCCTGTTTCAAATTATGATGAATTAATAGAAGATTTACAAACGGAATTGTTCCTTGGACGCAGTGAAAGAGCAATTGCAAGTATTTTAGAACGTATTGCAGACAATAAAATTAATTATCAAACTATTGTTATGATGA
This sequence comes from Bacillus sp. FSL K6-2944, assembly GCF_038005385.1. Classification (NCBI taxonomy): domain Bacteria; kingdom Bacillati; phylum Bacillota; class Bacilli; order Caryophanales; family Bacillaceae; genus Bacillus; species Bacillus sp. FSL K6-2944. The sequence goes on along the minus strand of NZ_JBBOTE010000004.1, from coordinate 12,686 downwards.
GTTTAGGTTTGGCCTCTTTCGCTGTACCAGCATTAGGCCTTCTTACCCCTTTTGTCGGACTTTTTTTCTCACTTCTTAATCCTGGACCTGAACCACCGACTGTTGAAGATATTTTTAAAGCTATGCAGCCTGCAATTCAAGATATGATAGATAGATCACTTACTCAAACCGAATTAAACCAGATGAATAATCATTCTGACGCACTACAAAAACAACTGGGCATCTACAAAGATGCAATGGAACATTTTTATAGCTTAACAAACCCTACTGATATTCAAGCAAATGATCTTCATAATCAAATAGATTATACAAATAATGTTTTACAAACAGGCTTAAGTTTTTTCAAAACAAAAGAGTATGAAGTACTAGGATTACCGTATTATACTATGTTTGCAACAATATCTTTACTTTTACTGTCTGATAAAGTAAAACATGGGTTATCGTGGAAGTATAGTTCTGACGATATACCATTCTTTGAAGGACAATTTAATGCTGCTACGCAAGAATATAGTTCGCAAATTGTAAAGATAATGCAAACTATGACACGTGAACAAGTAGAGAGTATAGACTTTTATCAAAATGTTACAGGCTTTATGTCTACATGGCCAGGAATATCGCCTATAAACTATAAAATGAAAAATAATTTAGATAATACTCAAACATTTAAATACAAAGTATATAATCCAAATCCAGGGGATCCACCGATAACTGAGTATAAAATGTTTGATCGTACACCTATAGCCCAATTAAAGTCGGTTCCTTGTACAAATAATAAGACATTTGTAACAGCGATAGATACTATTAATAATTCTTACGGTTTAGGTATGGTAGATTTTAACACATACGCCTGGTATTTACAACCAACTGATCCTTCCGCCTGTGCACAGACCTATACTATAGACCCAATGCTCCCATTACTTGCTGAATGGTCTAGATATTTTAGCAATCCTGATTCTTTCGATCCAGGTCAACCTCCTATAGGCCGTGCATTCGCCTTTTGGACTAATCCTACTACGATTCCTGATGGAATTTTCTTTTTCCCTTATATAGACAATCTTCTGTATATTGGAGAACCTGGTTTTGGAAACAATGTCATTCATAACGGAATGAAAATATCTCAAATTAACAGTTTTTTTAATTTTAATTTTGTCAATATTTTAACGGTACCAGAAAATATCTCAAATGATGCAAATTCTATTTTATCTATTCCAGCTGAAAAGTATTCCCTAATAAATGGATGGAAATCCGTTCTAGAAGCCAATCTAAATTATCCAAATGAAGCTGTTACCGGTTCTACGCCATTAATTTCTACAGCTGTAAATCAGGATCTAGCTTTTAACGTTATTAACTTATTGCCTCCAAATGGTAGTTGGACGCAATATAAACTACGTGTTCATTATGCCACAGATGCAGATGGAGCAGAATTAAGTGTGATTAATTATGGATATAACGCACAATACTATCCTACACAAAGTAGTATAAAATTACCCAATACAGTAACTTTAAGTAACCAACAACCTTCAGATGTACAAGAAAATATATTACTAAGTTACCCAAGTACGAAAGGTTTATTGGGTAACTATATGATTTCTACAGATACGATACCAATCAATTTCGGCCAAGGTAAATGCCAGTTCACTTTACGAAATACAGGAGGTAAAAAAATTATTCTAGATCGGATTGAATTAATACCTGTTGAAAATCCTAATGCTCCTGGACCGATTGTAGATCGTATTCCTGACCAATTTTTTCCTGGAACACCTGCCCCGCCTAGCATATGGAAAAACACTAATGTTATGGCTGTACGAGCGGAATTAGATTTATATCCACTACCACCGGAATGGCTGGGGGGATATGTAGTAGACTTTCTTTTAAAAAACGTATCACAATCCACTCAACAAGCGCAAGATGGACAATTTTTATACGATCCTGTACCACAAGGATTTGATGAAATAAAAATACACGAAAGAGAATGGCCTGAAACTTTTCTGCTAGATGTATCTGTAAGCGGTACAATCTATGGACCGAAACAATCCGTATGATAAAATTCATTTTTCACTACTATAATATAAATATAAAAAACAACTATGACAAGTCAAGGAGATGAATTGTATGACAATATTAAACATGGATGAATCCATGTTCTCTCAAGTAAACTTCAACACTCTGCAAGATTTAAGGAATATTACTGCACAAGTTAACGCTTTATTTACCAATTTAACAAAAGATCAGTTAGCGTTAAATACCAGTGACTATTGGATTGACCAGGTGGTTATGAAAGTAGATTTGTTAGATCCTGCTGTATTTGGAAAAGAAAAAAAACAATTACGTCAACAAGTAAACAAAGCCAAACAATTATGTAAAATGCGTAATCTTTTGAAAAGTGGAAATTTTGAAAATATAAATACTTGGATAATAGGTCGAAAGGTAGTAATAACCAATCATAATCCATTATTTAAAGGTAAACATGCGTTATTACCACCAGCGAGTATATATCCTTCTTATGTGTATCAAAAAGTAGATGAATCGAAACTAAAATCCCATACACGATATCTATTCTCAGGTTTTGCATCACATGCGCAAGATTTACAAGTAGTCGTATCTCGTTATGGAAAAGAAGTCGATGAAACCTTACAAATCCCCTTTGAAACAGCATTTTCAACAACATCTGAAGCTACAGCAAATTGTTGTCAACCCGTTTCAAATCTAGGTGAGCCTACAACAATGATCTCTAATCCTTCGTCTTCACAAGACACACATTATTTTCAATATACAATTGATGTTGGCTCTTTACAATCTGATTATAATGTTGGCATTGAAGTTGGATTTAAAATTATTTCTCGAACAGGAATGGCTCGTTTGAGTAATATCGAACTGAGAGAGCAACGTCCTCTTACAGCTAAAGAAATCCGTGATATACAAAGAAAAGAACAAATATGGAGACAACAACTGAATCAAGAAGAGGGAAAAGTGATAACAACGTTACAAAGTATAGTGAAGCAATTAAACCGTTTGTATCAAAATGAAGATTGGAACGGAAGTATTAAATCATATGTAATGTATCAAGATGTTACCAACATTTCTTTACCAGACCTACCAAATCAAAAACATTGGTTTATGTCTGATCGAGAAGGCCCACACGCAGCCGTTACACGTATATTAAAACAAGCAGTAAATCGTGCTTTTCAACAAGTAGAAGATACCAATTGGATTAAAAACGGTAGTTTTACAAAAGGGTTCGATGGATGGTCGATAACAGGAGATGTGAATATCACCGTGCAGTATGGCCGCCCTATGTTAGAATTTAATCATTGGGATGCACAAGTTCAAAAAACAATCATAGTTCCATCAGAATTGGATAAGGAATATATATTACGTGTTCGTACACAGGGACTCGGAACGATTACCTTACAAGATGATACAAATACGTATGAATTAGCTATGAATCGAGAATCCTTTCAAATTAAAATGTTAGAACATCTATCGTTTAGTGGACCTTCTATTACAGTGAGTATTCAATCCGAAAATAATGCATTTGTATTGGATACGATTGAATTAATAGCAGAAACAAATACAGATTTACCATAAAACTACTCCTAGCTCCAATTTTCCTAATAATAAGACGGATCGTTTAGAATGGTTTAAATATGCTATTTTTCAACTGTAAGTATCATAGGATTTATACGCCGTGTGATTTTCTAATTTGAATTTTATTAGTTAAAATTAATTTAATATTTTTTCTAATAAGAATCTCCATAGGAAAACGGATTTATTATTCGTTTAGTTGCACACAATGATTATAACGAGTAACAAAGAAATAGTTTGTTTGCCAGAACTATCTTTTTGTAATTATATAAGGGTGAATTTAATTATATCGAAATAATAAATTCTGGTACAAATAAAAGATACGTTTCAAACAAAGAGGATTCCATTAGGAATCCTCTTTGTTGTAAAATCATTTTTAATTTTACAATTATACCAAAATTTTTTTAAAACAAACATGTTATGAATCAACAATTAGCTGAATATGAAATGGATGTTGATTTTGGACATAATGAATCAGAATCTTTTGGTTTACTAAATAGTTTCTTAAGTTGACCGTGTTCTTTTAACATTTTATTTCCGAAGGGTGTGATTACGATATGCGGAATTATGAGTGGAGGATCGTTTTTGGTTGAATGATTGTAACAACTGTGTAGAAGCAAGAGCCTATGATTTATCTATGATGTCTCTATAAATTCTTATATACAAGAAACTAAATAATTATTTATCAAAAGTTATACATCACACCAAATTTACCTTTGACAAAAGTATTATACTGAGTGGAGGTTCATGCTATACCTACGTATAATTTCCTCTGTAGATACGAAATAATTTCTTTTTTCGTATCTTATTTATTTTGTTAAACGTAATAAATATTCAAAAGGAGGTTTAATAAATATATAACAGATTAAACGGAGGAAGATGTGAAATGAAAAGGAAAGCATTAAAAGGATTTTTAGTAACATCAATTTTAACAGGAGGGGGGATTTTCATTCCCACTGTGACCACGCCTATAGCTTTAGCTGAAAATACACAAGAATATACAGGGCTTTCCCCTTCGTTACGAAAATTGGGAGCACAGTCTACTCTGATACAAATGTTTGTAGACCAAGCTTTGACACGCCCTAATATACGAATGAGTGAGATTCCGGCATTACTCACACGTCAAGTATTCATTAAACAAGATTTACAAGAATGGTCGTCTGAAATATATCCACATCTTATCTTAATAAATGCAAAAATTAAGGGGTTTACCTCTAAAATGAATAGTTACTATCCAACACTAAAACAATGTGTTGATAATGATGATTTTGGAAATGAATTTTCAGATAGATTAGAAGCGCTCCGAGAGTTGGGTAATTCTAATCAAGATAAAATACAAAATCATATCAATGAACTGCAATTTTTCCGAACGCAATTGGGTAATAATATAAAAGAATTAAATAAACAAATAGCAGTGGGACAACAAATCTTAACAACATCAGAATCGGGTAAGATAGATCAATATAAAAAAGATTTAGTGGATGCTAAGACTACGATACAAAAAGATTTACAAGAAATTGCATTGATACCAGGAGCTTTAAATGCCAAAGGATTTGAAATTTTTAAAGACATGTATGGTTTATCTAAAGGAATCATTACACCAGCTGCAGAAATAGCATTAGCAGCAATCAATAAAGGAAAAGAAATTGAAGAATCTATTGTAGAGGCAGAAAAGGCGGCAGAGAAGGCAGCGAAAGAAGCTGGAAAATCTACTCAAGAAATAGAATTAGCAAAAAAAGAGGCTAGAGACAAAATTGAAGAGAGTAAAAAAGGAGAATTGGCAGCCGCAGCTGCAGCAAAATCTCAAGAATATGATTTAATGAAAACAATCGATATTGAAAAAATTCAACAAACATATAATAGTTTTGCAGAAGTTAATAAATTAACAGCATCACAAAAAATATATTTAGATGATTTACAAAAACAGAATCAACTCATTTATACATTAACAACAAAATTGACTGTAGCAGATATACAAAAGGTAATGTTACTTGAGATGCAAAATGATGTAGATACGTTTGAAGAATTAATCAATCAAGAGTTAACATTACTAGATAATTATAAAAAAGATTGGGAGCAAATTAAAACGTGTATGACGCAACTCTCTACAAATACAAGTAATCATGATATGCAAGTTATCCAACTTAAAAGATTAAAAGAGTTTAGCATGCAATTAGAAGAACAAACAACTCAATTTAATAATACAGGTAATTCACTTTAATGAAATAGGCGAATAGCATAGAAGAGTGGATGAAAAAGTAAGGAGAATACATATGAAAAAATCCCCCTATAAAATTATATCTGCTGCGACCATGATAGCAGCAATAACAACAGGTAACATTCTACCTTCTACACATGTTTTAGCGCAGGAACAAATAGTGCAAGAAGAACCCAAAAGTACATATTCACTAGGACCTACAGGGATAAAAGAAGCGTTGGCTGAGACTGGATCGAATATACTGGTAATGAATTTATATGCAAGTACGATGTTAAAACAACCTAATGTGGATTTATCTGGAATAAATCTAGGGGCAGAGGGTGAAAAATTAATTAAACAAATTCATAGTGATCAAGAAATGAGTCGAGTAAATGCAAAATATTGGATGGATACCGCAAAACCGAAAATCCAAAAAACGACGCGTAATATTGTCAATTACAATACTCAGTTTCAACAGTACTACGATACGCTTGTGGATGCAGCAAAACAAAATAAGGCTCCTGAATTAAAAGAAGGATTGCAAGATCTTTATAATACAATTAATCTTAATGCAAAAGAAGTAAGTGAAGTTATACAAATTTTGCAAAAATTCAAACAAAAGCTATATGTAGATTCGACGCAGTTAAAAAATGATGTTAGTGGACCCGATGATAAAGGTGGATTAACAGCTATTTTAGCAGGTAAAGATGCACTTATCCCGCAACTTCAAAGTGAAATTGAGAGTTTACGTGGCACTCAAAAAGCACATTTAGATAATGCGTTAGGCTGGGGAATTGGCGGCGGATTAGGAATGTTTCTTTTGCTTGGCGGAGCTATTGGTGGGACAGTGGCAATTGTCGTGACGGGTGGAACAGCGACACCGTTAGTTGTTGGGGCACTTGGGGCATTAACTGCAGCAGGCGTTGCACTTGGTACAGCTTCTGGAGTAATGCTATCTAAAAATTTAACCGCATATAATCAAATTTCGGATCAGATTGGTCAACTCAGTGAACAGGTAGGTGCTGCTCAGCAGGCCGTGGTTGCACTTACAAATACAAAAGCGACATTAACGGAACTATATCAAACCGTAGATCAAGCAATTGTTTCTCTAACAAATATGAAAAAGCAATGGGACACAATGGGCGCAAATTATAGTGTATTACTAGATAGTGTGGATTCAATGCAGCCACAAAACACATCTCTATTAGTGAATGACTTAGATGCAGCTAGAAAAGAATGGAACGATATTTATCAAGATGCAGATTCAATCGCAAAAGACATGGGATTTAAAGTGGAGTGAGACTACTAAATTAGCAGAGACTGTCTAATGAAGCTAGTAGATTTATGATATTTGAAGGCTTTAAATTATATTGGAGGGAAACACATGCTTAAAAAAATACCATATAAAGTCATTGCACTTTCTACACTTTTAACCTTTACAAGTACGGCTTTAACACCGCCTGTAATGACGTTCGCAGCCGAAATGGATCAGTCTAATACTGGAGTTAATGATCTTTCTGCGAATACAGATAAGATGCAGCAAACTTTAGAAAAGGCTGGGGAATTTGCACAAATTATGAATCAATATTCATATATGTTAATTCGCAACCCAGATGTAAGCTTCGAAGGAATTGATATTAAAGGACATAGTGAATTACCTAGTAAAGTTGTACGAGATCAACAGAATGCGAGAAAACATGCTACTACATGGGATACGCAAGTCAAGCGGCAATTGATAGATACATTAACAGGGATTATTGTATATGATACTACCTTTGATAATTATTATGATACTCTGGTACAGGCAACTCGAACGGGAGATAAAGAGGTATTAAAAGAAGGTATTACGGACTTGCAATCTGATATTCAAAAGAATAAGCAGAAAGCAGTTGTCTTAATTGAGGCATTAGAACAATTAAGGGATGCGATGGGAGAAGATTCTAGAGCATTTCAAACCAATAAAGAAACGTTGAATTCAATTTTAAAAAATCAAACAACGGGTCTCGACGATGATGAGATAGCTATGCAAAAAGTGTTAGATCAAATTAATCACTTTAAACGAGTACGACGTGATGGAACTATTGTTGTTGCAGTACCGACAATATGGACATGGATAGCTGGTGGCATAATGTTAGGTGTAGCACAATCTGAATTAAATAAGTTAGAGCCACTATTATTACAACTGAATCAAACTATAGATTATAAAAAAACATTGAATCGAGTGGTAGGTGTTGCAGCGAATAGTGTGACTAAAATGCACATAGAAATTGATAATGCAATTGCAGCTGTAACATATATGAAAACCCAATGGGATGATTTAGATGCTCAATATGTGGGTGTACTTGAAAGCATTGAGGCAGCGGATAAAAAAGTAAATGCCGATAAATTTACATTCCTAATTCCTACGTTAAATACAGCAAAAGAGAACTGGAAAACGTTAAAAACAGATGCAACCACATTAAAAGAAGGATTGAAGGATTTAAAGATAGAAGAGGATTCAACACAAAATTAAAATTGAATATAGTTGATTTTCATGTATAAAGATACATGTTACTGAAGTTTGTTAGTGAAAGAAAGCTTGTATAATCATAACAAGCTTTCTTTTTTGAGCTTTTACAAATAAAGGATAATTTTATCCCTTTCGGCAAGAAGTTGGTCTTGCATTCACAGACTTGGTAAATGCTAAAGAGAAGGCAATGTCAATTCGTTACATATTTTGTGAACTGACTCTTTGAAACAGTCGTCTACTTTTGTGTTAAGAAAAATTTTTCTTCTATATTGTAGACAACATACAAAATGGTAGTTCATTCATGATAGGGTTGTTTTCATTCTTCTATAATGTATCAATTTGTTAAAACTAACCATATAATGAATATGTTCTTTAGGAGTAGGGAGGGTGCTTTTATAGATTGGTAAACATAGGTAATGAAAATATCTATATTCCGAGAACTTCCTATTTTAATTAATCCATAAGGGTATTAAGTGGTGATTTTTTACAAGTAATGAAAAACGTCTTTATTTAAACGCTTCTAGACATCTCGTATATATTGAACGCCTATCATTTAGTAAGGATTGAAGGGAATATTTCTCCGTCCGTGAACAGAATGTTATTTCTAGGGATAATTTATAGAGAAGATGAAAGGGGTGGTTTTCGTACTCTATTTTCTTTCTAGAACTTCCTATATTAAGTTAGCAAGTAGCCTCTTGTAGCTAGTTTATGAAATGCTGTTGGTATAACCAAATCGACAAAATTCGCCTACTTAATGTTAGGCTAGCGCTTTTTACACGCTTTAAGAAAGATAAATTTGTTATAGAAAGGATAATTAAATGATGGGTGCTTCACAAAATAAACATACGGTATATTCTTTTTGTGGTCCTATTTCTTCTAATTCTCATACTAAAATTTTATTTTATAATCCGTTTATTTATAAAAATGTAGGTTTTATCAGTGTTCAAAATTTCCGTGAAAGTGATTCGGCGTTTTTTATAATTATTTTGGATTCTTGTGGAAAACGAATGATGTGTATCGATTCAGATACAACGTATACAACTTCAGTTAGTCTTTTAAAATCACTAGCCGTAATTGCAAAATCTCCATATATTGTAGGGGAGTATTCTTTACAGCTTCAATATGTCTTGTGAAAATATGTATGTATTATAGGACACTTGTACAATCATTTCCTGTTATTTATCATTTTATATATTATAAATTATATTCATAATGGGAAGTGAACTAAATGTGCTATTCTTCAAATGCTAGTGGCTGTTGTCCGCCATCTCAATTTGTGTCTGAAAATATATGTGGGGTTTTTCATGCGGATTTTCCAGTCGATGTTTTTAATGATTTTACGGGATTTCACTTAGCGACAATTACAATTAAGGCAGATTCAAATTCTGCACCTATTCTAGTTACAGCCAAGACCCCTTCAGGGACCATTATTTTAGATAATGGGTTAAATCCTGATAATTCACAAACACAAACATTACCTGCTGTTAAAATTGTAACAGTTTCTCCTTTTTCAGAAAAAACATTAATAGCTGGAACATACTGTATTAATATTATTCGTAGAGTACGTTAAATCATTATTTACTAATTCCTATCAGTATATATTCTCTCTCATAATCAAAATTATATAAAATGCCTATTTTATTTAGTGTGCAATTGTATTACATGGCGGAATATATTTGTTATTACGTTGTAGTAAGTTATGTAATTAGTATTCTGTGTATATGTATTACCAACAGTCTGTGATCCTATTTTTTAAATAGGGTCTTTTAATGTTAAAAATAATAACAGTAATAAACTATTTAATGAAATTAGGAAGAATTTATCCTTTTTTCGAGGCATATTAAAATAGCGGTGTTAGTATTGTGTTTCTGCCCATCTAGTATATAGAAGTATGATTTTTCCAAGAAGATATATTTTCAAATTGTCGTTAGAAAATTATGGGGGGAGTAGTTCACATAATTATGTTGTTTTCTAGGCTCATGCGGATTCTTCGTATTTTTTCTGCATCTATGAAAGTATTTTTAAAAATTGAATAGATATATACTGTAAGAGTTACTTGCTTTTTATATAAATTAATCAATGAAAAAATCTTGTATACAATTATTTTTCCATCTAAATAAACAAATAATTTAAAGGATTGTTATTTTTAAGTAATTTAGATTTTTATTTTTTGATTAGAAATTTATAATCGTATGTAAGACGGGAAAATTCACAAAATGAACCATTTCGAGCGATTTGAATTCGGTATGTTTTTTGTTAATTCTACAGTATATGTATAGGGAGTTATCTGATATGAATTTTATTGAAATTATAAAGTATAATTTTGATTCTCTGCAATCATATAGTCAACAGGAATTAATACAATCTGTACAAACGTTAGATTTATCACTTGAAAATATCATGCCCTATATTACAGAACCACAACAGCTGGAATACGGGCGAAACATCATTTATCATACTAAAAAACTTGAGGTAATGGTCCTCTATTTTCCGAGCTTAGCAAAGACTCTGATTCATGATCATGGTACCTCCATAGGATGTGTGTATGTCGTGCAAGGTAGCTTACAAAATCATTTATATATTGAGGGTACCGGAGAGAACAAACCCACATATACTCAAGTACAGCAATTTACACAAGGTGATTTGTTTTCTATTAATAATGATACGATTCACATGATGCAAAATCCCACCCTTTTTCCAACTATTACCTTTCATGTGTATTCTCCGCCATTAGAAGGAGTCAAGACTCACTTTGCTTAAATTAATTATTCTAAGAGATAGTTACTTTTTATACTTTATTTACTTTGAAAGGAGCTATTATGAATCAATTTAAAAATCATTTTGTCCAAAGTTTGCAGGATGGGCGCAGTGTGTGGCTTGAAGGAAAAAAAATTGATGTCACAAAGAATAAGAACTTTGAAGGTACACTGACTACTATTACGAAATTATATGATTTGTTTGCGGATCCTTCTCACCAGCAATTAGTAGGTTATCTAAGTCCTAAAACGAATACATGGGTTCATAGGGCTTTTTTAGTCCCTAGTTCTTATGAAGATATATTAAAAAGAAGAGCTGCTTTTGAAACATGGAGTTATATGACAGATGGAGTTATGAGCCGTCTATCTGATTATGCTCGCTCTCGCTTAACAGGCTGGTACTCATCTCGCAAATTATATACAAAATTTGATTCGCAATTTCCTGATAAAATTACAAATTATTATGAGGAAGCCAGAGATCAACATCGTTTTATAAGTGTTATTCAACGTGATCCACAAATTAATCGATCTATTCAGCAGACAGCTAATATAGATGAATTAGGACTACTACGAATTACGAAAAAAACTACAGATGGAATTTTTTTAAGTGGCGCTAAAATGATTGGCACTGCAGCCCCCTATTCCAATGACTTACTAATTTATCCCTTGACTAGAATAAAAAGTGAATTGAGTTCCTTAGCTCATTTTCTTATAGTTGCCGCTAATTCTCCTGGCTTGCATATGGTTTGTAGGGAGTCGTTTGCAACCGATTTGTCACAACAGGAAAATGCACCTATTAGCGCAAGCTATGATGAAATGGATGCGCTATTAATCTTTGATAATGTATTTGTACCGTGGGAGCGCGTATTGTTGTACGATAGTCCAGAGGCGCTATGGGCATTAAAAGCCGATATAGCTTCTAATAGTTTGGCGTATCATCAAGCTGTTGTTCGATTATTAATAAAATTAGAATTTGTCACAGCAATTGCTTGTGAGATAGCAGAAGCTATTGGTGCTGAATCTTATTTACATGTGCAAGAAAAACTTGGAGAGCTTATTATGCAGATAGAGGTGATTCGTTCGCTTTTATTAGCAGCAGAAAGAGAAGGGGAAATAAATGAATGTAACGTATATATACCAAACTTTAAATATATTGAAACAGCAAGAAATTTAGGGACCAAGTATTATCCCAGAGCTATTGAAATTTTACAACTTATAGGAGCAGGCGGGTTTATACAATTACCTTCGAGCATAAATGATTTTCAAAGTCCATTAGCACCTTTGTTGAAAAAATATTTTAAAGGTGCTAATATCTCTGCAGACAAAAAAACTAAATTGTTCAAGCTAGCATGGGATATAATAGGTAGTCCTTTAGGATCACGGCATGAATTATATGAACGATTTTATGCTGGTGATCCCATACGTAATATGGCTAACCAGTATATAAATTATGATAAAAGTAAATTAAAAAGTATGGTTAATAAATTTTTAAATGACTAGAATGCATTTTTGCTCTTGATCATGCACAAGTGGATAATAAGTTTGTAGGTAAATTCAAGAACTTAGGAAAAAATTCTAAGTTCTTGAGGGTATCTGTAGACTATGAATTGTTCGACATGTATAGCGTGCTACATCATTA